>CAZCJL010000017.1:0-41034 GCA_964498785.1 uncultured Cytophagia bacterium | reverse complement strand
CCTTTGTCTGCCTCCCAAACGTCCAGTAATTTCATTTCAAATTGCTGCTGATTTTTAAGTGCAGTTTTTTCGATAACAGCCCATTCCCAACGCACTTTTGGCATCAATGCCTTGTAATTCTCATCCACTTTTTCAGCCAGAGAAACGAACGTCCAGAACGCATGTTCTCCGGATCGTTCATAATAATAGTCCGGCGGATTGAAATGAAGATTCAGCGCTATCTGGTAATCTCCATACGCATAATTTTCAGGAATACTCGAAATTCCAGAATACCACGGGATGAACGCCTGACTATCCGGGCGGCGCTGCGCCAGCCACAGAACGCAGCCGATCTCTACGGGCAACCAGCTCCGCAATTGCGCCACGAAACCATATTGTGTGGTCTCGTCACAAATGGGGTGGTCTGTGAGCAGATTCGGGCTTCCGTTTTCATACCCCCTGGATTCATCAAGTTCTGTCCCTTCATAGTGATCTCTGAGAACCTGAAACAAGTCGGTCAGCGCGATTTTTTCAGATGGTCTGAATGAAAACGGAAATTCATCATCGATCTGATATTTTTTTTCAGAAAGCAGATTAACCCCGCGCCACATACGATGAACATTCACCGGCGACCGGGCAGATTCTTCATTGGAGTAGGCGTTGGCAAAGTGAAATTCACCATCTCGTTCCGGGTTATACCATCCGCGCTCAATTGCGTAGTCAATAATGTCTCTTGATCCTAAAAAATTTGTGGTGTCTGCCAGATTGATCTCTCCGACAGTGTAGTAATTGGGGAGCACGGCAATTTGGTCATCCGGGACACGCTGCGCGACCCAGTGCGTGCCATTGACAGCTGCCAGCATCCAGCCCTCGTTGGGATCGGCAATGACATACGTGCGCCCGGAAGAGGCGTAGCCCAGCCTTTCAATAAATGCTCCGGCGATCTTAACACCCTCCAGCGCAGTGCGTGCGCGCTCCGCCACCAGCCGGCGCAGCCAGTATTTAATGCCGCCGTCAGTTAATTGCGGATTTTCCTCGCGCGAGCGACAGGCATCCGACGAGATGGTTACCCCCCATTCGTTGATGTAGCTATCGGAAAAATGCATCCCCGGCATTTCCAGCCATAAATAACTCCACGTTAGCGGCGCCTGTGGAATCACAGCGCCAGTCGACAGCGTGATGGTCTCGCCGGGATCATGGCTCATTCGTGGTACTTTGTAGTAATTGACCAACTGCTCACCGGAATCATCTTCGTTGTGCGCGCACAGGACCGAGCCGTCGACTGTTGCGTTTTTCCCGGCGATTATCGAGAAGCAGTTGTAATCCTGCTGGGCAATTAAAAGGTTTGCATTCAGGGCAATGACAAAAATGAGTACAATTCTGACTATTGGCTTCACAGTGATTCCTTTCAATTAAGTTACTTAGCTGTTGGCTGTTGGCTTTTGGTTTACCGCTTGATTCCTTTATGATTTTCAAATGGCTAATAGCTAACAGCCAAATGCCAATAGCTGTTTTTTAGCTATTAGCTTTTAGCTTACCAATTAAGTTATTTATCATTTTTTGTTCTTTGTTTATCTGCTCTATCATTGAACAAACTTTTTCTTTTGGAATCAGCGCTAATTCCTGGGAGATGATTAATTGTGTTTCTAATTCGTAAGAGGAACCTAAAGCAATTTCCAAAAAACGCTTGAAATCGATTTGACTGTTCCTGCTGCAACCTTCAGCAATATTGGAAGGTATGGATACTGCAGCACGGCAAATTTGACTTCGTAATCCATATTTCTCTTCGGCAGGTAGCAATTTTGATAACCGGTAAACTTGTTTTACGATAGAAATGCCTTCTTGCCAAATAGTAAGAGTTCTAAAATTTCTCATTCTTTTTTTCCTTTATAAAGTTGAAAAAGGCAGCTATTAGTTAATAGCCATTAGCTGTTAGCTATTGGCTATTAGTATGGCTTTCAGTTTACCGCGTTCGGCTGATAGCTAACAGCCAGGCACCAATAGCCGCTGTCCATTGGCTAATAGTTAACCGCCAACAGCCAACAGCAGCCGTTCTATCGGCTAACAGCCAACAGCCAACAGCAGCCATTCTATCGGCTAACAGCTAACAGCCAACAGCAGCCATTCTATCGGCTAACAGCTAACAGCCAATAGCCAACAGCAGCCGTTCTATCGGCTAACAGCTAACAGCCAACAGCAGCCGTTCTATCGGCTAACAGCTAACAGCCGTATTTTTTAAAATAACACAAAAATCCTGAAAAGGTCAATCGAAATTTTAGTGATTGTAAACTTTTTTTAAAAAAATGAAACAAAATGTAAGAAATATACGTTTTATGTATTAATTATCATAAAACGTAAATCAAAACAAACAGCGTGAGGTTCGTAAAAAATGAAAAACGAGGGGAATACCAAGTTTCAGCAGATTGTAAAAACAGCAACAGATTTATTTATGCGCTTTGGATTTAGTCGGGTGACGATTGAAGAGATTTGCCAGACATCGAACGTGAGCAAAATGACATTTTACAAGCACTTTTCAAATAAAATCGAGTTGATCCTGTATATTATCGAAAAGCAAACAGACGCGGCGATAGCCGAATATCAGCGAATCATGCGGGGTGACATGCCTTTTTCGGAAAAGGTTAAAAAACTAATCCGGATGAAAATCAAGCAGGGAGAATCCTACTCCAGAGAATTGTACAGCGATTTAATGCAGAATCCGGTTCCCGAGGTGCAGGCGTTTATACTAAAATTGCAACAGGAGAATATCAATCGGGTGACGAACGATTTGAAACTGGCGCAGGCGAAAGGGGAAATTCGCTCAGAGTTGAAACCGGAGCTGATTATTTATATTTTAAATAAGATGACGGATTGGACGAAGGATGACGAGCTGCTGGATATGTTCGCTAATTTAAGCGAATTGACATCCGAAGTAATGAATTTCTTTTTTTATGGCATTTTGCCGCGGCATTATGAAGCGAATTGACTGTGTCAATGCATAGCGCCGAGGCGCTAAAATCCGTTCTGTATGATCTCCATGGTTCAGATTTCCGAAATCTTGGGATTTTGATAGCAGCGAAGCACTCGCTGCACTCCATATAACGGAGAATGATAATGAAATATTACTTTTTAGCTTCATTTTTATTAATTCACACATTGCTTTTTTCGCAGACTACCGGGCTAAAAGGCCAGCTTTCCGGATGGGGAATGATCAATCGGAATGCAGACACCGAAACCTACGTCGGGATTCGCTATCTGCCGGAGTTAATGATTGCAAAGGAGGTGGGGAATGCGCAGACTGTCGATTTCGTCGGTTCGGTGAATGCATATCGATTCGGGCAAGTTCATTCGCGGGATAACGTCACATCAGACGGCGAAATCAAGTTTTACAGATTGTGGGCGCGTTATTCCGCTGCCAATTTCGAAGCGCGGCTGGGCTTGCAGAAAATAAATTTTGGCGCCGCGATGCTCATGCGCCCGTTAATGTGGTTTGATCGAATCGATCCCCGCGATCCGCTACAGATTACTGATGGCGTATATGCGTTGCTGTTGCGATACTATTTTTTAAATAACGCCAATATCTGGTTGTGGGGACTTTACAGCAATAACGAAACGAAGGGTATGGAATTCTATTCGCCCAAAAAAGATGCTCCGGAATTCGGCGGTAGATTTCAAATGCCGTTGCTCAATGGTGAAATTGCTTTCTCGGTGCATCATCGAAAATTATCTCTACCAGAAGCATCAATTATAAACGGACATACGGAAAACCGGTTCGCTCTGGACGGAAAATGGGATTATGGTATCGGATTCTGGTTCGAGGGCGTGTTGTCGCATTACGACAATCCCTATATTTCGTTGGAATATCAGCAATTGGCCACTATCGGCGCGGATTATACTTTCGATGTGGGAAACGGGCTGCATTTTTCAGGAGAGCATTTCCTCCTGCATCGCTCTGAAAAATTTACCGGAGCAGGAAAATCGTATAAATTATCTGCGTTGATGTTTGATTATCCGCCGGGACTTATGGATCAATTCGCGGGGATTTTATATTATGACTGGCAGAGCGAACAGTTTTACCGGTTTTTCAATATCACCCGGACGTATGATAATTGGAGCATTCATTTACTCGGATTTTGGAATCCTGAGCAGCAGTTATTCGTACAATCAGGGCAGCAGCAATTGTTTATGATGCGGAGGGGATTTCAAATTATGGTTGTATATAATCATTGAACTGCTACCCGTGCGAAGGTCCCGAACCTTCGAAGGGTTGTTTTGAGCATAAACGAACAGGAAGGGAAAAATGGAAAATTCGGTTTTAATAAAGACAGAAAATCTGACAAAGACATTTGCGATGGGATCACAAAATCTAATTGCCCTTGAAGATGTAAATTTAGAAATCAAAAAGGGTGAATTCGCAGGGCTCGTAGGTCCCAGTGGTTCCGGCAAAACAACTTTTCTGAATATCGTCGGTTCCCTGGATGTACCGACGAGCGGCAGCGCATTAACGTTGGGACAGGATATCTCAAAGTTATCCAATAAAATGGCGGCACGACTGCGAAATGAACATTTAGGATTCATTTTTCAAACATTTAATCTGTTGCCGGTTTACACAGTATTTGAGAACGTGGAATTCCCGTTGCTGCTGTTGGGCAAAAGCGATTCCGAGCGCAGAGAAATGGTAATGAAGGCGCTGGAATGGGTTCATCTAAAAGGCCGGGCAGATTCCAAACCAGCGCAGCTTTCTGGTGGGCAGTGCCAGCGGGTGGCAATTGCCAGAGCCATGGTAAAGCAACCGAAAATTGTTCTGGCAGATGAACCCACTGCCAACCTCGATGCAGAAAATTCTCACAATATCTTGCAAATGATGGAAAAACTGAACAGCGATTTAAAAACAACGTTTATTTTTTCAACCCATGATGAGAAAGTTATTCAATATTTGCATCGAAAAATTTCATTGTTTGACGGGAAAGTGGTGAAAGACGAAAAAATTAAAGCTTAAGAATCGAGGCAAAAAATGATAATATTCAAACTTGCATACAAAAACATTGTCGGCGCCGGGCTGCGCACCTGTCTGAACGTGATCGTTCTGTCGTTTGCATTTGTGTTCATCATCTGGACGCAGGGGATATATAATGGCATGAACGCCCAGGTCGTCACAACAATGATAGATACGGAATACGGCGGTGGTCAGTATTGGAACGAAAATTACGATCCTTACGATCCGCTGTCATTACAGGACGCGCATGCAAAATTGCCCGCGGATTTGCAAAACCTGATCCGTGCAAAACAGGCAAAACCGATTCTAATCACCCAGGGAACTGCTTATCCAAATGGCCGTATGAAGACAATTTTGCTCAAGGGGATTGATCCGGAACAGAACATTATCAATTTACCATCGTATTTTCTTGAAAATGAAGACGAGGAACTACCAGCCCTTATCGGTACCAGGATGGCGGAAAGTTCGAATTTACGTATCGGCGATTATCTGACAATTCGCTGGAGAGATAAAAATGGCATGTTCGATGCTGTGGATGTCCGAATCGTACAAATTATGAAAACGACCGTACAAAGTGTGGATGCAGGACAAATCTGGCTGCCGTTGGAAAAGCTGCGGCAGATGACAAGAATGGAAAACGAGGCAACTCTTGTTACTGTTAGCAAAGATGTAACGGACCCGGAAAGTGTTGCCGGGTGGAATTTTAAAACCCATGACTATTTATTAAAAGATATTCAGGAAATGGTAAAATCGAAAACCGCGGGTGCTTCCATTATGTACGCCATGTTGCTGTTTCTGGCAATGCTGGCGATTTTCAATACACAGGTGCTTTCGATTTTCCGGCGGCGTAAGGAAATGGGAACGCTAATGGCGCTGGGCATGACACGGGTGCGAGTCATCGAATTATTCACAACAGAAGGTGCGATGCAGGGTGCGCTGGCTGCGGTTGTCGCGGCAATTTACGGCGTGCCGTTGCTCATCTTTTTTGCAAAACAGGGGATTGGATTGCCACAGTCCACAGATGAGTACGGATTTGCTATTGGTGAAAAGATATTTCCGATGTATAGCACCGGGCTTGTTCTCGGCACTACAGTGTTCATCCTGATCGTAACGACTATTGTCAGTTACCTGCCAACCCGTCGAATCGCAAAATTGAAACCGACTGATGCATTGAGAGGAAAATTGTCATGATAAAATTCTTATTAAAAGGTTTATTACGCGACCGTTCCCGAAGTTTGTTCCCGATACTGGTCGTCATTACAGGTGTCGCGTTAACTGTTCTTGGGTATTGCTGGATAAAAGGGGCGCAAAATGATATGGTGAACGCGAGCGCTCATTTTTCCAACGGGCATTTAAAAATAACCACGCAGGCGTATGCCCGTGAATCTGATCAGGTGCCGAACGATCTTGCTCTGGTGAATGTCAGCAGTTTGTTGGAAGATTTAAATCAAAAATATCCGGACATGATCTGGCTGCCGCGCATTCAATTCGGCGGATTGCTTGATATTCCCGATGAAAACGGGGAGACACGGGCGCAGGGACCTGTCGTTGGAATGGCGATAAATTTAATCGATAAGACTTCTCCTGAAAGAACCATATTGAATCTGAACAATTCGCTGGTGCGCGGACGCTTCCCCGAAGATTCCGGTGAAATTCTCATCAGCGAAACGTTTGCAGAAAAATTGGATGTGACAATCGGTGAAACTGCCACACTGATCAGCTCATCTGCTTTTGGCGGAATGACGATGAGCAATTTCACTGTTGTCGGCACGCTCCGGTTTGGTGTAACCGTGCTGGATCGCGGCGCGATGCTTGCCGATCTTTCTGATATTCAGTACACACTGGACATGCCAAATGGTGCGGGAGAGATTTTCGGATTTTTTGAAAATGATATTTATCACGATAAACAGGCGCAGTCAATCGCCACTGAATTCAATGAAAAATATCTACAGCCGGAGGATGAGTTTTCGCCGATCATGAAAACACTGCGCGAAGGGGGAGGAATCGCATACCTGCTCGATATGACCCGCGGTATTTTTGTCGCAATGATTACGCTGTTTGTATTCGTGATGTCCATGGTATTGTGGAATGCCGGGCTCATCAGCGGGTTGCGGCGGTACGGCGAGATTGGCGTGCGGCTGGCAATCGGCGAAAATAAAGGGCATGTCTATCGGGCCATGCTCGCCGAATCCCTGATGATCGGTTTCATCGGCTCGGCGATGGGAACGCTGCTCGGATTGGCGGTGTCCTATTATCTACAGGTAAAAGGAATCGATATATCATCGATGATGCAAAACGCGTCGATGATGATTTCCAATGTCATTCGCGCCCGAATTACTCCTGTCGCGTTCTTTGTCGGATTTTTACCCGGATTGCTGGCAATGTTACTGGGCACGGCAATTTCCGGGATCGGGATTTACAAAAGACAGACATCACAACTTTTTAAGGAGCTTGAAGTATGAAAAAATTATGCAGTGTGTTTTTAATAATGCTCCCGTTGCTGTTAATGGCGCAAACACCTGATGGAGATGAGATTTTGACGCAGGTGGATAAAAATATCAGCGCAGATAATAAAATCGTTGTCTCAAAAATGATTATCCATAGCCGACGCGGTAGCCGTACCATCGAAGCAAAATCCTGGCTGCTGGGTACTGAAAAATCATTTACCGAGTATCTCGCACCTGCGCGGGAAAAAGGGACAAAAATGCTAAAACTAAAAGATCAGTTGTGGACCTATTCTCCATCTACAGATCGCATTATTCGGATTGCCGGACATTTACTACGCCAATCGGTTATGGGGTCGGATTTGTCTTATGAAGACATGATGGAAGACCCAAAGTTACATAATTTGTATTCGGCAACAATTACCGGCGAAGATACGACAAATGGACGATTATGCTGGAAACTGGATTTAACCGGTAAAAAGCAAGATTTAGCATATCAATCACGACGGGTATGGGTAGATAAGCAACGATATTTGGTTTTAAAAGAAGAACGGTTCGCGAAAAGCGGAAAATTGTTGAAATCAACCAATGTTGTAGAAACGATGAAAGAAGATAATCGCTGGATTGCGAGCCGGGTTATTTTTAAAGATGAGTTGAAAACAGGTGATGGCACAGAGTTCATCATCGAATCCATTGAGTTTAATGCAGACATTCCCGATTATGTGTTTTCAAAAGCATCACTCAGAAAATAGTTATGGAACTCATACCCTAAAAAACGACTGCTTTCCATAGTATCCGCAGTCGTTTTTAATTCAAAGCAGATTGCTATTAGACTTCACATTTTTCATTAATTTTTTCAAATTCATGTTCTGCTTTTTCACAGAGTAATTTTATACTGTCAAAATCTATTGGTTTGCTCACATAATCATAAGCACCAAGTTCGATTACCTGGCGGGCAATTGTTTGATCATGATTTCCGGTAATCATGATAATCTGAATTCTTTTTTCGTCGTCCAGATGCCGCATTCGGTTCAGGATTTCAATCCCGTTAATAAAGGGCAATTTAATGTCCAGAAATACAATGTCCGGATTGACTGCCTTAAAAAGTTTTAAAGCCTCTATGCCGTTTTCGGCAAGAACTGAATCATAGTGCAGAACGTCCAGCACGTTTTTGAAAAATAGTCTGATTTCTGCATTATCATCCACAACCATCACTGTTGTTTTAGGCATCGATGCCTCCCAAAGTTGAATGTCTGATTGAGTTGTTTACGATGGTCAATATACAATTCATATTTTGATATATATTTAAAATATGACGAATAAAATTAAATTTCTTTGCAATCATCGTGCCACCTAACAACATTAATGGAATATGATTACCTATATTACATATATATAACTAATTAGTGCCTGAACGAAAACTCAAAAAATTGTTATTCTGGAGATCCCGCTTCCCAGGAAACGAATTCGCCGAGGCGGATCACACCAATAAGCGCCTGTCTTTACTAAGTTTCGTGGAATGAGATTCTTCACTCGCCAAAAAGACAGCGCATTTAGGATGACAGTTTCGCTGTTTTTGTTCAATCACTAATAAAATAAAAATATTTATATTGATATACGAATTGTGTCAAACCAGCTCCAAAGCCATCAAATACTTTATTCGTAGTAGGCACGAAACAGCTAAATACAAACATGCTACATTGTTATCGCTCAGGTGCTAATTCGAAGCAGTTATACGGTACATTTCGATCTGTTTCGATTTTTTTTTGGGGGGGGGCTTTCTATGATCGTTGCCACGTTATCGGCTTATTTTGCATTGATAATAAATTAACGAGCATCGATTTTAACATCTTTCTTTTGATTATTTTTTGAGAGCAACTGGTAATTTTTCGTACAATTTTGCCAAAATTCACGATAACATTTTTATCCAGACCATGTCCTCTGCTGGTAGTATTTTCATCTATTGCACCTGTTTTATTATACCAGCAATTTACTACTTTGACAAAAATATTTTTCAGGAAATCGTAATTTTTTTGTACAACCAGACATTTGATTTTGCTCACAGAGGTATCGTGATATATTTCATATTTAAACAATACAGAAACAAAGGAGATTTTAAGCGGCATCTTTCCGCAGGTTTAATCGGAGGTGAGTGGATTACGCGATTGTAATTAGCGATCATAAAAAAATATTTATTCTCTGGTAAAAAAGGCTGAATTAAAAAACCAAAATTCTAAATTTGTATCTTAAACCGAATTTTTATAATAATCGTTTTTATGAGAGAAGCCTCAGTTCACAGGAATCATCAATAATAAGACTTTTAATCTGATCCCAAATTCTATTTTGCTTGATAAAAATCATTTATAATTTTTACAACGTTTACCGGGTCATCCGTAACGTTGAACAATTCGATGTCCTGTTTTCCAACTTTGTTTTTTTTTAAGACTGAATTTTGCAGCCAATCGATCAATCCCTTCCAGTACGATTCGCCGACCAACACAACCGGAAATTTGCTTATTCGAAAAGTCTGAATAAGCGTTAATGATTCAAAAAGCTCATCCATGGTACCAAAGCCACCTGGCAGAATAACGAATGCTTTGGCATATTTTACAAACATCACTTTACGAACAAAAAAGTAGCGGAATTCAATTTGAATATTTGCGTACGGATTCGGTTTTTGCTCAAATGGTAAATCAATATTTAATCCGATTGAATTTCCGCCCGCTTCCATAGCTCCGCGGTTGCCAGCCTCCATGATTCCGGGGCCCCCGCCAGTAATAATGCCATATTTTTCTTTCACCAGTAATTTTGCAATTTCCCGTGCCAGTTCATAATCCTTTTCTCCTTCCTTTGCGCGAGCAGAGCCAAAAATAGTAACACAATCACCAATTTGTGACAGCTCTTCAAAACCTTCAACAAATTCGGATATGATTCTAAAAACGCGCCAACTGTCTTCAAGGAACATTTTTTCGATCTGTTCATTTATCGGCTTGTTTGAGTGTTTATGCATTCGTATTTTCCTTGTTCATAACATCAGTTAAAGCAAAAATTAATTTAATATTTTAACCAATTCGACTTCGTAAATAATATCATTTCCCGCCAGATGATGATTAGCGTCTAAAGTTACTTTAGAATCGTTGACTTTAGAGACTATTGCTGTTTGAATTTCACCTTTGGGATTTTGTATTTTAAAGTAATCGCCGGGTCTTGGATTATGTTCATTTAGTTTTTTTTTATCAATTCTATAAAGCAACTTTTTTTTATGTGTGCCAAATGCATTTTGCGCGGCGACTGTTATAATTTGGGATTCACCTTCTTTCATTCCCACTAGCCGCAGCCGAATTGAATTATGAACATTATCTTTTTCAAGATTTATTTTTAGCGGATCCTCTTCTTTGTTGGAGCCGACAATTTTACCGTCCTTTAAACGAGCTGTATAGTACAGGAAAACTGTATCATTTTTTTTAACAGTTTTTTCTTTTTTATTGTCTTTCGTACCTTTTGGCATTGCATTACTCCAATTCATGAGTATAATTATAAATATATTTCTTCGATAAGTTAAAAGTAACGTTCTAATCATAAAAGAAATGAAAGATACATATTGTATCGAAAATTCTAAAAAGAAAATTATTATACAATTGTAGCCCACTAAACACACAAAAATACACGAAATGTTATTTTTATTGAATTAAGCACTATTTCGTGTGTTTCACGGGCACTAAATCTATTTTTTCATTATTATAATTCATTTTAGAAATTTAGGTTGTATTAAACAATTCAATTTTTATAGTGATTATTTTGATTCTCTCTCATCCTGATTAACATTCGATTGAATGGAAATCAAAGCCTTTTCCGTTGCTGATAATATGTTTTGCTTTTTCTCAATGCGAAGCGTTCGCTCCAGTGCCGGAATCGCACGTGGGTCGCCTATTTTTCCCAAAGCAATTGCTGCTTCAATTCGTACCACATCAGAATTTGAACGCTCGTATTCCCGAATCAGATATTTTACTTCACGAACATTCTGCTCTTCTCCGATTCGGCGTATTTTGGAAAGTTTTTTGAATAAATCCTCGGTTGTTTTCGTATCCTTGCCAGATGAACAACTAAATATAAGTAGTGATAAAATAAATAAAGAAATCGCTTTAATAATAACCGTACTTCTCATAAGTCACCTTCGCGTTTAATTCCCTTGCCAGTCTTGTTTATTAAAACCAAAATTATAGTTGTGCACAGTCTTCAAAAACCTCAAATAAGATATTTCAATATTTTTTAAAAATCACGTAGTTCGAATGAACGGCGTTATCACTTTTGTGGTGAATTGCCTTAACAGAAATGATTATAATATATTATAAAATATTTATTAAATAAGCAAGAGATTTTTAAATAATGTGTATTAAAATTTGATCGTTAACGATTAATTATTTCTTGTTGGAAACAGTTTAAAATATATACGTTCTTTGTTGCTGTTCGGGTCTTAAATAACGTTTAATAAAATCTTCATCCAGATTTAATATATCCACCTCATTGCAGCGTTCTTCCAGCGTTATCGGAAAATACAAGCTTATGTTCGTAAAACTGCCTAACTCAGTTTCAACAGTAATGTATCCTTTGTGACGATCCACAATTTCCCGAACGATCGTCATGCCCAATCCGGTGCCGTGTTGTTCCTGCTTGCTTGTAAAAAATGGTTCAAAAATTCGGTCTAATGTTTTTTTATCCATCCCGCTACCATTATCATGAACTGAAATATGCACATATTCTCCGGCAGCAATAGTAACTTTCCCGAAATTTGACGGCCTGCTAAATTGAGCATTTTCCGTGCGAACTGTAATCTGTCCATCCTCATCCAGTGCGTCTTTTCCGTTAATAAGTATATTAAACAAGACATGTTTCAACTGAATTTGATCTGCCTTAATATATTTTATTTGCGGAGATAACAGAAGTTCAAGCCTGATCTGCGGATTAATCGTATGGCTGAACAAACAAGTGACTTCCGAAATGATTTTATTCGGATTTATAACCGTTGGCCTAAATTGGGCATTTCGACTAAAATCCAGTAGTTGGCCGATAAGCTCGGAAGCCTGTTCCGCTACCTGCATTATGAGTGACACCTCTCTGCGATGCAGGTGTCCTTTTGGCATATTATTTAATAAATGCGATGAAAGCCCAAGGATTCCTTTTAATTGATTATTGAATTCATGTGCCAGCCCAGGGGCCATTTGACTGATTGATTCCATTTTTTGGGCTTGCAGCAATTGATTTTCCATATAATGATGGTCTGTAATGTCATGCACCGCGATCAAGATATATCGATCGTCATTGTTAATAATTGTCTCTTTATTCGCTTTTAGCCACTTTATCTCCTCATTACAGGTTACAATACGAAATATTTGCTGGTATAATGGATCGTTCTGTTCCACAGTTGATAATAGTGTTTCAATTTTGCCACGGTCATCGGTGTATATTAATTGCGAAAAGTCTGATTTTACCATAATTTCGGAATGTGTGTATCCGGAAATTTCCTCAAATTTGGGATTGACGTAAATCACTTTCCGTCCTTCAAGTAAAATGACACCGTCAAACGTATTCAGTAAAATTTGCTGGAACACTTCACTATTCGACAAACAAGGTGGGAATACATTCTCTTTTGATGTTTTTCTGGTTGTTAACATTGTAATACTCCCAATGAAAAGTTAACTAAGTTGTATAATGGGTGTATTAAGGGGAAATTTTTGAAAGAAAGATATTATTTAATAGGAACCTGCGCTAAAGTGCCATTTCCTTTTTGGTATTAAAGAAAGTCTATTCTGACAATTATTAAAATAAAAATAATTTATTAATAAGTCAATACTTAGATATTAAATTATTTTAATAAGATTAAAATTTAACAAGATAGTGAATCAGATTTAGAAGAGTAGGCAGAAATCAATTTAAAAATTTTCAATATTTAATATCCTTTCCTGTAACCACGCACAAAATCTATTGGCACGCAAAAATAGATACCGGCTCCGGATTCGTTAAAACTACCGCACACTTCGTTAAGAACGATTTCCACATTTTCGATCTGGTTTTCTTCAAGGACAATGAAAATTGTTTTATTCATCGGACTCGTTCCTGGAAATGCATCGCTCAGTCCGGCAAAAATGGGGATTTGGGTCGTTATTATTTTGCCCATTCCATTACTGTCGATAACGGTTGCACCTGAAATGCCAATTTCGAGCAATGCGGATAACAAATCCTCCAGTAGTTCAATTTTGTTGAGAATAATTACAATCAGCTTCTTGTTCATAACTCAGCCCTTTTTGTCTTCTGATTTACAAGTGTTCGGTATGTCACTTTTTCATTTGTTTCATGGCATCTCTCAAGTGCATATTTAAACGTAATAGGACCGATCAGTTGATCGATTGCAACCACGGCGATAATAATAGAGCCAAGTTCGATTCCAAAGGCTGGAAAACGGCGCATTATTTCATGGGCAAAACCAAGGCTCACTCCTGCCTGCGAAACAAATCCAAGCCAGTACAAATATCGTTGCGGAGAAGGGTCCCTCGAAACCAGAGCGCCGGTTGTTGTGCTGACTGCAAGCATAATCGTTCTTATAATAAAAATTAAACATGCAACGGCCCAGCTTTTCTGTAGTATTTCAAGATTTAAAGAAGCGCCTGTAAGCGAAAAAAATAGTGTATAAATGACAAGCGATACTTTGTCCAGTGACATCATAAATTGTTTATTATAGTGTGAAAAATTTTGAATATAAAATCCTGCGGTAATACAAATTAACAGTGGCTCTATTTTAAGGCCAATTTCGTGTGTATGTTCCAGATAATTTGCTAAAGAATAAGAAAATTTTGTAACGACAAATCCAATCGTTAATATTGCCATCGGTAAAACCTTATCAACCCGTTTAATGAGAAAATTAAGCCCGATCCCAAGTATCAAACCGGTAACCAATGAAATAATTATTTCCAGCAACAGTACGAAGAAAAAACTAAAATTCCATGATTGCTCTGTCACAAGTAGTACATCACAAAATGAAATTGCAATTGCAAACAGCATGATTACCACAACATCCAGCGCGATAGTAACGCCTAATACAATGTCTGTTACGCGGCCTTCAGAACGAGTTTCGCTAATAATCGCAATAACAGTAGATGGTGATCTGGCAACACTCACAACGCCAAGCAAAATCGAAAACGCGAGTATCTGCAGATCACTCAAGTTCTGGAAAACAGGAAGAGAGGAACGAATTAAATAAAGTACACCTGCAACTCCCACCGCGATAAAAAGTTGGAAAGCAATGAGAATGGAAAAAGATTTTCGGTATGCTCTTAATCGACTGAGCTGTAATTCTCCGCCAGCATAAAATGCAATTAGCGCCAGAGCCATGTGATTGATAAAGTTCAAATCGACGAGCGTTTCTTTTGAAATAAATTCTAAAAGGTAGGGACCAAATAATAATCCGGTTAATATGTACCCTGTAATTTTAGGAAGACGCAGCCGTTCGATACATTGTCCGACGATATAAGCTGAGGATATTAAAAAACCGAGGGCAATTGTGGAGCTTTCAGCAGTGGAATAATCAAAATCTGTATGTTGAATTAGCACGAATAAAAATATGATCAGAAATGCTAAACCGACCAGACGAGGCATTATTTTTCCCTCACTAATTTAAGTACAAAGGATGGGCTGATCAATTCGTTAATTAATGCCCCGAATATGACAATAGTCAAAATTAAATTGACTGGGAACTCGTTGTGAATTAGTTGAAAATTAATGATGATCGCAATCGCAATTCCCCCCTGGGATAATAAACCCAGACCAAAATAAGGCGGTATATGAAAACCTGTGGGGGATAGTTTTGATGTAATGTAGCCACCAAATAATTTTCCGAGACCACGAGAAATTATGTAACTAAAAATCAAGCCAACCGACCCCATTGAAACCGGTTGCCAGGTCGCCCCGGCTAACAATACGAGTAAAATATAAATGGATTTTTCTGCACGAATCATAATTTCAAACACCCGAACATTACGATGCGTGCTATTTGCAATAAAAATGCCCATAAAGAAATTGATCAACAAAGGAGACAGGCGTAGATAAAGGCCAACCCCTGCGGAAAAAGTGACAACTCCGATAATGATCAAAATCAATTCGTCCTGGTTTAACCGTACATAAGTTAACAAATGAAAAATGATCCCCATTATTAAACCCAGTGTTATGGATAATCCCAACCACATAAAAGAATCCAAATGATTCAGAGAAATTGAATTAACAGTATTTGATTTACTGTAACATAACGCCAGCCCAAAGATAAATATACTCACCAGTGCATCGACGCTTGCAATGTAACGGAACAGATTCATCAGACCCCGGGACGGTATTTTAAAATCCCGGTGCACGATCGCCATAGAGGCCTGACCGGTACAGGCTCCGGCAGAAGCAAGAGTTAACGCATAAATAAATGCTTCATTAATCGATTGATTGAATATATATATAAATATCCCAAAAAATATAAAAAAAATAAAAGTGAGTGTTACAAATGCCTGTAATAATGTAATTGAAAAATAGTTATGTGGCAAGATTTTAATTTTAGAAAAATCGAATTGCAGCCCAAAAAGAAAACCAATCCACCCAAGACCAAAACTCAATAGCGGATGCAGTGAGCGTATTGTTACCGAATCCAGAATATTTAAGAAGGTTGGGCCTAACAAAAAACCAATGAATATAAACTCAGTTCCTGTCAATAAAATATGACGAGTGCCAAGAGGAATTCGTTTTCTGATAAATGTATACTCTGATCCGATAATAGCAATAAGCATTACCAAAATAATAGTAAGTATCAATTTCATGGGTAAGAGTCATTCGTTATGGTATTATGTTCATCGGGTTATCTTGTCAAAAAAGTAAACAAAATAAATTTAGAAATCAAGTATTATCTTTCGGAGGCAAATTCAATGTGCATAGGTAAGCTGATACAAGTGATAGATATGTTCTCGAACGATGAATTTTTCTATATATTTTTTGCCATTCGTCCGATCAGGGAGATTGTCAGGAAGTTGAGGTCCTTTTAACGGATGAAATACCAATTCAATAAGATATTGCGATTGGTTCTGGTATATGTCGCCAGGTTCATGATGATGAGAAAAATGAACAGAATTTTCCAGCGCCAGGAATTGTCCGCCAATTACTGTTTGCGAATCATTTACTATCTGCCCTAATCTTTTAGATGCGTTTAGTTGAGTATATTGCGGGGAAAGACTCCAGGTTGTATAACGCCAGGTATTAATAATTAAAAATACCAAAATGCCCACAATCGATAGCGCCCTGGATAACTGACTGATTTTCCAGCCATTTTTGAAAACAGGAAGTATTAACAATGACGTAATACAGGTAATAGAAACAGCGGCGTTGCGCCAAAATTCATACGCGTTGATCCTTGGTAGTAGCGGAATCATATTAAATGAATCATTTTTAATGATGAACCACAGAAAGGCAAACGCATTAAATTGATCATCCGGATTAACGATTGGTGTGCCGTTGATAAATTTCTGCAAATAAACCATAAGCGCTGAGTATAAAATTTGCTGGATCAGAATGAATGAAAATCCGATAGAAAGGCCATATTTGAGAATATTTATAAATTTAGAAATCAGAGGCGAAGATAGCTCGTCCGGGTTATCATCATTTTGTCCCAATGATTTATTAAAAATTCGTGTGAGAAAAGAAGTCGATAAAATGGCCATTGGAGGTAATAAGATCATTAAATGATGAAAACTCGTATATTTAGCAATACTTAAAATAGCGCCGCCGAAAATAATCCAGCCGATTGACAATATTTCAAGGTCTGAAAAACGCTCTCGGCGTTTCTTTTGAGCCATTCGCATAAAATAAGCCGAACATAGAACGAAAATTCCCGGAGCAATGGTAAATAAATGATGAATGTAAATAAATCGTCCGCTCAGACTTCGTAAAAGAGTAAAAAGCACATTCAGACTGGTAGAATGATGTTGCACTTTTTGAGATGACGCCGAAATAATTGACTGGCTGTCGCGAAAAATTTCAAGTTTGCCAATACTCATATTAAGTCGAAGCACATCAATGAACACGTCAAAATTTGTTAGCAAACACCACAGAAACGTATAAACAATGACCGCGGCAAGAAATCCGGTCATATAAAACAACAAATCACGATAGCGTTTCCGATAAATGAGAAATACAATACACATCGGAATCAAAAAAAAGGCATATAGCTTTGTAATAATTCCCAGAAATGTTGTGATGCCAGCGAGAAATACATAATATGGACGTTTAGGGGGTGTTTTATCAAATGTAAAAACAGTAAGCATCATAAAAAAAATTGCAGAAATTTCGATAACAGCAGTTCGACTGATCATGATAAAATAATAATTGAAACCGATTAAAATTCCTGCTATTATTGCCGCGCTACCAGAAAAATTTTTTCTGACAAGAGAAAAAATAAGAAGTAGAATCCCCAATCCAAAAAAAACCGATACCAAACGCGCCTGAATTAACCCAACGCCAAATAATGACATGAACGAATATTGTGTAAGAGTGAAAACCGGGTGTAAATAGAGATAGCATGGGGGGTGCGGGTCAACACTCCATTTATCAAAAAGAACTTTATTACGGGCATCAAATGTTTTATATCCCTCATCAGTGAATAATTGTAGTACCGGGGTATCGGCGGTTAAATGAATGAACCGCAGAATTACCGAAATGAGAGTGATCGCCAGTAGAAGATAATTGATATATTGTCTGTTCCGTCTCAATATTATGCGATTTCTATTAAAGTTCTGACACTACACGAAAACTTCTTTTGTTACAATTTCCCTGGTTTTATCTGGTTGGCTCCCATTATTTATTCTGAAATTGATATTCTGTTTCGCCACAGCGGTCGATTCTATTTGCTTCAAGTCGATAATATAGTTTATAACTGATCCTTCCATGTCGTCAGGAACAGGAACATTCAGGAGTTCCAGAATAGTGGGCGCAATGTCGTAAATCCTTGGGATACTGGCTAATTCGCCAGCTTGAATTGACGGACCCATAATACAAAACAGCCCGGTGGGATCCATTCCTGATGTTACCGGATAATCGTCTTTTGCATTGCTTATATAGTGTTTATTTGTTCTTTTATTTGATTGCAGAGAATAGCGGTTGTCCCTTAATACAAAAATAATGTCAGGAGCACAATCACAATTTTGTCCGTGAAATATTTCTTCTCGTCTGTAAACACGCTCAATAATATTTTCAAAAGTATGCGGATCTTTCAAGCGATAAAGTTCTGAAATAATGGTCTCGCAAAGGTGGTCGTATTTCCAGCCTTTTTCAACAACACCGTTTGGCTCACGACCTTTTACATTTATTCGAATTCCATGAACATATTCAGAGGGGAAATAGGCTTTAGTTTTATCCCAGTTTATTAATAAATTCTCTTTCGGAAATATCTTTCTGATCTTTGTTGGTATTCGTTTCTTTAAAAGTTCACAAATTAATTCAGGAACAACAGAACGGATGTTATCTTTTGTAATACCTGTTTTCGCCAAAAGCCGGGCGGTTAAACGAGGTTTTTGTTTTCTGAAATCAAAATAATCTTCAACAAGATTCGGGATCGAGGCTTTTCCGGTACTAATGCTTTTGGAAAGCAATCCCAAATCGCTTAGCCATTCATTTACAAAAAACTTTTTGGTAACATTGCGATAGCCATAATTTGAAACTAACAATATGTAGGTATTACCATCATTAACTTCAGTTACGATTTCCCCGATTAGTTCATCTAATTTTATGAAAATTTTCTCAATTTGAGATTTTTGGTCATAAATTGTTTGCTGTAATCGATCAAGTGTTGTAAAAGCTAACGCCGCAAAATCCCATTCATTATTTTTGATCAATTCAAGAAATGCGTGCTGACGATAAATAATTGTTTGGAACGCTAATTCCATGTAACCTGTCAATGTATTTCGATAATGACCAAACACATCAATAATATATTTTTTTGATTTCAACCCGTCGGTTAAATTTTCCGGATATGTGAATATTGAATCCGGTTTTGTTAACATGCCGCTTACCATAATTCCATTAATTGGTGTGGGCGGATACGTTACCGGAATATTCATCACAATGGATTTTCGCTGATGATCACCTAAAATATCCCAGATGCGTTTGGATTTGACGTCATGACTGGAAATGATGTTACGTTTGTATGAGCCGTTTGTCTTATCGAAAAATTCAAAGATACTGTGCTTTCCTGAGTTCTGTCCTGTTAGTAATGATGTCCAACCGGACACGGCATTGACTGGCAGGACAGAACTCATTGAAGAAAATGCCGATTGAGATAGTAATTTTCCCAGAACCGGCAATTTATTTTCATTTATAAGTGGATTGATTATTTCCAGATTTACACTATCCAGCCCAATAATCAACACTCGTTTTTTTGAAACCATTTGTTACCCCCTGATATTTAAGCCGAAACCGTAGTTCGCTTTCCTTTATTTTTAATACGTATCAAAGATTACACGCAATTTAATATATTCGCGTAATAATTTAATTATTATTATGTCTAACTTTAATCACTTTTAGAAAAAGTGAATTTAATACAAATTTATCTTCTTCATCCAGTTTTAAGCAATAGAGAAAACCAAAGTACAACAAAAAAAATACCGTTAAATAGAGGATTATATTAAAAAAATCGATTAATTTGATTAGAAAAAAATGCGACATTAAGAAAAGCACAGTAATACTTCCTATAGCAGCGATGATTGGTTTTAGTAGCTTTCGGTTGTACGGATGTATCTTTAAAAGATAATATACTTCGCATACGCGCAGGATGTCGAGCAAAGCAACCGATAAAGCTGCGGATATTGCGGCTCCGATTAAACCATACTTTGGGATCATGATGATATTCAATATTATTTTAATGACTAAAATTATCAGTGAATTTATTGTGTTAATTTTCGGTTTACCGATCATCATTATCATTAATCCGCTTGCTCCGACAACTGTATCAAAAAAGCGGCCGATACTGATAATAACCAACGCTAATGCCCCATTAACAAAAGTATCTCCAAAAATTTTCATTATATGCTCTGGAAACATTATAAGCAAAATTAAAAAAGGTAATGTTAAGGAAAATGCCCATCGGGTTTGTAGCTTAAAAAGTTGTTCCAGTTCCTTCAATTTGTTGGTACCGTGAAGTTCTGAAATCATCGGAGAAAAAATCGCATTAAAAGAATATTGAACAAATACGAGCACAATTGAAATCCGATAAATGATACCCAAAATTCCAACATCAGTGGATGTGGAAAAATAACCTAAAATTAAAATATCAATCCAGGAAATGATGTAATTTAAAATTGTTTCTCCGAGAATGGGTAATGAGAATGATAATAGCGGCTTTTTGTCGGCATACCCGGATTTTCGAATTTGCGGGAAACGATGATTAATAAGAACCAAACAAAAAACCGCCACTACAAATGAAGATAGAACATTCGCATACACAACTCCGCTAAGGCGCATACCGCATTGAAAAAAGAGAATAATGGAAATTAACTTAATTAAAGGCAGTAATAGATTTTCAATGAGTACTTTATATTTTACTTCTTTTAAACCAAGAAAAAGATTGACGACCATTGCGATTATATTTGTAAACGGGATCCCGATTGCTAAAAATAAAATGACAGTGATCAACTGTGGCTTGCGAAAAATGGTATGTGCCATAAACGGAGACAATATCACAGAAACGATGACAACAGCAGCGCTTGCGATCGCAGAAATTAATAGCGCGGATTTTACGGTTTTAAAAATACGTATTTCCTGGTCTTTGCCCTTAAACAATGCAACAAAGCGTAAAATCGCATAATCGAGGCCAAGTCTGGCAATCATGCTACCGATAAGCGCAATGATATTTCCGAGGAAAAACAGGCCATATAGTTCAGCGCCAATGGTTCTCGTAATAATTACGCTATTGATGTAGAAGAAAAGGTTCCCAATTAAGTCTCCGCTTCCGACAAGCGCGGATCCTTTTGCCATATTGCCAATTTTGGAATGATTTTTCAGTTTTTTTGCTCGTTGTCGTTCATTCATTTTAATCGCATTGCGCTATTCGCTAGGAAGATTTTTTCTTTGAATACGATTTAGATGGAAGCGGTAACTCAATTGGTTGACCGGATTCAACAGATTGAATCATTCCTTCTATGAATTCGATAACACGGTGCGCCCTTTCCCAGGATAGTTCAGTGTCCAGCCCTTTATTAATAGCGTTGCGAATATGGTCCATTTGTTTATATACGCCCCAAAATCGATGTTTATTTTCAGCAAATAACGCGATATCTGTAGCATGAAAATCGTACTGGCCGGCATTGAATCTATTGTTCTTTTTTTGAAATAGAAGTGAAAGATGGTTCGGTTCAGCGATAGCCATACCATCGGCCCCGGAAAAAATCAGGGAATAATTAGCTCGCTGCGGAAATTGCCGATAAAGCCAGGAAAAATCGATTACGCCATTAATGCCATTTTTGAAACGGCAAACAGTGGCAATGGAATTTTTAGAGCAATTAACCGTTGGTTGTACCCGTATTCTACAAACCTGTTCTTGAGATGTTAGTATTAAGCTTAGTAATGGAAAAATACGCTTTGCATTTGCCCGGATCAATTGCGTTGCTGTTACTGCGTTCTGGCCATTGCTGAATGCAATGAGCGACCGAATATGTAAAGCTGCTCTGAGTAAAGTGATATTACCAATATAACCCTCGTTTAAAATATCCTGCATTGTCATAAAAGTAGGGCGAAATTGCAATGTATGCCCACACATGAAATGGATATTAGATTTCTGTGCACGTTGTAACATAAGTTGCGATTGATAATATTCACAACAATCAGGATGCGAAAGAAAGATGTGAGTATGATGCGCTAATCCGACATCAATATTTTGTTGATTTGTTGCCGCCCTGGAGCAAAAAATGAGGAGATCAACCGGAGTTTTATTAATGGCTTCAACAATTGTCTGATAGCCCGGTACTTTTAAAATCCGGCTTAATATTTTTTTCTGTGCACTATTCTGGTCAATAACACACACTAAATCAAAATCCGGATGTGAATGCGTCAGGAACCCCCGAACGAATCCGTTTTTATCGCCGCCGACAATCGCTGTTCGTATTCTTTTGTTCATAATTAAATTCCATAATCCTTGTAAAAAAAAACCATGTTCGTCTGATTTGCTATCGTTCTAATATCCCCAATCGTTGTTGTCTGTAATTCTTATTTATTACGGCGCTATCTTTCCTGTTTTTCTTTTATTAAAGATTGATATAATTTTTGTGTTTGATTGGCAACATTATCCCATGACATTTCATTTTTGGCTTTTCTAAAAGCATTTTGTCCTAATTCTTCCCGTAACCTTTTATTTTTTAATAAAGTAATGATTCCCTGTGCGAGTTCACAAACGTTATTGGGCGGAACGAGCCAACCCGTTCGTTTATGTTCAACCAACTCCGGAAGCGCACCAACGCGAGTTGCGATAACCGGTCGCGCATACGCATACGCAATGGAAATGATTCCGCTTTGTGAGGCCTCGCTATAAGGAAGCACAACCAGACTGCTGCTCCGGAACAGTTCTTCCATCAATTCCTGATCAATATATTTATTATAGATTTCAAACCGTGATCTATCGATGATTAATTTTTCATATTTTTTCATAAGGATTCCATCGCCGGCAATACAAATTTTAAGATCAGGAATTTCCGCGGTAATTAATGGTTCAGCCTTAATTAAATTGGGAAGTCCTTTATATTCAAGAATGCGACCAAAGAATAAAATCTGAAAGTCTTTGCATTTAATCTTCTTTAAATTCTTTTTATGGATAAACCCATTCCCGTGAAGAATACTTGCAATTTTCTCTGATGAGATTTTGGAATTATAAACTAATTGATTCCGAATATTTTCACCATGTACAATTAATTTCGACGAAAAACGGGTTGCCAGAAAATTGGGCAAAAACCAACGCATATTTTTCGATGATTCATCACCTTTGTGCGGCTCGGCGTCGTGAATAGTTGTAATAACCGGCCATTTTAGCAGAAGCGGTAAAATGAATGAAAACCAAATAAATCCCCCTTGAAAATGAATAATATCTGGTTTGAATTTTCTGATTGCAAAATAAATTTTCAATGTATAAAAGAGATTTAGCGGATTACGCAATCTTGGAAAATTAACCAGATACTTGCAGATCGATTGATCGATGTGATTTAAAAATGGCCCGGCGCTTTTTTGCGCTAATATCAGCATCACTTCATTTTTTTGGGCCAGGGCATTTGCAAGCGCAATTGTGTAATCTGCCAGCCCGTGATATGAAATCAGTATAACTCGCAATCAAGTCCCTTGATTATTTAAACGGTTAATTAACTCATTACTTCCTAACATAACTCCAATAATCGGAGATGAGTGCCATTGCATAAATACAGGATTCACAAGCGCCGATAATATAAATCCGATACACGCCAACGTAAAACCGATATAAGCGCCTTTTAACAACGAGTTGTCAATTTTATTCCAGTGTTTAAATCCGCGCACAATAGAAGCAATCAGGAACCACAAAAACGCGACAAAACCAAATATGCCGATTTTCATTAAAATCCACAAAAAACCATTATGAATATATGCATTGAGCTTCGGATCCCATTCGACATCATTTCGATAATTATTGCCCAATCCAATGCCAAAAATTGGATGTGACTTGATTTTTTTATAGGCATAACGATTTTCAATGATGCGGTCGATAAGTGTGTCTTGCTTTACTAAATCATCGCCCTTTGTTATCGTAAACAATCGAATGAATGTCGATTCTGTATAATTTTTTAACTTGCCTCCGGATATATAGCCAAAAACAATTGCAACGGCAAGCAGGAACGTGATAATTATACCGAAACCCAAAAATCTGATTTTACATTGTTTCGGTGAGATAATAAAAAACAATCCCATTGCGATAAACGCCGGGATCCATAAATTCCTGTTAAAACCAATAACCAAACCGATTCCCAGAATGATAACATTTATAAAGTTGAAAAAATTTCGCCTGGATTTTTGCAGAATCATTGTACAACATGCCACCAGGAACATCACAAAAATAAGACTGTTACCAGGAGTTATGACGCGAATTGTATCGGAGTAAGTTTTGCCCATTGTTGATAAAAATTCAACGCGGGCCGGGAGAATACGAATGGCGGTTCCAATGAGTACCTGAGCAATCATAAAAAGTACAACAACAATTGAGATAAGATACAGACCCTGGATCAAGCGTTTTAGCTGGCTCTCGGAACGCAGCAGATTTGTAACAAGAAAAAATGATAAATAATAGGTAATTATTCGAAGTTCACTAAACGCTGTTCGGATGCTTACTGAAAAAAATGTGACTGATAGCAGCATCGAAAATACAGCAAATCCGAAAAAAACAAGCAATGATATATCAAGGGGCGTTTTTTTAAAAGTATTGTATTTACCATGATAATATTTAATAAATATCGAACTTAAACTGAAAAATAAATAGAGATCAACCAAATGAAAATTGCCAAATCCCGTATGTAAAACAGGCAATTGGTCTTCAGAAATGACGCTTGCTGTGATAACAATTATTAACAAAATTCCATATTCTTCTTTGCTCCATGCCAGCAAAAAGAAGCTGGGTATTAGAAATAACAGGAATATATAATATGAGAGTTTTAGGCTTAGCACCCCGATAAAAATGCCGAAACCAATGAGCAGAAAGAGCTTAATGCCTTGCGCGATATGCGGTGAATGTGTTAGCGTTTTGTTTTGCATTGATTCACAATCAGGGTATTCAGAATTTTGGTGTTGATTTTTATTTTAATCACGGTGTTACCAGTCTTTGTAACATGCGCGGCAAAATTAATTTTTTATAATTAAGTACTTTAAAATACACTGCATAGCCAATTTTTGAAAAACCAGCCCGATGGATACCATTTATGGAAGATCGATTTTCGATACTGGCGGCAATATAGCATTTTTCAATATTTTTCATTTGAAGTTGTTTGCACACATAGCTTAAACCTGCCGGATATATCCGAAGCCCGCGATAGTCCGGGTGTGTAAACGCTCGATAAATATAAGCCTGGTTTTCAGATAGCGCGATATCAAAAATCTTATCATCGTAAATATTTTTATAACTTACCCACACATAAAAAACGAGTTTCTCTGCTCTGCCAATGTAATAATCCCGATGATTATTCAATTCATAGGATTCCAAACCAGATAGTTGATATTCTTCTGAGTTCAGTCTATGTATATCGTCCCATTTTCCACAGGTAAAAGAAATTTCTGCTTTAGAGCTTAATTCTTCTACAGGACTTACTAGTGATTTCTCAAAAAAAATGAGAAATTCAAATGGAATCACTTTCTGCAAGAGACGTATAATTGTTATGAAAAATAAATTAAATAATCCTCTGCATTGAACATTAAACCACATTTTTTTAACTATCGTAACCACCTTTAATCAATCCCTTTAAAAATACGCTTTAGTTGTTGCCATGCAAGTTCTGGAATCATTCGCTTTAAAACATTTTGGATTTTAAATTTCAAAAACATAATATTTACATAAAGTTGTTGATTCAATCGATTTCCAATAATAATACGTTGGGTAATTATTTTTTCCCGGGTAAACGTTCGCTTAAATCCTGTGTCGCCATCCAAAAAATGGATGACAGGTATATTACGGTCAATTGCATCACGGGCACACGAATTAAATAATGTGTGCATTAAACTGATGTTGGACGGTAGTTCGCTGTTATCGAATCCACCCTGATATAAATAAAGTTCGTTGTGAAATTCAAAAAAATAAAACACGGCAAAAATATGTTCATTTTGCTTGAATGCATAAAATCTGTTCGCGCCATTGTTGTGGAAACGCCTGACGATTTCATTTAAAAACTGAATGTATTCCTGATGTTGAAAAGTCGTATATGCATTTAGCTTTTCCCGTCGCTTTTGGTGTAATCTTAAAAGTGATTGAATCATATCCGGATTCCGGTTTTCGGTAATAAATTCAATCTGGTGATTTTTTTTCAGACGACGGTCATAATTTCGAATATTGCGACGTGCTCGTGATCCCAACGATGCGATAAATTCTTCATAAGTATCAGGAAGTTTAACTACAGGGCAGATACCGCATGGTTGTTCCAAACATTCAAGGTTATTTATCTTACTTATCTGCTTTAAAGCCAAATAAGTGGGAGACGCTGTAATTAAATTTGAAAAAATTAACAAATTCCAGTCACGGCTTCGGTTTATAAGATACTTTAGTATTGCCTGCCGAATTTCGGAATCTGCATTTCGATTGACTACTATATCGAGATAATCGGAGGCAACACTGCTATCTCCTCCGATAAAAGAGAGAATGCGAAAACATCCGACGCGTTTTTTAATAAAAAACGGGCCTAACCCAATTAGCTCTCCGCTGCTATCGCGTACGCTTATAATGAACAATTGGTGGCCTCCTTTAAAAGTTTGCCACCAACTAAATTGCCACTCCCATGTTAAAAATACTGAACCTGAATCACAATTCAGCAGCAAATCGTTCCATTCGAGCTGCATGGTTGCAAAGATATTTTCTTCTCTGACAAGATTTATTGTGTACAATGTTCAATTGAAATGTTTTGCTGGAAAATATCACCAACCGACAGATTGCAATATCGGCAAAATTTTGTGGCATTCATCACCAGCGATCGATTTAAACGGATTTTAGGAATTAATATACAATCAGTCGTTGTTTGAACCATCAAACCATTTGGCGAAATATCAACGATCTGCCCGGGTTGATGCCCGTTTTTTTCCTGATGAATTACTTCTACCGGATTCAGAATTTCAATCTCCAAATCTTTATAAAAAGTTCGGGCTGAGGGTGTTGCAGGAAATGTAAGCGCGCGTACCATCCGGTCAATTTTATCAGCCGCCCATTGCCAGTCGATATTACGACTATGAGCGAATTGTTCTTGTTTAGATTGCACGGAGTTGTCTTTTCCTGCTCCATTTGGTTCAAACTTATTTTTCAAGATCAAGGCAAAATTTTCTTTGAACACACGAAACCCTGCCGTTGTCAGTCGTTGATACAAAGATAATGCTGTATCTTTCACACCAATTTCAATTTCTTTTGCTGCAATAATTTTATTGGCTCCATTTATATCGTCTAGCCAGTGCATGGCAACCCCAACTGGATTGTTGTCAATAAGTGCCCAGGGAATCGAAGATGTGTATTTACTTTGGGGTACTAACGAAAAATGAATATTAATGAATCCCTTTTTGGGATATGATACTAACTGCTTCGTCAATTTTCGGTCAAATTGGGCCGTGATGATATAATCGGGTCGGTCTAATTCAAATAGCTCATCCAGAAAATTTTTACTTTCCAGGCTTTTGGGTTGCATAAACGGTAGTTTTTTGGCCAATGCCACCCGCAGCAACGACGCATTCCATGCTCTCGGATTTACAACGTATCCGTTATCGTGATAGCGACCGATAACTGTAACAATACTCACCCGGCGTATGCGGTTTAATTCCTTTAAGCACATGCAACCAATCAAGTTGCCTCCCATTAATATCACTTTTTGTTTTTGTGCTCTTCTCATATATTGATCCTGTTTAAATTATTATCCACAGTTCGCAGGCACCAATCTTCGGTTAAAATGATAGCACAAGATAACAACTCTATTGGGAATGGGGTATTCGTAATATTCATAAATTATACTCGACACCTATTTTAATCTTTTTCGATCCCAAATCCGGCTAAAGCCGTGGGGAGGGTATAAAACAGAATTTTTAAATCTAATCCCAGGGACCATCGGTCAATGTATGATAAATCGAGTCGAATGGCATCTGGGTAAAACATACGTTTTTTCCCTTGAATTTGCCATAAACCGGTCAAACCTGGCTTTACAGTGAGCCGGCGTTTGTACCAATTATCATAATTAAATACTTCGTATTCCGGGTGCGGACGCGGCCCAACCAAACTCATATCGCCCTTTAAGACATTTACCAACTGCGGGAGTTCGTCCAGGCAGGTATTTCTTAAAAAACGGCCAATAGCAGTGACGCGCTTATCGTGCATAATTTTAATCGACGGAGCATTATCTGCAAGGCTCTGGTTAAAATTACACATCACGTCGGCAATGTGGCGGCGATGGACGTTTTCATCTGCGTTCAGATACATCGAACGAAATTTGTAAAGTTCGAATATTTTACCATTGTAGCCAACTCGTTTTTGACGGTAAATAATCGGACCAGGTGAGGTTAATTTGATCACAATGGCAACTACTGCCATTAACGGTGCAAAGATGAGCAATCCAATATAACAAAGAACAATATCAATACTGCGCTTTAAACGTTGATAGCTGCTTTTTTTAAACTCTTTTGAAAGCTGTCCATTTAAATTGATTGGCTCAATAATATCAAATTCTGATAATGGAAATGGTTTGTACAACGATCTATTGTTCGCCTGTTGATTATCCGGATATGTATACATATTGATATCGATTTTATTAAGTAAGAACAGATCCTCATACGTTTTTTGGGCAGCAATTTTTAAGAATTCGTTATTTAGTCGTTTTAAAAATTTTCGAGCACCAATGAAAGATGTATCACACAAAATGATTGCCACTGAATCGTTATCATACCAGGCTGCTACATCAATTTGGCGAATTAGCCGGAATGCGGTTATGGAAAGCTCATTAATAAACTCAATTGCATCATGTCGCGATAACGATGGCAATAAATCTGTTTTTAATTTTTTAAAACCCAGAGTGACAACAGTAAATTTCTCACCATTTCTTTCGGCGCGTTGTTTCTCTACATCTAATCGATGTTGAAAATATGCGCGTGTTCGAAAGAGATTTTTTGGTGTATCTCGGCTAATAGCCGATTTCAATATCTGGTTTAGTTGTTCCAACATGCTGTAATCCCCCAACCATTTTATATATTATCATAAATTATCTTAGGAATATGATATTCTCTTCGATTCAGAACAACACCTAAGATATTAATACGAGCTTCCTCTGTTTTTGCGATTGCTTTTCGGATGACTTCACGTTTCGTTGTTTCTGCACGGACAATCAATACGAGTCCATCTGTTAATTGTGTTAAGGCCAACGTGTCTGGATTTGACAATATCGGCGCTGAATCTATAATAACATAAGTAAAATGTTTCCGAATCTGATCGATAACATTTTTCAGGATTTCCGAGTTGAATTCTTTAATCGAATGATTTATGCCCTGGCCGGTTGTCATTATATTTAGATTAATGTCCTCCAGGTAAAATACACATTCTTGCAAAGCTGCCTTTTTTTGAAGCATCTCGGTAAATCCGATGGCATTTTCAATATTGAATAACCCATGCAATGACGGATGTCGAAAATTTGCATCAATCACTAACACATCTCTCGATGAATCTCGTGAGTCGCCATTATTTGCCGTTGCGGGCTGAATTTGCCCGCGCGCTAATTGTAGAGCATAGTAAGACGCTAGTGTTGAACTACCTTCCCTTCCAGTTGAACTGGTAACTGTAATTATTTTTTGATCCAAATGGCCGAGTTTCAATTCGAGATTATCGTAAAGAAATTGTAATTCATCTTGAAATGCTCCTTTTGAAAATAGATTGACCGCGCTTAAGTTAGGCAAACCGTTATTGTGTACTCCATTTCTTATTCCCCCTATAAGTAATTTTTTACGAAAATTATTCAAGCTCATTGCTTGGTGAACTTCACTTTAAAAGTTTATTTTTCAATTAACTAAGTTTAGTTCTGCTCCGGGATTGAGGTCAATAGCGGTAAATTGAGATATCGCTCAACATCGTCGCCATTAGAAATCGTATGATCGAAATATTCTGCTAAAAATGCGACTCCCAAACTTAACCCGATTCCGAGCATAATTGAGAGCATAACATTTAAAAAGATTTTTGGTTTAATAGGATTGTCCGGTGTAATGGCCGGACTAATCACTTTAATTTTTATGAGGTTATCCATTTTTGCCAGTGAAATTCTGGCTTCTTCACGTTGTTTCAATAACATCGAATAAACCTCGCGGTTATCATCCACACCACGGCTCAATTCGGCAAATCGAAAAACCTGCTGAGAGCGATCCCTCATTTTATTGTAAATATCATTAATAGCCGATTTGAGGACAATCTCGCGTGCAATTAAAACATTAATGGCTGTCTGCTCTTGCTTGATAATAAGCTCAACCTCTTCTTTAATCTTTTTGCGCGCCTCCTGAATTTGATTTTCGATTTTAATAACTTCATAAAAATCAGATTGATAGATTTGAAGCAGCCGGTTCCGTTCGATTTCCAGATTCAGTAAATCACCTTTCAGTCGCGAAAAATAGTCTTTTTGACTTGGACTATCGCTGGTCTCCGTGGACGGTATAATCGTTGTCGAATCATTTTTCAATTGAGTGTGGATAATTTTCAATCTGGCTTCACGGCTAATCCGCTCGGTTTTTACCTCTGTGAGCTCCTGTTCATATACAGATAATTTATTCAGTAAAATTTGATTTTGTTGTTCAGGCAATAATAGTGATTCACGTTGCTGAAATTCTGATTGTCGTTTTTCTAATTCTGTCAATTGTTTTTCTGCAAATAACAATTGCCGGTTAAAAAATTCATATTCCTTACTATCTTTAAAAAGCTCTGCGCGATAGCTCCTGTATGACCGGATTACCTGGTTAACCACGCGAGCGCACAACTTCTGATCTTTTGATTGATACTTTACGAAAATGATGTTCGATTCCGGCAACCGCTCCACTGTCAATTTTGACATAAAATAGTTAACTGGCATATTTTCAAGATGCAACGCGTGTAAAACACGTTCTCCCACCGGCCTGCTGCGAAGTATCTCTGTTTCCGTATTAATTCGCTCCTTTTGATCGTTGTAATAACCCAAATTCATTCGAAAAAGCAGCGCCTTTTCTGCCTCAATATCCCGCTCCACAAGTAGTTTCGCACCTGCTTCGTAAGTTGGTTTTATCAAAAAACTAACAATCGTAGCAGTGGCAACAACAGTCAGAAAAAGGGTAATAATAATCCATTTTCGCTTAAAAATGATATAAACGATTTTCGTTATCGTTAACGGGGAATCATTCATCTTAATTTACTCTGAATGAATAAAACAATTTAATTTTCATACATTTGTTCCATGAACCAAAGACGCCAGTAAACGTCAAGCGGAGGCAATATTAAATCAAAAAATTGATTCAGAAATACATCCAGGTTCGCGATAAAGGTTCGCGGAACATAAATGATGTCCATTGCCTTCAGTAATTGGTTTTGAGAATTTGGGTGAGCGGATAAAAATGTTTTCATATTAATCCGTCTGGCGCTTACGTTACCATCCGCTCCCTTGCGAATCAGTAAAACACTGCCTCGGCTGGCGGTACGTTTAAAACCTCCCGCAAGTGCTATCGCCTGAGTAACAGTCATCCCCCGTTCAATTTGATATCCGCCAGGTTTTTGGATTTCACCCAATACGTACACTTTTTGATTTCCAAATTGATGAATAAAAATAGTCACATCCGGTGATTTCAATATTTTGCTATATTTTAAAGTAATAATTGAATCGACCTTCTGGGGAGTATACCCATCAACGTAAATGTCTCCGACTTTTTCAAGCGTAATTCGACCATCAGGCCGCACGATAATCTGCTTGCTGAATCGATCGTTATCAAAGAACTTCACTTCCAGCACATCTCCTGCACCAATTTTGTAAACAGGCGCTGGTATGTGTGGCGCTGAATTAATGTGCTGATTGGATTTATGAGCACATGTCGAAAAAATAATAACCCCCAGCAGAACGATTACTGTTAATTTAACTTTCATATTTGTAATGAGGTTATACGTTTTATAATTTTATTAAGTATACTTTCATCAAAAGGATTTTGCAGAAAAATATTATTGAATCGTATTGTTTGATATGGGTATTCGGGGGATTTGCTAAAAAAAGTTGATTGTTTTATAAGGCGTTTGCCAGGCTATCGATAGTGTAACTAAAAAAGCCCGGTTCATTTACGATACCGGGCTTATATGCTTTATTTGGCTATTGTTAAAGCTCTAAGACTTTAAAATCCGCGTTTTCCTTCAGTTCATTTATTTTGGACATTCGGACCTGTTGCATTTTTTCAGCTTTTTTCTGATTGAAATAGGATGTTTTAAATTCTTCGAACGGCCGGGTCTCTTTTTTTCGCTCGATGACTTTTAGAATGTGGTAGCCGTATTGTGTTTCGATAATATCACTAATTTCACCGACTGGCACGCTGAACGCAGCATCTTCAAAGGGTTTTACCATATAGCCACGGCTGAAATCTTCGTATAATCCACCATTGTTTTTGGAGCCCGGATCTTCAGTATATTTTTCGGCAAGTTCTCCAAAATCCGCTCCTCTTTTCGCCCGGGCCAGAACATCTTCCATTTTCTTATAAATTTCCTTTTTTTCATCTTCGCTTTTACCGTTGGTTAAAAGTAAAATATGGCGCACAGTGGCAGTTTTATCTTCTTGATATGCTTTTTGCAACTCTTCGTCGCTAATGGCAGATTCTTCCACAGAAAGTTGATTAAAATATTTTTCAATTGTTGCGCGTTCTTTCATGTCTCTTCTCACATTGGCAACATCAATTTCATTTTTGCTTAACCATTCTTTAAACTGCTCCTCTCCGCCACTACGTTGATATTGAATACCCATCAGGCTATCAACTTCAGTTTCAGTCACTTCAATGCCCGAACTTTTCGCGGCATCCATTAGCAGTTTTTGTTCGGCATAGCCGGTGGCTGTTTGTTTGATAAAACCATTGAGGCGGTCAGGATCGAGTGATGATATTTGTTCGGAGCGTTTGCCGGTATTTACATAAATTAACTTTGAGATTTCGTTTGCTTTTACTTTAAAAGATTTTGTTGAAACAAGAACATTATTTTCTTCAGGGGATAAAGCTGGCACTTTTTCTGCTAATTTCAATGCGAATTCATAGGCCGGGGTTTCTTTTTCTAATGTATATTTGTCAGATTTCCCACAGCCAAATATGATAAAGGAAATAAGCATAAATACAGAAATCACTCTTTTCATTGATAACTCCTTAATTTATAAATAAGAGAATTTTGTTTATTCAAAATAAGAAAAAAAATAGTGAATTCCAAATTATATTTTACAAAAATTTAGCAATCAATTATTTCTTGAAGATTTCCGTTTACATCAAGCCCTGCTGCAACGCCGGTTCCTTCAAAGATCAGGTGTTCCTTTTTGCCGGATATTCGGATAAAGCGAATATCCACTGTCGAGTTGAGCGATTCGGACACGCGCTTTAACATCTTCATTTCATAAGGTGCATGTAAAATACCGCCCAAATTTCGTTTTGCTATTGCAGTTAACCGATACTTCCGATTCTGAACTTTTAGTCGCACGGAATCATCATCTATTTTGAGGTAATTCAAGCGAGCGCCAGTGTAAGTTGTAAAACGATACAACGTTCCATTTATAAATAATCCGATAATAAAACCGCGAAAAGAACCGGATAGCCATGGAATTTTTGCTACAGAAATGATCAGCGAAATGCCCGGAACTTGAAAATGATTTGACTGAATCCAGACATAAGCATCCGGGAAAGATGTTCCCCAATCTTTTTCAATATATCCTCGACCTTTATTAAAATCGATTATTTCATCATCACTATTCAACGCGCCATGAATAGGATGATCGAGACTTACAACGCCATGATAACATTGCATAAACGGGATGTATGCGTACCATCCCATAATGCCCGGAGAAAAAATGCTCACTGGCCATGGATTTAAATTTTCAAATGTTACGGTTCCCCGAATATTTCGATGACCAGAATGAATTGCAACAGAAATGAGTTGATCCGTAAACAGGTTTTCGCCGATTCTTATATGCAATTTTCGGGTTGATGCTTCAAACTGATGCAACGGAAACCGGAAGTATGAAGAATTGTGAGTTTTATTTTCCAGCACCTGGATGAATGCATGGGATTCATTGTTATTTTTACCGATAAAAATTCCCGGTATAAATGCGTAAATATTTTTTTGTGCTGAATCAACCAGTTTATAAAACCATCCTTCAAAATAATTACCGGTTTTATTTTTTCCGTGAAAAACCTGGGGTCGAAAGATTTTTGATAATCCGGTCATCATATCTCATATCCTGCTGCTTCTTAAATATTTTCTAACATGATAATCGTTTTTTAATCTGAAGCAATTCATCCTCTGCATCATAAACAATCTCATTGAACATTTCTTTTAACGATTGAATTTTGTTAACCAGCCCCACACTTTGTCCGGCCATCAACGATCCACGTTCGACATCACCATCGACTGCTGCATTGCGTAATGCACCAACCCAGAAATTTTCAACCTGAAATTGCGCTTGTTTTTTAGTAATTTTACCGGTACGATTTTGTTGGATTAATTCCATTTGTAAATTTGAAAAATCATCCATTCCTTTATTCCGAATGGCACGAACAGCGACGACATTTAATTCTGATCCGACAGCCGGAGTTGCGATTGCATCGCGAGCACGGGCTTTCATAAACGCTGCTTTAAATTTAGGATGCACATCACATTCCTGTGTCATCACAAACCGGGTCCCCATTTGGATACCAGCGGCGCCCATAAGCAGTAAGTGTGCCATCAAACGGCCGGATGTGATTCCACCAGCAACGAAAACCGGAATGTCTTTGATTGCCATTAAAACTTGCTGGATCAATATTGTCAGCGAAACATGCCCGATATGACCACCGGCTTCACTCCCTTCCAGGATTAATCCGTCTACACCGGATTTGATCATACGATTCGCAATAGATTCATTTGAAGCAAAGGCCATCACTTTTGCACCGCTATCTTTGGCAATTTTAATTTCCGACGCTCGCGGAAAGCTGCCTGCAAAAATAATTAATGGGACGTTCTTGTCTACGGCAAGTTCAAGATGCAGGTGATAATTCGGTGCGATTGTAATGAGATTTGTTGCAAACGGTTTATCTGTTAATTCCCGGGTTTTGTTGATTTCTTCTGCTAACAGTTCCGGCGGCATGTTTCCCGCTGCCAGACAACCAAATCCCCCGGCATTGCACACCTCGGACACCAGTTTATGATTTGATATCCAGGTCATTGCACCTGCCATGATTGGATATTTAACTCCTAAAAAATTTTTTCCTTTTTGCCATTGCGAATCTAATAGTTTCATTTCTTCTCCATAACTATATTAAAAAAAATCAATTACTATCTGCTGTCAGAAACGAGTACGCATCTGCCTTATCAACATGACAGAACCTTTTCATCAGAACAACAATATCATGAACAACCACTAGTTGAACCACAAGCAAGACATTTATAGCACGATCCGTTCCGTACCATGATGGCGCCACATTCAAAACATGGCGGTGCATCAGACTGGGTTTGAAAAATGTGTTTTTCCAACGTTTCGGAATGCTGATTCGATTTATTTTGATCGGATTGTGGTTGTTTTTGTTGATCTCCGTACTCATCCACCTCGTCGCGTGGTAATTGCTCAGAACTGAGGAATTTTAGCGCTAACCATCGGAATATATAATCCAGCACTGATTTTGCCATCGGAATTTGCTTGTTTCCAGTAAATCCCGATGGTTCGAATCGGGTGTGACTGAATTTATCTACCAGCACATTCAACGGAACACCACACTGCAGCGCCATAGAAATTGTTGTGGCAAATGCATCCATCAAGCCAGATTACACGCCGTATCATCGATGAACATATATTCGCTGCACGGATTCGATGCATTGATACGCGCGCTATTGGAACAGGTATGCCAATCATTGATTATCGTATCGAATTGCAAGCCCGGATCACCACATAAATACGCGGCTTCGCTTATTTTCGTCATCACAATGTCAGCCGGATATTCATCCATCACTTCATTGGTGGTGACTGCCCGGGTTTGCCATGATTTTTTATTGAGGACGTCATTCATAAAATCATCTGTTACCCGCACACTGTGATTTGCATTCTGAAAAAATATGGAATTATAAGCCTCGCCGTTGAATGAGCCGTCATAACCAGCTTTGATGAGGGCCCAGGCTTTTTTCTCTTCATTGGCTTTAGATTCAATGAACTCGATAATATCAGGATGATCTGCATTGAGAATCACCATCTTCGCGGCTCGTCGTGTTTTACCCCCTGATTTAATCGCTCCGGCAAAACTATCAAATCCTTTCATAAATGATAGCGGGCCCGAAGATTGACCACCGGTGGACAGCTTTTCCTTTGATGATCGCAGTGCAGATAAATTCGTCTCTGCGCCGGAGCCCCATTTAAATAACATGCCCTCAGTTTTCGCCAAAGTTAAAATCGATTCCATAGAATCATGGATTGAATTGATAAAACAGGCGGAAATCTGTGGTTTGGCTTCAATCCCGCAATTAAACCATACAGGACTGTTAAACGCCGCTTTTTGATGAACCAGTAAATGTGTTAACTCTCGATAAAATATGTCCGCTTGTTCTATATCTGAAAAATAGCCATCGCTTTCTCCCCGGTCACGAATTGTTTTCGCCACCCGTTCTGCGATCTGCCGCACGCTGCGCTCGCGCTCCGAATGACCTAATTTTCCGTGAAAATATTTTGAAACAACCACATTCACGGCGGTTTGGCTCCAGGTTTCCGGAAATTCTACATCCTGTTGCTCAAACACAGTTTCTCCTTTTTCATTCGCGATAAATGCATGCCGATTTTTCCACTCGATTTTCTCGAACGGATGAATGTTGTCTGAGGTGAAAACTGGTTTAATCGACAATCCTTTTTGTCGACCATTATTATCATCAGTTGAATCTTTTAACATTTCCTCATGCTTTTGCCCATTGCTGAGATGGGAATTTTTTGTTGATTTCTCTTTTTGTACCATGAAACACCTCCCGCAAATATATTTTTTTATATCTTTTAAATTTCATCTATTATACAATTCTAAATTGTAAAAGTCAAGAATAAAAACACAATATATTGTGGTGTTTTTATTAATTTGCTACTATAGGTTGATTCACAGGTTCGAAAAGTTAATTCTTCTGCCTTCGGTGGATTAATTTCAACCTAAAATTCTAAAATGATAATTTAATTTCTGCATAAATTGATAGTACGTTCCGGCGAGAATCGCTCCTGCGCTGTTTCCAAAAAACTCAATAATTGCTAAAAAACCCTTGCAAGGTTTACTAATAATGCAATATCTCGGCTGTTTCATCGCTAAAAACCTTCGCAAGGGTAGCTTGTGGACACGCAGCATGAGCGCCTGTATTTGTGCCAAACGGTACACGTACGCTGGAGGGCGACGAAAAATCTCATACTATTAATCTTTTGTCTTTATTGAATTTTGTGATGTGAGATCCTTCACTCACTACGGTCGTTCAACATGACATTTTCTAATTTTCATTGAGGCGCTAATTACTCAACTGCCACATCACCGGAGGCAAGCAATACTTCTTCGGAATCGATATTTTGATACAGGTGTACCTGTCCTGCATACAATGTTAACCGAACCATCATTCGGAAAAATATGTAAAACTGCTGTACCAAAAGAAGCAACACAATAATAAATGGATTCGGCCTTGTCAACACATCTGCAATCAGATTGTAGAAGATTAACACGATGATGCCGATGACACTAATGAGCAATACAATACCGGCAGTTCGAATAATATTTTTAAAGACAAATAGAACTCCCTGTTTTAATGCAATAATCATTTTCGTTTCATCGGTTTCTACAACATAAATGCGTGCGTAATCAAAAATCATTGTTGCGAGATAAATACCGATGAAGCGCAATACAACTTTTAGCCAGCCTCCCCAGTACAAAATATTTTGATAGGGATCGCTGCCCCAGATAAGCCGTTGAATGCCATTCCATATCATTGGCAGCAGAAACAGAATGATGTATATCGGAACCATCAATAGACCGAGGAGAATAAATCGCCCGAAATAGCGGGCTGAGTCTCCCCAAAACCTGGCTGATTGAAATGTTAATCCACTGACGAAAACAGACAATGCCCCGCCAGATAAAAACAGTGATAGCAGCAGATATAAAAACGGAAAGATTAACAGCGATGCAGAAATCGCAGGCAAAGCGTCTTCACTGTGCGCCATAAATTCAAATAAAAAGTTAAAATCAAAACGCCCGGCTAATTTTTCTCCCATCAGGCTATGACCTACCATTTTGCTCATTGGGCCATGGAAAGGTATCATTAGTAGAATACCGAACAACAGATTGAATAAATAAAATATCAGTACAATCCGCTTTTGGCGAAGCACTTGTTGAAAACCGTTTATTAAACATTTAATGATCATTTTATCCCTCTGATTTTTAACGTGTTGATTGAATTATAATCGTATGCTCAGTCTGGACATTAAATTAAGAAATTCCGGTTGATCCATTAAAAACTGCATCCAGAACATCCAACGGATTGATAACTTATTGACACCGAGTCGCTGACTTTTAACGGTTTTACTGTTGTTTGTAAAATTGACGTCCAGCACTATTTTCTCGTCCGGATCAACAGTTGCATACGAAAGCTTTGTGGGTTTGATATATTCATATTTCACCCAATAATCCTGCCCATCCCATTCCTCCTCGATGACATCGTCGTTTTCAAAAACGATTTTTATCATTACCGGAAATTTAAATTCTCCCAACCGCCGGACTTTTACCAGACTATAATACATGTCAGGTTCTTTTATTTCTTTTAGTGAATCTGCAATAGATTTATCAACCGTATCACCGGCAGTGGTGTCTAGTTCTGAAATGTCTGTCTCTGTTGAATCTTCGGTTATTGCCTCTTCAACAGACAGGGTAAAATCATACCCTTTATCTTTTTTGATTTTTTTTGTCATCACCTGGTCTACCGAGTAATCCAGAACATAATTTGTGAAAAGTGCCTGATCGAAGAACCAATTAAGGTTTTGACCAGCGACCTCATTGGCAACATTGATAAAATCCTGCGTTTTCGGATGCTTAAATTTCCAACGATCAAAATAGGTGCGCATCACCTGATCCATTGTTTCCTGACCGAGGTAATTTTGTAACGTCAACAGCATCAGCGATGGTCGGGGGTAGTTATTAACGGCGTAACTGGAATTGGAATAAAACTCCCATGAATTTCTGACAATGGGATCATACGATGCCCGCCCAATATACATGGCACGCTGGACGTGGGTGTCATTTATTTTAATTCCGTAAATATCAACCATGTCACCCTCTGGTCCGTATTCTGCCGCCATGATTCGGTTTTCACTGTATGAATTGATGCCCTCATCAAGCCACGCTTCTTCAAATTCATTGGATGCGACAAGATGGTACCAGTAATTATGGCCAAATTCATGAATAATGACCATCTCAGGAAGCCGGATTCCATTTGGCATTCGATAGGAGGTACCGGCAGTTATCAGTGTCGGATATTCCATGCCGCCAGAACCACCGGCTTTGCGCCGCGGATCGACGACAGTCAGATTGGGAAATGGATAATCACCATACCAGTTTTGAAAATATTCCACACCGACTTGCGCCGCTTTCAAATAACGCTCACCCTGATTGGCATGATCCGGCTGCATTAATACGCGAATGACCACATCCTGGGCTTTGCCGGTCACTTCCACAAATTCAGGACTCGCTGTCCAGGCAAAATCGTGCACATCCTCGGCGTGATAAAAATGCGTGGCTGTGCCGTCGCCATTGTTTTTTACCTCAACCTCAATTCCGGTTGCGCCGACGATATCGTTCTCCGGTACAGTGATCCGCACGTTGTACACCCCGTAATCTGCAAAAAATTCGGAATTGTGATGAAACTGATGGCAATTCCACTCGCCATTGAAATAAACACCTATTTTGGGAAACCACTGGCCGGCAAAGAAATACTCCTCTTTGGCGCCGGTTCGGGCAAAGGGCGGTTGTGGCAGTTTTGCCGTAAAGTCGATATTCAGTTTGATGGTTTCCCCCGGTGGAATCGGTTGGGGAAGCGGTAATCGGAACACAGTTTTATCAAATTCATTACCATCATCCGGTTGAATGAATTCCATCTGCTCGGTGAGATCAACTCCATTCTCAAGAATGATTTTGTTGATATTGGAAAATCCCCAGCCGTCGTCATCCATTTTGTAATTACGGTGCCGACCGCCGGATTCAAGCATAAATGTTGATTTATTATTACGGAAGCCATTGAGATAGAGATGGAACCGAAGTTCATTGATAGCATCTGAAGACGTGTTTTTCCACGTTAACCTCTCATCCCCGTAAATTAGTTTCTTTTCAGCATCCAATCGTACATCAATATCATAATTTGCAATGCGGGGACTGAGTGGTGTTTCAAAAATGATCGGTTGGGCAAATAATCCGGGCACTACAAGCGCGCACAGTAATGCTCCGGCCAACAGATATACTGCGGTATTGCGATTCATTTTTCCTCCTGGTTTATTAATACTACTTAGTCAGATTAAGTCATAAATGATTAATTTTATAACATGTTGCAGTACATAAAGAGTATCTTCTCAATATTTTATGGTAGATATGGGCGCTTGCCTCTATGTCGTATTT
>CAZCJL010000016.1:0-79828 GCA_964498785.1 uncultured Cytophagia bacterium | reverse complement strand
CTACGTTTTGAATTTTAATAGAAAATAAGTAGTTTTCGTTCAGGCACTAATTATGCGAAAGAGAATATGGCACAAAAGATTATCAAACCAAAAGCATTAAAAAAAGGAGACACAATCGGCGTTGTCTCGCCTGCGAGTAAACCCGGCAATGAGGAAAATTATTTCAAGGGGATAAAGTATCTGGAACAGTTGGGTTATTCGGTAAAATCAGGAAAATATAATTTAAGTATTCACGGGTATCTGGCTGGCGATGACGATGCACGACTGGAAGATCTGAATAAAATGTTTGCAGATCCCGAGGTAAAAGCAATCATCTGTTCAAGAGGAGGCTATGGTGCCCCAAGAATTTTACACCGGCTAAATTATGATTTGATCCGTAAAAATCCTAAAATTTTTGTCGGCTATAGTGATATTACAGCTTTGAACTTGGGATTGCTGGCCAGGGCTGGCCTGGTTTCATTTTCGGGTCCCATGGTCGCTGTTGAAATGGGACAGGGTATTCATAATTTTTCCGAAAAAAGCCTGTGGGACTGTTTAACAAATGCGAATAATCAAATCGTGCTTAAAAATCCCAATGATATAAAAATAAAAATTATTAAAGAAGGCAAGGCGGAAGGTCATCTGATTGCCGGATGTATATCTGTTTTTAGTGCAATTTTGGGTGGTTCGTATATGCCGGATTTAGAAGGTGCTATCCTCGTTGTAGAAGATATTGGCGAAGTGCCTTATCGATTGGATCGTTATTTTGCGCAAATGCGATTGGCTGGTATTTTAGATAAAATAAACGGATTGATTTTAGGACAATTTATCGATTGTGTACCGAGCGAAAATGGTACCAGTTCACTAACAACCGAGGAAGTCATTCAAGACTATACAAAAGATTTGGACATACCGGTAATTGCTAATTTCGCTTATGGTCATGGCTCGGTAAAATTAACTCTTCCGATTGGAGTTAATGCAGAAATAAATACGGCAACACAAAGCGTGCGAATTTTGGAGAATCCAATTAATCTATAATAGTATCAGGATGGAAAAACGTGCAGTTTTGGAATGATAAAATATGTAAATATTTTTTGTTAATAATAGCTATTTTTTTTGAAACAGCATATTCACAAAATGATATAGATTTAATTGAAATAACAACACTTGATTCAACCATAATAGTTGAAATAAAGTATGCGACTGCCGATAATTTCATGGGAGAAGTTTTGTATTCGGCAGATATCTGTTTATTGAGGAGAGCGGTTGCATTGAAATTGGTTAATGTTCAGCATCGCCTTCGTAAAAAAGGCTATGGTTTAAAAGTATGGGACGCCTATCGTCCGCTGTCTGTTCAAAAAAGAATGTGGGAAAAAGTATCCACTCCTGGATTGGTTGCTGATCCGTTAACCGGCTCCAATCATAACAGGGGAGCGGCAGTTGACGTCACATTGGTTGACTTGCTGGGAAATGAGGTCGAAATGCCTACGGGATATGATGATTTTAGCAAAAAGTCTAAAACGAATTATCCATTCTTACCAGATCATGTATTAAAAAACAGAAAACTTTTGCATGACGAAATGAAGGCAGAAGGATTTGTACCAATAAAATCTGAATGGTGGCATTTTAACGATAGTGAATCAAAACGGTATCAGATATTGGATATTCCGCTAAAAATTTTTGTAATTAAAAATCTGAGGAATTGAGATGTCAATTTCATATCTTAAAAAATATTTTTCAAGTGATATTGCTATTGATTTAGGAACTGCGAACACGCTGGTGTATGTGAAGGGAAAAGGAATCGTCGTGAATGAACCTTCCGTCATCGCAATTCGAAAATCAAATCAGGAAATCGTTGCTTATGGCTTAAAAGCCAAGGACATGGTTGGACGAACACCCGGGGAAATACTGACCGTGCGTCCTTTAAAAGATGGTGTAATTGCTGATTTTGAATTAGCCGAGCGAATGATTCGGTATTTTATTCGTAAAGTAAAAGTGAACCGTCTGATACGCCCCAGAATTGCTGTGGCAATTCCATCCGGAATTACGGATGTTGAAAAAAGGGCAGTTCGTGATTCCGCAGAACATGTAGGTGCGCGTGAGGTTTATTTGATTGCTGAACCAATGGCAGCAGCAATTGGCGTGGGGTTGCCAATAGATGAACCTGTCGGAAGTATGATTATTGATATCGGCGGAGGAACAACAGAAATTGCTGTGATAGCACTCTCGGGTATTGTAAATGATACATCCATCCGCATCGCCGGGGATGAGATGACCGAATCAATTATCCAATATTTTAAACGAAAATATAATTTGCTCATCGGCGAAAATACAGCGGAAATGATTAAATGCACTATCGGCTCGGCCGGGCCGGCTGCTGAAAAAGCGTCAATGACAGTAAAAGGACGTGATTTGGTCGCTGGTGTGCCGAAAACAGTCGAAATTTCGGCAGAAGAAGTACAGGAAGCATTATCCGAATGTGTGAATGCAATTATAGAAGCTGTTAAACTATGTCTTGAACAAACGCCGCCAGAATTAGCAGCAGATATTCTGGACCGGGGAATTATTTTAACGGGTGGTGGATCGTTGCTCAAAGGCCTGGATGAACGGTTGCGACAGGAAACTAACCTGCCTATTGTTATCAGCGAAGATTCTCTAACCTGTGTTGTTCGAGGAACCGGGAAGATTTTGGATGATTTAAATGGCTATCAAAAGGTTTTAACAAAAACAAAGCGTGAATATATTACCTGAAAAATGAATTCATACCAGAAAAAACTGACTAATTTCAAAGAGTATATTGTATTACTCGTTTGTGTGTTATTTTCTTTATTACTTATTTTTTCAAATAGAAACCAACAATTAGATGCGGTAAAAACATTCACGATAGATTTTATTGGCTCGCTTCAGGCCAGAATTGCTTATTTTTCAAAATATGCTTATCTTGAAGAAGAAAACAGATTTTTAAGACACCAAAACACAGAGTTAGCTTTGGAAAATAGCAAAATGCGGGCTGCTCAACAGGAAAACATTCGATTAAAAAAATTGATCGGATTTAAGGAGCAGAGTAACTATAAGCTTATTGCAGCAAAAGTTATCGGAAGAAATTCTTCAGGTTTTATGAATCAAATACTATTAGACGTTGGAGAAAATGATAGTATTGCCAAAGACATGCCGATCGTATTACCCGATGGATTGGTTGGTAAAATTTATCGCGTCGAAGAAAATTATTCGATCGGCCATCTGATGCTTGACCAAAATTTTAGAGTCAGTGCAAAAGTACAGCGGAGCAGCATCAACGGAATTATCGGATGGCAAGCCGAAAGAGTCTGTACATTAAATGAAATACCAAATCGTTCGGATGTTCAATTAGGAGATTTTGTCGTCACTTCGGGCTATAGCGATATTTTTCCCGAAGGGATTTATATTGGCAAAATTATTATGGCAAAAGATACACAACGTGATTTATTTATGAACGTAAAAGTAAAACCAGACATTGATTTTAATCGACTGGAAGAAGTGTTGATTATGATGAATTACTATAAAGAATTATGACTCAATGAAATACATTAAATATGCTATCATTTTTTTCATCGTTCTTGTAATCGATCTGAATGTTATTGATCTGATTTCGATAAAGGGTATTACACCGGATATTGTATTAATTTATTTAATTTTTATCAGTTTAAGAGAAGCACAAACAACTTCGACAGTGATTGGTTTTACCGCCGGTCTTGTGCAGGATTTGTTCTCTTTAAGCATGTTGGGACTTTCGTCCTTAACAAAGTCGATTTCCTGTTTTATTACCGCTTTCTTTCAAAGAAGCAAAGGAATTTACTCTATTCTGAATTTAACAATAATCTTTTTTATTGTTACAATTATTCATGATCGCATTTATCAATTCATTTATTTGCTTGGATCGGACCAAAGGTTATTTAAATCATTTGTGTATCACTCAATTCCCCGGGCAATTTATACGACGATTGTTGCTTTAATAATGAATTTTATTTTTAGCCGGGTGCTATGGGATACCAGAGAATTCTAAACAGCATGAATTAATAAAAAAATGAACTCGCCAACTTTAGAAACGAAAAAATACATTTATTTTTCTATATTATATTTTGCTTTTTTTGTTTTAATCGCTCGCTTTTTTTATCTTCAGATATACCGGCAGGCACAATATTTTCAGGAATCTGAAAAGAACAGAATCAGGCAGGTGTCGCTTCAACCAACTCGCGGATTAATCTACGATCGAAATGGGATTGTTCTGGTGGATAATCGACCTTCATATTCTGTATTTGCTATTCCTTTTGAGGTGAAAGACTCGGATTCTACTCTTGCTTTGGCCGGAAAAATTATTGATCTTGAATTATCAGAGATAAAAAATAAAATAAGGACACAAAGGAGCGGCTATTTTACGCCGGTAAAACTGAAAAGGCAAATTGATTTTGAGGTTCTTTCAAAATTAGAAGAAAATCGTCTGGATTTACCTGGAATAATCTACCAGACTGAACCCCGCCGAAGTTATCCGACAAGAGTTCGGGCGCCCCATCTGTTTGGTTATTTAGGAGAAATTACTCAGCGAGAATTAAAAAAGTTTGAACATCAGGGATATCGCTTAGGCGACATTGTTGGTAAAAAGGGACTGGAAAACGTGTATGATGCCCAGTTACAGGGTTTGCGTGGTTCGCGATATATAGAAGTCGATGCGTTTGGTCGAGAGGTGCGGACTTTAAAAGATAAACCGGAAATTCTTCCGTTACCTGGTAAAGATCTCCATCTTTCGATGGATAAACATTTACAGCAATATTTAGAAACCCGGATGGATACCCTTCGTGGCGGCGCAGTTGTGGTCGATTGCAAAAACGGTGAAATTATAGCTCTCGTTAGTAAACCTGATTATGAACCTGAAATTTTTACCAAACCGATACCACCCGAGATTTGGAACAAATTAATTAGCGACCCGCATAAACCTCTTTATGATAGAATGGTTCAGAGTCTTTATCCACCGGGATCAATTTTTAAACTTGTCTTAGCAGCCGCCGCTCTTGAAAATGATGTTATTTCACCAAACTGGACATCGTACTGCAATGGGGCAATGCTTTTTGGACGCCGTACTTTTGATTGCTGGAAAAAAGAAGGGCACGGTGATGTAAACTTGTCCGAAGCGATTGAACAGTCATGTAATGTATATTTTTATAAACTTGGTCTTAAGGTTGGGCTGGAAAATTGGAGTAATTTCGCGCGGATTTTTCGTTTTGGAGAAAAAACAAATATCGATATAATAAATGAAAATTCCGGCCTTGTTCCTGATAAAACATATCTCGATAAACATTATGGAAAAAATAAATGGTCTCAGGGATTGCTGTTAAATCTGGCAGTGGGACAGGGTGATTTATTGGTAACTCCGTTGCAAGTAGCAGCTATGTCCATGATTATCGCGAACAGAGGTGTTTACTATCGGTTTCATTTAGTTCGTTATTTAGAAGATCCAATAGATCGTACTCGCAAATGGACAGAAATCGATTCGATTCGCGTGCCCGGAATTAGCCAATCAACGTATGACGTTGTTCGGGATGGGATGTTTCGGGTTGTAAATGGATTAAAAGGAACTGCAAAAGTTTGTTGGTTCCCGGATATCCAGGTGGCTGCTAAAACTGGCACTGCCCAGAATCCACACGGAAAAGACCATGCGTGGATTACCGGATTTGCTCCTTATGAAAATCCGGAAATCGCTTTTTGTGTTTTGGTTGAAAATGGCGGAAGCGGTGGAGCCGTTGCCGGGCCTATTGCCCGCGGAATTATTCAAAATTATTTTAGGAACAATAAGAAACAACCAGATAGATTTGCTTATGATATTCGGTGATTTAAAACTTTCCGGAGCTGACTATGGCAGCATTGTTGTTGTGGTACTACTAATATTTATTGGTTTAGGTGCAATCTACAGTGCTTCGTATCACGTTGAATCTCCGGCATTAAAGACAAATTTTGCAAAACAGATATTATGGTTTTTCATCAGTTTTATTTTTATGGTGCTAACCGTTATTGTCCCGTTAAAAAATTACCGGGATATAGCATATATTGTTTATGTGGTATCCGTGGTGTTGTTAGTTGGTCCTCTATTTTTAGGTAAAATTGCAGATGTTAATCGTTGGATTGAACTTGGCCCCTTTAAATTTCAACCGTCTGAATTTGCCAAAATAGGAGTTTTGTTGGCACTGGCAAGATATTTGGCCAACGAAAGACGTGATCTTATGAACTTGAAAGAAATAGCAGTTGCATTTAGTTTGGTGTTGCTCCCCTTTGTGCTCGTCGTAAAACAACCCGATCTGGGAACCGCTCTTGTTTTCATAAGTTTAATTCTACCAGTACTCTATTGGGCGGGATTACCCACGTTTTATTTGTTCGCGATAGTCGCTCCATTTGTCGTAATGCTTGCTGCTTTTAATTTTTATACATTTTTTTCTGCGATGATTATCATTGGATCGATACTTTTATATTTTCGTAAAGGTTTTAACGTTTTTATTATCCTGATGATTCTAAACATAAGCGTTGGTATTGTTACGCCTTATCTTTGGGGAAAGCTTCATAATTATCAGCAACATCGAATATTGACCTTTTTAGGATTAGAACTTGATCCTGATGGTGCAGGTTATCAAGTCATTCAATCCAAAGTGGCTATTGGCTCCGGCGGGATCCTTGGAAAAGGCTTTCTTCATGGAACTCAAACTCAGCTTCGGTTTTTACCGGCTCAACATACTGATTTTGTTTTCTCGGTGATTGGGGAAGAATTTGGTTTTATCGGCGTGTTATTTATTCTATTTTTATTTTTACTTGTCTTACGAAGAGGAATTTATGTTGCATCGGTGGCCAGAGATAAGTTTGCTAGTTTGCTATGCATTGGTGCAGTAACAATTATTGCCTTTCATGTTTTTATTACTATTGGAATGACTGTCGGTATTATGCCAGTTACAGGAATTCCTTTGCCATTTATTAGTTATGGTGGGTCATCGCTTGTTACCAGTATGATATTAATCGGATTTATAATTAGCACCTCCATCAGGAGGTATAAATATTAACATAACGAAAGAGTGTTCACGTGTACCCTAATCTATTTAAAATCGGACCCTTAGAAATCCACAGTTATGGTCTAATGCTGGCAGTTTCTTTTTTACTCGGTATCTTATTTGCAATGTATCGTGCAAAAAAACAAAATGTCGATCCGAATAAAATTATGGATCTTTCAGTTGTCATTGTGATTAGTGCAATTTTAGGCGCCAGATTTTTATATGTCATATTTCATTTGGAAGAATTTAAAGGCCATTGGCTTGATACTATTAATCCATTTCAAAGTAGCGGGCAAATTGGCATTGCTGGTCTAACCATGCTGGGTGGTTTCTTAGCAGCACTATTTTTCGGCTTGTTGTATATGAAAGTGAATAAGCTGCCTATGCTTAAAATTTGCGACATTCTTGCACCATCCCTGGGGCTTGGCATTTTTGTTACTCGAATAGGATGTTTTTTAAACGGTTGTTGTTATGGTATCCCAACAAATGCTTCATGCGGGATGATTTTTCCACCGGAAAGTGCCGCTGGTTACCATTTCGCTAATATACCGATCCATCCGGCACAATTGTACTCCTCAATGTACGGATTACTAATTTTTATTCTTTTGCTATTCGTTGAACGATGGAAGAAATTTGATGGATTTTTATTGTATGTTTTTCTAATCCTTTATGGAATTTCTCGTTTTACAGTGGATATGTTTCGTTATTATGAGGAGAGCATGGTATTGTTTACAATTGGAAATACGCCATTTTCGTTAAATCAGGGCATCAGTTTCCTGATGATATTAGGCGGTATCTTTTTGATTCTTTATAGCTTGGTTAAATTGAAAGGAGTAAATGAATAAAACACATAGATGTTAAATTAATAATGAAAATAATTCTTGACTTTTTTGATAAATTTTAATACATTTTTAGTAATAAATTACATAAACTCTTTTATTTACGAAAAATGGAGAAAAAATCTTGAGACGGTGGAAAGAAATAATATGGTTATGGTTGCTGTTTAGTTTTTTGTGCGCAACCTTATATGCCGGCGGGAGAATAGGAGATATGGGGATTGGATTTAAAGCCGGCTTTAATCGGCTTGAAGGCGACATGAAAAATCCAGCTCTTAAGCCTTTTATTTATGGAAACATAGGGTACAACCTAAATGATTTCGTTTCGCTCGGTTTTGAAGGTGGATATTCTACATTGGGGGATAATGACAGTACAAATTTTAAGACCACTATTTTCCCGTATGAAGTCCATTTAACGCTCAATTTTTTCCCACTAAATAAAACAAATATTTATGCCATTTTAGGCGGTGGGGGAGTCTATTGGGAAGCGACAAAAGATAATTCTGTATTAAGAAACCCTCCAGAAACAGGAAAACTTCAAAAGGGCGTTGATTCATTTATCAAAACCGGCGGTGGCGTTGAATTTACGTTAAACAAAATGAGAAATCTGTTTTTGAGTATAGGAGCGACTTATCGATATTCTTTAACAGATATGCTTGATCAGATTAAGAGCGGCGATGAAAATGACGGTGTTATCGATTTTTACGCTGGCTTGACATACTATTTTCGAACAAGCACACGCGGAGATAAAGACAATGATGGAATTCCGGACGAATTGGATTTAGCTATTTTGCAGGCCGAAGATCGAGATGGATACATGGATCATGATGGCAAACCAGAGGGCGTCCCACATTTGTCGAGCATTCAAGAAAGCAGCGGCATGGAAGACACGCCAGACAAAACAGCGCCGGTTGTTATTCATTATCCAATACATCATGTCGAGGCAGGACAGGATATCAATTTACAGGCAGAGATATATGAGAACAGAAAGTTAAAAGTTGCATCAGTATTATATCGCCCGAAAGGATTTAATCATTGGAGTGTGGTTAAGTTACAAAATCTGGGAGGAATATTATACCAGGGAACGATTCCGGGTAAATTTGTAAGAAATCAGGGACTAGAATATTGTGTGATTGCAGTGGATGAGGCGATAAGTGGTGTTGGCTATTCAGGCCTTCCAAAACGCCCGGTGAATGTAAAAGTTGTCGGAAATCCAAAATTGTGGCGTGTATTAAATAGCGCTGTTGCATTATTGGGGTGGGGAACGGCGAGTTATGTAATTTTAAGAAAACAAAAATAGGGAGGGGTAAAAAATGAACAATATATTTAAGCAATTGTTAATCACATTATTAGCCCTGTTTATGATTTTTGGCTGCGCTGCAAATACGCAAAATAATGAAGCAGGGAGCCGGGAAACGGGTGAAAACATTGATGATTTATTCGGAATTCCTGAGGATGAAACCTCTTCCGCTGCAAGCGATGATGAAGCAGAGGTGCTCAGGTTGTTAGGTATTTCAAAAGAAGAGGCATCCGAACAGACATCAGAACAAGAACAGCCGGAAGAGGCTGAGGTCTTAAATACGGAAATAAACCTGCTGGAAAATCAACTTGATAAAAAAGATTCGGAAATCTCGAATTTGAAATCAGAAATTGCCTTAAAAGACCAAAAGATAAATGAGTTGCAGACAAACCTGGAAAGCACAAGTCAGACAGAACGGTATTCTGCGACAGGCTCGTTCAAAGAAGAATATAATATCGCACTTTCTGAGTATAATAGTCGAAATTATAAATCAGCGATCAATCGTTTTCAGACACTGTTGTCCAGAGATTATAATAATTCTTTATCCGATAATTGTCAATATTGGATCGGTGAAAGTTATTATGGATTAGCGAATTATAATCAGGCAATTGTAGAATTCACAAAAGTTTTTTCTTTTAATAAATCAAATAAATTTGATGATGCGCAACTTAAATTGGGACTATGTTATTATAGATTGGGCGACAAACAGAAGGCGCGGGAAGAATTTGAAAGATTGGTTTCTGATTATCCGAACAGTGAATACGTTGGCAAAGCAAAGCAATATTTATCGCAAATATAAATATTTTCTATCGATGTTTTATCTTCGCGTTGGTAGAAGATGGAAATCAGAATTAGATTATTTTGATAACCAGTCTTTTATCAAAATAATTTGATTTATTTTTAACAGAAAAGCTGGAAAGATATGTTTTTTCCAGCTTTATTTTTATTAAATAATTCTTTAAATGTAGTTTTATTAAATTAGTATTTTCTCAGGTCGATGATTATTTTGATAAAGGAATTTGTTTATGTCAGATGAAAAACGAAATCCTCCGGAATTGCGAAAAGATCCAATAATTGGGCGGTGGGTAATTATTTCAACAGATCGAGGTAAAAGACCGCTCGATTGGTCCGTGGAGCCAGAAAAAAACACGGGCGGTTTCTGTCCCTTCTGTCCTGGCAATGAAGATAAAACTCCGCCAGAAGTTTATGCTGTTCGACCAGACAGCTCGGCTCCAAACACTCCAGGGTGGCGAATTCGGGTTGTTTCCAATAAATTTCCCGCGCTTCAGATTGAAGGTGAATTAAGTAGAAGGGGCGAGGGAATTTTCGATAAAATGAATGGAGTGGGCGCGCATGAAGTACTTATTGAAACGCCGGATCATTATCTTGATTTAGGTGAATTGTCGGATGTTCATGTAAGAGATATATTCTGGGCAATCAAAATGCGAATTAGCGATTTACAAAAAGATATTCGTTTTAAATATATCCTGGCATTTAAAAATCACGGGAGTGCAGCAGGCGCTTCTTTAGCGCATTCACATATCCAAATGATTGCCACACCTATCATCCCTAAAAGAGTTCAGGAAGAGTTAGAAGGTGCTCAGAAATATTATGAATATAAAGAGCGGTGCATATTTTGCGATATTATTCGACAGGAATTACAAGCAGATATCCGAATTGTCAAAGCAAATAAATATGTGGTCGCTCTCGAGCCATTTGCTGCAAGGTTCCCCTTTGAAACATGGGTTATGCCTATTCATCATTATTCGCGGTTTGAAGATATTTCCTATGATGATACATTAGAACTTGCAAAACTCATGAAAGAAATTTTGCATAAAATTAAAACGACTCTTGGGAATCCTCCATTCAATTTTATATTACATACAGCACCACAACAAAATCATAATTATTATGAATATCATTGGCACATAGAAATTATTCCAAAATTGACAAAGGTCGCTGGATTTGAGTGGGGATCCGGATTTTATATTAATCATATCCCGCCAGAAGACGCTGCTAAAGTGTTACGCGAAGAAAGTGAATAATAATATCATTAAAATATCGTTACTGCAAAACAAGCGAGGTTAATGTTGAAAATTTTGTTCGTTTCATCTGAAATTGCGCCGTTTGCTAAAACAGGAGGCCTGGCAGATGTTTCCGGTGCCTTGCCAAAGGCTCTTAGAAATAGTGGGCACGATATCCGGCTGGTAATGCCGGATTATGGTACAATCGATCGAAAAAAATATTCAATTAAAAATGAGAATGATTTTCCTGCTATAAAAATAAAGGTTGGAAATGATTTCAGGAATGCGAGGTTAAGTTCGGCGTTGCTACCAAATGCTGATGTCAAAATTTATTTTGTTGGCAGCGAGCATTATTTCAACCGTCCCGAATTATATCGTAATCCAAAAACCAATAAAGACTGGACCGATAATGCAGAACGGTTTATCTTTTTTAGTAAAGCTGTTCTGGAAATGATAAGTGAGTTTGATTGGCGGCCTGATATAATTCATGTTAACGATTGGCAGGTGTCTCTCATTCCGCTATTTCTGAGGTGGCCTTACCAGAATAATTCAGTCTATCGGGATATTAAAACATTGCTAACACTTCACAATATCGCGTATCAGGGGCTTTTCGCAAAAGATGTTTTGAGATTGATGAATATCGAGGATGCGTTGTTTTATCCTGGGAGCAGCATCGAGTATTGGGGAAAGGTGAACTTCCTGAAAATAGGTATCTTACACTCAGATATTATCAATACTGTAAGTAAAACGTATGCAAAAGAAATTCAACAAAGTGATGAGCTTGGATGTGGCCTGCAAGGAGTATTAAAACAGCGTTCTAAAGATTTATATGGTATTGTTAATGGAGTTGATTATTCGATATGGAGCCCGGAGTGCGATAAAATGATTCCGATAAATTATGGCATGGAAAATTTCGATGAAAAAGCGAAGAATAAACAAAAGCTTACTCAGGTAAATCAATTAAAGTATCGTCCTGATATTCCTGTTATTGGAATCATTTCCCGATTAGTAGATCAGAAAGGATTTGATTTAATTGATGAAATTTTTGAAGATTTAATGAAGATGGAAATTCAATTCATCTTGTTAGGAACAGGCGACGAAAAATATCATAACAAATTTAATTCCTATGCGAATAAGTATCCTGAAAAAACAGGCGTCAATTTGCTTTTTGATAACCAGATGGCACATTTAATCGAAGCAGGATCTGATATTTTTTTGATGCCTTCCAAATATGAGCCCTGTGGATTAAATCAGATATATAGTTTGAAGTATGGCACAGTTCCGATTGTGCGTTCAGTTGGTGGATTAAAAGATACAATAATTAATTTTGATCCGAAAAAAGGAAATGGAACTGGATTTGCATTTAAAAAATATTCAGGAAACCAGTTATTAAAGACGATAACAAAAGCAGTGGAAATGTATAAAGATAAACCAGTATGGAACAAAATAATTCACAATGGTATGAAGAAAGACTTTTCGTGGGATCAATCCGCAGGTCAATATGGTAAACTTTACAGCAAATTATTACAGTGAGAATAATATGTAATAAAATTCTGTTTTTTTGTTTCATAATGTAACATTGTTTCGAGTCAACACATGGGATTTTGTCGAAATTTTTAAGCAATTTAAATATTAACTTTAAAGAATAAACATCTTACATAACTATTAGATCGGGTGGCATTTAATTTGCAACAAGCGAAGCAACTGTAATGCTCCTTGCACTGCATCGAAAATTTAACTTAGAAAGGTTTTTATAAAAACAATGCAAGGAATAGCAATAAACGTTAATCGGATTGGAGCGAGAGGGGATATCGCTCTGTTAAAAATTAAAGGATATGTTGATACTACCACATCCACCGAAGTAAGTGGCTACTTGTCGAACTTGATAAACAAGAATATGTATCAGTTTATTATAGATATGGGAGGGGTAAATTATGTAAGTAGTGCCGGATGGGGAGTTTTTGTCGGAGAATTAAGGGGTATACGGGAATACGGTGGCGACCTGAAAATTGCTCAAATAACGCCAGACGTATATGAAGTGTTTGCAATGCTTGAATTTAATAAAATTCTTGACTATTATGAGGCAATAGAAGAAGCGATTAATGACTTTGATATATCGATGGGTTTGGACATTACAAGAAGTATTGAAAGAAAGCCCGTTAAAGTTAAAAAAGAAGATGTAACTATTGAGGCTCCTTCTGAAAAGTCAAAAATGCGTACAGCAGAAGGAGATCCTGCCAAGAAAAAAAAGAAGTGGTCTTCTACTTCAAAAACAATTACAGATGAAGTCAACCTGCCTTTAGTTGAAAAAGTTAAAATAATAGTCATCGAAGATCCGAATAAAGGTATTCTAAAAATTCAAAAAAATTTAAATACCAAACGCTTCGGTTTTCATAAGACCAATGTCTTAAAACTTCGTAAAATTCTAAAAGATTACAATTTAGAGACTAAAGAAAAAAGACATCGTTTTTATCGTTCCCGTTAAATAATAATTAATTCTATAAAAATTATTAAGCCCCTCACTCAGCTTTGTATGTTATGCAAATGAAGGGCTTTTTTTAAATAAACTAAAATGAGATAGACACATGAAAAAATATTTCTATTATTTTATTGTTACTTCTTTAAGTATTATAGTTTTTAGTGGAGATATCGCGCCAGACAATACATGGGCTCAAAGAAGATCAAGAAGTCGGTCAAAATTTCAGCCAGGAGATGCTATTCGGATTGAAATTCTAGAAATTATGGAAACTCAGAGTCAATCGCCAGGCATTGATGTTGACGATGATTATTCGATCGATAGGGAGGGGAATATAAGTATGCCTTTAGTTGGTGAAATTAAAGTGATCGGACATACGACTGAAACCTTGGTTGAGTTGGTGACTCAGAAATTTAGTCCGTATTTTAAGGAGCCATTTATTACCGTTACACCCTTAATTCGATTAACAATAATGGGGGCGTTTAATAGACCAGGTTCCTACCGGATTAATCCGGAAGAATCTTTATGGGAATTAATTGAGAAAGCGGGCGGCCCGGCTCAGGGGTGTGATTTAACAACGTTGAGAGTTGAACGCGGCGGCCAGGTTGTTATCGAAAAACTTCTCGACAGTTTTGAGAAGGGCCATTCTTTAGAAGATATCGGAGTTCTTACTGGTGATCAAATTATTGCAAAGTATAAAAGTAGTTTTGGCTTTAGAGATATTATGGATTATTCAAGATTTGTAATTGCTTTAGTTACTTTATATTTACAAATTCAAAACTTTTCTAAATGATAATTTCCAGGGAGTTTTTTTGATGAATGAAGATTTATATTATGAAGATGATGTAAAAGAAGAGGAAGATGAGGGTATAGACTTCAATCGCTATATCCAGATTGTCTTAAAACGAAAATGGCTTATTTTGGCTATTTTTGTGGTTATCACAGTGCCCTGGTTTTTTTATATAAAAAGCCTTCCACCAACTTATGAAGCATTTTGTGATATTGAATTCCGAAGCCTTGATGGTGAAAATCAAAACTTAATTACCGAAAGCCGGATTATAAAATTACGAAGCAGAAGTTTTGCAGAAGATGTTGTTGCAAAATTAGGATTAACTCTTTCAATAGATTCTCGGGAACAGAAAATAAATAGGCATCAGTTGTTTAGAGAATTTCACACGAATCTGAATCCGAAAAGCGGAAGATATATATTTGAGAAAAAAAACGATGGTACATACACGATCTTTTTAATTGATGAAGAAAGAAAAGTGCTAATTGACCAGGGATCTATTATTCAGGCAACTATTGATACAGTAAAAACAAAAGCTGGTTTTACTTTCAAGTTAGATTCGGATTTGACAAATGTGCCGGATAGAGTGGAATTTAATATAACATTATTTAAGTTTGCTGTTCAGTCATTTCGTAGCAGGACAAATGTTGGATTTCAAGGACCGAATATATTGAGACTAATAATGTCTGATTCTGATCCGGTATTAGTAGCAAAAATGGTAAATAGTTTGGCTGAAATTTATGTACAGGAAAGTGTATCGCTAAAACGCACGAGTGTGGAAGATAGGCGAAGCATAATAGAGGAAAGACTAGGAATTGCGGAAAAACAGCTTGCTAAATCAGAGCAGAAATTAAAAGAATTTAAGAGTACACATTTAGTAAGTATCGACGCAGAAACCGGTGATCGGGTATCACGATTAAATCAGGCTGAAGATAAGCTTGAATCTTATAACAAGCAAATTGAAATTTTGGATGAGCTTTTAACTAAATTGCGACGAGTAAATGATTCTAAAGAGGAAAAGAATCGTATTAAATATGTTTATCGCGAGTTAGCAAGTCTACCAACATTTAGCTTGAATTATAAGATGGGGGCATTAAAAAATCAGCTTCTCGATCAGGAAGGAGAATACGAAAAACTTGTTAGCGGCGGATTAACAAAAAAGCATAAAAAAGCGATCGAACTTGAAAATTCAATTAATAATTTACAAACAGAAATTAAAGAAGAGGCAATTGCACATCGGGGAGAATTAAAAAAAGAGACGATTTCTTTTCAAAGTACAATATCAAATTTAAAATATAATTTGAAACAAAAATTGCCTGAAGATCAGTTTACGATGCAGGTGTTGGAGCGCGAGCTTCGGGCGAATGAAGAAATTTATCGACAGTTGAAAGCGCAATCGCAATTGGCAAATATATCCGAGGCCGTAGAAAGCGAAGTTGTAGAAATTCTGGATATTGCTTTAGTTCCTGATTTTCCGGTCAATCGGGATAAAAAGAAAAAAGCAATGATGGGCGCTATTTTCGCTCTTGCACTCGGATTTGGTGTCGCGATAGGACTGGACTTTTTGGATAAAAGTATCAAAACAGTTGATGATGTTAAAAAATACTTAAAGATGAATGTGCTGGGCATGATTCCAAATATCGAATTTAAGGATATTGGCGATCATCAGGATTCGGAAAAAATTAAACAAATAGACCAGCAATTAGTTACGTATGATTATTCTCCCACTCCAATTGGAGAAGCATATCGGTCGTTGCGAACCAATTTAGTTTTTTCTAAAAGTGCCGGACGAATTCAATCCTTTGTTATTACAAGCACCGCTCCTGGTGATGGAAAATCATTTACCGCAGCAAATTTGGCTATTTCAATTGCGCAGCAAAAAAACAACACATTGTTAATTGATGCAGACCTGAGAAGAGGAGTATTACACAATACATTTGGCGTTCCAAAAGAACCAGGATTTACAAATTATTTAACCAATATGGCAACCTTCAATCACGCAGTTCATGAAACAATGATTCCGAATTTATCACTTATCAGTTGTGGCTCGCTGTTGCCAAATCCATCTGAATTGTTAGGCTCAAATCAAATGAAGCGGTTTCTGGATGAAGCCAAACGGAAATTCGATATTGTTATTTTTGATAGCCCTCCGTTGAATGCAGCAACAGATGCTATTGTTATCGGCACACAGGTTGAGGCAGTAGTTGTGGTCATTCGATCGGGTGTAACAAATCGAAAAATTGCGAAACAAAAATTAGAACTATTTAAAAATGTACCAGCCCGAGTACTTGGGATCATCCTGAATGGAACTACAACAGAATTTGGGCACGACGGATACAGCTATTATCACTATTAAATGTAAAGGGAATTATGAAACTGTTAGTGACTGGCGGAGCTGGCTTCATTGGATCGCATCTCGATGAAAGATTAATTAAAGACGGTCATCAAGTGTGCTGTCTGGATAATTTTAATGATTACTATAATCCTGAAATTAAACGCAGCAATATCGAACGCGTTAAAGACCACCCCAATTACACTTTGATTGAAGGGGATATTCTTGATGAAAAATTGTTAAATAATATATTCGCGAATAATTCGTTTGATGGTATTGTCCATTTGGCAGCAAGGGCAGGAGTACGACCATCGATTAGACAGCCTAAATTATATCAGGAGGTAAATATTCGCGGGACAATGAACTTGTTGGAGAAAGCGAACGAATTTAAAATAAAAAAAATTGTTATGGCTTCATCTTCTTCGGTTTATGGGAATAATTATAAAGTACCGTTTTGTGAATCCGATTTTGTTGATAATCCAATTTCTCCGTATGCTGCAACAAAAAAGGCTTGTGAATTAATCGGATATACTTACTATTCGCTGTATGAAATGTCTGTTACTTGTTTGCGCTTCTTTACAGTATATGGGCCTCGCCAACGCCCAGATATGGCGATTCATAAATTTACAAAATGGATCGATAATGGCGAACCAATACATATTTACGGTGACGGAACAGCAAAACGTGATTTTACCTTCATTTATGACATCGTTGACGGCATTATGAAATCGATCGAGCGTTGTGATGGTTATAGTATCTATAATTTGGGCGAATCGAAGGTGATTCAATTGTCGGATTTGGTTGATGTAATTCAAAAAACACTCGATAAAAAAGCAGACATCATTTATAAACCAGCGCAACCAGGAGATGTGAATATTACTTACGCAGATATTTCAAAAGCGAAAACCGAGCTTGATTATAATCCGTCTGTGGGAATAGAAGAGGGAATTTCCCGGTTTGTTGATTGGTACAAAAAAAACAAATCGGTTTAAAACAGGCAGCAAGGATTTTGTATGGTAAAGGAAAAAGAAGCATTTCTGGCAAATTTATTTAAAACGATTGATAGTATTGTTATCGTTTTATCTTTCTTGTTAGCATATTTTATTGATGATTTTATTAGAACAGCCTACGATTTTGGTGAGATGGCCTATGCAATTGCGCCGACGTTTGAAGGATTTCTTTATTTTGCTACTAAAAATTTGCCATTGACAATAACCTTTTTACCGGCCTGGTTGATTTTAGCAACCGGGTTTGGTTTATATAAAGATATTCGAACTCGATCGTTTCTGAAAAGTATCTCCATAATTATTAAAGTCGGAATTATTGCTGTGTTAGTGTTTAGCGCGATATTCTTTATTTTAAAAATGCAATTAACAAGTCGATTGTATGTTGGTACTTTTACTGTTATCACAATTTTCTTGTTAATTATTGAAAAAAGACTATTATATATCGTTTTAGATAAAGTTCACGAACAAGGCTTTAACCGCATTAATCTGTTAATCGTTGGAACCGGTCGGAGGGCTCAGGAATTTATCAAAATCGTTAAAGCCCATTCTAACTGGGGGTTGAGAGTTGTTGGCCTTATTGATGATGAACATGGAATGTTCGGCAAGGAAATTGAAGGTTTCCGCGTCCTTGGGCGGTTGCAGGATATTCCCTTTATTCTCCATCGTAAGGTTATCGATCGGGTTATTTTTGTTGTCCCGCGCTTGTGGCTTCACCGGATGGATGAAGTAATCATGGCTTGCGAACGGGAAGGCATTCCGACGTCGATCTCTATGGATTTATATGATTTGAGAATTGCTCATGTGCGTCAGACTAATTTTAATGGATTTCCACTATTAGAATTCGAGACATTTCATGCCAAAGAATGGGAATTGTTTATTAAGCGAGTAATGGATATAATTTTAACCATTTTTTTCTTGATTTTATCATCACCGATTTTTATTATTACAGCGCTCGCGATTAAAATCACCTCAAAGGGACCTGTGTTCTTTAGCCAAATTCGGTCTGGAGTTAATGGCAGAAAATTTACTCTCTATAAATTCCGTTCGATGATTGTTGGCGCAGAAATGAAGAAAAAAAATCTCGTAAAAACCAATGAAATGGACGGGCCGGTATTCAAAATGAAAAAAGATCCACGAGTGACAGTTGTCGGTAGAATTATTCGAAAACTAAGCATTGACGAACTACCGCAGTTGATAAATGTGTTAAAAGGTGATATGAGCATTGTTGGCCCAAGGCCGCCTTTGCCTGTTGAAGTTGAAATGTATAAGTTGTGGCAACGCCGCAGGCTAAGTTTGAAACCAGGTATTACATGTATCTGGCAGGTTAGCGGCCGAAATAATATTAAATTTGAACGCTGGATGGAAATGGATTTAGAGTATATCGATAATTGGTCACTATGGCTGGATTTTAAAATTCTCTTTAAAACATTTTTTGTCGTCATTTTTGGTTACGGAGCACAATAATTCGGGATTCAAGAAGTTTTTGGTGGGCGTGCGGAAGAATTAACCCGCATTCAACTAACCTCATATAACTTCACTTTAATAGAGTTAGAAATAAAATAGTTTCTCATTTATCGGGTTTTACTGAAAGTCATAATGTGTGTTGATATCTTTGATTATTCTGTGAAATCCTAAGAGTTCCTCATGGCTTTGAGTCATGAGATTACAGTAAAATAAAGGTCGAAAAGTATGAAAGTTTTGATGATAGCGCCCCAGCCGTTTTTTCAGCCAAGAGGTACTCCTTTGAGCGTGCTTCATCGTCTCAATACGCTTTCAAAGTTTGGTCATGAAATTGATTTAGTTACATATCATCTGGGCACGGATATCGATATCCCAAATGTCCATTATCATCGTATTCCCAGGGTTCCGTTGATTAATAAAATAAAAATCGGGCCCTCCAAATCGAAAATTATACTGGACATGTTTCTTGTGGTTAAAACGCTTCGTATGCTCATGAAAAATGATTACGATCTCATTCATTCCCATGAAGAAGCTGGGTTTTTTGCAACCTGGTTTGCTAAAAAATTCAAAAAGTACCATTTATATGATATGCATTCCAGCTTACCGCAACAGTTAACAAATTTTAAATTTACGAAGCTGAAATTTTTAATTAACTTTTTTGATAAATTAGAAAATAATACAATTTCTAATGCCGACGCGGTCATCACAATTTGTCCGGAACTGTACAATTACGTGAAAGAACACTGGCCAGATAAAGAGCAAATGCTTATTGAAAATGTCGCGGACAACAGTATGATATTTGGCCAACAAGAGAAAGAAAAAGAAAATCTCAGAGATAAATATCAGTTGAACGGGCATTTGGTCATATTGTATTCCGGTACCTTTGAACCATATCAAGGTCTGGATTTATTGATTGCTTCCAGCAAAAAGGTTGTGAAAAAGTTCGATCAGGCGCGCTTCTTGCTTGTTGGCGGTCATAAGGATCAAATCGAAAAATATCAGAAAAAAGTGAACGCGTTAAATCTGAATGACTATTATATTTTTGCCGGACAGGTAAAACCAGAGGAGGTTGCGGATTTTATTAATGTGGCGGATATACTTGTTACGCCACGAATAGAAGGAAATAATACTCCGCTAAAAATTTATGAATATTTGAGAGCCGGAAAACCGATCATTGCCACAAACCATATTACTCATACTCAAGTGCTTGATGAGAAAGTATCAGTTTTGACGGCGTGTGACGAAAAGGATTTTGCTAATGGTATTTTAAAGGTCATAAATGATAACGAGCTGCGCAAAACAATTGCCGAAAATGCCAAAAAATTAGCCGAGGAAAAATACAGTTATAAAGCGTATTTGAAAAAAACTGAAGACATTTATAATATAATAAAAAATAAATTGCAGCTCGCTGAGGAGAACAACTAATGTGTGGTATTTGCGGTGTTGTCAACATTGAGCATGAAGACCCGGTAAAAAGCGAAGTAATAAAAAAGATGTGTGATGTTATCAAACATCGCGGCCCGGACGATGAGGGAATTATGTTGGATGGGCATGTCGGTATCGGCATGCGGCGCTTAAGTATAATTGATCTGAATACCGGTAAGCAACCGATTTCCAATGAAAACGGCTCTGTCTGGATTGTATTTAATGGTGAAATTTATAATCACATCGAATTGCGCAATGAATTGGAGAAAAAAGGGCATCAATTTAAAACAAAGACAGATACTGAGGCCATTGTTCATGCGTATGAGGAGTGGGGCGAAAATTGCGTGCAAAAATTGAATGGTATGTTCGGTTTTGCGATTTGGGATAAGCGAAAACAAATGATGTTTATTGCCAGAGATCGAATTGGCATTAAACCGATGTATTATTTCTTTGATGGGAAAAGACTGATTTTTGCCTCGGAATTAAAATCAATTCTAAAAGCAGAAGATATTCCCAGGCGAGTCGATTTGCAAGCCTTAGATAATTTTTTGACGTTTGAATATATCCCCGCTCCATTAAGCATTTTTCAGGATATTAAAAAATTGCCAGCAGGATATTATTTGACATTGCGGAATGGCAATATTAAAGTACGGAATTACTGGGAACTTAATTTTCAAGCGAATGGCCTGGATGAACGTTCTGTTAAAAATAATCTGAAAGATTTGTTGCAGGATGCAGTAAAAATCAGGCTGATGAGCGATGTTCCACTGGGCGCATTTCTAAGCGGTGGTATTGATTCCAGTACTACAGTCGCACTTATGACGCAAGTCATGGATCGACCCGTGAAAACATTTTCAATCGGATTTGAAGATTCTACATATAATGAACTCGAATATGCGAGAATGATCGCCAAAAAATTTGATACAGAACATCATGAGTTTATTATTAAACCAGATGCGGTAGAGTTAACTGAAAAGTTGATTGGTTTTTTAGATGAACCTTTTGGTGATTTTTCAATTTTTCCTACATACCTGGTTTCCAAAATGGCTCGTGATTATGTAACCGTTGTTCTCTCCGGAGACGGTGGCGATGAGTTGTTCGCCGGATATGATACGTATATTGCCGATCGACTTTTCGCAAAGTACGCGAAAATACCACGGTTTGTCAGAAATGGAATGATTGCAAGGGTAGCAGACATTATCCCGCCGACATCAAAAAAGAAGGGCTTTATTAATCGTACGAAACGTTTTGTGGAAGGCGCAAAATTACCGGAAGATTTGCGCCATACAAGATGGATGATTTTTTTGCAAGAACTTGAAAAAGAAGTGCTGTATGCGGATGACATGAAAAGCGGAATCACTGAAAATGATCCCTACAAATTCATTCGTCATTACTTTGCCAATAGCGCTTATAATAAAAATGATGATGTGAGCCGTCAGCTATATGTGGATATTAAGACATATCTGGTTGATGACATTTTAGTGAAAGTGGATCGAATGAGCATGGCAACTTCACTTGAAGCGCGAGTTCCATTTCTGGATCATCGATTTGTGGAGTTTAGCGCTACAATTCCCAGCAGTCTAAAATTGAAGTCAAATATGACAAAGTACATCTTAAAAAAATCAATGGAGGATTTGCTTCCTCATGAAATTCTTTATCGAGGCAAAGAAGGTTTTAGTATTCCAATTAAGAATTGGTTAAAAAGCGAATTAAAACCAATGCTCACAGATACACTATCCATGGAGAAAGTGAAACGCGAAGGATTTTTCAATCCAAAGTATATTGATCGCTTAATGAAAGAACATTTGAAGGGCAGGGAAAATCATAGCCATCGTTTGTGGGCGTTAATGATGTTTGGTATGTGGTACGATATTTATATGAAGTAAAATAAAGTTGCTAAAATAAGGACGTCTTTTTTTATTGTTGGGGGGAGAAGAATCATAATTGATTCTTGATAAATGCAGACGTCCGAAGTGTTTTTAGGGGCTGTTACAAAAATTTAATAAAAAACAGGATTCTATATGAAAAGAGATTTAAATAAATTATCCAGTACAGAATACGATCTGTTAGTGATCGGAGCAGGTATTTATGGAGTTGCCGCAGCCTGGGATGCAGCATTGCGAGGACTTAAAGTCGCATTGATTGACAAAGCAGATTTTGGCAGCGCGACTTCATCAAATAGTTTAAAAATTATTCATGGCGGTTTGCGCTATTTACAGCAAATGGATATCAAGCGAATGCGCGAATCTATTCGTGAACGAATGATTTTAATGCATATCGCGCCAAATTTAGTATATCCGATGCCGGTAATTATGCCAACGTATAGTTACAAAATGAAAAGTCGTCCGGCACTGGCAGCCGCCTTAATCGCAAACGATGTTGTTGGATACGATCGCAACGGACTGTCTGATCCGCATAAATATATGCCGCATGGATATACGATTTCAAAAAAGAAAGTTCAGGAATTTGTGCCTGGTTATGAAAAATATAATATGAATGGCGGCGCTATCTGGTACGATTGCCAATGCTATAATACAGAGCGGTTATTACTTTCGTTCGTGCGTTCGGCTGAAAAATACGGTGCAGATGCTGCAAATTATATTAAATCATCTGGTTTGATTAAAAAAGGCAATAAAATCATCGGAGCGAAGGTGCAGGATGTGCTTTCAGGAGATAATCTGGAAATTCAGGCAAAAATAATCCTTAATAATGCGGGGCCATGGGTTGATCATGTGTTGGATAATGTGAATGGTCATGTATCCAAAAAACGATTCAATTTATCCACTGCAATGAATTTGGTCGTAAACAGACGAGTGCTGGATACACATGCAGCGGGATTGTCAGGGCCTTATCACTATAAACGTGATGATGGCACAGAATACAATGCGTTCCGGATTCTTTTCTTTGCTCCATGGCGGGATTACACAATTATTGGCACAAACCACCTACCATATAATGGTGATCAGGATAGTTATAAAGTAACTGAATCGGAAATCAGTGACTTCCTGGATGCTGTTAATAAAGCCTATCCAGCCGCAGAAATACGACGTGAAGAAATAACATATTTTTACGGTGGCTTTTTACCGATGGATAAACAAAATCCGATGACTGGTGAAGTTGTCTTGCAAAAACATTATGCAATTTATGACCATCAAGCCATTGATGGCACAGAAGGATTAATTACCGGAGTTGGTGTAAAATATACAACAGCCCGGGATGTTGCGAAAAAGACAATCGATTTGATTTTGAAAAAATTGGGCAAAAAATTCATATTATCCAACACGGATGAAACGAAACTGATGGGGGGGGATATTGAAAGATTTCAAGATTTTATGCAAGCCAATATTAAATCACAACCCCATGGACTAACAGAACCTGTGATGCGTCACCTGAGCTATAATTACGGCTCTGCGCTAAACGAAATTTTACAATATGGTGAAAACGACGCCCGATGGATAGAGGTGATGCCAGGCTCCAAAGAGGTGCTCAAATCTGAAATTTTACATGGCGTTCGTGAAGAAATGGCGCTGAAATTAGCAGATGTCATTTTGCGGCGCACTGATTTAGGGAGTGCGATGAATCCCGGTTCTGATTGTCTTAAACAAGCAGCAGATATCATGGGAGAAGAATTGGATTGGGATAAAAATCGAAAAAAACAGGAAATTGAAGAAGTGAATCAAATTTATATCCCGGCTCAAAAATAAAATAAAACGAGTGCTATTAAAAAGATTAACTAATAGGCTTAAATATGAAGAAAAAAGTGTTAGTTACCGGTGCTACAGGATTTACAGGCGGATATCTCGCAGAAGAATTGGTTAATCAGGGATACGCTGTACAGGCATTATCAAGACCAAAGAAAAATACCAAAAAGCTTGAAAAAATGGGTGTGCAAATTGTTTATGGGGATTTAGAGAAAAAAGATACATTAGCCGCTGCTGTTGAAGGAGTTGATACTGTTTATCATATTGCCGCTATTTTTAGAGAACAAAACGTTTCGAAACAGTATTTTTACGATGTCAACGTTGGTGGTACAAAAAATTTGCTTGAATCTGCATTAGAGGCAAAAGTCAGGCGTTTTGTACATTGCAGCACAGTTGGAGTCCAGGGAGAAATCAAAAACGCTCCGTCAAAAGAAGAAGACCCGTATAATCCGGGCGATGTTTATCAGGATTCCAAAGTAGAAGGTGAGAAGCTTGCCCTGCAATTTTTTAAAGAACATGACGATATTGAAGGAGTAGTTTTCCGACCGGTGGGGATTTATGGCCCCGGCGACATGCGATTTTTGAAAATTTTCAAATTTGTGAATAGTGGCAAATTTAGGATGATTGGAAACGGTGAAGTGTTATATCACCTGACGTATGTCACTGATTTGGTAAAGGGCATTGTGTTATGCGGACAAAAGAAAGAAGCTGTGGGAGAAGTTTTTACACTTGGTGGGGATGAATACGTCACCTTAAATGAATATGTAAAATTGCTGGCAGAAGCACTTGGAGTGCCGGTTCCCAAAAAACGCGTTCCGCTTGCTCCAATGATGGTTGTAGCTGTTCTTTGCGAAACCCTGTGTTACCCATTCCGGATTCAGCCCCCGATTTATAGACGGCGACTTGAATTCTTTAGCAAAGACAGAGCGTTTGATGTGTCTAAAGCAAAGCGGTTGTTAGGATATAATCCCACAGTCTCCCTGAAAACCGGGCTGAAACGAACCGCTGAATGGTATAAAAAAGAAAATTTGTTATAAGGAAGTCAAAATGAAACAAGAAACTGTAGAAATACAAAAGGAATTACATGATTCCAAAAAATCAGCGCTGCAAAAGTACCAGGAGCTCATTATTGGCAAAAAGGGGCTGTGCAGTTTGATTAAATATGAGATGATAATTACCCTGACGAGTTGGGTGCCCGGAGCGCTGGGGCTTGTTCTGAGAATGAAGCTTTATCCCCTGTTATTGGGGAAAGTTGGTCGTAATGTGACCTTTGGACAAAATGTGATTTTGCGGCACCCGCATAAAATTAAAATTGGCGATAATGTTGTTATTGATGATAATGTTGTTCTCGATGCAAAAGGTCAGGATAATGAGGGTATTACATTAGGCGATGGCGTATTCATTGGTCGAAATACGATTTTAAATTGTAAAAATGGAAATATTATTTTTGATGATAATGTGAATATGGGTTTTAATTGTCAAATATTTTCTGCAAGCAAAGTGGAATTGGGGAAAAATGCACTCATTGCTGCTTATTGTTATATGATTGGCGGAACGCATACGTTTGGTCGAATTGATGTTTCTCCGCTTGAACAAGAAAGAAAATCTGACGGGATTACGCTCAAAGAGAATATCTGGCTTGGTTCAAACGTGCAGGTTTTGGATGGAGTCACTATCGGGCGGGATTGTATTATTGGCACCAGTGCAGTAGTCAAGGACAATATACCCGATTATTCAATAGCTGTTGGAATTCCGGCGAAAGTAATCCGTAACCGAAAAGAAGAGACTATATGATGAAGAAAAAAATGCTTTACATCAGCGTCTATGATCCCCATGTCCCTTATACTGGCGCCGGTGTTCGTGGTGGCGAATTTGTTACAAATTTAGCAAAACGATTTGATCTTGATTTGATTTATCTCGAAGGGTCGGGGCATCCGGGTGATCATGAACTTGAGGACAAATTTGAATGGCGGGTGAAAGGCGTTGGAAAGAAAATTAAAATTCCTTTTACCATGAAAAGTTATTTTATTTACAGTAATCAAATGTTGTTAGAAGCAGAACATCTGATTTCACAGAGAAAGTATGACGTCATTTTGACCGATTATGGACTCAGTGCTATTTATGGATTGAAGTTAAAGAAAAAATATGGTATTCCGTTTATCTACTGTTCTCATAATCTTGAATTTAAACAATATCTGGGAAAGGCGAAAACAGATAAAAGGCGATACCCTCTCGTGCCATGGGTTTATTATGTCGAAAAACAAGGTGTAAAAAAATCTGATCTGCTCGTTCCGATTTCCGAATCAGAAGCTGATTATTATGCCAGATGGAGACGTCGCGACGAAATGCATGTCGTGCCGCAATGTTTTAATGAAGAGATATTCCATCCGTTTTATGATCCGCCGAATAATGATCCGAAAATTGTTTTATTTTTCGGAAATTATAATATATCCACTAACAGAGAAGCCGTGTACGCGGCACGTGAAAAGGTGGTAGATAAAGTTGTGGAAAAGTACCCAAATGTAAAATTTCAATTTATCGGGGCAAATCCACCGCAGGACGTTAACCATCCGAAAATGGAATTTTTGGGATTTGTCGAACGCCTGGAAGATTATCTGTGTAATTGTGATGTGATGATTTCTCCGATTTTGGCTGGTTGGGGAATGCCCACAAAAATTATTGAATCTTTAGGATGCGGCAAACAAATCGTCGCTACCGAGACGGCCGCAAGAGGCGTTCCTAAAAAGTATAAAACATTGCATATTGTTGATATCGAGAAATTTGCAGATAAAATTGTCGAATTGCTCAACAACGGAAAAGCTGTTGATCCTGTGGATTTTGAACTGCTGAAACAAGAATTTACGTGGGCTGGCGCTTTAAATAAATTAGCCGATAGAATTGAACAAACTATATAAATTGTTTGCATCGTGAAAAATAAAGAATATAACATTGTTAAGAATTTGATATTTTCGAGTATATCAACACTATCAACATTCTTTCTTTTTATCCTCCTATCATTTTTAGCCAGAGTTTTGGGGAGCGAACAATACGGTATTTTTACGACCGCGCTTTCCATTGCTACTATATTCGAAATGTTTACGGATTTTGGATTGCGCGATATTAGTATCCGTAATGTTTCCAGATCCAAAAATTTAACGGAAAATTATCTGGGCAATTTACTTGTCTGGAAAACCTTACTATGTACTGGCATTTATATTGCGATGTTGATCGTTGTTCATATTTTGGGGTACAAAGGGCAAATAAGAACGATTATCTACATTTTGACAATTTCCGCATTTCTGAAAAATATGATCTATACATTCAGAATCTTTTTTCAGGCGCACGACGAATTTGGATGGGACACGTTACTCGTTTTAATCGAACGAATGAGTTTGCTGGGATTTGGCATGGCAGCCCTTTTTCGATGGGAAGCATTGATGCCATTTACAATATGTTTCGCCACTGTGCGTGCTGTTAATTTCTTGTTGACGATGATTACGATACGCTGGAAAATTTCACCAATACGATTGAAATTCAATCTGAACTTAATGAAAAATTTGCAAATAGAAGCGTTTCCTCTCGGACTGTTTTTCGTTATTTTGACAGTTTTTTCATACATAGACACTGTAATGCTTTCGTTGATGCGGAATTACGAGGAAGTCGGCTTATATAATGCAGCTTTTAAGATTTATGAAGGCGTCGCCATTTTACCAACGGTTTTTTGGTTAGTTTTTTTGCCCCGATTATCAGAGCTTTTTACTGTGGACATTGGTTACCACCGGCGGTTAGCGATTAAATCTGTTAAATATGTTGTAATTGTTGGTTTACCGGCAGTCGTGTATGGAGTGCTTTTTTCAGAGTTTTTAATTGACTTTTTTTTTAAGGAAGAATTTAGACCAGCAATAGTGACGCTGCAAATTTTATTTTTCGGTTTATTATTTCAATACCCGAATTGGATGTTAAATGCAACATTGATATCCATGAACCGCCAGCGGGTGATTATGGTTTTTGGCGCGATCGGTTTGATTTTTAAAATAGTGCTTAATTTCATTGTTATTCCGTTTTATGGTTTCAATGGATCTGCAGTAGCGACAGTTTTGTCAGAGTTTTTGTTGTTTATGGCGGCGTCATTTTATTTATACAGATATCATGTGAAATTGCCTGTCTTTAAAATAATTTTTAAACCCGTTTTAGCAGCAGGCTTTATTTTCGCAGGTTTTAGATGGCTTGATTTCATTCCGGTTATTCCGCTAATTGCGTTCACTGGGATTCTTTACATTGTGGCAATATTATTACTTAAATCTTTTGACCGGGATGAAATTGATACTTTTATAACTAATTTAAAAATTATGTATAGAAAATCTAGTAGTGCTGAACAATCAGTGGATCGCTAAACCAAAATATAGGGAGCATATATGATTTGGGGAATTATAAATAAAGATCAAAAAATAAGCGTACCAAAAGAATCTTTCAAAAAAATGGGATATTTTGGCGACGGAGTTGTTGGAGAAATGAAAATTAACCAGCGAAAGAATTTCGCTGTCGGCAGTATTCCGTTGCCACATGTGCCATCAGAAAAGGGTGCGCCTGCTTCAAATGAAGATGATTCTGTGGTTGTTGTAGTCCAGGGGGAGTTTTATAATGCATCTGAATTGCTGGATTCTGAAACTCTGGCCGCATGTCAAAAAAACCAGTCTCAAATTGCCTTAAAACTCTATGAAAAAAAAGGTAAAGATTTTGTTAAGGATGTAAATGGTAAATTTGCATTTGCTATTATTGATAATAATAAGAATAAAGTAATTCTTGGCCGTGACCGGTTTGGCATTGAGCCGCTTTATTATCTGTTCGATAATAATAAGTTAATTTTTAGTTCAACGCTGCAGGCAATTGTGAATAGTCCTGAAGCAAAAAAAGAAGTGAATTTTCATGCGCTTTCTCAGTTTTTGTTATTTAATTATAATCCTGCGTTATATACTTTTTATAAAAATGTGAATAAACTGCGTCCGGCGCATTTACTAGTTTATAACGAAAGAATTACCAACATTGAACCGTATTGGAAACTTTCGTTTGCAGAGGTTAGCTCGCAAAAGGAAAAAGATATAGCCGAAGAATTGCTCTGGTTAATGACAGAAGCGGTGCGGATGCGTGTTGATAGTACGTTGGATCTTGGTATTTTTCTGAGCGGAGGCATGGATTCCAGTACGATGGTTGCTCTTACATCATCCATTATTGAAAAGGAGTTGAAGACATTTTCTTTCCGATGTCGCGGAGAAACATTTGACGAGTCACATTACGCTCAGATTGTGGCGGATCATTACAAAACCAGGCACAAATTAACCGAATATTCAGCAGATGATGTGGATTCAATTGCTAAATTGGTAAAATTTATGAATGAGCCGTTTTGTGATGTTGGGATTAATATTGCAACTTACATTCTGGGAAAAGTCGCTGAAAACGAAGTGAATTGTGTGATTACCGGAGATGGCGGTGATGAGCTTTACGGAGGGCATCCGGTTTATATGGCGGATAAGGCTGCAAAATATTTTGATGCAATACCTTCGTTTGTCACAAAACCGTTTTTAACATTGGGAAGCATGCTGCCGGATTCGGATAAAAAGAAAAATTTGGTGGTCAAAGCGAAGCGTTTTTCTGAAAGCTTTCAATTTCCAAAAGAATTGTTATCACATCGATGGAGAATTTATTATCAGCCAAAAGAAATCAACGCGTTAATCGATAAAGACTTGATTAGTCAAATGAACTCTTATGATCCGTATCAGGTTATATTGAGATTTAACAAAGAAACGGACGGAAAGGATCTCCTTAGCCGCTCATTGTATAGCGATTATAACACAGTTGTTGGTTTCTATCTGCGTCGAGTGGGATTAATGCGCCACTTTGGTATCGATCCGAGATTCCCGATGTTGGATCATAAACTTGTGGAATATGCAGCAAAAGTCCCTTCAAAATTAAAAATTAAAGGACAGTCAGATACAAAATACATTTTCAAAAAGACAATGGAAAATGTGTTGCCGCACAATATTGTTTATCGGAAAGACAAACTTGGTCATAGTATACCCTTAAAAAATTGGATCAGAGACGATGCAAAAGTCAATGAATTTATTAATGATTGGTTATCAGAATCAGTAATAAAAAATCGCGGTTTTTTCAACTATAAGTATGTTTCAAAAATGCTTGATGATCACATGGCAAAAAAAATCAATAATTCTCATCGCCTTTGGGCTTTAGTTGTACTGGAATTATGGTTTAGAGAAAATTTATGATTAACACAATAAAAAATGAATTATTGTTATTTATTAAGGCATACTTTAATCGTGTCTATCCTGATTATGTAACAAAAAATAAGCTGGATAAGGCAATACCGGTTTTTGTATATCATCATATCACTCGTAAGGAATTTGAGGATTGCCTGAAACATTTGTTCAGGAACGGTTATACAACGTTGACAGGCGATCAGCATGAACAAGCGTTAAGAGACCGTTCGACCGCGCCGGAACGTTCAGTAGTAATTACATTTGACGACGGTCTTAGCGATGTCTATGAAATTGCATATCCGTTGTTAAAAAAGTATAATTTTCAGGCCATTGTTTTCTTGATTCCTGGCTGGATTGGTAAATCAGGAATTGTCACATGGGAACAGGTTAAGAAAATGCATGAAAGTAAGGTTATCGATTTTCAATCGCATTCTATGTACCACATGGGAGTATTTTGCTCGAGTGATGTTATCGATTATTACAATCCCAAAATGGAAAACCTGAAACGCTGGAATTTTCCCCTGACAGATACGGAAAATGGAGAACTGAAAACAGAACGACCACCTTTCGGAACGCCTGTATACAAATACTGTTCTCGTTTTTCTGATAACAAACAGTATGTTCCCGATAAAAAGTTACAAGACTATTGCGCTGCGTACGTCGCGAAAAATAGAAGCAAACAATTTTTTGAACGAAAAAATTGGAAAACAGAACTGGATGAGATTGTTAAAAGCTTCCGGAAAACCGGTTCTGCAGAGGATAAATACGAAACAAAGAACAAACAAATTACAGCGATTTTGAAAGAGCTCCGTTATTCCAAGTTAGTCATTGAAGAAAAATTAGTAGATAAAAAGGTATATCATTTTGCATGGCCCTGGAATCAGACAGGTGTAGTAACTACCAAAGTTTTGATAAAAAGCGGCTATAAAACTGCCTACATGGGCTTAACTGCTGATGCGCTTGAAGGCAAAAATGTTGAAGAATTGATTCTCATTAAGCGTGTAACCGGTGATTTCATTAAATGTTTACCAGGGGATGGCCGCCAATCGTTTTGGTCTGTTCTTTTACATAAAATATTCAGGCGTATCAAAAGCGGAGCGAATTATTAATTTTAACGGTTATTTAAAATAGTTGAATGAGAATCTTAAAATGATGCTTCAATAGAAGAATAAATACAGTATGGAGTAGGAGCATGGAAAACAAGCCAAAAGTTTCAGTTGTCATGTTAAATTGGAACCGAAAAGAAGTTTTAATGGAAAGTATTCAGGCAGTGTTAGATTTGGATTTTCCCCTGTATGAAATCATTGTTGTTGATAATGCATCCACTGATGGGTCACAACAAGCGGTGAAAGAAAAGTTCCCAACTGTGAAGCTTGTGGAAAATGATAAAAATTATGGGGCAATTGGAGGAAAGAATATTGGTTTGCGCAAGGCCATTCAATCTCCTGTAAAATATATTTATATGGTTGATAATGATATTGTTGGAGCGAAAGATTCGTTGTCAAAACTGGTGGAGGTTGCAGAAAACGATGATAAAGTTGGTATGGTGGGAGCAATGATGTATGATATGAGTAAACCCAATATCATATTATCCGCTGGCGGTACAATTGATTATACAGAAAATGTATCTCGCGGACGCGGCGATGCCCAGAAGGATGTGGGACAATTCAATAAAGTTGAACCTGTTGATTATTTGTGGGGAGGTGCGTTGTTGGCCCGGAAATCAGTTCTAAAAGAAGTCGGATTATTTGATCCAGGATATATCGGTTACTGGTTTGAAGATACAGATTTGAGCGTGCGTGTCACAAAGGCGGGATATAAAATACTATTTAGTCCCTTTGCCAAAGTATGGCATAAACCACATGCAACTATTGAACAATTTTCGTTCCGAAAAAAATACCTGGCAACCCGCAATGCAGTTCGATTTATGAAAAAGCATGCGCCGGCACACGGATGGATCAAGTATTTGTTCTTTGCACTTGCCGGATTGCCGTACGCGCTGGTTCGAGACATCATCAGAGGTCGGGGAGCAAAAGGGGCCTGGGGAAAAGCAAAAGGCCTGTACGACGGAATTCTGGAACGGGATAAAGCTGTGGAAAAAATATTAGGGTCAAATTTTAAGAAAGACGTTGCTGTTCAAAATAGTTAACAGGAAAATTATGCCAACACCAATCGGACATTCGTTAGCGGGATATTTAATATTTACTGTTCAAAATGATCAAAAAAATCAGTTAAAATGGATGGATTTGACTTTTGCTGTGATTGTTGCAAATGTACCTGATCTGGATATCATTCCAGGAATGCTTGTTGGTGATCCGAATAAATTTCATCATGGAATTACGCATAGTATCGGGTTTGCAGTTATTTTGGGATTGCTTGCTGGCATCCTGTTTTTCTTAAAGAAGCGAAGAAATTTTCTGCCTTATTTTAGCCTGTTTTTCTTTTGTTATTCAAGTCATTTAGTGCTTGATTATTTGGCGGTTGATACAAAAGCGCCTTTCGGAGAACAGCTTTTTTGGCCAATATCTCAAATATATGTTTTATCGCCCATCGCTATTTTCAGTGATGTGCACAAAGCATCAGAAAGTAGCATTTTTTTACAAAGTTTGTTTAATTGGCACAATTTTAGAACCATTGTAATTGAATGCGCGATTTTAATACCAATAATCAGTTTGATAAAACTTACAAAGAATAAATTTAAATTAAAGAAAATAATCTCTATATGAATGAAGCAAAGCGTAAAATCGAATTATCCGTTGCTGTGCCTCTCTATAATGAAGAAGAGAATGTTCGATTGCTTTATCAGAAAATAAAAGACGCAATGGATAGCATCGATCAGGGATACGAGATCATATTTGTCGATGATGGGAGCAAGGATCAAACATTTCCGATTTTAGAAAAGATTCATCAAAATGACAGCAATGTAAAAGTCATTAAATTTCGCGGTAATTTTGGTCAATCGGCGGCAATGGCTGCCGGTTTTGAAGCTGCGTGCGGAGATGTTGTTATTGCAATGGACGGAGATTTACAGAACGATCCCGGAGATATTCCTGTATTATTGGAAAAATTAAATAAAGGGTACGATGTTGTTAGCGGTTGGCGTAAAAATCGGAAAGATAAGTTGATCATTCGGAAAGTTCCCTCGAGAATTGCCAATAAAATTATTTGCTCGGTAACCGGAGTAAAATTACATGATACGGGATGTTCTTTAAAAATTTTTCGTTCACAAATTATAAAACGCATTAACCTATACGGTGAACTACACCGTTTTATCCCGGCGCTGGCAAAAATTGAAGGCGCGAAAATTACTGAGATGGCAGTGAAACATCATCCGCGCAAGTATGGGGAGTCAAAGTATAACATCACCAGAACATTCCGGGTGATCGTTGATTTAACAGCCCTTAATTTGATGATGAAATATCTTAAAAATCCATTGCGCTATTTTGGAAAAGTTGGCAGCATTTTTGTTGGCTTTGGTATGTTTTCAATTTTTTGGATGTTATACCGGATATTTATGATTAATAAACCGCTGGGCGATATTAATATTTTATTAACATCTGTTTTTCTGTTCATCGCTACAGGTTTTCAATTCTTTTTTTGGGGACTTTTGGCTGATTTAATTGTGAAAACCGGAAAACGTAAAAGCATTTATTTGACCGAAGAAATACAAGAAAAAATATAAACTAAATTTGGTGCAGAGCAATGACTACCCAAAAAACATCAAAAATTATTTCTGCGATTGTTACTTTCCACAACATGGAAGGGTATGTTGAAGAATATTACAAGACTTTAAAATCAACGATGGAGTCTCTGGAAAAAGGGTATGAACTCATTTTTGTTGATGATGCAAGTGAAGATGATACCTATCAGGCATTGGAAAAGATTGCAATCCATGATAAAAATGTTCGTTTGATAAAAATGAGATCTGAATTTGGTGAAGCGTCTGCTTTTGAGGCAGGTTTTAAAATGGCGAATGGGGATACCATTATTTTTTATACTACACGAGTTCGCCCAAATGCAAAACATCTACCAAATTTTCTAAAAAAGCTTGACGAGGGAAACGATTTAGTGGTTGGCTGGCGGTATCCACGAAGAGACTCTATGTTGAACAGACTTATTTCCCAAATTTTTAACCGAGTATCAACTAAATTATCAGATACAAAGCTGCATGATATTAATAGTGGAATTTTTGTGACCAGGCGTGATGTGTTGGAGCATCTTCAGATTTATGGCGGATTAAGTCAATTTATCCCTGTTTTAGCAAAACGCCAGGGCTATAAAATTGCAGAAGAAAAAATTGAACAGTTGAAGGGTAAATTTCGTCAATCCCGCTTTGTGGGAGAATATGTACAGCGTAGTATGGATATTTTAACCGTTTTGTTTTTAACAAAATACTCTAAAAAACCAATTCATTTTTTAGGGCTATTTGGTGGTAGTTTTCTTGTAATTGGTGTTATAATTAATTTTTATTTGTTCCTGTATCGTGTTTTCGGATATGGTCCAATCGCCGGACGTCCTCTGCTTCTTTTAGGCGCGCTTTGCCTTGTAATTGGTATTCAAATGGTTGCAATGGGACTGATCGGTGAAATGATTATATTTACACATGCCGGCGACATTAAAGAATATAATATTGAAAAAATTTTAGATAATAAGTAGGAGTTTTCCATGGAAATAGCGGTTATCATACCAGCATACAATGAGGAAAAAACGATTGCCAACGTTATCAAAGAGTATCAAAAAGCTCTTCCAGAGGCAGCCGTTTATGTCGGCGATAATAACAGTGTTGATCGAACCGCTGAACTGGCGTCTTCCGCTGGTGCTGTTGTTATTCCGTGTGAGAAACAGGGAAAGGGGAATGCAGTTCGAAAAATGCTGGAAGAAGTTAATGCTGATATATATGTCATGATCGATGCTGATGAGACATATAGCGCTTCAAATGTGCGGGATTTAATAGCACCCGTTGAAAATCGTAAGGCAGATATGGTGGTTGGCGCAAGAAAACAGATTTCTAAAAAAGCATTTTCTTTTTCACATAAAATCGGCAACTGGGTTCTTACTACTATATTAAACCGATTCTTTAAGGTACAACTGAAGGATATTCTGTCTGGTTACAGAGTGATGAGCCGCCAGTTGGTGGATAATCTGATTTTATTAGCCAAAGGATTTGAAATAGAGGCAGAGCTAAACATTCGTTGTTTGCAAGAACATTACAAAATATTGGAAATACCAATTGATTATCGAAATCGACCGGATGGCTCTGAATCAAAATTAAGTACATGGGGAGACGGATTTCTGATTCTCTACACGATCGTTACGTTATTTAGAGATTATAATCCGATGATGTTCTTTGTAATGCTGTCACTGTTTTTTCTTACGGTTGGTTTGGTCACAGGGACCTATATCTTTGTCATCTATTTACAAACTGGTGCCATGTACCATATTGGTTTGGCCATTTTAACAACGTTTAGTATTTTACTATCAACAATCATTTTTCTGATGGGACTGCTGTTGGATTCATTCCATAACAGTTGGCGCCTGTCCCAGGAAAGTATGCGGCGAAATCGATTATTGTTAAAAAAATTGAATGGTATTAATCCGGCAAAATAATGAACAACATAACGAGAAGAGATTAACGTGAAGTTCGTTTTTTATTGTAGTAAATTTCCGCCTCAGGCAGGTGGCGCCGGCATTGATGCGTATTACCTCGGTCGTGACCTGAGCAGGGAAGGTCATGAAGTTCATGTTGTTTGTGAACATGCACCGGGTTTAAAAAAATACGAAAAATTAAATGATCGGTATTTTGTAAACCGTGTCGCAGTGCCAATTTTGAAAAACAGAGGTTCCGGTCTTTATTTTATTTCATTGTGCATCCGGATTGCGTTAAAAGGAATTCGAATTATCATTAGAGAAAAGGTGGACATTGTTCATTGTCATGACACAGCCACCGGAATTGCAGGACTCATCACAAAATTTATGACCCGCAAATTAACCGTATTTAAATTTGGCGGGAGCATGACGTATGAATACCTGTGTAATGTAAATAAAAATGGTTGGGATCCTGCCGTTGGTGAGCGATGGGCATGGGAAAATAGTACGGGAATGGCCAGCAGGCTTCTGTTCGTTGAAAAACAATTTTTCATTCGATTTGATAAAATCTATCCTATTGCCCAATATCTTGTCGATATCCTTAAAAAGCATCTGAAGCTGCCCGATGAAAAAATTAAATTAATTCATAATGGAATTGATACCAATTGTATCCGAAAAGATAATTTTGTAAATATAAAAAAAGAATTAAAAATTGATCGATTAATTTTTTCAGGTGTACGGTTTGTGAAATATAAGGGAGTCCATATTCTCATTCAGGCATGTAAGCCGATCCTGAAAAAAATGAATGCTCATCTTGTTATTGCCGGCGAAGGCCCTGAAAAGAAGGCATTGGAAAAATTGGCCGAAGGTTGCGAGAACATCATTTTTACCGGGAATTTGTCGTGGGAGCAGAATATGAATTATGTTCGTTCGGCAGATGTCTTTGTGCTGCCCACATTGGTGGATAAAACACCAAGCAGCCTGATGGAAGCATTAGCAATGGAAACTCCCTGCATTACTTCGGATATTGATGGCGTTCGCGAACTGATCACTCCAGGAGGCGGAATTACGGTTGAGCCGAATAATCCGGATGCATTGGCTGAAAAAATTGTATGGGTATTAGAACATCCGGAAGAGGCAAAAGAAATAGGGACGGCTGGTCGAAAGTTCGTGATTGATCAGTTTCAATGGAATAAAACCAAAGAGCACATCAAAGAGCTCTATACTGAATTGCAAAAGAATTAATGGAATATACAGGATGAATATAGCTTCGATTGTAGAATTGTGTACACTGAATCCGAATGGTGGTATTGCTGTGTGGTCTGTCCGGTTGATGGAATTTTTAAAAGAGCATGGTTTGAATACGCGCATATTTTCATATAAAGACGGAATTGAGACCGGTTTGCCAAAATTCATGATTATGTATCCCAATTTCAGGGAGATAATTATTTATCCAAGGTTGGCAAAAACAATATTTTCGGAAATGGAAAAAAAATTCGATATTTTTCATGCGATGTCACCTCATACACTATCAGGGGGCAGGCCAAATATGCCAACAATTATTTCCATCCACTATCTTGTTTCCAGGCAGGCAATGATGTTGGGCAGGTATTTGCCACTAAAATACAAAATTTATTTTAATTCAGCGAGCTATCATCTGTTCCGACGTAATGAACAACGAGGACTTAATAATGCCGATTGCATTACGGTTTCCCGACAGGCGTATAAAGATTATCTTGTTGAAAAGATGGATATCCCGGCAGAAAAGATTGAAATTGTTAAATACGGGATTGATTATCAATTTTTCCGTCCTTCTGAATCGATAACCGACAAAGAACCAACCGCGATTTATGTAGGACGTGGATCTCTGCCAAAGGGTTTTGATACGCTCGTGAAAGCCGCGCCTTCAATTAAAGGAAAAATAGTTGCTGTCGCTGCCCAGATTCCTGAATTCTTGCAGAAACAAATTGATGAACTGGATAATTTTGAAGTTGTTTCCGGAATATCGCTGGAAGAATTGCGACGGCGGTATCAGGAAAATCTTGTTTTCATCATGCCTTCGTTAACAGAGGGAAGTCCGATCTCAACGCTGGAAGCAATGGCGTGCGGACTCCCTGTAGTGTGTACACCGGAGGGCAGCGGAGAATATATTGAAGAAGGTGTAAATGGTTATATTTTTGAGTTTAAAAATTCAAGATCACTGGCAGAAAAAGTCAATTATTTGTTTGATAATAAGAAAATTGCCTACGAGTTTGGCGACCGCAATCGCAAAAAAGTCGAAAAAGAATTGACGTTAAATACAATCGGTGCGCAAATCATCGATCTATATAAAAAAATTCTTACATGAAGGATTGAATAAATGAATTGGTCAGATAAAAAAGTTTTGGTAACCGGGGCCGCTGGATTTATTGGTAGTCATCTTACAGAGCGACTGGTTGAATTGGGGGCACAGACGCGGGTATTTGTTCATTACAATTCCCGAAATAATTGGGGCAATATTGAAAAGTTACCTCAGAATATAAAAGATGATGTGGAAGTTGTTTCAGGAGATATTCAGGATGCGTTTTCAGTACACAAAGCGGTTGCGGGTTGTGATGTGGTATTTCATCTGGCGGCTTTAATTGCAATTCCCTATTCATATCTTGCTCCTGGTTCTTATGTGGAAACTAATGTGCGCGGAACGTTGAATGTAATGCAAGCCTGTTTAACAGAAAATATCGAAAAGGTTGTGCATACATCCACCAGTGAAACATACGGAACTGCGATTTATACGCCAATTGATGAACAGCATCCGCTGCAGGGACAGTCGCCCTATTCTGCAAGCAAAATTGGCGCCGATAAAATTGCCGAAAGCTATTATTTATCTTTCAATCTGCCGGTTGCAATCATCCGCCCGTTTAATACTTATGGTCCCAGACAATCGGCTCGAGCTGTTATCCCGACAATTATTAGCCAGGCGCTATCTGGCGATAAAGTGAAACTCGGTTCACTTACGCCTATCAGGGACCTAAATTATGCGAAAGATACGGCTGCTGGATTCCTGAAAATTGCAGAATCGAAAAAATCGCCTGGTGAAGTGATTAATATTGGCTTTGGTAAGGGAATTACCATTGGTGAATTGGCTGAAAAGATTTTTTCATTGATGAATAAAAACATTGAAATTATCACTGACGACGATCGGGTTCGACCGGAAAAAAGCGAAGTGATGACATTAATTTGTAATAATCGAAAAGCGAAAGACCTGGTTGGTTGGGAGCCGAAATATACACTCGATGAAGGTCTAAAAGAGACCATCGAATTCGTTTCGCAAAATATGGAAATTTATAAACCTGAAATCTATAATGTTTAAAATCGAGAGGTCTTTAAAATGCAAGCAATTATTTTAGCAGGTGGCAAAGGAACCAGGTTACGACCTTACACCACGATTTTACCGAAGCCGCTGATGCCAATTAATGATATGCCGATTCTGGAAGTAGTGATTCGACAATTAAAAAATAATGGATTTACGAAAATTGTGATGGCAGTTGGATACCTGGCTGAATTGCTTGAAGCCTATTTCAGAAATGGCAGTCGGTGGGGTGTTGAAATTTCATATTCACGGGAAGAAAAACCATTGGGAACAGCAGGGCCTTTAACACTTGTCGATGATTTGGACGATACCTTCCTGATGATGAACGGTGATATTTTAACAGATTTAAATTATTCCGAGCTGATGAATTTTCATAAAAAAAATAACTCGAAAATTACTATCGCGACATATAATAAAGAAGTGAAAATTGACCTGGGAATTTTGAAAGTGAATGATACTCATGAGATTTATGACTACATCGAAAAACCAACACTTGTCCACAAAGTCAGTATGGGAATTTATGCGATTGATAAAAGCATGATTGAGATGATTCCCAGAGATAAACCGTTTGATTTACCGGATTTAATTAAATTATCCATAAAGAATAAAATTAAGGTATTAAGTTATTCTTTTAATAATTACTGGCGGGATATTGGGCGCAAGGATGATTATGAGTTAGCGCTGGAAGAATATGATAGAGACAAATTAAATGCGCTCTGAGCACGGTAGTGATTTAATGTGAAGGATTATCATGCAAAATATGCAACCTGAGAAACACAACAATTATAATAAGCTTATTAACTTATTCTTTGTTGTTCTCATTCTGATGGGATTGGGGTTGATCATTTATAAGAATCGCCAAAATTTAAATGACTATAAAGAGATATTGTTCAATGTAAATTATTTAACGCTTGGTTTCGTTTTGGTTGTCACAATGTCAACAATTTTTTTTCGAAGTTGGCGTTGGTATTATCTATTACGGCCTCTGAAGGGAAACCTGTCTTTTATGAATGTGTTCAGAGTTTCGATTAATGCGTTGGCTGCCAATTTTACAATGCCGGGTAAGCTTGGGGTTCCGGTGAAAGCTGTTTTATTAAAAAAAGCCGAGCAGATTGAGGTTGGAAAATCGTTACCATCAATACTCGGTGAAATTTTTATTGAACACGCTTCCGAGCTAATGATTGCATGTATTGCCGTTATCATCGGCGGTCATCTCTCGAAATTTTTCCATGCTGTTAAACAAATTGTCCATAACCAGAATATTGTTATTAATGGAATGATTGTTTTAGCAGCGCTTGCTATATTATTTGTCGGCAGTTGGATTTTTAAACGGAAAATTAAATCCATGAGTTTTATCATTAATTTTATCGAGACAATTAAAATTACCAGACGAAGAAAAGATTATTTGCTCTATAGCATTTTGATAACGATTATTAATTTAATTATCAGCTATTATATTTTTTGGTTGGTCATTGCAACATTAGGACATCCGGAAATCGATCTGACGTTTGTGATATTTGCTGGTTCGATAACAAATTTTCTCTCGTTAATATCGCCCATTCCCGGTGGAGTCGGAGTTCGTGAGTTGACGAGTTATGGTTTATATGATTTCTATTTCGGATTAGGCGGGATTGCATTTCTGGCAATTATAATTATGCGGCTCATCACGTACTTATCATTGTTCATTACTTTTTTGTTGGAAAGATCCATCGCAACATACATTTTTTCAAAAGATAAAAAGGAATTGAGTGTATCATCATAATTCTGATGTTTGAATTGAGACAGGTCGGAAATAATTTATGAAAAGAAGAATTAAATATCGGGAACCGCAAAAAGGGCTGCGCCATCTGAACACGTATCGTTCTTCACCTGATAGAACCGGATTATGGATGGTTGTGGCGGGAATTGTCGGATACGTTTTTTGCATAAGTGGTTTAAGCATTCTGCGCTTTGAAAGTTTCTCTGCATCGGTTTACGACCTCGGAATTATGATCCAGACGATCTGGAATACGGCAAACGGAAATTTATTGCAGGAAAGCGTAAACATGGGCCAACCAATGATGCGCTTTTGGATGGCTCATTGGGAATTTATCTATCTTTTGGTCGCGATTATTTATAAAATTTTTCCGTCAGTCTGGACGATTCTGATCATTCATACGACAGTGATTGCGTTGGGCGCTCTGCCTGTATACTGGCTGGCAAAGGACAAATTGAAGCATGAAATTATCGCAGTGGTTTTTGCGTATGCCTATCTTCTTTACCCTGCGATGCAAAACGCCAATTTATTAGATGTACATGGCGTAACATTTGCTGCCCCGTTTTTACTTTTTGCATTTTACTTTTTACAAAAAAGAAGTTATGGATGGTTTGCGTTTCATGCATTTTTCGCGATCATGAGCAGAGAAGATTCAGCACTGATTTTATCAATGATGGCTGCTTATGCTTTTTTTATCATGAAAGAAAGAAAGGTAAGTATCATTACCGGAATATTGTGTGCAGCCTGGTTTTTTGTATGGTACAAACGAATGACGATTCGGGCAATGCTTGGTTTACCCGAATTTGTCATTATGGAGGGAGCGGAAACGCATTGGGATCATTTGGCGAATATGAAAACGGATTCATTTTATCTGATAAAATTTTTGGCTAAAAAATATAATATCATCTATTTTATAAATTTGTTTGCACCGCTATTTTTTATAAGTCTGCTCAGCCCGTCTACGCTATTAATCGCTTCGCCGATGTTCGCGATAAACTTGTTGAGCAGCTATTATTATACACATGATGTATCTCATCATTACAGTGCGACGATCGCGCCGTTCATTTTCATTTCAGCGATTTACGGCGCCGGAAAATTACTTGATTATACCCAGTTCAAATTGAAGAACGAGCAGAAATTAATAATAATATCCGTGATTGTTGGGCTTTTTTCTGTGATGTTCTTTTTCTTGAGTTCAAATGTGTTTGACGTTAAAGATTGGAAAATTACTGATCATCATAAAAAAATCAAATCTGTTATTGAGCAAATTCCAACGGACGCATCTCTATCTGCAACCAGAAAAATCGCTGTCCATGCGGCAGAAAGGCATGAGCTTTATTTATTTAATGAGCATGTCAATACAGTGGATTATATTATGTATGATTTTTATGCGCCAACAGTTCGCTTACTCACCCGATCCAGTTTTGTATTGCCATATCATTGGCCGGATAACGATTCGATCAGAAAGGTTTTGCAAAACAGAGATTATGGGATTGTCCAATACATTGATGGAATTTGCATGTTTGAAAAAAATGCGAATTATGAAACCGGATTACAAAAATTAGCAGTTTCCGACGGCAGTGATATCGATAATAAAAAGAAAGCTAAGTTGACGGATCAAATTGATTTTATCGGCTTTAATAAGCATGATATGTTGAAATATTATATTCAACCTGATAAGCTGGGCAAAGTTTATTGGAAACATGCGCTTCATTTTACATGTTTTTGGCTGTCGGATTCGGTGTTGCAGGATAGTTTAGCATTTTCATTTAAATTAAAAAAAGATGATATTGAAATAAACAACGACCATCTTCCGGTGTTTGAAGTTTATCCGACAACGAAATGGAAACCTAAAAACATCATTCGTGATGAAATATTCTGGGAACTGCCAGAGAATTTTCAAACGGGTTTGTATCGGGTGCATGTAAAAGTAATTAATAAAGCAGAAGAGAATAAATATCTTCATTTATTTGATTTAGACATAAAGGAGTTATAAGAGCATTTATGGGGAACTGGAAAATACCATTTTTTGATAGCGATATTGGTATCGACGAAATTAGAGAAGTTACTAAAGTTCTTGAATCCCGTTGGTTGACAATGGGAGAAATTACTAAACGTTTTGAGCGGCAATTTTGTGAATTCTTAAATTGTAAACATGCGTTTGCAGTAAACAATGGGACCGCCGCGTTGCATCTCGCGAATATTGCAGCAGGCGTTAGTTTTGGAGATGAAGTTATAGTCCCGGCCATGACCTTTGTGGCAAGCGTTAATTCAATTTTATATACTGGCGCAACGCCAGTCTTTGCAGATATTACCAGTGAAGAAGATTTTAATATTTCACCGGAAGACATTGAAAAAAAGATTTCAGAAAAAACGAAAGCTGTGATGGTTGTGCATTATGCCGGGAATCCCTGCAATATGGAAAAGATTATGCAAATCGCCAAAAAGTATAATATTTCGATAATTGAAGATGTCGCCCATGCACCAGGCGCTGCTATCGCAGAAAAAAAATGCGGCACCTTCGGCAAATGCGGTTGCTTTAGTTTCTTTTCCAACAAAAATATGGCGACAGGCGAAGGCGGCATGGTGGTTACAAATGATGATCATATCGCCGAAAAATTGAGACTTATTCGCTCGCATGGAATGACGACACTTACATTGGATCGCTTTAAGGGTCATGCATTTTCTTATGATGTGGTGGATTTGGGTTATAACTACCGGACGTCTGAGATTGCATCTGCCATTGGCATCGTGCAGTTAAACAAATTAAAAGCGAAAAACGAAAAACGTGCGCGGATTGTCAATTTTTATAATTCATTACTAAAAGAAATTGATGAAGTGAAAGTACCGTTTCTGAATCATTTCGGAACCGCAAGTTATCATATATATCCAATTTTGCTGGACAGAAAAGTAAATCGGCAGGATTTAATGACCTATTTAAAGGAGAACGGAATTCAAACAAGCATTCACTATCCGCCGGTGCATCAATTTTCATTTCATCGAACATTGCATAAAAATTCAGTAAAACTGGAAAAGACCGAGGATATTTGGTCGCGGGAATTGACACTGCCCTTATATCCGGCAATGACAGAATCGCAAGTTAGAACAGTTGTAAATAATATAAAATCATTCTTATTCAAAAAATCAAAATAGTGGGACGTTATGAAAATTGCAATAATGGGAATCAGGGGAATCCCCGCGAATTACGGTGGTTTTGAAACTTTCGCAGAAGAATTGGCTCCTCGCCTGGTTGAAAAAGGTCATGAAGTGTCTGTCTATGGACGGTCTAATATAATTGAATATTCTGAAAAATATTACAAGGGCGTAGAAATCATTATTTTACCCACAATTAGTCATAAATATCTTGATACCGTTGCACATACCGCAGTCAGCGTGTTACACGGAACTTTTCGTAAATTCGATGTGGTGTTGATTTGCAACAGCGCGAACAGCTTGTTTTCATTTGTGCCGCGAATGAGCTTCAAAAAAGTCGCTTTAAATGTCGATGGGCTGGAATGGCAGCGGGACAAATGGAATAAACTCGGACAAATGTATTATAAAATGTCCGAATGGTTGGCAACCTTTTTACCAAACGAAGTGGTGACAGACTCGATATTTATAAAAAAATATTATCAGGATAAATTTGATAAAGATTCAACTTTTATTCCTTATGGAGCACCAACGAAAAAAGCGCCGACAAAAGATGTGCTGGATAAATTTGGCGTTGAGCCCGAAAAATACATATTATATGTCAGCAGACTCGAGCCGGAAAATAATGCACATCTGGTGGTTAAAGCGTTCGAAAAAGTAAAAACCGATTTACAACTGGTGGTCGTCGGAGATGCACCTTATAGCACAAAATATAAACAAGACTTAAAAAAAACCAAGGATCCGCGGATCATTTTTACAGGCTATGTTTTCGGGCAGGGCTACAAGGAATTTCAATCAAACGCCTATTTTTATGTACAGGCCACAGAAGTTGGCGGAACACATCCGGCACTTTTAGAAGCAATGGGTTACGGAAATTGTGTTCTCGCGAACGATGTTCCCGAACATCGGGAAGTGTTGCGAAAGTCGGGGATCTATTTCAATACACAAAATGAGGCGCAGGATCTGGCAGAAAAAATGCAGTACCTGCTTGATAATCCGGCAGTAGTAAGGGAACATCAAAAACTGGCAGTCGCCAGAATTGAGGAAGCATATACCTGGGACCGAATCACGGATAGTTATGAAAAGCTATTTTTTAAAATGGCGGGCTAGGATAAAAATAATGGAGAACAATAACATGTTCAAAGCAATGTGGAATAAAATGAATACTGATATGAAGAAGCAGGAGTGGTTTCTGCTGATATTTATTATCGCAGGCGCTTTAATTTTTCGGCTCATTTTAAGCACAAAATCATTCGCGATTGGCTTTGACGAGGTAAATTATCTGAAACTCGCGGCAAGCGCACATCTCAACGGAGTGAATCATGTGTTTCATACATACTGGTCGCCATTTTATTCCATAGTTGTGGCATTGTTTGCATACCTTGTGCCTGATTATGAAATTGCCGGCCGGTTAGTGTCGATGTTGAGTTCGACATTGTTAATTGTCCCGCTTTTCTTTTTTGTGAAAACCCATTTCAATAAAAAAGTTGCATTTGCTGTTGCTATTTTAGGTTCCTGTTACACGATTTCAGCGCATTTCAGTGTGAAAGCAGAATCGGATTCAATTTACAGTTTTATCGCTGTGATCGCGATTATTCTCGGCTGGAACATCTTGAACGCAAAAAGCCTGGGCAAATCAATCGTACTGGGCATCTTGTTTGGATGTGCCTATTTAACAAGACCCGAAGGAATCGGATTCTTAGTGACCTATTCCGGGATCGTCTTTTTAGTCGTCATCGCTCAGATTTTCAAGCGAAAAAGTTTTATGCCTTATGTTTATATTCTGATGCTGACTAATTTGGGATTCGGAGTGACGTCATTTCCCTATTTGTATTTTTTGAAGCAACACACCGGCGCCTGGACAATCAGCACAAAGGGGACTGTGAATCAGCAGGGTGAAATGTATGTGAGAAATCAGGATAAATTTAAAGAAAATCCGTTTCATTCACTGAACGATGATAATACCCGGCTGGTTCAGGATGAAATTTACCACATTGGCAATTTCGTGTCAAAGGTCGAACAACAGAAATCTGACGTGATCAAGGTTTCCATCGGAAGTGTGGCAAAGAAAGTATTTGAAAATTTTTATAAACTGGTGACGCAGGCATTTACACAGGTATTACCGATGCCTTTGGTGTTATTGCTTGGTTTGGGATTATTCAGTAAATCCTGGTCCGGCAAAGATGCGCTGGTAAATTTGTATCTGCTGGCATTCATAATTTTTTTCTGGTTCATCGTGATCCCTGTTTTTCACATCACAATTCGCTATTTTATTCCGTTAATCCCCGTTGCATTAATATGGGTGGCGAACGGGGCAGAACATTTTGTTGAGTGGTTCAAGAAAACAATTCAAAAATCAGTTCCTCAATTTAAATCAGAATTTGCGCTGAATGTTGCCGGACTGGTAATTGTCACAGTCGTTATCGCGAGCACTGCACTTTTACCGGAATTCGGAAAGCACATGCAAAAGAATAAATATTCAACCCAGTTATGGGCGCCGGCAATTGAGCAAAAACAAGCCGGGCTGTGGTTAAAAAATAAGGGAGCGAAAAGCCCGATCATCATGGCATATAATCATGCAGTGAGCTTTTATGCCGGAAATTATGAAATTGCGGAATCTGTGGAAATTCCTGAAAATAGAGTCGATCGCTTGTTAGCATACGCAAATTTTCGGGATGTGGATTATCTGGTATTGAATGAAAGATATAAAAGCTATCATCCGCTCATTAATCATTTGTATGAAAACAAGGATGTTCCGCCAGAGTTGACGCTGATTTATGATGAGACGTCGGCGAATGGGCTGAGGACATTGATTTATCAAGTCCTGAAAAGAAATTAAAATTTATGAATTATAAAAAGATAAGACGCTGATTATGAAAATATTGATGGTAAATAAATATAATTACGTTAAAGGCGGATCCGAGCGATGTCTTTTTGAAGCAACCGATCTTTTAAAGAAAAAAGGCCATCAGGTGGTTCCGTTTGCAATGAAAGATGATCAAAATGTGGATGTGGAATATTCTCAATATTTCGTTGACGCGATTGAATTCAATGGGTTAAGTTTTATCGAAAAAATAAAGAATGCACCCAAAATTCTGGGGCGCATCATTTATTCTTCTCATGCCAAAGAAAAAATTGAGGAATTAATTGAAAAAGAGAAACCGGACATTGCGCAACTTCACATGATTGATCATCAAATATCGCCGTCCATTTTGCCGGTGTTAAAAAAGCATGGGATTCCCATCGTGCAGTCAGTCCATCAATATAAGCTGGTGTGTCCGAATTATCGATTTTACATTCCGCAGAAAAACGAGATTTGCGAACGCTGCTTATCTGGTAATTTTTTTAATGCCGTGATTCAGAAGTGTCATAAAAATTCGTATGCTGCCAGTATGCTTATCGCTGTCGAAAGCACAATTCATAAAATGATAAAGGTGTATGACCACATTGACTACTTCATTGCTCCCAGTAAATTCTTACAGGGAAAGCTGGTGCAAGGCGGAATTTCAAAAGAAAGAGTATTGTATATCCCTCATTTTCTGAGGTTGGAAGAATATCAGCCAACGTATCAATATGATGATTATTTCATATTTTTGGGCCGTCTTTCCGATGAAAAAGGTTTGTTGACGCTTTTAAGAGCGATGAAGGGTATTAAAAAATCAGTATTAAAAATAATCGGTGATGGTCCGCAAAGACATGAATTGGAAAATTATGTGAAAGCGCACAAGTTAACGAATGTGCAAATCCTTGGGAAAAAAGGTGGTGATGAATTGAAAAAGCTGGTTGCCAATTCCATGTTCATGATCATTCCGTCGGAATGGTATGAGAATGCGCCAATGGTAATCTATGAAGCATTCGCAATGGCAAAAGCCGTCATTGGGACAGATGTAGGCGGTATCTCGGAATTAATTTCTCCAGGAAAGACTGGATTTTTATTTCCTCTTGGAAACATCACGGAATTACAGAAGCATATTCAATACTTTTTAGATCATCGAAATGAACTTCCGAAATTTGGCAAAGCAGCCAGAGAACTGACGGAACAAAAATTTTCCGAGGAAAATCATTATAGAAGATTGTTTAGTGTTTATAAATCATTGATATGAAAATAGAAATATATGAAAAGCAAAGCATTTAATCTGAAAGAAATCTTAAAAAAAGACCTGGATCGATTTTGGGAAATTCAGGCAAAAACAGAGGGGGTAAACACCATTGGTTTTAAACGAAAACTAAAGTTGATACTGAATCGGCCGGTGCTGATGAAATTAATTATCTTTCGTTATGCGCAGGCGTCTGTTTTTAATAAATGGTTTCCGTTATTTGGAATTCCGATACGCCTTCTGAATTTCATGACATCCATCATTCTTGGAATTCAGATTCCGATTTCGACCCGAATCGGAGGAGGATTATATCTTTGTCACTGGGGCTCGATCGTTGTCAGCAAGAAAGCTGTCATTGGCGAAAACGTTGTGTTGTTTCATGATGTCACGATCGGACATGAAAAAGGAAAATGTCCGGTGATTGGCAATAATGTATTCATCGCCCCGGGTGCAAAAATTTTTGGTGGAATTACAATCGGGGATAACTGCAGAGTTGGCGCGAATGCCGTTGTGAATAAAAGTTTTCCCGCTAATTGTACAATTGCCGGAATTCCGGCAAAGATTGTAAAACAGGATAATGAATCTGAATTATAAAAATGTGAGGTAGGATATATGCCGGAAAGAGTGAACAATGAAAAATCCCGGATTTATATACTGGGTCTGGATGGCGCGACGTGGAATGTGATTGATCCGATGATGAAAGAAAATCAGTTACCAAATATCAAACGAGTTATCGAGGGAGGCGTCAGAAGTAATTTGCGATCCCTGGAATTTACTGCCTCTCCCCGTGTGTGGACAAGTATCGCCACCGGCAAGGTAGAGCAAAAACATGGAATTCTGGATTTCTATAATACTGTTCGGGATTTAAAAGCAAAACGGTTCTGGAATATACTTCAGGAGAAAAGAAGCGAAACAGCAAATATATTTTATTGGTATTTATCGTGGCCGCCGCCAAAAGATTTTAAAGATATTATGGTGCCCGGCTTTTTGGCGCGGGATAGCCGTACCGTTCCTGAAGATTTGGGTTTTCTGAAAGATATTGAGCTGACCCAAAAAATGAAGTTGCAGGAATCTTACGATAAAACAGGAATCGGCTACTATATCAAACAAGCGCTGGCTGCAAAACGAAATGGAGTTCGCCTGTCCACGATGTTAAAAGCAGCATCATTCATGGTCAAAAGAAAATTTCGTAATTATAGTGAACTCGATTCGTTTTTAAAATTGCAGTATATTAAATTTCATTTGCACACAGATGTTTTTTGTCATCTCCTTAAAAATCATCCGACAGATATTTCTGCAATTATGCTTCCGCAAACAGATCAACTTGGACATAAATTTTGGTCGTTTATGGACCCGGATGAATTTGAAAAGCGTACAGGTGTGAAAGTTAATCCTGCGGATCGGGAAAAATATGGCAGCGTGATATGGGATACATATCGCAAAGCTGATAAGTTCGTTGGTGATGTATTTGATATGATGACGGAAAATGACATCATGATCGTCCTTTCGGATCATGGATTCGGTCTGGTGGATGAAATATTTGCGTCGTTGAAAATTAAAAGCAAGAATATTTTAGAGGCAGTCGGTCTGAAAGATGCTGCTCACTGTGTGACAATCGGCTCGAGTTACATTATTCAAATCGATGATCCTAAACGGAAAAACGAAATCAGGACAATTGCCAATATCTTTAGAAGCATGAAAATTATTGATAGAGAACAACCGATTTTCAATGTGAAAACAAATGAGCAGGAAATTGTGCTCGAATTACAAGATTTATTTTTGATGAATATCGATGATGCCAATGATTTTCTCAAGAAAAAAATCCAGGTTGATGATAAAGTCGTTGATGCGGATTATATCTTTGTTAACAGAGCCGATATTACCGGCGTTCACGAAGAATTGGGCATTCTGATTATGAATGGCAAGAATATTCGTAAAGGAGTGTCGATTTCGGAAACGTTCGTATGCGATATAATGCCAACGATTCTGTATCTGCGTGAGTTACCAGTCGGTAAAGACATGGACGGAAAAGTCATTACAGAGGCTATGGAACCTTCCTTGCTGGAAAAACGCAACGTTGAATTTATTGACACATACGAAACAGATCAACAAAACGCAGATACGGTTGACGAAGATTTTAGTATGACAGAAGATTTAGAAAGCCGGCTGGAAAGTCTGGGGTATCTCTAAAGTGTTGGCACAATTGTTGAATTATTTAGTAATATGACGCCTACAGGCAATAACGAAGTGAAAAAATGTATCATATTATAACACTCTGTTTCGATTGGAAATGAAATTACTATGAAAATTGTTTATTTTAATTATATGTGGGATTTGTGGGGTGTTTCATTGGGTTCGACAATTAAAGCGATCGAATTACTGAAAGCGTTCGAAAAGCATAATCATGAGGCTAAATTATATTGGCGACGTGATGATATCGAGCGAAAAGGCAGCAACGGAGTACATGAAGCTACGTTCAGAGATTTTTTGAAAAAGCATCTTGATCGCTACCTTCACGAACCAAATCAATTATTAAAAAACATTTCTTCAATAAAAGAAGAATTGGCGATTCTTGAACAGGAGAAACCGGATCTTGTCATTTCACGGATGGATAGTTACGTATATTCTCCGGTATCATTGACCCAAAAAACAAATATTCCGTTCATTATTGAAGTGGATAGTCCATCTTCTTATGAAAAAATTGTATTTCAAGATTATTATCGATCGACGCGGAAAATATTATACTGGTTAGAACAAAAAGTACTGGAATCATCCAAAGCTGCATTTGCACAAACAAATCAGGTTAAAAATTACTACACAGAAATCGGATTGCCAGAAGACCTTTTTACCGTGATTCCAAACGGAGTAGATGCAGAGCGATTTCGTCCGGATGTGGATTCTACAGAAGTAAAAGATAAATACGATTTAAACGGTTGCCAGGTGATTGGATTCGTCGGTTCGTTCATTTATTGGCACGGTGTTGAGAATTTGACCACGATTATGGATAATTGTGTAAAAAACCATAGCAATGTAAAATTTCTAATGGTCGGTGATGGCGGCCCGATGAAGCCCTATCTTGAAAAATATATTGAAGATAATAAGCTGTCTGACAAAGTAATTCTTGCCGGCCTTGTATCGCACGATGAAATTCCCAAATATATATGCGCAATGGATATCGTCCTGGCGCCATATCCCAAATTAGATTTTTTCTATTATTCACCGGTAAAAGTTTTTGAATATATGGCGTGTGGAAAAGCATTAGTAACTACCGAGATCGGACAGATATCTGAAATAATTCAAAATGGCGAGACTGGTTTGCTCACAAAACCCAATGATATTAATGCTGTTATCGATAATATCAATAAATTAATCCGGGATGATACATTACGCCAGAAAATCGGAAATAACGCGCGTTCGGAAATTGAGGAAAAGCATACCTGGGACATTCGTGGAAAGCAATTATCTGATTTGTGTGAAAAATATGTATAAAACGGAAGTCGTTTATGTTTGAAAATGTAAAAGCTGATATTAACGAATTGGCGCGATGGAACTCAAGTCTTTCGCTGAAGGGGAAATTGCAATTGATTTTTGATGCCGGTGCTCACGCGGTATTAACGTATCGTTTCGGTCATTGGTCAATGAATCTCAAAATTCCGGTAATTAAACAAATTTGTCTTTTAATACATTATGTACTTAAAATATTTGTTCATCTTACCTCCGGAATAGATATTGCAAAAGAAGCAAAGATTGGCAAAGGACTGGCGATTCATTCATTTACCGGTTGCCTTATTTCCCGTGTTGAAATGGGTGAATATTGTGTATTAGCGCCAAATGTATTTATTGCCGGCCGAAAAGGAGGACTCCCTGTAATTGGGAATAATGTGTTTTTTGGTATTGGTTGTAAAGTATTGGGAAATGTAACAATCGGGGATAACGTGAACATCGGGGCGAATGCAGTGGTTATTCAGGACATTCCGGCAGATCACACAATTGTCGGCGTCTATCCGCAGAAAATCTATCCGAATAAAAATAAGAATAATGAAAAAATGGGTAATGTATAAATAACTCGTTCGCATAAAAGGGCATGGGGAATGTTATGGAAGAAAAACGGAAAATACGATTATTACAACTGGTAAACGGGTTTTCAATTGGCGGCGCAGAACGGAAGCTGCTGGAATTAATCAATATGCTGGATCGGAATAGATATGATATTACGATTTGCAGCGTGGGAATCAGCGGGCCCTTGAAAAAGGAGTTTGAAGCAACCGGGTATGATGTTTTTTTGTTTACTAAAAAACATAAATTCGATTTCACCCAGGTTTTTAAAGTCGCTAAATTAATGAAAGCGCGCGAAATCGATATTGTGATGACAACACTTTTTTATGCGGATATAATCGGAGCGTTAGCTGCCAAACTTGCAGGAGTACATCATATCATTTCATGGGATACCGTTTCAAATCCTGCCGAGAGTGACGAGGATAAATGGCGGCATCGGGTTGCTTATCGATTGTGCATGGGGCTTGTCGATAAGATCGTTCCGGTTTCTGATGGTGTGAAACAATTTTTAATTGAAAAACGAGGTATTCATCCAAAGAAAATCGAAACAATTCATTATGGCGTTGATTTGGAGAAATATAACCTTGTAAATGGTAAAGACAAACGCGCAGAATTGGGGTTTGCAAAAGATGATTTTATCGTTGGTACTGTTGCCAGATTATCGATACAGAAGGGGCATACGTATTTAATTGACGCGGCACCACGGATTATCGAAAAATATCCGAAAGTAAAATTTGTTTTTGTAGGTGATGGCCCGCTGCGTAATCAACTAGAAGAAAAAATAACAGCAATGAATTTGACGGATCATTTTCATTTTCTTGGTTTCCGGGAAGATGTAACAGAAATTGTGAATACATTTGATATTTTTACGCTGCCATCGCTATTTGAGGGCTTGCCAAATGTAATTTTGGAAGCAATGGCTTGCTCAAGACCAATTGTCGCCACCGCTGTAGATGGAACACCTGAGGCGATTATTGATAACGAATGCGGATTGTTAGTCCCCCCGGAAAGTCCCGATGATTTGGCTGAAAGTTTAACAAAATTATTGAGCGACGATAAGTTGCGTCAAAAATTAGCAACAAACGCCCGTAAAAGAGTTGAAGATCATTTTTCAAATGAACAACAACTAAGAAAATTTAATGAACTGTACGAATATTATCACTCGTATTAAATTGTAAGATTTCTGATAAAAGTTAATTGTAACGAGAATTAATCAAAGAGATAGTTATGCTTGATGGCCCTGTCGGCTTAGTCTTCTTTTCGCTTTTTGCATTAATAAATGCCACAACTATTTTAAAACTGAAAAAGCCGCATCAAATATTTTTAGCTGCTTCCATCGTGTCGGCGCCCTGGCAGGGAGGGGTGTGGCTTGGCTCCCTGAGTCTGGATTTAAGACTTACTTATATCTTTATGTTTGCTGCAATTGCGACGATGGGACAAAAGAAAGTTAAGTGGCCTAAAAAGCATAAGATAACGTTTATGATAACAGTTCCGGTGTTCTTAATGTTCGGTTGGGCAACAGTTTCTGCGTTACAAGCATATAATATGAACATTGCTTTAGGCGGGATTATCATCTTGATTTTTAATTTTCTTTATATGACAACAATTATTAAAGCAATGCAAGGATACGAGGATTTCGATTGGATCATTAAAAGTTTATGCCTTGGTTTATTGTATCCCTGCATTATTGCTCTTATTCAATATAAGTTTCGGTTTTTTCATATTGGATTTATCGATGGAAAATTCACGACGTTCATGTTCTGGAGAACCCGGTCGCTGTTTCTACATGCAAATCAGTTTGGAATGTACCAACTTATTCTATTGCCGATCATTTTTCGCCAAATTATGATCGCATTGCAGAGAAAAGATAAGAACATGATGCGCCTGATGTCTGGATTATTTTTTCTTTCCATGTTTACGCTTTACACCACTGGTAATCGTGGTTCATGGGTTGGCTTTGCATTTGGAATGATTACTGTTTTTGGCATTGACCTGTTTAGAAGGGGTAATAAAAAAACTAAGAAGATATTAACTCGTGTATTATCCGGTATTTTGGTGGTACTGGTTATTGCATCTGCAAAATATGGACAGCGCATTATAGATCGGTTTGAGGGGAGGGGTCAAATTAGTGCCGAGAAGCAGGCCGAACACAGAAAAGATTTAGATGTTGATGCATATCGCGTTTTAGCACAATATCCAATGACCGGGGTTGGTATCAGGAACTTCCAATATTATGCAACGATTATTTTTACGCATAATCTTTATCTTCTCATACCTTCAGAAATAGGGTATCCGGGACTCGTATTTTTCCTCTGGTTTATTCTGGGTTTTTTGATACAGGGCCGCAAAGCGATGAAACATGATTTTTATCTCATCTCGAATATGGGGAGTGGTTTGTTGGCAACATTGTTTGGGTTGTTGTTGGCCTCTCAGCCAGGCCCGGATTTTTGGATATCCAACCAGGTGAGTAGCGCCTTATGGATCGTTGTGGGAATCGTTGTTTCTTTGAATCGGTTGGCTCATTTAACTCCAAAGACGAAAAAACGGAGATTAAGGCGTCGCCCACTTTCACCGCCTCAAAATATACCAGTTGAGCATTTAAAGAATGCGCCGGCTTACAACTAAAGAAGTGCTGCGCTCCGGTATTCAATGTATCAGACGTCTATTTATAAAACGAAAGGACTCCTTATGTTTAAGAAGCATAGCCTGGGGGGAGTATGTCTATGGTTATGTCTGATGCTTTGGGGGAATCATCATGTATATTCACAGATAACGTATTTAGATGTAGATGTTGGCAGTAGCCTCGGAATATATAAACAGTTTTGGGGAGGTCTTGGACAAACGTCTTTTAATGAAGGCGTTTTGAAAGAACCCAATAAATCCTATTTTAAGCTGATTCAGGAGGCAAATAGTAACGGTCGTGAGGTGTTTAACTATTTTTGTACAAAAGCAATGTTTACAGACACTCCTCATCCGGGTGGCGAAGAAATTGGCGGATACGTTTATATTGAAGCTGAGGACGGGTCTGTGTCATACAACTGGGAAATTGTCGATCAACATTTTGACGCAATTTTAAGTTATGGATTAACACCGATTGTCAGCTTTTCATTTATGCCAAAAAAATTAGCCTCAGTGGCGGATAAACGAAATCCATGGAATCAGGCCTATGTGTCGCCACCAAAAAGTTATGAACGATGGCGGAATCTTGTTTACGAGACAGTTGCTCATTTGAAAAATCGATATGGTGAGGCCGAAATAAAAAACTGGTATTTTGAGGTATGGAATGAGCCGGATTTGGATGAATTTTTCTGGATACCTCATCCGGATCAACAATCTTATCCAAATAAATCAAATAATACTGAATATTTTAAGTTTTTTGATTTTACCGAGGAGGCCGCGCACTCTGCTTCCGACGTTATTCAGGTTGGAGGACCGGCAATTGCCGGTGATATCGGATTTTTTATCAAACCCTGGTACCCGCATTGTATCGCGGGTACTAATTATGCAACAGGTAATTCCGGCACCCGTGTGGATTTTATTTCCAGGCATCATTATGGTGAAACGTATAAAAATTATGATCACTATATGAAATTTGGTGAGATCGCGCTAAAGGATGGAAAAAAATTATTTGGTGATGATCCCACAATTATTATTACGGAAAATGGGCCAACGCCGTTTTTAAAAGAATGGCTAAATACAAGATATGTGGCAGCGTGGATTGTGAAGCAAGTGGATATGCTGTTTGATATTACTGACGAATATGGTGTAAATTATATCCCTGATATTTTATGCTTTTGGACAAAACCGCTGCCTAAAAATTTTGGCACTCATTTTGGAGTAGCAACAGTCCTGGGAAATCCCTGGAATCCGCCGGCTGACGGGATTGTAAAAAGACCAGCGTTTAACGGATTTGATGCCCTGAGTTATTTAAGTGACGAGAGAGTCTCTATTACAGGAACGTCTTTCGGCGACCCAATTCATGGCATTGCAACGAAAAATAATGATAAATCCATTGAAGTGATTTTATATCAGTTTGATGATGATGATTATGATAACACGAAACAAAGAAACTACCAGGTGGAAGTGACTGTTAAAAATATTCCGTTTAGCACCGGCTATCTGCGGATGTTTAAAATAGATGAGTCTCACAGTAATGCATATACATTATGGAAACAAATGGGAAGCCCGGAGGAACCATCTTCGGATCAAATACTGGCGTTAAAAAGCCAGGACGATTTGCAATTAGTAGAACCAATGTCAACGATTCAAATCACGAATGGCATTTATAAACAGCGGTTGGAAATTCAGAATAATAGTGTTGCCTTAATTGTTATCAACGCTGATAATCCGTTAACAACAGATAAAATTCCGCCGGATCCGCCAACTGGGATCGAGTTGGAGGATTTGAACTGATTTTGGTCTTTAGCGAAAGTAAATGCAATGAGTTCAGTACAGCGATTAGTTAAAAATACGATTTCTATTTTGATTGCCAGGGGATTGCAGCCAATATTGTCTCTGGTGCTTGTCCTTTTTATTGGTCGTATTTTAGGGCCGGAATTATTTGGCAAATATACAATTGTGTTTCAATTGTTTTTTATTTTCCAAATCACAAGTTCTTTTGGATTACGTATTCTATTGACGCGTGAAGTTGCTGCCAATAAACAAGATGTCAGCAAATATCTCAGCAACGGGATTTTATTGAGTTTGCCAACAGCCATTATAAACATTTTGGCCATGGTGATACTGGGAAAATTAATGCACTATGATGCCGAAACAACCCTCGGAATTTACATCATTTCCATCTCGCTGGCGACATCGGCCCTGACAGATATATTCTCGGGAATTTTAGCCGGTGTGGAAGAAATTAACAAAATAGCCTATGGCTGGGTCATTTTTTTGGTAGTTAAAACAATCGCATCGATTGCAGCTTTGTTTATGGGGTTTGGGCTGATCGCGTTGATTGTTATTCATGTTATTGCAAAATTTATACACGCTGGCGTCACCTATTTTTTCATTATCCGGGGCGTTACTCTGCCAGAGTTGCGAATAGATATGGAATTATGTAAAAAACTATTGCGCATGGCCTGGAGCCTGGCATTGCTCATTATCTGTATTTCGCTGTACTGGCGCATTGATACTTTGATGCTTTCAAAAATGTCGACCAATGAAGTTGTGGGTAATTATGGCGCGGCGTTTAAAATATTTTGGTTTGCTATTTTAAGTGTTCAGAGCTTTTTTACCGCCTTTTTCCCAATGATTTCATCAATGTACGCCCGGAATCCGGCAAATTTTCGTATGGCCTGTAATAAGGCAATTCGCTTTCTAACTATTTTCATATTTCCCATTTTAGTTTTAACAACTTTTTTATCACCACAATTAATGCCACTTATTTGGGGAGTAAAATTTCAGAGCTCTGCAATAATTTTACAAATTATGATCTGGGCGCTTTGGCCGTTTGCCATCACAGAAGTGTTCGGCTCGGCCCTGGTGGCAAGCAAAAATCAGGTGATTCAATTGTTGTCGTATGTATTTATACTTATTGTAAAAGTTGTATTGAATTATTATTTGATCCTGAAATATAATGCAAACGGAGCTGCCGCGGCAACTGTTATTTCAATGTTTATTTTGATGATTGTACAGGTTCCGTTCGTTGTTCCAAAATTAATTAAATTTCGTGTGATGACTGTTATATCACCACTTATAAAACTTATTATTGCCACAACAATTATTGCAGCAGGGCTGTATTATTTCAATACAATTCATATTATATTTAAAATTATAATTCCGACTATGGTTTACCTATTAATGCTGCTAACATTGAAAGTGTTTTCGGAGAACGATAAGCTGTATTTTCGGAAGCTATTAAAGAAGAAAGCGTAAAAGTGAAAAATATGACTAACAGAGATCATAAAAGGGGGCGAAAACGTGTTTAAAAAAGTATTGTCAGGAATTGTTATATTATGCGCTTGTTGTGGAGTTTTTGTATTTACAAATCAGGAGAAAGCAAAAACGATTATTAAAGATGTGCCTGTCATTAATAAAATAGCTTATAAAACCACGAGTATTCTTGGGATGACCAATGAGCAGCCGGTTGGGATGACGTTTGAGAAAGAAGTAAAAAAATCAGTCAACCTGATTATTGATGCATCGACAGAGCTTGGCGATTACAAAAATTTTTACTGCGGTGTTGGTATGGGCTCGTTTAATGATGGCGCTCTGTTGCCGCAAAATCGCCGTTATTACCAAATGCTTCAGGAAACAAATAAAGAGAAAGAAACATTTATTTATGTAAACACCAAAGGGATTTTGAGTAGCAAAGCTGACAAAGGGCATCGCGACGATGGTGGATATATTCTCAGCAAAAATGACAATGGAAAGTTGACGTACAACTGGTTTTATGTAGATGCTGTTCTGGATAAATTTATGGAGTCCGGATTGAAACCAATTCTGTCTCTTACATTTATGCCAGAGGTACTTGCGACAAACCCGGGTCGACGAAATCCATGGCACCGGGGGATTATTACACCGCCGAACGATTATAAAAAATGGCAGGAATTGATTTATCGAACTATCCTTCATTTAAAAGAACGCTATGGCCAGGAGGAAATCTCAACATGGTACTTTGAAGTGTGGAATGAGCCAGACCTCTACAAATGGTTTTGGATCGCACATCCGGATAAAAAACGATATCCGCATAAGGGAGATAATGAAGAATATTATAAACTTTATGATTATGCAGTGCAAGGCGCAATTCAGGCAGAGCCGGGTATTAAGATCGGCGGACCGGCAATCGCCGGAGAATTGAAACTTTTTTTCAGAGATTTTTTGAAACATTGTTATTCCGGGAAAAATTATGCAACCGGTGAAATCGGAACCCGGCTTGATTTTATTTCACGCCATCATTATGGTTCAGTCGAAGAAGAAATTTTGCCACATTATAAACAATTTATCGACATTGCAAGAGAAGAAGCCGGTAATAAATTTGAAGAACTTGATATTTTGATAACAGAAACCGGTCCCAGTGCTTTTCCGAAACCATGGATGAATAATCATTATGTCGCTGCATGGATAGTTAAAGAATTTGACGCGATGTTTTATTTGCATGATAATTTTGAGGCAGGTTATCTACCCGATATAATGTGTTTCTGGACAAAACCAGTGCCGTTGCATTTTGGCAATCATTTTGGGGTTGCCACTGTGCTCGGCGATAAGTGGCGTCCGGATCCGGAAACAATTGTCAAGCGGCCATCATTTAATGGATATTATGCGCTCAGTTTGCTCGGGAAAACGCGCCTGAAAATTGATGGCGCGCAATTCGGTGATTTTATTCATGGAATCGCAACCAAAGAAGGCGATAAAAAACTGGCGACAATTATCTATCATTTTAATCAGTGGGACATAAACAGTGCAGATACTTCTGTGTTCAATGTGAATATTTTATTTCGGAATATATCCTTCCCGAATTTTAAAATGGATCACTACAGAATTGATAAAGAACATAGTAATGGATTTACCGCTTGGAAGACATTAGGAAGCCCTCAAGAGCCAAATAATGAGGAAATAAAGGAGCTGCAACAACGAGATGATTTGGAAATATTGGAATCCGGGATCAAAAATGCTGAATCAGATGGGTCATTTAGCATGAATATAAAATTGCCAAGCAATGGCGTTTCTTTAATTATGTTTACAAAAATTTAGAAACAAAGTAGATGTTAGTAAATTAAAAAACCCTCCTTTATAAGTACGGAGGGTTTTTTGTTTAAAAGCTTATTCCCCGAGGGTATTCATTAATGCCAGTAATTTTCTGGCAATTTTAATATCGCAGACTGCGGTAAAATGACCGTCAGAAATGAAATTTCGGGGGTCAGTAGCCGGGCAGATATCATGTGTACTTAAATATGGAATGTGATGCTCTGAAAGTGTTTTTTGGGTAACCTGATAGAGGTGATCGGCATAACCCTGGTTATGAATGAGAAGTACAATGGGAATCCGATTTTCAGAACGAGCATCCACATTGAAATTTATTATGATCTTTTTTAATACCATTATTGCCTCATGATTCTCATTAAATCCGTGCCGGTTATGAATGTCAGCAGTGGCCATTAAGTTTTGACGAGTTGCAAGACCTCGTCGAATTAATCTCCCGATGATGCTTTCATCAAAGATGTTTTGAGGATAAAGCAAGGGATTGTAATAATTATCATATTCGCTCAGTTGAGCTAAATGTTTGTCCCACAGTTCCGGAGTTTGTATTGCTTTCTCTAATTCTGAAAAAGAATTTAAATATGGAATAACAGCCGATAATTGATCTTCAGCACTAAAGTATCTGGGATAAGTGCACGGAAGTGTAAAATCCCAGCCGATGGTGTCATTTGTCATCCCTAACAAATACTTTAAATTCCCTGCGAGAATTGCCAAGACTACAAATTTTGCAGTATGTTGATTTTTATCTAACAAATAAGCAGCGTAGCTATGGCTTGGCGGCGCGCTGGGACCGGAAATCTGTCGAATGACTAATGTGTCGCAAATTTGGCCCAACCGGTGCGCGATGTTATTTGAAAAAGACATTCCGTAAATTGCGATATCTGCATTCGCTGGTTGATCTTTCCAGGTATCTTCGTGTAACCATCCGGCATAAAGAATTGAATTATGCGGGATTGGTTTATCCTGAAATGATTGCCGAATTTTTGCTTCACTTGATAAACCATAATTAAAGAACGAACTAATTTCCGCTATCTGAGAAATATTGATACGAAATAGTATTTGTAATCCGGCATCAAACAAAAACAAAAAAAAGATTATCCAAATAATTGTGAGTGCGATTTTCTTTAGGATGGATTTTCTATTAGAATTGGAAATAGATAAATTCAGACGGTGCATTACTTACTCCCATTAACGTTAAAAATATTAACAATGCATAAAACGCAGCTCGTAGCGGTCGCGGCCATTTTCGATAATAATGAATATCATCAAGGCGAAGATAGATAATATCAAATATAATTAATACTGGAATCCCAATTAGCGCGGCCAATGTTGGACTCGGTACGATAATTGATGTTAATGATTGCCAGGAAAAATTGGCAAATAGATTATATGTGTAATTTTTTACCTGATCCAGAGAATTGGATCTAAATAGTAACCAGCCATAACAAGTCACCTGAAAAAAGAAAACGATATTTAGAAGCTTAACAGCGGTATTTAAAAATTTATTTGAAAAAGAAATCGATAAATTGACCATTCTCCAAACGCACAAAATAACTCCTTGATACACTCCCCACAAAATAAAATTCCATGCAGCGCCATGCCAAAGTCCCCCTAATATCATCGTCATTAACAGATTACGATATGTCAGGATTTTCCCTCGCCGGTTTCCGCCTAATGAAATGTATAAATAATCTCTCAACCACGACGACAGGCTAATGTGCCATCTTGTCCAAAATTCGCTGGGGCTGGTTGAAAAATAGGGAGTCCTGAAATTGACCATTAATTCAAACCCCATTAATTTAGAAACGCCCCTGGCAATGTCAGAATAACCGGAAAAATCACAATATATCTGAATTGCAAAAAGATACGTTGCCAGAATTATGTCGCCTGTGGAAACTGCTCCGGTGGCGTTGTAAATGTGATTAACAGCCGGAGCAACTCCATCGGCGATCACAATTTTTTTAAATAAACCAAATAAAATTAAAAAAGCTCCGCTGGATAATTTATCATACGTAATTTTGCGCGGGGATAAAACTCTGGGGAGCAGATTACTTGCCCGTTCAATGGGGCCTGCAACGAGCTGTGGGAAAAATGCAACAAACAATGCAAAATCTAAAAACTTTTTAGTTGGTTGAAGCTTTTCGCGATAAATATCGATGGTGTAGCTCATTGTTTGAAATGTGTAAAACGATATGCCAACCGGTAAAATAATATTTAATGTTGACCAATTTAAATTCAAGCCAAAGCCAGTAAGCATGTCAATTAAACTCGATGTGAAAAAATTATAATATTTAAAAACGCCTAAAATTCCTAAATTCGCGACCACCGAAATGGCTAAAAAGCGTTTGCGGGCTTTTGCTGAATCAGCGGCTGCTAATCGTAATCCAACAAAATAGTCAACAACCGTTGAAATTGCAATTAAACTTAAAAATCGCCAGTCCCAACTACCATAAAATACATAGCTGGCAACGAGCAACATTCTATTTTGCCATTTATGATTTAGAATTAAATATAAGGAGTAAACAATTATCAAAAAGATAAAAAAGTCGATACTATTAAAATTCATTCATTCCTCATGCTGGATAAGTTGAAATTACCCGTACTATTTCAACGGATTTAAACATTTAACCAAAGAATCCTTTTACAAATCTGGGATAATCAATTTGTAAATATAGCGTCAAATCAGAATTATGAGACTAAGGAATTTTGCACATACTGTACCAAAAAAATCCCCGGAAGGCAGATAAAAAAGTAATAGTATTTACCCGCAACTCTATATAAATGCAGATAATATTTGGTAATTTTGGCTGAACTTTACAAAAATATAATAGGATAAATAATTTTGCGCCAGGAAGCCTGTTGGAAATTGAAAAAGGATTTTATAAAATAGTAACTCGGTGTTTCATTATGAGCCAATGTGACTCTTATAAAACTATGAACCTGATTTCGCAAATTCACAAGTAGAATTTAAATTAACATAATGAAAGAATAGAAGTAAATCAATTGTTACCAATAATTAACAGTAAAATTGGAAAATTTAGTTGACATTTAAATAGTAAAAATGTAAATTTAAGCATTCTTTTGGGAGTTACAACAGAGCCTTAAAAGAGTTTTATCGGAGAGTTAATATTTTGAAATATGGTGAAAAAAGTTTTATATGGCACGAAGTATGCTTTTGAACAATGCTAATTTCATGATTGTTGATTTGAATTGAAAAGAGAAAATTTAGATGTTCAGACTTGCTAAAAAATTGATACTCATTAGCGGCATTTTATTTTTCATAATATTAATTTTAGCTCCGGAGATTCCTGGCCTGGGAAGAGCCGCGCAGAATGCGCTGGCAATATTTTCATTATGTGTAAGTTTGTGGGCCACGAATATCTTACCAATGTCGATTACAGGATTAGTTGCGATAGCAATGATCCCGTTGTTAAAAGTTGCAGATAGCAAAACTACTTTTTCGCATTTTGGCAACAGTGCGGTATTTTTTATTCTAGGCGCATTTATTTTAGCCACCGCAATGATGAAATCGGGATTGAGTAAACGCCTGGCAATTGTCTTTGTAAGAAAGTTTGATAAAAGTGCGAATACTCTGGCTATTGGAATTTTGTTAACGTCGTTTTTTCTCGCATTCTGGATGCCCGAACATGCTGTTGCCTCATTATTATTTCCGATTGTGCTGGAAATTTCGAAAAGCTTAAAACTAAGGCCTTATCAGAGTAATTACGCAAAAATATTATTTTTATCAATGGCGTGGGGAACGGTTATTGGCGGTGTGTGCACTTTTTTGGGTGGAGCAAGAAATCCGCTTGCAATTGGTATGTTAAAAGAATCGTATAATTTAAATATCGGCTTTTTAGAATGGATGATTGCTGTGGTGCCGGTTGTTTTCATCTTATTGATATGTGCGTATTTCGTGATTTTGCTATTCTTTAAAAATGAAGTAACGTCCATTGATTCCGCACGAGAGTCTCTTTCTGAATCTGTTAAAAAAATGGGATCGGTTTCAATGAATGAGAAGAAAGTCGGAATAATCGTGGTGTCCACAATTGCAGCATGGATATTTTTAAATAAACAAATTGACATCGCTGTGATTGCGCTGCTCTCTGCGATATCATTATTTGTATTTAAAGCAGTCACCTGGAAAGATATTGAGAGATATATTAACTGGGGAATTATCCTTATGTATGGTGGTGCTGTTACACTCGGATCCATCCTTGCGGAAACAGGAGCGATGGATTGGTTTGCCAAACAAATATTTTCTTACGTGTCACTAACTCCGTTTTCAGCGGTCGCTGTATTATCTTTATTATCTAAATTTATGACAGAGGGCATTAGTAATGTCGCTGCGGTTGCCACTCTGATACCGTTAGGATTTGGAATTGCTGACACATTACAAATTAATCCGATAATTATCGTAAAAGTTATTGCTGTTCAATCGGGGCTGGCATTTTGTCTCCCGATTGGGACGCCTCCGAATGCAATTGCGTTTTCATCTGGTTATTTTAAAATATCTGATTTTGTTAAAGGGGGCATTATTTTAAATTTTTTGGCGATACTCATTTTTCTGATAATTGGCTTAAATTACTGGAATTTAATAGGAATTAAACTTCAATAAACGAATCCTATGAAAAAAATATTATTAATCATGTCTACATCCGGTTATTCACCGGAGACTGTAACTTATGCAATACAAAAATGTAAAAAAAATAACGCGAAATTATTTACCTGTTACATTATTGATGCAGAAATTCCGGATGCTGTTTCCTCGTGGATGATTTATGTTGGCTTTATGGGCGATGAACCAAGTGAAGATTATCGGAATATAGTTCTGGAAGAATATAAACAGCGAGCCCGGGAAACCCTTGATGAAGTAAGTGAACTTGCAAAAGCAAATGATGTCCCGATTCAGATATCAATTATCGAGGGCGGTCTTTTAGAAAACGCAATTGCTATCGCAAGGGAAGAAAAAGTTGATTTGATTGTAATTAACAAAACAAAACGAATAGATTTTAGCAGATTTTTACATGGTTCTGTGATCGAAGAATTAAAAAAGCAAGCTCCCTGTCCTGTAGAAGTCATTGGTAAGTAAATTGGTTATTAATCATGCGCCGAAAGGAAAGTAAATGTATATGGATTCCCAGGATTCTAAAGTAACAATCAAAATTCCGAGACCACTTTATAATCGTATTAAAAAAATCGTAGAAGGGTCTGGATTTAATTCTGTGACAGATTTTATTGTTTATGTTCTTCGTGATATTGTCAGTAGTAAAGAGGTGGATGACGACCAACTTACCAAAGAAGAGTTGCTGGCAATTCGAAAAAGACTTAAATCATTAGGCTATTTATAAAAGCAGGATTTCATTGTATTCTGAACATTTGAAAAAGCATATAATGGATAGTCAGCCTTGTACTTACATCATAAATTTAAGGAGATTAATATGTCAAAATTAGTGCCACCGCATGGCGGTGAGTTAAAACCATTATTGGTTGAAGGTGATGCGTTAAAAAATGAGGTCCAAAAAGCAAAATCATTGAAAAGTGTTAATATGACTTCCCGTGAAACCTCGGATTTGATAATGATGGCAATCGGCGCCTTCAGTCCGTTAACTGGTTTTATGAAAAAGGATGATTATTTGGGTGTGGTCGAAGATATGCATATTGCAGATGGCACTTTGTGGCCGATTCCAATTACACTTTCGGTAACCAAAGAAGAAGCTGAATCAATTGAAACAGGCGAAGAAATTGCCCTGATCGATCAGGAAACCCGCACTTTAATGGGCAGCATGGTTGTCGAAGAAAAATACACGTATGATAAAAAAAATGAAGCGCAGAAAGTGTTCCGTACCGACGATGAAAAACATCCGGGAGTTGCCAAGGTGTATGCGCAGGGGGATGTTTTGCTGGGTGGTCCGGTAAAGGCTTTTAGCGAAGGAGAATATCCGGATAAATTTGCGGGACATTATGCCCGGCCAGCAGAAACAAGAAAACTGTTTGAAGAAAACGGATGGTCAACAGTTGCCGCGTTTCAAGTGAGAAATCCTATTCATAGATCACATGAATACTGTACAAAAATCGCATTAGAAGTAAGCGATGGTTTGTTCATTCATCCACTGGTCGGAAAATTAAAAACTGGTGATATCCCCGCGGATATTCGGATGAAATGTTATGATGTGCTGTTAGAAAAATATTACCCAAAGGATCGTGTGGTCATGAAAGTATATCCCATGGAAATGCGCTACGGTGGTCCGCGGGAAGCTGTACTGCACGCCATTTTCCGGCAAAACTTTGGATGCAGTCACATGATTATCGGTCGAGATCATGCAGGTGTTGGCAAATATTATGGCCCGTTTGATGCTCAGAACATTTTCAATGAATTCAATTCGAATGAGCTTCATATAAAACCACTGAATATCGATTGGACGTTCTGGTGCTATAAATGCGAAGGAATGGCCTCGATGAAAACATGTCCGCACCAACCGGAAGACAGGTGCTTGATTAGCGGAACAGAGCTACGACGAATGCTATCCGAAGGCGAAAAGCCACCAAAAGAATTTGGACGACCGGAAGTGATTGAGATACTTATTGATTACTACAAAAATTTAAGCGAAAAGGAGTAAGTTATGACAGAACAAAAAGCCACCAATATTACATGGCATGGAGGGCAAATAAAACAGGAGCATCGTGAAAAATTATTGGGGCAAAAGGGGGTAAATGTCTGGTTTACTGGCCTCAGCGGCTCAGGCAAATCTACAGTCGCACGCGAGGTCGAACAGCGCTTGTTTAAAATGGGGCGTTTGGTTTATGTACTCGACGGTGATAATATTCGACACGGATTAAATAAAAATCTGGGCTTTTCGCCGGAAGATCGCGAGGAAAATATCCGACGAATCGGTGAGGTTGCCCATCTTTTCACTGATGCGGGTGTTATTACATTGACTGCATTTATCTCGCCATATAAAAACGATCGTGACAATGTGCGAGCACTAATGAATGAAGGTGAATTTGTCGAGGTCTTTGTCGACTGTGCATTAGATGAGTGCGAAAAACGAGATCCGAAAGGCCTTTTTAAAAAAGCACGGGCCGGAGAAATTAAAGAATTTACCGGAATTTCAGCGCCGTACGAAGCCCCGGAAAATCCTGAAATAAAACTGGATACTAAACAACAGAGCCTGAAAGAAAGTGCGGATATTGTTGTAAAATATCTAATAGAAAAGAATATTATTAAAACAAATCATCAAAATGCGTTCAATGAATCGTATTCTGAGGAGGAAGAGCAAATTATTAATAAACGGCTCTCGGATTTGGGGTATGTATAAAAATTTGAATGTGTTGTGAGCAGAGGTTTTGTCCGGTTTCATGGTGTCTGTTTTTAATGTTAGGCTATGACTGAAATGATGTTAAGAAAACCGGGCAAAACTATCTGTTTTTATCGGGAAGGATACTTATGTCGAAAGGTTGGAAAATATATTATGGGAATAAAGAGAATAATTACATCAAATAAAAGAAAGAGATTATTTGTATTGGGATTGGATGGCACGCCATTTACTTTTTTAACAAAACAGATGGAGATGGGTAAATTTCCCCATTTCCAAAAAATGTTGGAAAAAGGTTCATTTTTAAAAATGAACTCTGTAATTCCTTGTATTTCCTCTGTTGCATGGACATCTTTTTTAACCGGAGTAAATCTTGCAAAGCACAACTTGCAGGGATTTGTAGACCGAAAGTTAAATCCATTCCGAGTCTATATACCGACGGCAAAAAATATCGCTGTGCCGACAATCTCAGAAATATTAAGTGCAGCCGCTAAAAGAGTGGTTTCCATCAATGTGCCGGTATCTTATCCGCCCAAAGAAGTGAATGGCATCCAGATTTCCTGTTTTTTAGCGACCGATTTGGCCAAGGCTGTATATCCAAAACATTACTATTCATATTTAAAAGAAATGGGTTATCGGATTGATGTGGATGCATGGCAAGGCAGAAAGGAAAAGGAAATGTTTTTACAGGACATTCATTATACGTATGATAAAAGACTCGAAGCGGCATATTATTTTATGGGAAGAGAAGACTGGGATTATTTTCAATTACATGTTATGGAAACAGATCGCATCAACCATTTCTTGTGGGAACAGTGGGAAAATGGCCATGAAACGTATGCGCCTGAGTTTGAAAAGTTTTATACCAAAATTGATCAACTGGTCGGTGATCTTGACGCGAGACTGGGAACAGATGTCGAGTTTATGATTCTTTCAGATCATGGTTTCTGTTCCATTAAAAAAGAAGTTTATTTAAATCATTGGCTCGAAAAAAATGGGTATCTAAAATATAAAACAGATGCGCCAAAATCAGTGACAGACATGCATCCGGAGTCTAAAGCATATAGCTTGATCCCCGGGCGAATATTTATCAATTTAAGAGGCCGTGAAGACGATGGGAACGTAGCGCCGGGCAATGAGTATGAGGCATTACGTCAGGAATTAATGGAAAAATTAGTAAAAATGACTGATCCGGATACCGGAGAGAAAATTGTCAGAAACGTCTGCAAAAAAGAAGATCTCTATTCTGGCCCATTCTTTAAAGATGCGCCGGATTTGGTTGTTGTGCCTTATGACGGATTTGACATGAAAGGAAATATTAAACAACCAAATTTGACGTATAAAGGGGAATTAGTAGGAATGCACACAGATGATGATGCGTTCTTTTATTTGCGGCATCACGACATCGAGCAAAAGGAATTTGGCATTATTGATATGTTGCCGACAATTTCCGATTTAATGGAATTTCCGATGAAAGAAGCAGAAAATTTTGATGGAAAATCTCTGTTATCGTAAAACCAGATAATGATAATGAAATTTCTGATAATTGGCATTCCTGTATGTCTTTAGCGTGAATGCTATACAAATTATCCCGCAATTATGTCTAAAAGATCGCCGGAATTATATCCGTTGTATCGCTTTCAGAATCGTTTGCTATCCTGATATTTTAATTGAACGAACCAACACAAAATTACAGCAAGGATACTAAAATGGATTATCAAAAAATTGTAACGAATGTAAAAGAGATAACAATTGAGGCAGGAAAGAAAATCATGGAAATTTACAACAGCCCGGATTTTGAAATTGAAACAAAATCTGATAACAGTCCGATTACCAGAGCGGATAAGGCTGCAAATGATTATATTGTCCAAAAGGTACAGGAAAAATATCCTGATTTTGGTTTGTTGTCAGAAGAGTCAAAAGATACCAAAGAACGATTGCATAAAGAATATGTCTGGGTTATCGATCCGTTGGATGGCACTAAAGAATTTATTAAACGAAATGGAGAATTTACAGTCAATGTTGGCCTGGTAAAAAACGGTAAACCTGTCCTGGGCGTTGTGTTTATCCCTGTGAGAAATGAAATTTATTATGCAGTGGAAGGTCGGGGTGCATTTTATCAAAGCATGAACAGTGAAAAAATGAAAATTACTGCCTCTGATAAATCCGAATATAATGAGATGGTCATGGTGAAAAGCCGCTCCCATGCAAGTGAAAAGTTAATAAAAATTATTAATAAATATAAATTTAAAGAAGTAAAAGACAGTGGCAGTTCAATTAAAATATGTTTGATTGCATTTGGTCTGGCAGATATTTATTTTCGATTTGGTAATACGAATGAATGGGATATATGTGCAGCCCATTGTGTATTGTCTGAGGCAGGAGGAAAAATGACCGATTGTCTTGGAAATTCTTTTATATACAACAAAGTAGATCCGTTGAATCAAAATGGTTTTATCGTGTCGAATAATACAATGCATCATAAATTTGTAGAAATGGCAAAAGAGTTTATTTAGCCCGATATTTCTGAAATATTCTCTTCGTAAAAAAGCCTTTCTGAGATCATTTTTTTCAGAAAGGCTTTTTAATAATGGTCAAAATTGAGTCAAAGTGAAACATTGTTACAGCAAATTACCTTTATATATGGTAAAAATATGTAATATATTTAATAAAAAAATAAAGATTTATTCAAAAAGAACGATGAAATTATATAGAATGATTCCTCATTATTTCAATGTTTATAATCAAGTAGGTGATTAATAGAAAAAACGAAGAGTTGTTATTGTTTGTTGGTATAAAAATTGCTTGATACAAACCAGGTATTATATTCACTTATGCAAATGATCCGGGGGGATTATAATAAATAATCTCAATGCTGATACTTTTTATCAGAAGAAAAACTGAAAACTTCACAGGAGGTTGTAACATCATGACTTTCTCTAAAAAATTAAACGTATGGTTAGTATTCGGAATAATAGCACTGCTTTTTAGCTATGGGTTAACAAATGCACAGATAAAAATAATGCCCCTTGGTGATTCGATTACAAAAGGAGCAGGTTCATCAGACAATGGAGGGTATCGCGATGACCTGCAATTATCTTTAACGAGTTACAGTGTCAATTATAATTTTGTCGGTAGTCTGTCCGATGGGAGCGGTTTTCAGACAAATCATGAGGGACATGAGGGATTTACCTCTGGTGATATTTTAAGCAATGTCAGTGGTTGGCTGACAACATTTTCTCCGAATTATGTATTATTGATAGTTGGGGCGAATGATGTGACCGAGATTGCTAATGAGACGTTAACTATAGCAAACTCCGTTAACAATATTGAAGGAATTGTGAATGCAATACACAGTCACAATGCATCCACGCACATCTTAATTTCCAGCTTAACTCCACGAACCGATGCTCTGGATAGTCTTACAACAGCATTAAGCCATAGAATTAAATATATTTATGAGGATAAAAAAGCTGCCGGTTATAAAATTCATTATATCGGAACTGGTGAAATGTTCCGAACTTATGATGCATGGGGCGATGATTATATGGAGGATTTTTTGCATCCGAATGATAACGGATATAATGTAATTGCTAAAGGTTTTTTTCATCGAATGATAAATATTATTCAGGAAGCAAATAGCGGATTGAACCGCATTCTTATCGATAATTTTGATCGTCAGACCACTGATTTGCTAGATGTCTGGGCGCATGATGGAACGTATGAAATTCAGGTGGTTAGTGGCAAACGAGAATTACATTGTAACGCTAGCGATGGTAATTGGAGCCACATGGCGATCTATCGCGGAGCAACCAATGCGGGCGAAATTTCTTTTAAATGGGGTGCTGGAACAGCTGCTTCAGACATAATTGATGCCGGTGTTGCTGTGCGTTTAAATACGGCAAATCCAAACACGGCAAAAGGATATTTCATTCGATTTAAGAAAGAAGATGGATCAAATGTACTTCAATTATGGACGATAAATAATGGTGGCATTGGTAATTACATTACAGAATCCCCTTATGCCATTTCTCCGCCTGCCGCAGGAGATGTCTGTAAAATTGTATTGGATTCAGATGCCAACGGACATAAGTTTGAGTGCTATTTCAGAGATGAATATGCCGGGTATGTCAATGATCCGAATAAAGTGTATGGCAATGTCGCCGAACAGTTTGCTGGTATTTTGTCAAAAGGATCTGGTTCAAGTTATAATGTCGATGATTATGATATGTATCTGATCGGAGACATTATGCCGCCGAGCAATATTAGCAATTTGAATGCTACCAGTGTGACAAGCACTAGCATTACCCTGACCTGGACTTCTCCCGGCGATGACGGAATTGAAGGAAGAGCCAGTTATTACGATATTCGATATTCTGAAAACATGATCGATGAAACTAACTGGTCCCAGGCGACAGTTGCGCCTGGATTGCCATTTCCGGCAGAACCGAATACAACAGAAAATTTTGTATTGGCCGGCCTTTCTCCGGCAACAGATTACTATTTTGGAATCAAAACCGCTGACGACGCCTTCAACTGGTCTGGAATTTCTAATGTAAAACAGGCATCCACAAGTTCCGGTGGCGGTGCGTTAATGAAATCAGATGACTTTAACGACCCCGGAACATTAACTACTTTGTGGAGCGCACACCCGGCGTATGCAATTCAAAACGGGCAACTTATGAATATGACCGGCTCCGGCTGGGGCCAATTAGCTGTTTTTAAGAGCAATGTTAATCCTGTGGAAGCATCTTTGCAATGGGCAGCAGAACCAGGCGCCGATCTCGCTGGCATCGATAAGGCGGGAATCGCGATGATGCTTGATTCGGATAATTACGCAACAGCAAACGGCTATTTATGTACGGTTCGAAATGAAGCCGGCGCTAATCCCGTATGTTATTTATTTACAGTTGTCGAAGGAGCGGCAAGTGGATTGGTTGGGACGCTTCAGGTACCTGGTAGTTCATATCCTGGCCCGGGTGATATGTTTAAAATAGTTGTTAGTTCCGATGGTTCCGGACATCATTTTGATTATTTTGTCAATGAACAGTATTATGGAAGACTTGATGATCCTGCTAAAACGCATACTGATGACATGGATTATTATGCAGGAATTCAACTCTATGGTGGATTAAATAATAATGTCGACCGTTTTACTGTGTTAAATGCGGTGGGTGAACCAAAATATCTGCAAAAAGTTAGTCCGTTAACAGATCCTATCGGTATTGTGGGAAAAGCGTTAGAAGATTCTCTGGTGGTGCAGGTAATCGATAATAATTACAATCCTGTTTCCAATCTGGTTGTGGATTTTTCTGTGAAACAGGGAAATGCAACGCTGGATTTAAGTCCTCCGGATAATAATATACGTCGGGAAACGGAAAATGCCAATCTAATTCAGGGTGAATTTCAGGAAGGTGTCGATCCCAATGCTGCCGGCGGACGCTATGTCTATTGTAGTGGAAGTGGTCAACGGTTCATGGGTAAAATTGAGTTCAGTGTTTATATTAAAACGCCAGGCCAATATTTAATGTACGGGCGCTTTAATATTCCCGACAAAAATCTTTACTCCGTATTTGTTCAGGTAGATGATCAGCCTGATATCACTCAGGATACAGTTGCTTTTTCCATTGGTGTCTGGGATTTACCTAAGACAACTGCCAACCAATGGATATGGGATTTTGTTAGTGACAGGTCATCCGGGAATTACAAGGTGTGGAATTTATCGCAGGGTGTTCACAAAATTACAATAACCCAACGCTGGTGTCCCGAAGTCAAGTTGGATAAGATTATTTTATCAAATAATTTTAGTTTCTGGCCAAGTGGAACAGAAGAGTATCCGGAGTATAGTACTGATACAAACGGAAGGGCAAAAGCGGAATTAACTTTGGGTACAACCGCCGGATTAAATGAAGTTGAAGTAACTGTCCCCGGATATTCGCTGGAACCCTCTGCGGTTAATTTTACAATTACCGGTCGGGCAGATACGCCCACAACAATGACTGCGACAACAGCACAATCCCAAACCGGCAAAGGTGGCGAAAGATTATCATCGCCATTTGAAGTTCAGTTAAAGGATAAATACAGCAACCTGGCAGAGGGCTATACAGTAAAGTTTGAAATCACAGAGGGGAGCGGTACTCTATCGAATGGACAGACGATTCATGAAGTAGAGACAGATAATACTGGTAAAGCATCGACATTTCTTACTCTGGGGACGGAGTCGGCGAATAATACTGTAAAAGCCACATTTCCGGGATTACCTGTTATCAATTTTACTGCCACTGCAACAACCGGATTGGCTGAAGTTATAAATAAAATATCCGGTGACGGACAAAGCGGAATTGCGAATTCGACGTTAGCAGATCCGCTTGTGGTAAAAATTGTGGATAATGTTGGCGATCCGGTAAAAAATCATAAAGTTAATTTTGCGGTCGTCGAAGGCGGCGGCACATTAAGTCCGGCAACTTCTTCAGCAGAAAGCAATGAGATAGAAGGCGAGAAAAAAGTTAACACTCTGCAAAAAACGAACGCACAAAGTCCTACATCAGGAATGGATGTTTATACAGATAATGATGGGTATGCCAGAGTTCGGTTTAAATTAGGTCCAAGCGCAGGATTGAACAGAGTCACTGCGTCATCGGAAAAAGCTGGTGTAGCTCTGACCAATTCCCCGGTAGAGTTTTCGGCGACTGGTGAAGCCGGAGAAGCTGCAATTTTAGAATTGGTTTCAGGAACACCACAGACTGGCGCGGCCGGAATGCCATTATCTATGCCCTTTGTTGCAAAAGTCACAGATGAATCGGGAAATGGCAAAGTTGGCTATTCAGTACATTTTGAAGTTGTTCAGGGAGGCGGGTCATTAAATCCACCGGGACCCGGTTGGCTTACTGAAGCAAATGGCGTGGTTTCTGTAACACTAACCTTAGGTGATGAAGAAGGGCTGGTAAATATTGTTCGTGCCTCTGCAGAGAAAGATGGCACACCTTTGCAGAATAGCCCGATCGATTTTCAGGCAACTGCTGGAAGCATTTCAGCGATGGAACGGGTCGGTGCAGAAAATTACACAGGATCTGCCGGTTGGTTGTTGACAGATTCATTAAAAGTTTTGGTATTAAATAATTATGATCAACCCGTTGGTGGATTTCCGATTACCTGGAAGTGTATTGGAAATAATTTAGGGACTGTTAATGGCGAAATTCAAGCAAACGTTAATTCAAATAGCCAGGGAATTTCGGCGGTCGAATACATTTGCGGAATGATTCCCGGCGTCCCCAGTCAGGTGGAAGCCCGAGTGGATGGATTAAGCGGCTCCCCGATTGTTTTTAATATCAGTGTTGCCGGCGTGGATGCAATTCAACCGGTCGCTGGTAACTATCAAACCGGAACAGTTGGCGAACCGTTGCAAAACCCGCTTAAAGTTAAAGTCGTTGACGATCAGGGGCGTGCAATTCCAAATTACGAAGTAACTTACACCGTTACGCAGGGTGGTGGTAAAGTCAATGGTAGTTCAACCATTGATCTTTTAACAACCAGCGAAAAAACGGCTGAGGCGATTTTTACACTCGGACCAGAACCTGGCACCAATAATCATGTTGTGGAAGTCACTGCCATGCGAAAAGGCGCTGAAATACTGGAAAACGGAAGCCTGGATCAATGGGAAAGTGGTAATCCGGTAAATTGGCAGAAATATGCTAGCGATGCTGAAAGTAATGTCGCCGAAGATGAAGCAAACGCCAGATCAGGTAAATGTGTCCGATTTTTTTCAAAAAATACGAGCAGTGTTGTTAATATCCATAATAAAAATGTGATTTCAGTTAAATCAAATACAACTTACGAATTTTCCTTCTGGGCCAAAACAACGACAGCAGGGGCGACAATTCTATCAAGAATGATGCATAATAGCAATTATTTGAATCCTCAGGGAACCTGGCAGACTGCAGATAGTGATTGGTTGAGTCTGACACTGCAACCAGGTTCCTATAAAAAATATTCTATCATTTTTACGACTCCAAGCGGAATGACCCAGATTGGCGCAGATAATTTAAAGATTATCGGAAAAGGCACAAATAGTATTATTTATGTTGACGATGTTTCCTTAGTCGAAAAAAATGCAGAAGGGGATATACCGCTGAACGGATCGCCGGTGACGTTTAATGCAAGCGCTACAATTGGCGCACCTGATAGTCTTGTTGCTGTATCCGGTGATTCTCAGTATGTGGTTGTGGGGAATCAGTTGGAAAATCCACTGACTGTAATGGTTGCTGATAAATGTGGAAACCCCATTGTCGGCCATGATGTTATTTTTGAAGTAAAAGCCGGCGGTGGTTATCTGGATGGCAAAAGTGATGTAACAATGCTAACCAAAACGACCAATGATAGCGGAAAAGCTCAGGTAGCGTTGACAGTTGGTACGGCGAAAGGTGAATATAACAATATTGTAGAGGCTCGTTCTCAAAAAACAACTGGTGGAAGTTTAATCAATTCTCCGTTCCGTTTTTATGCGTCGGCACGCAGTAGTAGTGCGGACAAACTGGTTAAAATTTCCGGTGATGGCCAACAGAATGCGGTTGTCCGGCAAAAATTAGCACAGCCATTTGTTGTAAAGGTCATCGATAAAAAAGGAAATGGTGTGGAAGGCCATCCGGTTCAATTTTCCATTGTGACAGGTGGTGGTACATTTAATGCAGTAGATGGGGATACTGCGGTTTCCATTATTACAAATTACGACGGCGTTGTAAGCGTCGATTACTATCCCGGACCGCAAGCATTTATTGCGAATGTCGTTTTTGCGCAATCATGGAACGGACCACCGGAATTGAATGATTCTCCGATGGATTTTACAGTGACACCGAAAAGCGGGCCTGCCAGTCCGACGGCGTCACGTATTCATGCAACGGGTCCCGTGCCAGCGGATGGGCAGTCTCAATCACAAGTTACCATTACGCTTACAGATAATTTTGGTAACCCAATTCCGGATAAGGCGGTAACAATTAATGCATCCGGATCAAATAATATGATCACTCAACCAGGAGCGCTCACTGATGAAAATGGTCAAACATCTGGTGCGATCGCATCCACCAGGGCAGAGCTAAAAAATATCACAGCTCGGAATGTCTCTGACGGAATTGATCTCATTACAAATGCGACAGTTCGTTTTAGAAATTTAGATGCATCGAATATTAGCGGGACAGTCGGTACCGATCAGCAGGGAAATTATGGAACAGCATTGAAGAATCCGATTAAATGCTATGTGCGTGATAGAAATGGTAATGCTGTAAATCGCCATCCGGTTTATTTTGAGGCGTATGTTGGCGGCGGACAAATTTATGATCTGAACAAAAATTTGGTTCGTGAAGGTGAATCCATTATGACTGATTCCAGCGGTGCAGCGTCTGCTTATTGGGTGCTTGGTCCATCTGAAGAAGTAAACCGTGCCAGAGCGAATTCCGAAGGTCTTTCAGGAGAGCCCCGCTGGATTGCTACTGCACATCAGGGGCAGGCGTCTTCATTGGTAAAAGTATCTGGTGACGAAAAATCAGGGACTGCCGGATATACGCTTTCCGAACCATTTGTGGTGAAAGTTATTGATGAAAACGGTGATCCGATTCGAGATTATCCGGTGAGATATACTTCAACATTTGGTGACGGCACTTTTACCGGAAGGTCTTCGGTAACTTTGCCCACCGATCCTTTTGGAGATGCTTCTGTCCACTTTACACTTGGCCGCGGAGCCGGAATTAATCAGGCACAGGCAATCGCAGAAAACCTTCCGAGCACGAATGTTCAATATTTTAGCGCTGTCGGAAATTCTGGTGATGCCGCAAAAATCTTAAAAGTATCCGGAGATGGACGGACCGGAACTGTCGGTGGTACGTTGTCAGGAATAACTGTCAAAGTAACGGATTTATATGATAACGTATATCGGGAAGGATTTGATGTGCAGTTTGGAATACTTTCCGGAAATGCCACTATTGCCGGCGAGCCTATTGTTACAACCGGAGCGAATGGGAGTGCTTCCGTGGTGCTAAATCTTGGAACAACAAGGGATGATATCGTGGTTCAGGCGTATGCAGATGGTCTGATTAATAATCCGCTCAAATTCGAGGTGTCTTCAAAAGCTGCTTCACCGGTGAGTATGGCCATTCACTCCGGGAATAATCAAGACGGAACAATTGGGCGAGAACTTGTTTATCCACTCGAAGTGCTGGTAGTAGATACATACAATAATCCGGCAAGCAATGTCGGTATCTCGTTTGTGATGTCCGGGGGCGGAAACGGAACTCTTTTAACTCCGCAAATGATTTATACAGATGATGACGGAATTGCAGCTGCTCGATTGAAATTAGGGACCGCAGAAAATATTTATAAAGTCAAAGCAATTAATAATAGTTTAGATGGAAATGGTTTAGAATTTGTCGCGAATGGAGTCACGAATTTGTTTCCGCTTTTTCAAAATTTAAACAAAGAAGTGACAGCAACAGAAAATCAAACAATTTCTTTTACTGTGAATGCGACAGATGAAGATGATTTCGCTGTGAGTTATCAGGCATACAATTTGCCACCCGGAGCAACTTTTGATGCATCCGGCTCACAACGATTTGGCTGGACTCCCAATTATCAGCAAGCCGGTGAGTATGAAGTCAATTTTGTGGCTCGTGATAATCGAGGCGGACTTGATGATGAAGCTGTTAAAATTACGGTTTTAAATTCTAACCGTCGGCCATCCATATTTAGCTATCAACCAATGCAGGATCTGTTAGTCGGTCACAGAAACATTGGGGAGACATTTCATTTTAGTATTACCGTGGCAGATCAGGACACTGATGATGAAATCAAATATGAATGGTATTATAACGAGGTACTGGTCTCAACGAACCAACAATACAGCTTTTATGTGAATGATGAAAAAGTTGATCTCGGTAATCATACTGTAACTGTAATTGCCTCAGATGGATACGATTCTGTGCAAAGAAGCTGGGACCTGGCGATAAAAACACCAGTGGAACTGGCCACATTCTCCGCAGAGGTTGTGGGTCGTGATGGTGTACACCTGGCATGGAGTACAAATTACGAAACAAATAACGCTGGTTTTAATATTCTGAGAGCAACTGCGGCGAACGGTCAATATTCTAAAATTAATGAAAACATGATACCGGCAAATGAAAATAAAGTATATGAATTTAGAGACACAAAAGTAAAGGTCGGGGAAACATATTATTATAAATTGGAAGATATTTCGATAAATGGCGTTAGAACCGAACATGAAGCTATTAAAATTCATGTTGCCAAACCGGATAAATTTGAATTATCCCAAAATTTCCCGAATCCGTTTAATCCGAGCACAAAAATTTATTATCAATTAGCAGATCCTGCTTTTGTTAAATTGACTGTTTATAATTTGCTCGGTCAGGAAGTGATTACTCTTGTTAGCGAAGATAAAGACGCTGGCTATCATGTCGCAATGTGGAATGGAATTGATAAACACGGTACTCAAATGGCGTCCGGTATTTATTACTACCGCATTGTTGCAGGGTCATTTGTCCAGGCTAAAAAAATGGTGCTTATTAAGTAAGCCAAAATTTACTATTAAAATAATGCCCCCCCGCTAACGTAATCAGAATGACTCCCGTGTGAGATTGACATTACAAACGCATGGGAGTCTTTTTATTTATTGATTATTCTATTCTGTTTTATCCTTTAAAAGGTTCAAACAAATTAGAATTAAAACAGATCTTTCATTATTTCCTATTATGCACGAATACACCAACTAAATCCGCTGTGTAATATTTTATTAACCAATAATTGATGGCTTCGTAAAAAGTCGACATGACCCTCAATGTGTACAATATATTATGTTTATAATGGTTAGGCCATCAATATATTGTGTTATTTCTTAATTCTTCTAACTTTTTACGCGTTCATTAATAATTGACTTCCAATTTTTAAATTAAAATTTATCGTTACTATTCAGCATCGAGCTGTCATTCCTGCGGATGCAGGAATCCGCTCAGATATCTGTTTTAACGAAATCATTGTATAAGTCTTTCCATTGCGGATTCATGATGTGGTTGATTTAGTCAGTTATCATAAATTTTGAGTATCTTCTCAATATTTTATGGTAGATATGGGCGATTGCCGCTATTTCGTATT
>CAZCJL010000015.1:0-80869 GCA_964498785.1 uncultured Cytophagia bacterium | reverse complement strand
GGATGGAATACATCTGCTGGTGGTGCCGGTTTTTCTGTCCTGCTTTTCCCTGATAAAAGATTATCATATATTCGCTATCTTCTGTTCAAAAAAATTCTTGTCAATTGTATGAACTGTTAACAACAATATTTTGCACTGGAGAAAGCTGTGAATCGAATAAAGCTAACTTTATTGCTAATCATTTCCCTATTTGCATTAACTATCTGTAAAAAAATGCCAACCCCACCTCAATCTCCCCAACCGGGCAGCCGGAATTATACCTGGAAACTGGACACCCTGGATATGCCCATGAACTATATCAGCTCAGTATGGGGCGCTGCGCCCAATGATGTGTGGGCAGTCGGAGCAGGCGGCACTGAATATGATCGGCTGCTGCATTATGACGGAGAGACCTGGTCCACATACGAAAACGAACCGATTAATTGTAGTGCCTATAATTTGTTCGGTTTTAGCGCCAATGATATCTGGATGGGAGGCGGTGGAGGCTGGGGTAATAAAGGGGCAGGGATATGGCATTATGATGGTACCCAATGGAGTCAGAATTATATTTATTACGTTGAGGGCGCTTATGATGTACAAGTTACACATATTTGGGGAACCGCGCCAAATGATGTTTATGCCTGTGGGCATATTGGTTATCATGAAGAAGGCAAAACTGATTTTTGGCGAGGATTTGTGTTGCATTATGATGGCGGTTATTGGAAAGAGGTTGTCCAAGCGCAGTCTAATTCACAATTTTTGAAAATAAGAAAAAATCAGACTAGAATCATAGTACAGTCTTTCAGCTATGAAATCGGGGCAGTAGATGTGATAGGATTTTATCGTGTTAAAGATAACGCCTTGGAGAAACTGCACTCAACAAATCTTGATACAGCTTATTGGGCAAGTCTGCATGTGATAAATAATAAAACCTATTTTGTGATCGGCGAAGATGTATATGAGTATTTGAGAAGTGGAAAAATGGTAAAACGATTATCCTTTCCCCAGCCAGAATTTGAGTGTCAAATATATGGACGAAATGAGACAGACCTTTTTATTGCGATGAAGGACGGTATTGCGCATTATAACGGGGTAAATACACAATATCTTTACAAATTTCCAGTTGCTCAAATGGGTAATATTAATGATCCAATGATTTTTAAAAACGATATTTTTTTCTGCGTATTAAATCTTAGTGGATCGTACAATACCACCAATTTAATGTTGCACGGTACGTTACCAAAACTAGGAGATTGAAAGCCCTACAAACAAAACCCTTTAAATAACAAAAGGAGACAGCGATTACAGCGCTGTCTCCCTACGAAAAGAACAGCCCGTTCAGGTTGGCTCCCTGCTGTGCAGTTTATTAGAACTGCTGCGGCTGTTCTTTGTTAACATAACAATTTTAAACAAGAAAGGCAAGAAAATTATGGAAAAGTTTATATGGCAAGGAGGTGATGTTTATGCTTGTATTAAATATCATAAATAATAAATATATAATGAACAAATTATTCAAATAATTTGAGGATTTAAAATGAATTTAAAATCGCATCAACCTAAAGTTTCTAATTTTTTCGTTATTGGTAATTTAATAATGATGGTCTTTCTGTTGCTATTTCTGACATTGATTATTGCTAATTGTAATGAAAAAACACCTTCTGAACCTGGTGATTCGAAAATACAAAAAGATGGTGTAATTACTGTTTACTTTGAGGAAACATGCTGGGATACAACAGGCGGTCATTCCCATTTGCTAGACAGTCTGAATGTGAGCGAAGAAACAAATGTCCTTGATATCCCCAATGCAGTTCCGTTTGAATTACCTTCGTTATCATCCGTACAAATATTTTTCTGGGGTGATTTTGTCGGTGTTCAGGATACTATATTCTTGTGGCTTGAATACGAAGACGATGATCCTATTAACGGAAAGAAAAGAGCAACGGAAATAATTCAAATCCCTAAGAGAATGACCTCTATTGTGTTATTACCCTATGGCAGCGAACCGATAGGGCTTACGAAGGGATATATTTTTGTCCTGGATACGGATAATAATAACACTGGCACCGGGTATGTCCGGTTTGAAGGACAATCTTTGGATGAGAAAGTATGGGTTGATGCTGCAAAAAATACAGTAGTTTATACTACTAATTCTGCAACTGTGGACCTGGATATTACCTGCATGCCGTTTTTCCATGGCGCTGAGGCTGGTAATTTCCGGATGTACTCATTAGATTATGATTCTTATAAAAACATGCCGGATCGTGCTATCTGTATCCTTAGCATTAAAAATGATGACTCGATTTCTGTTTTTGCGTTTTCAACTTATTTTGGATATGGTGAAGCATATTTACCATGTTCGATAAAAGTATATGGTTTTGTTCCTAATTTTGAATAAAAATTAAAAAATAATTATATTCAAGGAGAAATAAGTATGAATCAATTAATTCATAAAAAGATCATGAGTATACTAATAATTATCCTATTATCGATTACTCATAATAAATCTTTGCTTTCACAGCAAGAAACTTTTACGATGCCGTTGATTGATGATAGAGCAGTAAGTTATTATGAACCGAATAATCATTATGATTCTTATGGTTTCGCAATTGTTGGAAGCGACATAGATGGAGTGATTTTCAGAGGTTCTTCAATGTGGGGGCCGGATCCGGTGGGAGATTGGGCATTCAACATTTACTCTGGTAAAATTCATCTCAATACAGTATTTACGCCTTCTGCAAATTACAATGTCTATATGCGGCAAATAAATTCCGATCCAAGAAGTCAATCAAACTCAAGTTTGTATGGGGATATTGGTAATGGTACAATTTATCGTACTTATACAATACCCGAAGGTGGAATTAATCAATACGAAAATCTTTCGTCCAGCTATTGTGATTATATAGAAAATAACCTGTCCAACGATTGGGTTGCCGGAGGATTTCAAGCAGCAAGCGAAACGAATGGAATTAATTCTACATTATATATGCAAAATTTAAAGGTTGTAGTTGAATATCTTATAACAACCAGCGGTACGCTCTCAAATAATGAGAAGTGGCAGGGAACAGTAAATCTTACTGGCAACGTCGTTGTACCGTCTGGAAAAACACTTCTCATTGATGATGCTACTGTAAATCTGAACGGCTACTACCTAAAATCCACCGGCGGCACAATTACTAATAATGGCACTGTTAATCCGGATGTACAGGTGGAACAATCAGGTACTATAAAAGGTTACTATCCTTCAATAAGTTCAGCCGCATCTAACGCTGTCAGTGGTCAAACAATTCGAGTTGCTTCAGGAACCTACAATGAAAATTCCATCACTGTTCCATCCGGTATTTTGCTGGATATCTATACGGATAATCCCTCGGTAATCATTAATTTTTCATCGGGTAGCAATTTAACTGTAAATGGAGAATTAAAAGCAAATGACGTGACGTTCAAAGGACAGGGCAGTGGAACGTCGTATTGGAGTGGAATTTATGTCAATCGTAAAGCTATTATAACTTATAGTAACATAAGAAATGCGTCTTACGGCGTCAAAACTACCAGTTGTTTATCGTCGACTACCATTTCATATAACGAGTTTCGTGATTGTACAAACGGTATTGTGTGTTATAGCGGAGGCTCCCCAACTATAAATTCGAACGATTTTTATAACATTCAAAATGCCGCCATTGCGCTAAATTCTACGCCAGCGAATGCAAACTATAACGATGTTTTCCAATCGAATCAATCTAGTGTTTTGATGACTTCTATTACTACGAGCGGTGATTTTAACCATAATAGAATATTCAGTTCCGGGTTGCATGGTATTTGGATTGGCGGCTATTCAAACATTCAGATTGAAAATTGCTCCATAGAGCGCTGCAACAACGGCGCCTGTGTCAACATCACAAGCACGGCAACCCCGTCGGTAACTCCCGGTAATACAATCGAACGGTTTGGTTATTGGTCCATTTATAACGGAAATGCCAATCACTGCGTGAATGCATTAAACAATACCTGGGTCAATATGCTGAATTACGGTTGTGTTGACACCGATGATAAAGACCTGCCGGATAAAGGAGATGATGGCAAGGATTTGTTCGCACTGGGTACAGATTATTATGACAATGGTAAGCATGAGCGCGCATTAGGCATTTTTAAAAATCTGATCCTCGATTACAGTGATTCTGATTATGCCCGGGATGCGCTCACATACATTATGCGCATTTTTGAAAGCAAAGCCAAACCCGATGGAGAATCAATCCACTATTTTAAAGATTTAAAGAGAGACCTTTCCGCAAAAGGCGTACAAAACCTGATGTCTTCTTTTGTCGATCTTCATATTCTCTACTGGCTGCAGCGCAATGATTTGTTCGATGAAACGGAAAAGAAATACGATGAATTACTGGCAACATTAACAGAAGATGAATTTCAAACAGAACTTAAATTCGGCAAAGCGGTTTTTTATATTTATGAGAAGAATGAACCGGAAAAAGCAGCTCCGCTTTTGGCAGATGTTGCAAAAAGCAAATCAATCCTGTCCGGGATGGCACAGATGGAATTAGCAGATATTGGTGGTCAGCCTTATGCATCTTCCGGAGATCCGGAACTGCCGGGTTCGGCACTCATCAGCAATTTCCCCAACCCCTTCAATCCGGACACGCATATCAAATACAGAATTAATAATCCCTCGTCAGTGCAAATCGTCGTTTATGATATTCTCGGACGCAAAATCAGAACTTTGGTAGATAATTACCAATCTGCCGGGATTCACGACGTGAGATGGGATGGCACGGATTACAATGGCGTAAACGTTGCCAGCGGCATGTATTTCTACAAACTCATCTGCAACGATTTTGTGGATGTAAAAAAGATGTTGTTGCTTCGTTAATTGGAAATTAAAAATTAAAAATGAAAAAATTCACAAAATCGATTATGTCAGTTACGAATTCACGATGTTCTCAAAAAATAAGGCAATAAGGTTGATTGCCCGGGGGAACATCGGACTACGAAGGTGGACAGCAAAAGCATAAGGTTTTAAATAATCAACAGGTTGACTTAGATTTCCGAAATCTTCAAGATTTCGGAAATCTGGTCTGATCCCGCCTGTTTAGAGTAAATATCAATAACTTCTCTGAAATATTCCTGATTAAAATATCGTTTAAATTATTCCTAAAATTCAAAAACAAATAGCCTGAATTTGCTTTTATGTATTTGTTTTATTATAATTAAAGCATAACCACAGATTTCACAGATGACACAGATTTTGTATCTGAGAAATCTGTGTCATCTGTGGTTTTAGAACAGGATAGCAATTTTAATTTTAGAATTTTAGGATTTAGATGAATCAGCCAATCGCCGGGGATTGATTTTGTGGAACAATAGCGACCTGCGCCTTATCTTCATGGATGACTTTTTTCAGCCAGAGCCAGGCAATAATTCCGATGATGATATTGGAAACAGAAATAGCGCTAAATATTCCGGTGAGCCCCAATAAATACGAACCGAGGTATGAAAGGGGAATGTAGAGCGCAAACATACGTGCGCCGGTGAGAGCCGCTGCTTTGAGGGGTTTGTTCAACACATTCAGCGCAGAATTAGAGAGAATAATCATTGCATGAAGACCATAACTCACAGGCACGATCCACAGGTAAAGCCGGGTTGCGGAAATGACGTCCGGATTATTATTGAACACCATAGCAATTGGTTTCGCAGCGAACGCCAGCGCGACGGTTATTGCCAGTCCCCATATCATCCCGAAATTTTGACTGTATGTGATTCCTTTTCTGACGCGGTCAAATTTTTGTGCTCCGCGGTTTTGGCCGATAAATGGTCCCAAAACAGATGCCAGTGCGATGACCACAGTCAGGGCAAACATTTCCACGCGCATGGACACACCCAGGGCGGCGACTGCCGGTGTTCCGTAAGAGGCAACCAACCGCGTGATAATACCTGCGCCCACAGGCATAATGATATTGGTTCCGGCAGTGGGTAATCCAATATACAGAATTTTCTTCCAGGATTCAAAAACGAGATGGAGAGGCGGTCGCTTAAAAGTGATCATTTTTTCCCGATGGTGCAGCACGTAAAGTGAAACTACGAGTGTTACGGCCCTGGCAGCGACAGTGGCAATCGCAGCGCCGGCAAGTTCTAGCCTGGGAAATGGTTTGATTCCGAAAATCAGCAGTGGATCGAGTACCGAATTGACCACCACTGCGGTTAACATGACAATACTCGGCGTTTTGGTGTCGCCGGTTGCACGGATCGCATTATTGCCAACCATGGGGATCACCACGAATATCATCCCCGGATACCAGATAATCATGTACTGCCGGATGAGCAGAAGCGTCTGATCGTCTGCGCCCAGCAATCTGAAAATTGGATCGATGGTCAGCAAACCGATGGAAATGAAAACAGCGACGGTCAGTACAGCCAGAATGATGCTGTCGGTCGTCAGACGTTTTACCTGTTCCTGATCCCCGCTACCAATTGCCCGTGAAATCACTGCCGACGCGCCGACGCCAAGTCCCATGGAAATACCGGAAATGACAAATATCACCGGAAATGTGAACGAAATCGCAGCCAGCTCGTTTGTGCCTAATTGACCAATGAAAAAGGTATCGATCAAATTAAATGCAACCATCCCGAGGATGCCAAAGATCATCGGGAGCGTTAGTCTGAACAACGTTTTTTTGATGTCGCCTGAGACTAATTGTGCTTTATGATATTCCGGTTGTTTGGTCATGCTGATTCGTTATTCCAATTCCAAGTTTTCGCTCAGTTGTTCAATTTCCAAACGTGTAATTCGTGCCCGATAGCGGGTCAGATTCACCTGAGCGTCTCGAAATTCCAGCGATGAACTCGCTCCGATCTGATAGCGATCCTGCTGCAATTCAAGGTTTTGTTCCGCGGCACTAACGTTTTCCATTTCAAGGGCAACCAATTCCATCTGTTTTTCAAACGTATTGATCTTCTCCTGAACCAGCCCCTTTACTTGATTTTGTATATCTTTCAACGCCAACTCTTTATTTTGTTCCGCTAATCGTGCATTTTGCAAATCGATTTTATCTTGAAATCCGTTGAACAAATTTAAGGACAGTGTTAATCCCACGGCCGTATCCGTGCTTTGTGTTTCAATATCCCGGGAAAATTGCGGGTTCTTACCGGAAATGGATCGATCGGTGTAGCTGTAAGATGAATTCAAAAACAGATTCGGGTAAAAGACAGATTTCAGCAACTACAACTTGTAGATAATAATTAGATGATTTAGGTGTTGAATTAGTTTTATAAAAATGCTGAACGATTACATTTATATGCATGTTTTTAGCGGGAATCTCCTAAAATTAAGCAAAGTGGATGCCCGATAGAAGCTGTATCATAAGTCTGATTTTTTTGTAAAATGTCATTCCGGGCTTGTCCCGGAATCTCCTGATTATTATAAAATTAGGGGATTCCTGCGTTCGCAGGAATGACGCCAAAAAATGACTTTTGATACAGCCCCGGGCATGACATTGAACCAAAAAATGACATTTTACAAAAAGTGTCCGGTAGCAAGTGGCAATTGTATTTTTTTGTAAATTCCCCGATCAAATTCTTTTTATGTTCATACACATGTCTAATAAGGTTGTTTATAACTCCGATGTAAAAGTACATTGTTTGCCATCATGTACACATAACAGGTCTTCATAATTCCGCAATCAGAACATGCTTTTCTTTGCAGGTATGATATAAATTTTTATCTCACTTATCAACATTGAAAAGGGAGACTCCTGCATTCGCAGGAGTGACGCCTGAATAGTTACAATAAAAGTTACATAAGAAAGATTAACTTTTGATGCAGCCTCTGTGTTGGAAATCATTTCCGGGAGTTAAAACTCCCGATTGATTATTTTGGCGGGCAATTAGAACCACGAGATGAAACCCGTGGCAATTCATTACTGGCAGTTTTAGTCACGGATTGACTCTGATACACATGGATTTATTTAATTTTCAAAGAAATCCGTGTTCAATCCGTGTGGATCAGTGGCAGATATTTATTTTATGATGCGAAGCGTCATACAATGCGTACCGCCGGAAACCGGGGGCACAATAGAAATGTATCAGCGGCTTGCCCGAAGTTGTTTTTAACTTATTTTGTAAACAGTTGTAAAAATAGTTCTTTTACCAGACGGTTGAAACAAATTTTGAAGCTATGATAATCGGATCATTGGTGATAAGTTCAAGACCTTTGAAAAATGCTGTACCAGCGATAATTCTATCATGAAGTTTTGGTATATCATCTATTTCAAAACTTTTGCTTATAATTTTATCAGAAATTGATTCGATTTTAATGGTTGGATAGTTGATACAATAGTTAATAATTTCTTTTAGTGTTGTGTCAATTTTATTTCTTTCTGCTAAATAGACAATTTCAGCTAAGACCATTGCAGGGATGAATAGCATTATTTGACCAGTTTCGCTTTTTTCAAATATATTTTTTACTATTTGGCCTAGTTTTCGTCTTTCAAGTCGTAATATGACGGCCATTGTATCGGTTACATAACTATCATTCATGAGGATACTTTTCCTTATAATTCGCAAATTCATCTTCTAAATGCTTTAGCGATACTGTTTTAAGTTCGTTCAAATTCATTTTAATATTATTTTCAAAAGTCTTTTCTGACAAATTTTTAAACTTTTTTGCTTTTATGAACTGGATAAAGTCCAGTATTTCATTCAAGGCTTCCGAAGAAAGATTTTTGGTTTCTTCAATAATCATTTTTTCGATAATGGCTTTGCTCATTTTAAATCCTGTTATTACTTTTTAAATGTAATATTTACATTCAACTTAATCATTTTTTAAAATAAATGCAACATAAAAAAAGGAATATAGTTTCAAGATTTTAAATTTAATCTGGCAGGTAACGATGATTTCACCCCGATTACCTTCCGAGAGCCGAACATGATAGTTTTAAAAAAATCATGCGGACGTTCCAATAATTGGTAAATATCCAATTAATCCTGCAGCCAAAATATTTCAAAGGTTATCATAGCAGGACTCCCGACAGTAGCTTCTAAAAGATAAAAGTGGCAAAAATGCTCCCATTTTCAGTGCATTTGTAAATTAATAAAACATTAAGGACGTTTTGGGATTATATTCGTGATCAAATCCATCATTCGCTTATTATTACGTTAATGGATATATTATTTTAAAAATGGGTGGAAATAGAGCAACCTTGTACAGGAATGATTAATGTAGTAAATGTAAGAAAATATTCGTAAAATGTCAACAGAAAAATTAATAAAAAGAAATTTTAGCCACGGATTGACGCTGATATATACGGATTCTTATTAATCTGTGATTAATCCGTGTGGATCAGTGGCAGATATTTATTTTATGACGCGAAGCGTCATACAATGCGTCCCGCCGAAAGTCGGGGGTGTGAGAACATTAAAAACTTCGGAAGTTTTCAATATTATCATGATAGAGTTACAATACCAAAAATCGACGGCGCGAGAAGCTGCGGAGCAGCGAGAGACAATTACCTCCGGCGCAAGCCGGAGGATCAGGAAGAGCGCACCCCTGCAATAGCTGCGGAGCAGCGAGAGTGACAACAATTTTGACCTGGAGCGATGGGATCGATGCTCTAATAAAAAAACGGTTACTATATATTCCGGCTTCCATTTTTTTCATTCTTTTTTCCTGAGTTATGGCGGCTGTTACATCATTTGTTTGTCGAAACCACACGAGCTTATGGCAATTTTCTCTACCAGACACTTTTAAAACTATGTCGGAACGGGCTGTCATTCCGGGCTTGTCCCGGAATCTCCTGATTATTATAAAATTAGGGGATTCCTGCGTTCGCAGGAATGACGCCAAAAAATGTCTGGTAGCAAGTGGCAATTGTATTTTTTTGTAAATCCCCCGATCAAATTCTTTTTATGTTCATACACACGTCTAATAAGGTTGTTTGTAACTCCGGTGTAAAGTACATTGTTATGCTTGTTTGCCATCATGTACACATAACAGGTCTTCATAATTCCGCAATCAGAACATGCTTTTCTTTGCAGGTATGATATAAATTTTTATCTCACTTATTCACATGACACCTGGATAGTTACATATAAACGGATTATTGCTAACAGAAATCAGCGAAAGTTTATCCTTTTTTTAATCCAAGGATGAAACCAGCGGTAAAACCACCGGCAACCGGAAGATGAGCCGTTAAGAAGGTAATGATTTTACCCGCATCATTCATGTTATGAATTCGGATAATTTCCTGGATTTTAAGCCAATTTACCACCAGGATTTCATAATGTGCGAGTACTTGCGATAAGACGAACAGCAACCCGATTAAAAATAAGGCGAGTTTAAATATCTTTTTCACAGCAAATCCTGCTGAATAGCCAATAATCCCACCAAATGTAGCGGTTCCTATTTCCAATGCAAACGATTGCTGCAAACTTTCAATTTGTAATAATATGTGGCAAATAACAAAATACATAGTCGTTCAGGCCTGTAAATATTCATTGATAACACCATTATAATTATCGGTTGCCTTTGTTAAAATATTACCGGAAATTTTTAAGTGGAAAAATTATAAAGTTACAAACATGCTTTGGTGGAAATTAAATTGGGGCATATCAGAGGTTTTTATTTTACCAAAAGATGCAGAAAACAGAATAAAAAATATTTACTTTGTGGTCTTTGGGGGTTAATAAGATTTTTGACTTAGCTCCCCAAATTCCCCCCCCAAAAAAAAGCCTCTCATATTTCAGAGTGGCGTTTTGCCTGATATGAGTCACTATCAGAGTTTTAGAACGAGGAGTAAGGGATAAAGATATAGCTGATTATGCAGCTCTTTTAGAATTTTCTTCGGATTTCTCTGATTATTCGATACGTATTTCCAAAGATTCATGGATTTCCAGCATTTCCTCGGACATCAGTGTCCTGCTAATTGAACTTTTAATGTCTTCGTAAACCTGACTTATATTATCGCGGGCGTTTTCCAAATATTTTAAATCTTCAGAATTATTCCAATAGGTTAACTAATTTGTTGAATTACGTTTCATTATTACCTCCAATGGGGAGCAATTCCCAAAAGTTGGTAATTTCTCGTTCCCACGCTCAGCGTGGGAATGTATTGATCGACGCTTTGCGTTGTATTTTTACTACTGGACGCAAAGCGTCCTAAAATCCATTCCAACGCAAAGCATTGGAACGAGAACATTGTTTAGGATTTTAAAATACCAACAAAATGGAATTGCACCCCTCCAATGTGTATAAAAATTCGCATATAAAAAAAAATGTTGTAATTTAAAAATAAATGATTAAATTATACCTGAAATACCATTTGTTTTAAAAATATGAAGCATTATGGTTCTTCTGTAAATTATGTTAAAATAACAACACCTTCGAACTTTTCATCCTGGTAACAAAAACATTCAAATCATTATGAAATTAAGAAAATCTGATGATTGTCTCAATTGTGGCAATCCGACAAAAGATGCTAATTATTGTCCCCACTGCGGGCAGATTAATACTCACAAAAAAATTTCTATAAAGGATGTTTTAACAGATTTCTTTGGCGATTATTTTACGTTTGACTCCAAATTTTTTCGGAGTATTATTCCCTTGCTGATAAAGCCGGGATTTCTCACCCGGGAATATGTTTCCGGTCGACGGGTGAGTTATATTTTCCCCCTGCGGTTGTATCTTTTTACAACGTTTATTTTTTTCTTTGTGATCGCTGTCAATACCAAATTTGATACGAACAATACGGAAGAGTCAGCAGAAGTACCGCAAACTTTTAATTCGGATTCATTAGACATTATCCTCGACACTTACGCAGCCCACATACCGGCGGATGTTAGAAATAAAATCACTCAGAATATGAACGTTGCGGATTCTCTGAAACAGGTCGCCGGATATACCGGTGAGAAGAAAAAATTTATCGTGAGCGATGTCGACTCCACAGACGGCGCATTTGCCAGATTCATCAAAAAGAAAGCCAGTTATTTCAATGCGCAGGGAGACCAGGGTAAAGTCATGTTCTGGAAAGCAGTCGTCAACCAAATTCCGAAATTACTTTTCATACTCATGCCGATTTTTGCCCTGATTTTGAAAATACTTTACATTCGCCGGAAAATCTATTATGTCGAACACCTGGTTTTCGCACTACACGTTCACACATTTATTTTCCTGTTTTTGATTATTGCGGTTTTTATTCCGAAATGGTACATTATTCTGGGGATCATTGTGGGAATTTTCATCTATTTATTTCTTTCAATCAAAAATTTTTACCGGCAGTCGATTCTCAAAAGTCTTGTCAAATTCCATCTGCTGGTGTTCATGTATCTTCCGTGGACAATACCGGGATTCATCATTTTGATGCTGATGGCATTAGCGAGTGTGTAATTTGTTGCAACGGGATTTGCGAAGACGCGTGCATTTGCAAAAGTCGTTCATATTGCATAAAGGCAATGCACTCCGGAAAAGTAGTTGTAAATCAGGCAAAATTAAAATCCATTTTAACCCTGCTAATCTTGTTATCCTGTCTAAAAAAATAGTGGGGACATTATGTTAAAACATATAATGATTTTTTTGATTTTGTTGAGCAAACTCTGCCTCGCCGAACAACCGGTTCGTTTCGAAGCGCATGATGGCGGCGTCGATAGCTTTACCGGTGCGGACATACGGTTCAATCGTAACGTTATTCAGGCAGCCGGTCTGCTGCAAATCGAGTAAACAAAGTTCACAAGACCGGATTTTGAGATAATAAAGCAACTGGATTGCGATGTGATTCGGCTGACGATCAATCGATAGTATCTAATTTATTTGATTTGAAATATGTGATTTTAACCAAAAAATTAAACTGCTATTTAATACAAATAACCTTCACAACTTTAATTTCATTGTCCACATGAATTTTTATAAAGTAGAGCCCCGAGGATATGGTTACCTGATTCGTATCAGTACCATGCCAGCGAAACTGGCAATGGCCTGGCGACAGATCCTGGTCCATTAGTGTCGCAATCAATTCGCCGCGGATATTGAACACCGATATTATCGCTTGAGATTCGACCGGATTGTAAAAGGATATCATCGTCGAGTTGTTAAATGGATTTGGATAACATGGATTTACAACTACATCTGGCGGAATTTTGACAGACGCGGTAATTTCGTCACTGTAGTGAAAACTGCCGTCGTAATCCACTTGCTTTAAACGATATGTGCATTGTTCTGACTGAATATCATCATCAATATATTGATAAGTGTGTGGCTCTGCACTGGTGCCGTGACTTTTAATGAAGTCAATGCGTTGAAAATCATCATCGGAATTTTTCTTTTCAATATTAAATCCCAAACTATTCATCTCAGATTCGGTTTGCCATTCGAGAACAATCTTTTCAAAAGAAGCGTTTTTGATTTTAAAATAGGCCAAACTGACAGGTACGGGCATAAGGTCAGCATCATTTGATAAGCCGGGGGTTCCGTAATAGCTGCTCGGTTCCCAGCTTTCCGGTAGTGCATTATCCAGATCAGGACTTATTAATTCAAGTGTGGGGCCATTTCCATCAGGCTCGATTGGCCAGGGAGCTTCATCATGATAAATTATAGAATCGATGAGTGTTCCGGTTGAATCGTAAATTCTTGTCACATCACTGTTTCCGCTCAATCCGAAATAGAAATTACCGATATAATTTTCAACCATAGGAAAAAAGGAGCAAAAGGCAGCGCTGTCCTGAACTAATACTAAAAAATCGCCGGGCATTATTGTTGTATGTGAAGGCAATTCAAAAACATGCGAATCATCACTATCCATAAATTTCCAACCCGACAGATCGACCTCGTGATCGGAATGATTGTATAATTCAATCCAGTCTTCCGAATCATGATCAGGCGCGCTGTTATAATTAATTTCATTAATTAAAATATTATCGTAATTTACATCCAATTCAAAAAACGGCGAAATCATTATGGCGCGATTTAAATTAATCATCAGCGTGTCCGAAGTCTCTGTAATATCACCCTCCCAATGTAAAAAAAGGTTGCCCGGATGAGGCTTTGCAATAACCGGAAAAGGGAGCCCTTTAAAGTAGACGCCGGTCCAGGGATATTCCTCCGGGATAATTGTGTTCACTTTTACCGTTCCCATATTCCGGGGCCGGGGATCAATTGTAATATCGGCAACATTCCCAACGCCAAAATAATCGCGAATATGTCGATGCATAAATCCCCTTCGATCTGTGACGTAATTTTTCATACGATCAATATTTTCTAACCACCGCTCATTACTGACTCTCCATCGCTCGGCCTCGATATGGTAATCCGGTTCGATAACAGATGCTAATGAATCGAGCACCTCGCAAATATGATTATGATGCAGTGTTGTATTGAGCATGTCGGCAAAGCGATTGATAAAATATTCACGATATCCCGCATTCCTCAACAGACTGCGAAACATCACAGTGCTCCATATCAGATTCGGCGTGTCTGAGCTGTTCAAGTCAGTTCGCACTTCATCTCGGGTTACCCATTCCATTGCATTCCAGTTGGGATAAGCCGCTTTTGATGTTGAGCGTGCAAAAATGGCGTCAACGTCCCACATTACCCAATTCCATTTCCCATTATTTTGTCTGTCTCTGAATTTGTAAACATTATTTTGCGGCCAATCCCAATTTGCACCGAACATATTGAAGATATAATGATCTGTGAAATTTTCAATATTAATGAGCTGATCGGCGATTATCATATTTTCCGGCACACCGAGATCATTCATTTTAAAAAACATAAACGTCTGCTCCCAGTGATCGCGGTCACCTTCAATAATTTCACCACTCCAGACCCAGGTCGATTTAATGAGGTCAGCATCTGTGATACCGAAATTCTCTTTGAGATAATATTTATCAATCCGTTCTCTGAAATAGTAAAGGCCCAGCAGTTTTCCGTTCAAAAAAAGAATAAACGGGCGACTTGTGGAAATTGTTGGTTGAACCTCGGAATGCAATCGTTGCAGCAGCGGGCATCGGAGCATTGTCCAATAGGCAGAGCCTAAATTGTGGTCCTGTCCGCCCATTCGAAGCACTAAACGTTTGAATTTATCGATATTTTTGGAAGGGAAAATCTGGTAATTCAGCTTGCTCTGGCCATATTCGTTTCGAAAGTAGAGCCGGAACGATTTTTTTAATCCCCCTCGAGTCGCTTCACCGTGAATTCGAATTCCGGCATCCAACGAAAATTGCTCGCCACCATCTTTTTTAAAATATGAGATAGAAACAGGTCGCTCCCATTCATCGCCTCTTTTCTCCTCATTAATCCAAATACCAATATCTTCATCATATAAATTTGCATTATCGGTTACAACAGAGAGAACAGGTAGTTGGATATTTTCATTGATCAGGTAGGTTTTCGTAATCACTAAACTGGATATACCCTGTGAATTATAACCCACTGCCCGAATAACAGTGGCGGTATCAATATCGATTGGAGAATAATAGCGGGGCGATTCATTTGTCGGAATATCGCCATTGGTGGTGTAGTAAATGGCACGGCCGGAATTCTGCGTTGACAATGTCACTGAAATTGCTGCATCATAATATCCCTGAGCGTGAGAAAATACCGGTGTTTCGATAAACTCGATTCCGTTCTGGTTTGGCTCCCCGGGCGAGGGTTGTTTGTAAAACGTGAATTGATTGCTTCCGTCAGGAATTCTGCCGTAAGAAATATCTGTTTGCTGCTTTTCGAAATGCACACTATCGATAATACTTCCGCTTGGCTCGTAAAGCGCCAGAAATTCGCCGTCTTTATCAAGTTTGAAGTCAGTATGTAATTCTTCTCCCTCCCTTCGGTCTTTTCCTGTTGCCCACAGCAGCAGAAATTTACCGGAATCTATTACGATTTCCGGGAAAACCCATTTCTTAGAATCTTTTACATCATCTGCTATCGAATAATCGAGAAGCAAAACAGCGCTATCAGATGGATTATATAATTCAATCCAATCAGAAAAATTACCGTCCATATCCTTAATGTTAGAGCCATTTGAAGCTAATATTTCATTGATAACAATATCTTGACTGATAGCCAGTGATGAAGAAAAGCTGAAAAACAAAAAGATAGTCAAATTGAACGGATTTAGATAGTTTTTCATAATAAATTTTGGTATTTTATTTGTATAAGGTTTTTTGAAAAATGGTGTAACAATTTTAATATAAACAACTCATGAATAATATACGAATTTTTCCTGTTTTGTCAATATATTAAATTTATTTTGCAAAATGCAACTTAGAGAATAAATAATAATATATTGATGGGCAGCGTCCATGTCTTGCATTTGATAAAGAGCGCTTCTAAGTATAGAGCTTGTCGATGTATGTTGTCTGATGGTAAAGTTAGATTATATCATTATAGTAAAGTTCCTGTGCCTGGTCTTGTTTTTGCACTAAAAAGTGTACAGAGTCGGCGTCTAAAATAATGGAGTTCAATATAGAAGGAGTAACGTATTTATGAGCGATAGAGAAAATATTTTAGAGGCATTTCTCAAGTTACGCAGCGCCTTGTTGTCAAACGATATTCCAATGCTTAAACGGTTAATAACAGAAGATTACATTGGATATGATTTTCAAGGGAATCCGCAAGATTTTAAAAAAACCCTTGAAGCATATCAGCCCGGATGTGTGAAGCTCGATCGATATGACGTCGAGGATGTTGAGGTTCGAATAATTGGTGATGCCGGAGTCATTACCGGCACAGGATATATTCAAGGCACTTTTGCTGAATTCGAATTCGAGCATTCTTTGCGTTTCATGGATATCTATATTTTGCGTGATAGCAGATGGCAGTTTTATTTATCTCAGGTAACACCTCTACAGGCCAAATGAAAACTTCCGCAGATTTTGTAAATACCGTTATTCATCGATTTGTGGACGCTATGTTGCAATATATAAAACCAGTGGGAAATTAGTGCTTGAACGAAAACTCTCGTTTGTGTCATTGCTGTTTTTGTTCTAGCACTATTCAAAAAATAAACTCCAAATATGAACTATCAAATTTTTTGTATCATCAAGTCGTTACTCAGACGAATAAAAAAGAATCATCACCCGCCTGTTTAAATTTCGTCCAAGCGGTGTTTCATTGTCACCAATTAATATTTTCTCACTCTTATCAGTTTCAATTGAGAATGGTTCATACTCTCCTTTTCCTTCCGTTTGATCCAGACGCTTTGCTATTTGATCTGATAAATCCGGGAATAAATTTCCAATATCCCGTTTAAATTTTTCCTGAAAATCAGAAGCACGTTTTTTTGAAAGTCGGTTATTTATTTCTGTTGAACCTGTCGCACACCCGTGGCCAATAAAATGTATTTTCGTGTCGAGATTTTTGAGAAGATCGGGAACTGCTGCAATGAGATCATCCCAGTAAAATTTATAAAATGCCTCTGTACTCTCAAATATCGCTGGGATGAAATAGCGTTTCTCACTCCCTGTAATTTGACTGGTGAGAAAGCTTTCCCCGGGCCGTGTCTTAAACTTTCGGTTTAAACTATCCGTCAGGACCAGCGAGTATGCAACCGCATTATTTAGCCATTTTTCTATGTTGTTACTACCGGGATCCCACGATATTATTTTTGCAAATTTGCTGTTATTAACAGGTTCATTTAATTCAGCGCTGTTTCCATTATTTTCAGTCAGCGAAATGACACTATTCTGAATTTTGAGAAACGAGGTGATATTCGCCGTAAATGGCGCCGGCTCATTTTGCTTCCTGATGAACGTTTTTTGCAATGGTTTAAAAATGATCCTTTCAGATGCTTCATCAGCGACGATGTCAACACGTCTTCTCTCATCATAAGCCCATTTGGCGTAGAGCTCATTTCGGGGACGTTTCCGTGGTTCCAGTTTTATTCCCGGATCTATTTTAATCTGTTCCGGCTGAACGCCAAGTTTGATGAGCGTATCCCTGACAGCCGCTGCCCGTTGATCCGTAAGAGTGAGATCGGTTTCATTTGAATTCGGATCAATCGTCCCCTGCAGTGAAATGGTGATTGCCCTGTTTTCTTTTAACCGTCTTGCGAAAACTGCTAATGGTGGTTCAATAACCCAATCATCAATAAATTTGGATTTCACCGTGGCATCATTGGTATCAAAAAATATTTTGCCCATGTAGGGAATCTGGTAAATAATGTGATATTGATCCTGAACGATGGTTGTATCTTTTGCTAAGAAATAGCCTTTGGGGATCGTATAAAATTCATTGTGCTGCGAATCGATTATTTCATCCTGTGCTTTTGAACTGACGATACGCGTGTTTATTTGATGTAATCCGTGCACATCGGTGCGCCAATCCAAATCGATTATTGTTTCTTCTCTTGGCGCCAGAGGCTGAAGTGGCGCATCAATCAGGGATTTTACATCATTTGCAAACTCGGATGTATTTGCTCCCCGATGAATCAGAAGTGAATCAGAAACCGATAATACAAAATTCTTCGCGACGCGGTCACCTGCGTTTTTAATCCGGAATGATAACACTCCCTGATAATCATCTTTTGTGATCCACTCACTGTGATTGAAATCAATTGCAATGACTTTCGGATCAGGCGCGGTGATGTGAAATTTGGCAATATGCCGATTTTTCATTTCTCCAAACCGAATATGATTGTCTTTGTCATACGCGTAAACACACCAAAAATAGTCGCCGCCTTTCAAATTTTCCATTGGAAAGAAATCACCGGAAATGGCCTGACTTACCAGTAACGGAGATTGAGCATCGTCGTGTGGAAATGAATGACTGGATTTTGAAAGTTTCGTCAGGACATTGGCGAGCCGTGAACTATCCTGATCCACGCAGATCCATTGCTCGCAATCATCATATAAATCAGGATCATTGGTGGATTCCCAGGTCAGGATAACATTATCAGTATCAATGATCGCGTCATAAGCAGGCGCGATTAATTGAAATCGTTCCGGCCCGATGGGTTGGTGCGTCATTGTCCCGTGATATGGCGAGGTGAAATAATCGTTATTTTGAATCGTTGCCAAATCCATTCGAAGGGCATTATTTTGTCCGGCAATTGACCGGTCAAAAATCTGGTCATCGAGACGAATGCTTCCGCCAAATGTGTAATTTCCCAGCAGATTATCTTCCCAACTATAGCCCGTGCGCAGTGAAATAAGTTGGCGCCACGAAATTTCCGCGGCGCAGGTGAAGTATCCGTCTTCATCGCGGATCTCCCGGTAATCAGCGCCGATGCTGAATTGTAATCCATGATGTGCGCCGATATTCACGGCAGCTCCGCCGCGAATGGTTCGGGGGAGAGGCGTTTCTTCTGAAATGAATGTAACCGGTTTACCCATGTTTGTTATTGAAATTCCGGTGGAAAAGATAAGGTAATCGAAAAATGGCCGGAACAGGGCAATTCGGGGGGAGCGCAGCAACGCTCCGGCGTCAAATATTGCTGATCGGGTTTCATAGCCCGCTAATTTGCTCTGAAAGAATTTTACATTTGCGCCAATGGACAGATGCCGGGTAATAATGTTAAGTGGCTGCCCGATGGAGGCTGTCACTAATAAATTATTTCCGGAAACCATTGTCGCCTGATCATCGGTATTATTAAATTCAGGAATACCGAGATAATTTACCCCAAGGCCAATCCGTGTTTTCCTGCTCCAGGGTGTTGAAAGTTTACCGGCAACCAAAAATGAGGCATTGTAGACATCGGAAATCCAGTTGGTGTAAGTGGCAGACCACTGCCATTCCCGCATAAATCCTGTGGCTGCGGGATTGGCGTAAAACGAGTAAGTATGATCGAGCGCTCCTGAGAGCGTGCCTTGCATTCCTACATCCCGTGCACCATGCAGCATTTTCAGATAACCTGAACCCGCACGGATTTGAGCATTCCCGTCCTGTGGCAGTACGGAGAGAAGCAGAACAAGAACGGCGACTCCCAAAAGAACAGGAAGCAAGGTCGCTAAACGTGATTTATCAATTATAATTTTATTCATCGTACTATCATCAATTTTTTCCAGGCATGAAAATTTCCGGAACGCATGGTAATTATATAAAAACCACTACCGACACGTTGCCCATTCTCAGTCAGTCCGTTCCATGTTACCGCATTCCAGCCTGCTTTGAAATTTGCTTCGGTAATTCGGGTGATTTTCGTCCCGGTGATGTCGTGAATATCCAGTCGGACATCGGCATCGACAGTTAATTTAAATTTAATTTCCACATCATTATCTTCCCCCGGAATAAATACATTCCGATCAATGGTGAAGAATCCTTCACTCATGACTGTTACAGGCGCACTACTGGATTTGGATTGATCGTAATAATCAGTCGCGTGCAATTCAAAAATGAGTTGCTCCTGGTTTTTCCGTGTGTACATTTGTGTGATTTGAAATTCAGGCTCAATCGTCGTCCAGTCGCCGATTGCAGGTTGAGTAATTCTGATAAAATCATCTGCATAAGAAGAATCGATTTGACCGGTGGGCATATTTATCCATATATCCCAGGTTTTAACAGGAACAGGAAGAAGCACGCGAACCCGAATCTGGTCGCCAATATCTGCAATATCCGGAATCGCCTCAATGCGCGGATCCCAATCTGTGGGAATAAATTTTTCCCTGATGATGCCATATACAATGTCTTGATTATGGCTGTTATCAGGATTTATATCATTTTCTGCCCGAATTCCGATTTCATTTATTAATGGATAGGGAGTGGCGGGCAATGAATCAGTCACGGTAAACGTGATAGTTATCTCGAGAGAATCGCCGCTCACAAGTGAATCAAATCGCCAGAAAAGGGTGTCGCCAATCTGGTTGATATACGGAATACTATAATCAGTGATAGTGACAGAATCCGGCAGGATATCCCAGATAGTAAAATCATAAGCTGTCCCGGGTCCAGAATTTTTAACCACGATTGAATATGTGTATTCATCTCCTGCTTCGACCGCCGGAAAAATTTCACCACCGATTTCGATGGATGTATCGGTGTCAGTTGTTTGTGTGATTTCCAAATCATAATTCCCGGGTGGTTTCGGTTCGGTTCCAATGACAGCCACTGTATCGGCTGCATCATAAATCACTAACGAGTCTCTATCATACCCAATCAGATTTGCTTTGCACACCAGTGTTGTCATGTCCGCCGGAATCTTTGCTGCGAGGTGAACATCGAGTGTGATTTCGATGAATTGATCGGGCGCAAAAGTATCGAATTTCCACACAGGAGATTCATTTATCACTTCCTGCGGAGGTGATGGGAAATTCGTTATTCGGACGGAATCCGGTAATACTAATTTCAGATTCGTTGAATCTGCTGTCGCCAGTCCGGGATTGCGTATCTGAATTAAATATTGATAATCGTTACCCGGTTGTACTGCATTCACAGTATCTGAATCGGTAAAAATACTGGTGTCTGTAATTGAAGAAAGCAGCAGATCAAGCTGTAACATTTCACCAGGTTCGGATTTCTTTTTCAATCCATACACTGTGAGATTTGATGTATTGTTTTCTAAAGCTGTATCGTCTTCCGCTACGACTGTAATTCTGTTGACAAGCGGGAATGGAGATAACGGCAATGAATCAGTAACGACTGCATTAATCGTGATCATAGCTGAATCACCTGCTAACAGTGAATCGAACTGCCAGAAAAGTGTATCCGCTGTGTGTGCTGTTGGTGGAAAATCAATAGTCAGAATTGAGATTGAATCCGGTGGCAGATCCCATAGCAGCAGGTTGTAGGCAGTTCCGGGACCGTTATTGATCAAATTTATGGAATAGCTGAAACTATCGCCTTCAACCACAGCCTGAAATATTGTCCCGTCGACGTCCAACGTTGTGTCTGTCAGGGCGGTCTGCTGAATTTCCACATCATATTTTTTCGGGACTGGCGGCGGGTAAAGGACGCGCACTGTGTCTGCGGCTTCGTTATTTGGTGCAAAATTATCATTCGGAACGATGATGCGTGCGTGGCTTGACAGTTCGGTTAATTCGGCAGGGAGATTTTCATTTACCCTGACAGTTATGGCAATGTTTTCCTGCCGTCCGCTCTGGAAATCAGCATAATACCAAATCAGGCTATTTGAATTGATAACATCCGGCGGAACTGACGCATTTTGATAACTGACCGAATCCGGTAACTGGTGGATCAAGGTGACGGAATCGGCGCTATTTTCACCTGAATTTGTAACTGTTAATTGATTTTGAAAGAGCTCGCCGGGTTGAACTGCATTGAGGGTATCATCCTCGACAATTATCGTAGAGTCGGTAATCGACGTTAATCCGACGGCAACATCAGTGGCTTCCAATGGCGGCCTGCCGCCAACAAAATAATATCCGATTCCCTGCCAATCAAAGCCGGCATCATTGAGTGTGACGTCAATCGTTCGCCAGGTAATATTATACACCGGATCTGGCGTTGAATGCGCCATCACATAAAAATTTTGGATAATTTTTCGTAACTGATCATATATGTCGCAAATAGCGAGATCGGGACACGTTTTAAAGAAAAGACCGCCGGTCTTTAACGCCATATATTTTAATGTATCTGTATCAGCAAGATCTCCGAAAGCAATGGTGAAAATAGGAATGTTTGCCGCACGCGCACTGTCAATGACAGCTCGCGCCGTATGTTGAGGCTGTGAGGCATTGTCCTCGCCATCGGCATAGACGATGATGGCTCGCCTGCTTTGTTCTGATCTGGTCCCTTCAATGGCCAGCATTAATGCATCGTACAAAGCGGTGGTTCCCATTGCCCGGGCGGAAGAAACAACGTTTGCCAGCACATCCCTATCATTTGTCATCTCCTGATAGGCTTGAATTTCATTATTAAACACGATAACGCCGGCCCGGTCGACAGATCGTATTCCCTGAATAAACTGATCTACTGCGACTTTCGCTTCTGTGATAGAGCTTGTCATGCTAAAACTGGCGTCCATAACCAGCATCGTGCTTGTTGGGAAAGACGCTGTTTCCCGGATTTCTGTAAATAATGGTTCAGGTGTCTGATTATAGATATCCGAATCAGCCGGATATAGCGGGTCTTGCTCATGATATTCTTTTAAAGGCTGCCAAATTTCGTTGACCGGAACGCCGATTTCAGTTGTATCGTTTGGCCCAAGCCATATCAATGTATCCGCGAGCCCAACAACATTATCACGATTAACGCTGTCCAAAATGGAAATTGTGGCCATAACCGGATAGGGGAAATTGGGAGTTAAGCCACGTAAAAAGAATTCACCTTGTGTCGAAACATTATTGATACAAATGAGCAGCTTATTTTCCTGGGCATTGGAAAAAGAAGATACGAAGGTTGTTGAAATGAGCAATATTAGTGCAATCAAACACACCCTGTTTATAAAGGAAGTTTTCAAGGTGGCACCACACTTTCTTTTTATAATAAAAAAACGTTATAATAATAACGACAATGCAATCTACTTGAAAATAAGTATAAAGTCAAGCGATATTTTATCGCAACTGAATGCTATTATATTAAGTAAAAAGATGTAACGTCCATTACGGAAAAAGTTATGCAAATACAGAAAAAAATAACTGTTTTATAACCTGAAAAAGTCATAGCCACAGAGAATCAGAGTACACAGAGTTATTATTTTCAAACGTTACGCAAAAAATAGTAACTCGAATTTTTCTTAACTCAGTTTGAAAAGTAATGTGCACACAAGTTATTGTTTCTCTGTGACTTCTGTGCTTCTATGGCACGTTTTGTGAATAATGCAGGATAAGAAAGTAAATGTTGAACTTAGGAATTTAACTCATTCGTGTTGCGAAAAAAATTACTTGACAAATTGGAAATTTTTGTTATATTATTAGATGTTTAAATGTATAGACATTTACATATCTGAATAACTATATTAACCGGCCAATCAATTTTTTCACCAATTAATTATGAATGTCAATGAAATCTTTTGAATCTCCTTCAATAACAAAGCATTCTTCTGATATTGTTTCACTGATGCATAGAACAACAGCATTACTTCTGGATAAAAAAATTTTTCCATAAATTTATATAGGTGAGGATTTATTGATGAATCAAATTAACATTTCCAGATTTCGGGTTTATTTATTTCTGTTTTTATTGCTGTTTATTAGTTGTTCACAAACTGACGTCGTCTACTATGAAATCTCCGGTTTTTCTGATCAGGCAAACGCGCAACTGCAGGCTTTTCTGATTGAGGCAGAAGATGCAACAGGCAGAAAGATCGCTGTATTTGATGGAGATGGCACAGTATTGGGGCAAACGCCGCATTACCTCGCGGATGAGTGCATGTACCTGTATGCAAAAGAGCATCCGGAGCGCCGGCCTGCGCTGATTGAGATAATGAAGCAGCAATCCAATGTTTCCATTCCGTATGTTCAAAACCGTGTTCACTACATTGCCGGGATGTCGCTGCAGGATTACCGCGATATGGGCGAAGCTTGTTTCAAAGAGTATTATTCAAATAAAATTTTTGAGCCGATGCGCGAGCTAATTGGTCTGCTGAAGAAAAATGATTTCGAGATTTGGATTGTCACGGCGTCGCCAGAGGGAATGTATCAACAGTTTTTAAGTAAGGCATTTCAGATTCCCATTACTCACATCGTTGGGATCAAATCAGTGATTCGGAACGGCATTATCTCTGATGAAATTGTCCATCCGGTACCACAGGATCACGGTAAAAAGGAAGCCATCGAAACGTTTGTGCAGGATGCGCCATTATTGGTTGCCGGCAACAGCAGGGGAGACAAAGAAATGATTGAACACAGCGCTGGCTTGAAAATGATCGTCAATCCGGATGAACACATTGCCCCGGATCAGGCGGAAAGTATTGCCGATTATGCCAAACGAAATAACTGGCTCATTGTGCGCATTAAAGATGTTCCGGCATCTGATTTTCCGGCAGTTTCTTCAAAAGAGTATGGTATCAGAATAAATAAAACCCGCGACGTAAAATAATATTATCAGGAGTACAGAGTGATCTTTTCAAAAATACGACGTTATTTTGCTCCCGCACCACACATCGATCGCGTTCCGAAAACTGAAGAAACGCATCTTTACGGAAAATACAGGTGGAGCACTTTGGAGTCTACTTTTTTGGGCTATGCGATGTTCTATCTCGTCCGGAACAACCTTTCCACAGTGGCAAAAGATATTGAAGGCGCTCTTCATTACAATCACAGCATGATCGGAAGCATTCTCGCGATCACGGCGATTACGTATGGATTTGGTAAGTTCCTGATGGGATCGTTATCGGACCGCAGTGATGCCCGCAAGTTTATGGCATTCGGATTGTTGCTGACAGCGTTTTGTAACTTTGCTTTTGGCAGCGTTGAAAATTATACCCTCCATTTGAGTCTGTGGGCATTAAACGGATTTATTCAGGGAATGGGATGGCCTCCGTGCGGTCGATCGATCGGACACTGGTTTTGTTTACGAGAGCGCGGATCCATTTTCGCAATATGGAACGTGGCGCATAACATCGGCGGTGGACTGGCCGGGATTCTTGCCGCTTATGCAGCATCCCACTACGGATGGCCGGCAGCCTTTTATTTTCCGGGCGTCATTGCGGTTATCGGTTCTGTTTATCTCTTCTGGCGGTTGCGAGATACGCCTCAATCCGCAGGACTTCCCCCGATCGAAGAATATAAAAAGGATTATCCTGAAGATGTTAATCAACGCGGCATTCATGAAAAGGAACTCGGCACCCGTGAACTGTTTATTGAATATATTTTTAAAAATAAATATCTGTGGTTGTTTGCGATTGCCAATTTCTTTGTCTACATCGTTCGTTACAGCATGCTGGATTGGGGACCCACCTATCTCCGGGAAATAAAAGGAGCCTCGCTCGCGGGCGGTGGAATTGCAATTTTAATCATTGAATTTGGCGGAATTCCATCCACATTATTGATGGGGTGGATATCTGATAAATTCCATGGTCGCCGCGGGATGGTCAGTCTGTTATGTATGATCCCGATCCTGGCTGCATTCGCCGGAATTTACCTGACTCCTCCGGGATATTTGTGGCTGGATATGACGTTCCTGGCTGTCGTCGGTTTCTTCGTCTATCCGCCTGTAATGCTGTTGGGCGTAGCAGGTCTGGATTTAACCTCCAAAAAAGCAGTCGGGACAGCAGCGGGTTTTATCGGGTTGTTCGGGTATATTGGCAGGACAGCGCAGGCAAAAGGATTCGGATGGATGGTGCATTATTTCGGCGAACTCTATAATCTGAAATTTGCCTGGAATGCCGTGATTTTCGCTATTCTAATCTGCACGCTTATTTCGATCGTTTTATTGGCATTTACATGGAATATTAAGCCAAAGGCATAATATATCACATTGAATTGATCTCTACAAACAGGAAAGAAAATGATTATTGATAAAAAAATACTAACGGAAAAGCTATTTGATGTCATCATCATCGGAGGTGGAATTAATGGCGCTGGTATTGCGCTGGATGCAGCGTTAAGGGGACTATCCGTTTTATTAATCGACAAAAATGATTTTGGCAGCCATACGACAAGTGCGTCCACAAAACTTATTCACGGGGGATTAAGATATCTTGAATATTTTGAATTTCCGCTTGTACGGGAGTCACTTCGGGAAAGAGAACGGCTTTTGAAAAACGCTCCTCATTTATTGTGGCCATTGAAATTAAAAATACCTATTTACGAAAACAGCAGTCGTGGTCCAATGATGATCAAAGCCGGTATGATTGCTTACGATATATTTTCCTTTGATAAAAGTCTGCCCAATCATCAGTTTTATTTTATAAATAAAAATAGTAAACATGATCCATCATTATTAAAAGAGGGATTAAAAGCAATTGCCAGCTATTATGATTGTCAGGTCGGATATCCCGAACGATTGTGTCTTGAAATTATATTGAGTGCGAATGAAGCCGGCGCTTTTGTTCTCAACCATAATGAATTGATTGAATATAAAGATGTTGAGGCAGATTTGAAGGAATTAATTGTTCGTGACAGAATAAGCGGGGAGATCAATCAATTCAAATCAAAACTTGTGGTGAATGCCAGCGGCGTATTTGTGGATGAAGTTTCCAAATTAGTTGATAATAACATTTCCCGGAAAATGGGCGGGACAAAGGGCAGTCACATCCTGATCGAAAAATTTGAGGATGGTCCCGAAGAAGCGTTGTACATAGAAGCGCGGCAGGATGGCCGCCCATTTTTTATCGTGCCCTGGCGAGACTATTATCTGGTTGGTACTACGGATATTTACTACGATGGTAATCTCGATGAAATTGTGGCATCTGATGAAGAAGTCGAATATTTGTTGACAGAATTAAATACATTCATCCCTGAAAAGAATTTTACAAAAGAAGATGTACTTTATACCTATTCGGGAGTTCGCCCGTTATTATATGAACCCGGTAAAAAGGAAAGTCAGGTGACGCGCAAACATGTCATCTTTGACCATGAGAAACATGACGGCCACCAGAATTTCATTTCGATTATTGGTGGTAAATTAACAACCTATAGAAATTTGGCTGAAGAATGTGTTGATTTGATATGCGAAAAACTGGATTACAAAGCAAAGTCGAAAACGCGCAACTATCCGCTTTTTGGCAGTTATGGAATTTCCAATGTTGAGCGATATATTCAGGATGTTTCATTAGAGTACTCGAAAAACTATCACCTGACGAAACAGACCGTTGAATATCTGATTCGATTTTATGGTTCGAATTTTAAAGATGTGCTTGAACTTACCGAAGCGGACGAGAAGCTGAAAGAACCGATTTGTGAAAATAATCCGGATATTAAGGCACAAATCCCGTACGCTATTAAGGATGAACTGGCAAAAAATCTGGATGATATTTTAGTAAGACGAACAGGGATCGGTACAAGCCGATGCCTGGGACTCGATTGTGTGGAAACTGCAGCAAAAATCGCTGCACCGCTGTTTAAGTGGAATCGCAATCAAGTAAATGAAAATATTCAACTTTATGAGCAAAAGATTGTAAAATTGTACCGACCGAATCTGGCGTCGGAAACACGGAAATCAAAAAAGAAAAAGATTTTCAATTATAAGTTTTTGCGGGATTTGTAACGCAAGGGTGAGATTTCCGAAATCTTTGAGACTTCGGAAAACCGGACATTTTGCAAAAAGTAGACATAAACGTCTTTAATTAGCGTCCGGAAAAGTTAGTCAGGAGAAAATAAAGTGGCTTTAGACATTAAACGAATGGTTCCGGTATATTATCAGATATTTGATGAAATATATCAGGAAATACAAGACGGGCATTACCAGGAAGGGGATCAGCTTCCCAGTGAAAGCGAATTAATGACCAGGTATAAAGTTAGCCGGGGGACAATTCGTGAAGCGATTAAAATGTTGCTTCATCAGGGTTTTGTTGTGCGGGAGAGAGGAAAAGGAACTTTTGTTACTTACAAAAAAATAGAACAGGATGCCCACAACCTGATGGGATTTACAGAATTAATGACGAATAACGATAAAGCTGCAACGGCGAAAATATTAGAGGTGACAACGAAAATTCCCAGTAAAAGAATACGAAAATTGCTCAATTTGGAAGAAGATGAAAAAGTCACGAAAATTCAACGACTCCGTTTTGGCGATGAAGAACCACTGATTATTGAACGTTCCTATTTTGTGTACAGAATTTTTAAACATTTGTTAAATTATGATCTCGAGAATGAGTCTATTTTCGATTTATTGTATCAAAAAACAGATTATCGGTTAGGTTTTGCACAACAAAGTATTGAGGCTGTTGTTGCTGGCCCTGCGGAGAAAAAATTACTAAATGTTGATGTGGGTAGTCCGCTGCTGCTTATGAAAAGATTGATCACGTTAAAAGATGGATCATTTTTTCAATATTCCGAAGACATTTATCGCAGCGATAAGTTGAAATTTACCAGCAAGACCTTGATGTATGACGAGACCCATAAAAACTTTGATATGTCGCTTGGTTTAACAACAAATCAGATGTAATGAATGTGAAGTGAATCTCCAATAGACACTATCTTCCCCGAATCAAACAATAATTCTTCAACATAACAATCGGAGGTTAATATGTCAATTTATTTTAAAATGTTCACTCTCTTTTTTGTACTGTTGGCGGCTGTTTGGAGTTGTGGAAATAGCGAACCAACGGGCATCATCACTGCACACCGCGGTGCATCCGGGCTGGCGCCGGAAAATACAATGAGCGCAATGTTGAAAGCCATCGAAGTGGGATCCGGTTACGCAGAGCTGGATGTCCAGGAAACAGCGGATGGCGTCATTATTTTGCTGCATGACAAGACATTGCAGCGAACAGCAGGTCTGGATAAAAATATCTGGGAAATGAATTACGCTGATTTACAGGGCATTGATGTCGGCTCCTGGTTCGGCGAGGAATTTGTAAATGAGCCGGTCCCAACATTGGAGGCAATCATTGATTCGGTTCATGGCAAAATGAAACTCAACATCGAGCTGAAGATGAACGGACATGAAAAGATGCTGGAAGAACGGGTTCTAAAGATAATCGATGACAAGAATTTTGCAGACCAGTGCATTTTTACATCCTTTAAATTCGCGGCCATCGATAAAGTGAAAGAATTGAATTCCGCGATCCGCGCAGGCTATATTTTTTCCAAAATGCCGGAAGATGTGGATGTGTTCACTGCAAATGTCGATTTGTTGAGCGTGAATTATAAATTAGTTGATAAAGAATTTGTGGATAAAGCCCACGCAACTAACAAAGAAGTTCACGTTTGGACAGTCAATGAACCCGATGAAATGAAGCGCCTGATCGGACTTGGCGTGGACAGCATTATCACCAATCGCCCGGATATTCTGAAAAAGATATTGAGCGAGGGGTAAAGAAATCACCTGCTTCATTCGAGTGAAAAATAACTTTCCTGGAAATATCCGCATAACACACTTCCGAAGTTTTAGAAACTTCGGAAGTTTCGGGAGCAATTCCCAAAAGTTGGTAATTTCTCGTGGAGCTGTATCATAAGTTTGATTTTTTTGTAAAATGTCATTCCGGGCTTTCCCGGAATCTCCTGATTATTATAAAATTAGGGTATTCCTGCATTCGCAGGAGTGACGTCTGAATAGTTACACATGATAAACTTAAGGAGAAAGTCGATCAGCGAGTTTATCAAACCAAATACAAAAAGGGAAAAAAGTAACGTCCGCACCGAAAAATGGAAATGATAACGTGAATCCTAAAATGAAACATCAGGAAGGAATATTTTTTATCGTATTTTATTGGTAATGTAAGATAGTCACACTTTTCGGGAAATTTCTATGAAAAATTAAAATAACATGAATTCCTTGATTCAGCGATAAAGTAGGTTGTATCATCAGTACTAAATTAAAAAATGATGTAATAAATCTATCAATTTCCATTTTTTTCTTCTCCCGGCTTCCCAACCCGATAGCCTTGACGCCCGGTCAGTTAATTCAATTAGTGGGTGGCGCTATTGAAAATATCCTGCCTCTTAATTCATTTTTGTAATTCACATCGTTTAAACGTGTTTTTTTTAGGATGTATAAATTTATTAATAATATTTTTCTTGATAATTATTAAAAAATTAATTAATATAGTATTGTTCAAATTATAATCGCAGGTTTTGAGTTTATGAAAACTTTAGTGGTTAATATTAAAATTGTGTTAAATATCTTTATGTGTAAACTTTTGATGGACTTTCGATCTGGTGAATTGCCAGTATTTATTCCGCACGACAAACAACCGAAATTTGGTTGTTTATGTTTCAGTAGAGGATTGTGAGCTAATTGCCTGTAAGGGGTGTGTCAAAAACTGTTAATCAGTAGCAGTGGAGAAATTAAAAGCCAAAGTATGTTAATTTTTTTGATACATCCCCTTACTGGCGATTTCAAAAAAACAAATTCCACATCTTTCTGTATCAAACGTTATCAATTCCAGCATATATATAATCACGTTACGAAAAACCGGAACAGTCAACAATGTTCACTGAACTTTTCAATATCAACAGAATTATTTCAACTTTATGTTGGTGTTTTTTAAAATTTTTCAGTTAAACCCTAAAAGAGGCAATCAGCAGAGCTGCTGTTTTTGGCAGGTTTTTCCAATGATCTTGAGTTCCCGGGCAGCCTGTTAAAAAATTGCCGGGAGGGCTATATCAATAAATTTTCGCACCACAGAATGAACAGAGCTCACAGAGATTTGCTAAAGAATAAATAATAGCGTTGTTTTAGCGTGGTTAAATTAATTTATCGACTTTGATATAGCCCAACTCCCGAATGCACATTCAATTATGCACGTATTACTTATCTAACTTATACTTTGCCGGCACTTCAAACTTTGCCGGATCGATACTATTAAAAGAAACATCCGTTATTTCTGTGGTCGCCTGAAAAATTTCAACAAACCCCTGCGGTTTTTCTTCTTCTTTTTTAACCATGCTTTTCGCTTTTTTGCCAAGAAAACTACCAAACATTTTACCCGGATTTGTGATGTCAGCGCTTGATTTACTCTCTTCGGATTGTGCTTCTTCATTTTTTGCCAATTGTTTGAAATTCGTGGTTTGCGTCAACGAAATATCTGACTTGACTGGATATCCTTCTACTTTTTTCATTTCTTCAGAAAGCATTTCAAATTGGTCGCCATACATCGACATCAACCGGGCGATTCCCATATTGGTTTCGTGGGAAAATCCCAATTTTTCTGCCAGTACTTTGTTAAATGTTGGAACCTGTTCCATCTTTTCGAGTGCTGTGCTATTCCAGGTTTCATTCGTGAACAGAAGCGTATCTTTAACAGCGGTCGCTTTATGAGTACCGATTGTTTCCACGGTCATAATATATTGCTTACAATTGTACCCATTAATATTTGCTGTTTCGCCGGTCTCGGTCACTTTCACTGTTGGTTCCTGCCATTCGTATTCTGAGTCTTCACTATCTGTTGGTTCCTCTCCCGCGGCAGGCCATTGGGCCTGATTTGTTCCTTCCTCAACCATCTTCTTCATTTCGGCAAAAGTCAGTTCTTTGTACTTCTTTTTATCAGTATTATATTGCCAGAATAACTCTTTATCTAATCGGGTTATTTCCACATTCTGACCTTTGCTATTAAAATACTTCATCATTTTGCCAGTAAATTTAAACTCTGATTCTGACGTCATTTTATCACCATGCAGGTAAGTGGTTGAGTTTGAGGTATAGGCGCCTTTCCCATAAAATCCATTGCTGGTCATGGTTTGGATGTAAGTGACCTGTGCCTGAACGATCCCAATCCGGAAAATTAAAATTAAGACGAGAAAAAAAACATACTTTTTCATAAATTCATCCTTTCTGATATTTGGTTAATTTTAATATTAAACGATGGATTTGTGATAAGTTCCGGTTTTTTACTGCTCATAATAAACGCATTGAACCTGAATGTTAACTTATCGCAAACTCACAGGGACGCAACGCATTATTTTAATGGGCGTTGTTTGTTTTTATCAATCTGACAAGCCTTTCGGCATGCTCAGGATACACTGGGCGAATAGAAGCGAATTCCATTAGGTGTTTGTCTTTATCATATTTCTTACAGATTCTCTGTCATTAACAGGTGGATTCAATATATATTTATTTTATACTATTTTAATAAAAATTTAATTGACTCTTTGATATTGAAGTGTTATATTGTTTCTGTTCGTGTTTAATAAATATATTTACTTCCCATTATATTGCCATCATTTCTATTTTAATTTTATCAGAATTAAAAAAAATATTTAAGCTTCCTTAACAAATGGCAGATATATGATAATTAAACTTTCATTGCGTTCAATTGATGGTAATTGCAGAATTCCCATTAATTATCAATACCCGCTCTCTGCGGCGATTTATAAGATCCTTTCACATGGATCCGATGAATACGTTCGCTGGCTTCATAATTAAGGCTATCTCACAACCGATGGAAACCCAATGAAGTTGTTTAATTTCTCCAAATCATTTATTTTAAACAATTATTTATATCAGATGGAAGGGGAACTGTTACCGCGCAATCAAACATTAGTTATAAAAATCAAATAACTTATTTAAAAAATAGGGACCTGAAATGATTCATTCAATCATGAAATTGGGAGAATATCGCAGGAGGCAAACGGATATTAGCGATCCGCTGGAGCGTTATCTGGAAAATCCGTTTCGGAATAACAATGGGCTAATCTTTGCGATCGTTTTTTCTAAAGAAAACGATCAATGGAGTTATCGTGAAATTGGTGCAGAAGAATTTAGTAAAAAGCGATTTTCTAAAATATTATTTCGATCAGGATCACCGCGCGGACCAAATTTTTCGCCAACAGCTATGGTTACTGAAACAAAAAAAACCTATGATGTAAAGATTCTCGGATGGTTTAAAAGTAATCTAAAAGATAATGATAAAATGAGCACAGAATTTGGAGATATTTCCGTATTAAAAGATGTTTATCACATCTTAAAAACAGAACGCAATAATATAATCGCGGACATCGAAGAGAAAATCTCTGAAATTACAGATCGCAAATCCACTCCAATCCTTACCATTAAACTGTGCTTTAACGGAGAATTAAAATATTTGGGAGACATCGACATTTTCCGATCCATTATTGAAAAACAGGCTACAGAATCCTATCGTTTTGTGAAAACGTACAGAGAAGAGTCTTACGGTACTGATCAACAATGTTCAGTCTGTGGCAAACAACGGCAGGAAGTTAACGGCTATTTCACTTATTTTTCATTTTATACGCTGGATAAACCAGGATTCATCAGTGGGGGCTTCAATTATGCTGACGCCTGGAAGAATTATCCGGTGTGCGGATCGTGCGCTTCGCTGGTCGAAGATGGTCGTAAAATGATGGAAGATTCTCTCACATTTCATTTTTACGGATTTCGATATTTTTTAATTCCAACCTTTCATAACACAGATTCGGATGAAATTTTAGAGGAAATGGAAGATTGGGTAAAACAGCCAAAATTTCAAAGAAATGTAGAACATCGGATAACAAACTCGGAAAAGGAAGTGCTGGAATTACTGGCGGAAAAGGAAAATGTACTGTCGCTGCGATTTTTCTTTTTCGAACAAATACAGTCAGCATTGAGAATTTTATTAGTCATTGAAGATGTCTTGCCATCACGGTTGAGTCGCTTGTTCGCATTAAAAAAACGATTGCAACTGACTGACATTTTTACATGGACAGACAAAGATGGCCGCCATCCGATATATTTTAATTTTGGACTTCTCAGGGAGTATTTTCCAAACAAGAAAGAATACGGAAACCATGATCGACATTTCCTGGAATTAAGCGGGAAAATAATTTCCGGCAGAGCTATCGATTACTACTTTGTAATGAAAGGAATTATGACCCGATTGCGTTTTTTGCATTCTCATGGCGATTATATTGGCATTCAAACAATAAGCGCGTTTATGCTGCTTAATTTTATCAACGAATTAAATCTGTTTCATAATTTCAGAGGAAAGGAATTTAATATGAACGAAGAACTTATCAAGGATTTTAAGATTAATTCAAAAGAAGAATTACCGGATAAAGTTGAAACATTTTTTTCAGCCTTTCCGGCGTTTTTCACCACACCCGCAGAAAAAGCAATATTTTTAACCGGCGTACTCTCACGGTTTTTACTGAACATACAAAACCAGGATAAAAATAGCACGCCGTTTCGATCCCGGTTAAAAGGATTGAAAATGAACGGCGAGCAAATTAGCCAGCTTCTTCCGCAAATTCAGGAAAAGCTGGAACAGTATGGAAAGAATTATTATCAATCACTGGAAAGCTGTCTCTCTGGTTATTATTTAGAAGCCGGAAAACCGGACGCCTGGAAATTGCATCATGATGAAATGAATTTTATTTTTGTATTGGGAATGAATCTAAGTCATTATTTTAAAATTCAAAAACAAGAAAAAGGAGAATCCAATGAGTAATATTACCCATCGCAGCGAAATTTTATTTTTGTACGACGTCGCCTACGCCAATCCCAACGGCGATCCGAATGATGAAAATAAACCGCGTATTGATGAAGAAACCGGCGTCAATATTGTGACCGATGTTCGATTGAAACGAACTGTTCGTGACTATCTCCATGAATTCAAAAATGAAGAAATATTTATCAGAGAAATCCGGGATGACGACGGTTTTCTACAGGACGCAAAAACACGCGCGCTTGATTTTTTAACAAAGGACAGTGATTTGGAAGGCAAAAGTTATAAAGAACAACAGCAGATGATCAAACAAAATATTCTAAATTCCTGTATTGACGCGCGTCTGTTTGGCGCGACGATCCCGCTTGAATTAAAGGTTGACAAAAAAAATGCGAAAGGGTCGATAACACTGACCGGACCGGTGCAGTTCAGAATGGGACATTCCCTGCACCGCGTGAGCCTTCATTATTTGAAAGGTACCGGCGCTTTTGCCGATTCCTATTCTCCGGGAAAAGGGAAACGTCAATTCACGTTTCGGGAAGAATATGTGCTGCCGTATTCGTTGATCGGATTTTGGGGCGTGATCAATGAAAATGCCGGAAAATTGACGCAGTTGACTTCCGAAGACATCGACATGCTGGTGGATGCTTTGTGGAACGGTACTAAAAATTTGATTAGCCGAACAAAGGTCGGACAGGTTCCCCGGCTGCTTCTAAAGATAAATTACAGTAAACCCCACTTTTTTATCGGCGATCTGGATCATAAAGTCGCGTTAGTTTCCGATAAGCGTGATGAAGAATTGCGTAACATTTCTGATATTAAGCTCGATTTAACCAATTTGTTAAGCGATGTCCGGCAAAACACGGACGCCATTGAATCTGTTGAATATAAAATTGATTCGGGTTTGAATTGTGTTGTAGAGGATCAATCCTTTGATATTTCAAAAGAAGCCAAATTCAATCCGTTCAATCAACAATTCTAAAAAAGAGTGTCGTTATGAATAAATTACTGGTATTCGATGTGTGGGCAGATTACGCTCATTTTCGAACATATTATACAACCTCTTCGCCACTGTCGTTCGGCTTTCCGCCCAAACCCACGTTGTATGGGTTGATTAGTGCGGTTATCGGACTTGAAAAAGAAGAAAATGACTATCTTCGTCATTTTCAAAACGGAGCCTGTCGTTTGGCAGTGTGTATGGTTTCCCGAATTCGGAAAGTGCGCTGGACTCTTAATTTGATTAATACAAAAGATCAACGGGGAGATAGCCTGTTTCTGCCGATAAAAAAAGCAGGCCATGCTCCGCGCACACAGATTCGCACCGAATTTGTTAAAAATCCGAAATACCGAATTTATTTCCAGCACGAGGATGATGCAATTTATGATAAATTAAAAGATCATTTACAGGCGCACTGCGCTGTGTATACACCGGTGCTGGGATTAAGCGAATTACTTGCAAATTTCAAATATGTGGGCGAAGTACACGCCTCGGAAAAGCAATCGTCGGATTGGATAGCGCTCGATTCAATCGTCCCGGAATCCTTTTTAACAGATGATCACGCTGTGGAACTGGACCCGGAGACCGAGTTATTTCAGGTAATGGTTCCCATGGAAATGACGCCGGAACGAATTGTGTCGCGCTACGAGCGTGTGTTTTATGAACGTTTGGCAAAACCACATAAATACAGAGTGACTCGTTATTGGGAAACCGAAAATGACAGAAACATCATTCTCTTTTAAATTAAAATCTCATCCGCAGCTTCTGTTGGTCGATCATTTGAACGGAGTTGCAGAGGGCGCCAATGCCCTGCTGCACAAACAACCGGTTCGCTGGGAAAATGCGGATGAGCAAACTCTTTACACCACATTGATATCCATCGCCTGCTGGTGTCATGATTTAGGGAAAGCCACCGTTGATTTTCAGGAATATATTGAAAGCATTAACGCGGGTGAAAAAGCACGGAAAACAGAGCTATCGCAACATCAACGGCTTTCGGCCTTATTTGCATACCGGATTGCGGAAAAGTATTTAACGACATTTCGCCCGAAAGAAAGTTTTGATACGACGTTTTATCCGCTCCTTGCTTATTTATGGGTTAAAAAACATCATGGAAATCTGAAAAATCTGTTCGACAGGCAGAGTGCAAATGACGAGCTTGAGTCAATGAATGAATCACTAATTCAAAAACAGATTCAGCGGCTCATTGAACCGGAATTTTCAGTTATTTTGAAAACTGTTGGCGAACAATGTGGTTTATTTCTGGATAAAAATGATTTTGAAAGCAACTATCAGCGCATCGCAGAAGACGTTTTTCGGATTGGTAAAAAATTTCATCGGCAACTGCGACGAGAGCCGGCTTCGCGACTCTATTTCCTGTTTCAGTATTGCTATTCGCTGTTATTGACGGCAGATAAATATCATGCGATTCTCGGAAATTTACCAGAGCAGGGAGATGCCAGCGCAATCTCATTTCAGAAATTGCAGCAGTTTCGTAAAGAAAAGTTCTCTGACACAGATGATGAAACAAGTAAATTGCGGGATCAAATTTATCAGGAATGTGTGGAAACCGCAGCCAACGCGCCTCTAAACACGCCATTCTTTGCGCTCAATGTTCCCACCGGAAGCGGCAAGACCCTGGCTGCACTGGGCGCTGCGCTTACGCTTGCGGAACGTTCAGCCGCCGAAACAGGGAATATGCCGAAAATCATTTACTGCCTCCCATTCATGTCCATTATCGACCAGAATCATCAGGTGTTTGCAGACGTATTCGATCATCCGGACGCTGATATCATGATTAAACATCATTCGCTTACAGAAATGACATTTAAAGGACATGAATACGATGCCGATGCGGCCGCGCTGCTGATTGAAGGATGGGACGCGCGTTTGGTGGTGACTACCTTTGTACAGTTTTTTCATACCATTATCGGAAATCGCAATATGATGGTGCGGCGGCTGCATCAATTATCCGGCTCAATTATCATTTTGGATGAAATTCAAACCCTGCCACACCAATTCTGGCCGGCGCTCGAAAATGTATTTAAAAGAATGGCAGACATTTTTCAGTGCCGGTTTATTTTGATGACAGCAACACTCCCAAAATTATTACCGGAAAATAACCTCGTTCAGCTTGTTCCAAATAAAGATCGCTATTTTCAATTGTTTAACCGGTATCACGTTGACATTGATTTACAGCCTCAAACCATTTCCGAATTAGCTGCTGATATTCAACAAATCGTCATCCAAAAACCGCATTCCGATATTCTGATTATTGTAAATACGACACGGGTGGCGCGGGATCTATTTCAACTGATTTCCAAAGATCAAAAAGAGCACCAGCTTTTTCATTTATCAACACGTCTGACGCCTTATGATCGATTATTTTATATCAATGAAATCAGAGAGTGCGACCTGCCAAAAATTGTCGTATCAACTCAATTGGTGGAAGCTGGCGTGGATCTTGATTTCGATATTGTGATCCGGGATTTTGCTCCGCTGGATTCGCTCAATCAGGCAGCAGGACGATGTAACCGAAACGGAAAACGAGAGACTGGCGATGTTCGGTTTATTATTCTTTGCAATGAAAAAGGACACCCCTATTATCGATATATTTACGGAAAAGACGATCTCATTAAAATGTTTTCCACAAAACAAATTGTCGAACACACCAATAAAATTAGCGAGCAGGAGTTTTTAAATGCCATTCGTACCTACTATCAATCAATCCGGGAAAAACAAAGCACGCAGTTAGCAGAGGACATGATTGCTGCCATGGACCAACTTGCATTTTCTTCGTTGGGGAACTATAAATTGATTGATGAAGACTATCCGGTTGCCAGTGTATTTATTCCCCAAAATGAAGAAGCCATGGATATTTGGCAACGCTACACCAGTCTCCTGCTACTGGAAAATTCACTGGAACGACGGAAACATTTTATAGAAATAAAACCAACGCTCATGCAATTTATGGTTTCAATCCCTGTAAATCAGTTAAGCGATGAGCTTGAGCAACTCGGCGGATTATATTTTCTGCCCATTGAGATACTCCCGAAATACTATTCACCAACGCTGGGCTATTTAAATGAAACACCAAAATCGTCCGCCGATTTTATCTTTTAACTTATAACACAAGACATTTCTATGAAAAAAATTCAAATTTTAACACTCACTTTGGGACATGAAAAATACTTTCGCCGCGATATTCCGAAAATCAGAGGATATTTCGGAAGACAATTTCCTCAATATATTCAATTGCACCACCATATTGAGGCTAATAAATTCATTTATGCATATCCGCTTGTTCAATATAAAGTGCTCAATTATACGCCAACAATTATTGGCGTAAACGATGGCGCCGAGGTGTTGAAACAGATTCAATTTAAAATTTCCGAAATGAAAATCGGTGAATCCATGATTCCGATTACAGAAAAAACAATCACAGTTAAAGAACAGGATTTCGGGATCGATGAAGAACTCCGTTTCTACAAATTTGTGTCGCCCTGGCTGGCGCTCAATCAAAAAAATTATCATTCGTTCCGAAATTCAGACGCCGCCGGAAGGCTTGATCTGTTAAACCGCATTCTGATTGGCAACCTGCTTTCCATGTCCAAATCATTTGATTATACTGTGCCGGATCAAATCGTTATCACCAATGACACACGCTTGAAACCAGCCAAATTAAAAGGAATGGATATGAGCGGATTTACCGGATTTTTTGCCTGCAATTTCATTATTCCCGATTATCTGGGAATTGGCAAATCAGTTGCACGCGGATTTGGAACAGTAAAACAAATTTCCATTGAAGATATCGCGAAGTATTATTAAATCAAAAGCCGCGTTTTTTACAGAATATATATTGAATAAACGAATCGATTCTGCCGAAAATAAATAGTATCAATTGTCCGATTACCCTAAAAGGAGTCCCCCAAAATGCAACTTGTGATTAGCACGTTTGGCACATATCTCCATAAGAAGGACGACTGCTTTGAAATAAAAATAAAAGATGAAAAGCATCGGATTTCAGCGAACAAAGTCGATTCCATTCTCATCACAACGGGCGTTACGCTTTCTAACGATGTCATCGAACTGGCTGTGAAAAATAACATTGATATTGTTTTTCTCGATGGATTCGGGGATCCGTATGCCCGTATTTGGAAACCTCAATTTGGCTCTACCACACTCATCAGAAGAAAACAACTGGAAATTGCAGACACGGATAAAGGACTGGCGCTGGTTACCGAATGGGTGGACCGCAAAATGACCAACCATATTGATTTTCTTAATGAACTTGCCCGACAGCGACCACCAAAGGCTGAACAAGTGGCTGAATATTGCGGCAAAATCGAACAGGCAAAACAAAAGCTCAATCAACTGAGCGGCACTGTGGAACAAAAACGCTCTGAAATACTGGGACTGGAAGGAAGCGCCGGACGCGCCTATTTTTCTGCACTCGCTTTCCTTATTCCGGAAAAATATAAATTCCATGGCCGCTCACGGCAGCCTGCAAAAGATGAATTTAACGCTATGCTGAACTATACCTATGGAATCCTTTACAGCCGCGTTGAAAAAGCCTGCATTATTGCCGGCCTCGATCCTTATGTTGGCTTTTTGCATACCGATAATTATGCCAAAAAATCCCTGGTTTTTGATCTCATTGAACCGTATCGCATTATCGGTGATAAAACCGTTTTCTACTTATTTAGCAAACGTCAGGTGCAAAAAGAATTCTTCTCAAAAATTAAAAATGGAATGATGCTTAATAAAGAAGGCAAACAAGTGTTAATAGCCGCCTTTAACGATCGTATGGAACAGAAAGTACGTCACAATAATCGAAATATTCAACTGAAAGATATTATCCGGTTCGACTGTCATAAAATCGCGAATACATTGATCAAAAAGAACAAAACAAAAACCACTGTTCAACAATTTTAAAACACCTGCATTTTACATTAAAATGAGTAACGACAGATAAACATCAGTAAAAAGGAGAAGCCCCATGCTCGTCTGGGTTATTTATGACATTATTGAAGATAAAGCCAGAACCAAAGTGTCGAAAGCCTGCATTGCTGCCGGAATTTACCGCGTCCAGAAATCTGTGTTTCTGGGCGACCTTAATATGAACCAGATTGATGAACTGAAATTGAAAATTCAAAAACTAATCAATAAAAAAAAGGATTCTGTTTACATCTTTCCCATGTGCAAAGATGATTTTGCAAAAGTTAAATTAATTGGACAGGCATTTGATAAGGAAATGGTGACCGATGAAATCAGAACAAAATTCTTTTAACGAGCAAAACGCACTCTCTGTCACACCGTCACTGGTGATGGAATATTTGTTTTGCCCGCGCTTTATCTATTTTATGGAATGCCTTAAAATTCCCCAACATGAAGAGCGACGTTTTAAAGTGCAACAAGGCAGACAGGTCCATGAAAACCGGACCCGCATTAACAAAGAATATGTACGTAAAAAAATCGGTTGCATCGATAAAGAATTATCCGTATATTTGAGCAGTCCCCGTAACAGGGTGCGCGGCATTCTCGATGAAGCGTTGTATTTACGGGACGGTTCCATGGCGCCTCTTGAATATAAATATGCACAATTTAAAGAAAAGCTGTTTAATACATATAAACATCAGCTTATTCTTCAGGCGTGGCTGATCATGGATAATTACCAAAAACCGGTTCATAATGGGTTTATTGTGTTTGTTCGGAGCAAAAATTATTTGTTGAATGTTCCGCTTAATGAACAAGATTTTGAAAAAACAAAACAGGTCATTGATGATATCCTTGATATTATTTATAGCGGGCGTTTCCCCAAAAAAACATCGTCTCGCTCTAAATGCGTTGATTGTTGTTACAGAAATATCTGTGTGTGATACATAAAAAGGAAATTTGTGTGATCGATTCAGAAGAGATAAATCATTTCGCTGAGGCAAATTTATTTGTACGTGCAGTTGATACAAGAGTAAAGTAACTAAATATAAATGAATTATCTGGCGCTAAAAACCTGCACAACCGGCTAAAGCGGCGTGTTTGGGAGAGTAGAGAAATGCAAAAAGAGCAAAAGCAACGGATGAAAAAACAGGGATAACAGGAATAGATATTGAAAGTTATCAAGCGAGAGTTGTCGAAATACCGATTCCAGAAAAACAAGGATTGAAACAGTGGAAGTTTGAAATTATAAAGGAGAACAAAATGATGTCGAAATACCGATTCCAGAAAAACAAGGATTGAAACTTTCAGATTCGTATAAGTCCATTTTTCCGTTATTTTGTCGAAATACCGATTCCAGAAAAACAAGGATTGAAACATCTCTTTGATAGTCTTTTACCTGCTCTTTTAGCGTTGTCGAAATACCGATTCCAGAAAAACAAGGATTGAAACAAGGTTAAGCTGGGCGAAGCGAAGCCGGAAATCGAAGTCGAAATACCGATTCCAGAAAAACAAGGATTGAAACCCCAGGTCACCAACTTGCCAACAATGTCCGTTCCCGCAGTCGAAATACCGATTCCAGAAAAACAAGGATTGAAACTTTATGAAGGCACAGAATGGCGGAATTCCTAAAAAAGTCGAAATACCGATTCCAGAAAAACAAGGATTGAAACGATACAACCTCAGTCGATGAGCAGATTCAGCGTGCTAGTCGAAATACCGATTCCAGAAAAACAAGGATTGAAACTTTTCCATTTCCGCCTCAGAATAGTAAAATAATTTCGTCGAAATACCGATTCCAGAAAAACAAGGATTGAAACTTTCACAAATGAAGTTAGTAGTCCGTGCGATGTTCTGTCGAAATACCGATTCCAGAAAAACAAGGATTGAAACACATCTGTCCGATAAAGCATATCGAATGTGGTAAAATGTCGAAATACCGATTCCAGAAAAACAAGGATTGAAACAATAGTTAATGAAAAGTATTCTGCTAAAAAACCATCAGGTCGAAATACCGATTCCAGAAAAACAAGGATTGAAACCTCGACCGTTAGCTGGCTGTAGTCTTGCGTTCCCACCGTCGAAATACCGATTCCAGAAAAACAAGGATTGAAACTTTCAAGTCCTTTTAGTAGTGCATATAATTGTTGTTGTCGAAATACCGATTCCAGAAAAACAAGGATTGAAACACAAGGCATATTCGATTCTAAAGAATGATGTACTAAGTCGAAATACCGATTCCAGAAAAACAAGGATTGAAACTTCTTAGAAACAAGTTCGCAAATGCAGGCAACGAAGTCGAAATACCGATTCCAGAAAAACAAGGATTGAAACTCAAGTTCATCAAGTTCTTCGGTAAGCTCAAGCAGTTGTCGAAATACCGATTCCAGAAAAACAAGGATTGAAACTATTTTGTGTGATACTATTGTCTTTTTTCTTTGCATGTCGAAATACCGATTCCAGAAAAACAAGGATTGAAACTCAAGTTCGTCGAGCACATCATCGAGTTCCAGCAGTGTCGAAATACCGATTCCAGAAAAACAAGGATTGAAACACTTTTGAAACAAAAAAAGAATGGATAAGACGGGTAAGTCGAAATACCGATTCCAGAAAAACAAGGATTGAAACTCTGCGAATTGAACCGGAATATCACCATCAAATTCAGGTCGAAATACCGATTCCAGAAAAACAAGGATTGAAACATCCAGCGCAAGGCAGTAAAAGAAAGAATAAAATTTGTCGAAATACCGATTCCAGAAAAACAAGGATTGAAACTGAATAGGGAACATAAGTAACCGACAATCCCATTTTTGTCGAAATACCGATTCCAGAAAAACAAGGATTGAAACCAAGAAAAGCAAACGAGGGCGCAGAATTTCACCTCAAAGTCGAAATACCGATTCCAGAAAAACAAGGATTGAAACCGAAACAGCGTTGCCATATTAAGGTAATTATCAAAAGTCGAAATACCGATTCCAGAAAAACAAGGATTGAAACTCATGAATCTTTTCCGCATCGATCCATGTCTTTATTGTCGAAATACCGATTCCAGAAAAACAAGGATTGAAACTCAAAAACCTTCGCATACAACCAATGCGATATATAAAGTCGAAATACCGATTCCAGAAAAACAAGGATTGAAACTCTATAGCTAACTCTACTTCTAATGCTATATTGATAGTCGAAATACCGATTCCAGAAAAACAAGGATTGAAACGTTTCATTGCATCATAACTCCTTATTTATTTACTCTAGTCGAAATACCGATTCCAGAAAAACAAGGATTGAAACACTTGATATTTAGATTTTTTTACTTTATATTAATGATAGTCGAAATACCGATTCCAGAAAAACAAGGATTGAAACCTCGGTATCGAGTAGATTTCGTATTTCGCTTCTAAAGTCGAAATACCGATTCCAGAAAAACAAGGATTGAAACGCGTATCGGAATTATATCACCTTCCCGTTTCGGCTATAGTCGAAATACCGATTCCAGAAAAACAAGGATTGAAACCAGGCATAAGTTTCGGGCAGGTTGCTATTGATACGGTGTCGAAATACCGATTCCAGAAAAACAAGGATTGAAACAGCGATATTAATCCTGATAAAGGCGAAAGGGAATTGTCGAAATACCGATTCCAGAAAAACAAGGATTGAAACGAAAATTTAGCTGATAAAGTCGAAAAACTTTTTTCTAGTCGAAATACCGATTCCAGAAAAACAAGGATTGAAACCTTTTTCTTAATAAGTTATCAGTTTATCAATATCAAGTCGAAATACCGATTCCAGAAAAACAAGGATTGAAACATCAAATTCGGAAAATTATTGTTTCAATTAACAATGTCGAAATACCGATTCCAGAAAAACAAGGATTGAAACTTTTAAAAACAGAAACAAGAGAAATAAATAAACATATGTCGAAATACCGATTCCAGAAAAACAAGGATTGAAACTTTACCGGGTACTGTTCACTATTGCGGGATATTGCGGGTCGAAATACCGATTCCAGAAAAACAAGGATTGAAACCAAATCAAACACAGACTTATTTGCAAAATACGGTTCGGTCGAAATACCGATTCCAGAAAAACAAGGATTGAAACGCACATTTTGGCATTTGTGGATTCCGTCAACCCATTGTCGAAATACCGATTCCAGAAAAACAAGGATTGAAACGCCATAAGCAAGTTGCTTTAGTCTCTCCATGGCCAAAGTCGAAATACCGATTCCAGAAAAACAAGGATTGAAACTGTTTCACAATCAATAGATGAATTACTCATGAAAGGTCGAAATACCGATTCCAGAAAAACAAGGATTGAAACTTTTTGCTTGTACTTGTTTAACTGCCATGTCCGTTAAGTCGAAATACCGATTCCAGAAAAACAAGGATTGAAACTTAAGTATTTGATTAATTATCTTAGTATAATATACAGTCGAAATACCGATTCCAGAAAAACAAGGATTGAAACTTTATTTTTCAAATGTTCTAAATATATCGAAATCGAGTCGAAATACCGATTCCAGAAAAACAAGGATTGAAACCTTACCTTCTGGGTTACCAATGGTTCGCTTACCGTTGTCGAAATACCGATTCCAGAAAAACAAGGATTGAAACACCGTCACGCCGTTGGAATCATTGACAAAAGACAAGTCGAAATACCGATTCCAGAAAAACAAGGATTGAAACTCAATATCAGGTATCAATATCAATATCAATATCAGGGTCGAAATACCGATTCCAGAAAAACAAGGATTGAAACGTGCTTATAAACGCATTTTTGTAATCTGAAACATTGTCGAAATACCGATTCCAGAAAAACAAGGATTGAAACATAGAATTGGCGAAGGTGAATATCCATTTGATATTTGTCGAAATACCGATTCCAGAAAAACAAGGATTGAAACATGAATATGATGTGTCCTGGAAGTTAATGGTCATATAGTCGAAATACCGATTCCAGAAAAACAAGGATTGAAACTTACTGACTATAAAAGTAACCGGCGCGTTGAACCGCAGTCGAAATACCGATTCCAGAAAAACAAGGATTGAAACAGATATAAATATACTTTTATAAGTTGAAAATAAATAGGTCGAAATACCGATTCCAGAAAAACAAGGATTGAAACTCACAAAACTTATAGAAATCGGATTCGATAAGGGAGTCGAAATACCGATTCCAGAAAAACAAGGATTGAAACAAAATCCTCCCATTATATTAATTATCAAAAACCTTGTCGAAATACCGATTCCAGAAAAACAAGGATTGAAACAGGAATCTTTTAGATACCTTAAACGAAAATTCTTATTGTCGAAATACCGATTCCAGAAAAACAAGGATTGAAACTTTTTTTGTAGCTGTAATCACCGGTATCATCAAACTGGTCGAAATACCGATTCCAGAAAAACAAGGATTGAAACGAAAAAAATAAACATCGTTTTGTTTCAAAATATGAAAGTCGAAATACCGATTCCAGAAAAACAAGGATTGAAACTTTTGTATGGTAAAGGTTCAAATGGAAAAGGAACGTTGTCGAAATACCGATTCCAGAAAAACAAGGATTGAAACGTTCTGGTATATAAATAAAAAAAGCCGTTTAGAAGTGTCGAAATACCGATTCCAGAAAAACAAGGATTGAAACAAAACTTTCGCGGCTAAATTAGAATTATTTAGCCGCGTGTCGAAATACCGATTCCAGAAAAACAAGGATTGAAACAATTTTTGTTATTATATTTACTATAACCAATCTTAATGTCGAAATACCGATTCCAGAAAAACAAGGATTGAAACAAAAATGATAATTTATTCAGTCATTTTGATCAAACGGGTCGAAATACCGATTCCAGAAAAACAAGGATTGAAACTCTCGGTTACATAGCATTTAGCGTGCTTTGTCTTAAAGTCGAAATACCGATTCCAGAAAAACAAGGATTGAAACACGCTGGTTTAACCTGCAAAACCGCTACACAGGATAGTCGAAATACCGATTCCAGAAAAACAAGGATTGAAACCCGATTGGTAGTATATTACATTTTGGTGCATCTATCGTCGAAATACCGATTCCAGAAAAACAAGGATTGAAACATTAAGTTGAGATTTTATTATTTCGCTTTGAATACCAGTCGAAATACCGATTCCAGAAAAACAAGGATTGAAACGTGAGCGAGTCGAACTTGACTCGCTCGATGATGTTCGGTCGAAATACCGATTCCAGAAAAACAAGGATTGAAACATTGTCTCCTGCAAGCCGGGGCGTTCTCAGAACGTCCGTCGAAATACCGATTCCAGAAAAACAAGGATTGAAACTAAAAAACGTAAAAGTAAACGGAGAGAAGCTATTTCGTCGAAATACCGATTCCAGAAAAACAAGGATTGAAACTTTCAGATTCGTATAGATCCATTTTGCCATTATTTCTGTCGAAATACCGATTCCAGAAAAACAAGGATTGAAACATTGTCTCCTGCAAGCCGGGGCGTTCTCAGAACGTGTCGAAATACCGATTCCAGAAAAACAAGGATTGAAACATCCTGACCAAAAAAGCGGGCAGATAAAAATTGCGTTGTCGAAATACCGATTCCAGAAAAACAAGGATTGAAACAGAGGTAATAACACCATGAAACAACAAACAAAAAAAGTCGAAATACCGATTCCAGAAAAACAAGGATTGAAACTATCACCTTCCCGTATCGGCGATAAGAAGCGCGGCGGGTCGAAATACCGATTCCAGAAAAACAAGGATTGAAACTAAGTTATAATTTAATAGATAGTTAACTGGATTTTAGTCGAAATACCGATTCCAGAAAAACAAGGATTGAAACTCGAAAAGAATGTCTAACGGACGAGTGTATGGTGTGTCGAAATACCGATTCCAGAAAAACAAGGATTGAAACTGTCTCGTCTCTTAAATTTTCGCTCCACCGCATTGATCGTCGAAATACCGATTCCAGAAAAACAAGGATTGAAACATTACCTTTTGTTATGTGATTTTTGTTACTGAAATTGTCGAAATACCGATTCCAGAAAAACAAGGATTGAAACTAAACATGTATCAACTTAGTCTTGAAAAATCTCAACGGTCGAAATACCGATTCCAGAAAAACAAGGATTGAAACTTTTATATTAATATTAACTTATTAACTTATTAACTTGTCGAAATACCGATTCCAGAAAAACAAGGATTGAAACATTTTAAGTGATATTAATACTAATTCTTTTAAAGGCGGTCGAAATACCGATTCCAGAAAAACAAGGATTGAAACGCACCATCGGAATCATCTATCTTATCTATTTATTTTTGTCGAAATACCGATTCCAGAAAAACAAGGATTGAAACATTTCTTTACCCTCATCGGGCTCTTGTGATTGGATTGTCGAAATACCGATTCCAGAAAAACAAGGATTGAAACGCATCTGGTAACAATGCCTCTCTGATAGCCTCCCAACGTCGAAATACCGATTCCAGAAAAACAAGGATTGAAACATAAACTTATAAGATAGTAAGATAATAACTTAAAAAGGTCGAAATACCGATTCCAGAAAAACAAGGATTGAAACTCAGTATCGGAAATAAGATATAAAAATTCTAAATCGGGTCGAAATACCGATTCCAGAAAAACAAGGATTGAAACTGTTTTCCAAGTTCAAACATATCACCAACTTTTATATTGTCGAAATACCGATTCCAGAAAAACAAGGATTGAAACATTTGTTTCTTAAATCGAAAACATTTATCGGTAGCTGTCGAAATACCGATTCCAGAAAAACAAGGATTGAAACTCCAAATCTTTTACTGTAAACATTCTATCACCTCACTGTCGAAATACCGATTCCAGAAAAACAAGGATTGAAACTCTTCATTCAATCTTGTTCCAATACCATCCTTGAAGTCGAAATACCGATTCCAGAAAAACAAGGATTGAAACTTTCGGTCTGCTTAATGTTGATTTGCGCCTGAGCGTGTCGAAATACCGATTCCAGAAAAACAAGGATTGAAACACTATTTCTTACGGTTTTTTTAGCCTTTCCGGTTTTGTCGAAATAGCGATTCCAGAAAAACAAGGATTGAAACTTTTTTAGTTTTAAATGATATATCTGATATACCTAATGTCGAAATACCGATTCCAGAAAAACAAGGATTGAAACACTGCTCCTTGCCAAACCGAGTCTTCATGAACGGCCGGGTCGAAATACCGATTCCAGAAAAACAAGGATTGAAACTCGCAATCTGCTGAATATAGTGATTGATCAAACCATGTCGAAATACCGATTCCAGAAAAACAAGGATTGAAACACGAATTTGGGCGAATTCTTCCTGCGACATTCGTAATGTCGAAATACCGATTCCAGAAAAACAAGGATTGAAACGGGCAAACATCGGGAAATTCCGAACGCAGTTCCACCGGTCGAAATACCGATTCCAGAAAAACAAGGATTGAAACTTTTTTACAGTCCACTGATAATAGAAAGATTCTCCGGTCGAAATACCGATTCCAGAAAAACAAGGATTGAAACCAGCCAATAGCCATAAGCCAAAAGCCAATAGCAGTCTTTGTCGAAATACCGATTCCAGAAAAACAAGGATTTCCCATTTTTCGGGCTTTCTGGAATAGGTGTGTTTTTTGCCTTGCGAGATGCTGGATGCGGATGCCTGAATGAAGCTTTCCTTGAATGAGACCCCAACTTTTGCTTTTTTGCAGGATGGGCATTCAAGCTCCTTTATTTCTACCCTGCCTACGCCGTTCATAAACATCACTGCAAAGCGATTTTTTCGCTACTGATGATAAGTTTTTCTTTCGCAACAATTTACATTTCTTTTTAACTTGCTTTTTGAGTTTCAAATAATTATATTTGGGCTTATCGCTGATATATAAAAAGGACTCCTTGCTTACTTTGGACTGCAACTATTGCGCTTTTTTTCAGGAGGAGATTGGGGATTTTGCATCTTAAGGGCATAGCAGGAGAGTTATGTCCTTTTTTTGTTTTGAAATGTATTCTTATTAAATTAAACTTAATAATAATTAGAATTAATAATTGGTTAAGGAATATGGAAGAAAAAACCATCGATATTCGGAATACAGACCGCTTACCAGATATTATTAGCTATATTAAAAAGGGGGAATGGAAAATCCCCCGATTCCAGAGAGAATTTGTTTGGGAAAAGAAAAAAGTCATTGAGCTTCTTGACAGTATGTATAGGGGCTTTCCGATAGGCAGCTTCTTCATATGGTTGCCACCAAAAGAATACACGCATTATTACAAAGATATACCCGAGCTTAAAATCGAACATGATGATACTTTTTATACCTGTTTTATCCTTGATGGTCAGCAAAGACTTACATCACTTTATGTGACATTCAGGGGACTTCAGATTGATGGATTTGACTATTCCAATATATGCTTCAACCTGGATACCGAAAAGTTCAATTACGAATTGAGCGATAATGAAAGGAATTTGTCCGTAAGCTCTATCCTAAAGGATAATTTCACGGAAATGTACGATTTGCTTTCAACCGATAGGAAGAAAGTCTTTAGCAAGCTAAGAGAAAGATTCCAAAACTATCCGTTCCCTGTTATTTTGATTAAGAAAAAGAACATTGAGGAAGCCTGCAAGATTTTTGAGAGGATAAATCAGGGCGGGAAAAGATTAAGCATCTTTGATTTGGTTGTCGCCGTGACATGGGATAAGAATTTTGAGCTAAAGAAAAAAATAGATGAATTCAATAGCCAGATAAAGGATTCTTTCGGTAAAATAGACTATGAGGTATTCAGCGAGACAATATCTTTGATAATAAACGGCCAATGTACTAAGGCTTTTCAGCTAAAGCTTAACTCAACGGAAGTCAAGGAGAAGTGGCCCGATGTCCAGAAAGCGATAGGAAAAAGTGTCCAGTTCCTGAGAACAAACCTGAAAGTGAAATCTTACGGTTATTTACCTTACAGGGATATGCTCGCTCTTATCGCATATTATTACTATCATTGTGAAAACAAGAAAATCGAAGTTGATAGAAAATTTCTTGAAGAATGGTTCTGGAAGGTTGCATTTTCTAACAGATACAGCGGCTCGTCATTCAACAAGATAGGTGAAGACCGTGCATATATTTTCGACAGGAAAATAAGGAGCGAATCCTTCTCAATAAATTATGATATTTCCATCAATCTTGACAAAATCAAGAATGTCAATATGGGTAGAAAGACTGCGCTACGAAACGCCCTCATCCAAATCATGATACAGCAAAATCCCTTAAGTTTCTCTGATAACAGCCCAATTGACCTTGAAAGGGATTTTATTTCAGAATTCAACAGTTCTGAGATGCACCACATATTCCCGAGAGCTTTCCTGAAATCACAAGGCATTAAGGAGAAGAAAGCAACTGACCTTCTCGTCAACCTGTGCCTTATCGACTCATCCCTGAACAAATCCATTCTGGCAAAATCGCCAAAGGAATATTTCACCCAAAATAAAGAAAAGAATGATGAATTGAAGCAATCCCTTGATTCCCATCTTATACAGTCCGATAACGAATCTGCAATCTGGGAGAATAACTATGGGCTTTTCATTGAGCAAAGGGCTGAACTTCTGTTAAGGCAGGTTCTGAAAAGGATAGGCGATATTTCTGCGGAGATTGAAGATGAGATGGAGTCAAATCCTGCCCAACTAATACAGAGGCTTGAAGTTGAAATCAGAGGAATTATTAATCAGGTTCTTTATGATAGTCATGGGGAAAATTGGTGGGATGTTGAAAAGGTCATTCCCCAGGATGTAAAGGATTATACAAACGACAAAATCCGAAAAGAGAAGGCAAACAAGCCATATATACCTGCGGAGGAGTGGGATACTGCGCTTCGAAAACTTGAGCAGGTAAATATAATGGATTACCTTAAGATAATCCTTAAGAACTGGAAGGATTTTGAGGAAGTCTTCGGCTCTAAAAAGAATATTGAGAAGCATTTTGACGGATTTTCCATAATTAGAAACCAGATCGACCATATAAAGACAATCGACCATACAGAGAAGAAAATCGGGCTTGCATCAATAGAGTGGCTTTTTAATTGTATCAGGAAGAAGATTGACTCAGAAGAAGCGGAAAAAGAAGGCGGGAATGCTCCTGCATTTCTTCTTGTAAATGAGCTTTATGAGGAGATAAGAGACAGAATCCTCTCCCTTAATTCAGAAATAGAGTTAAAGGATCAAAAATATCATAAGGGCTTTAATAAGAAAAATAATTTCTTCAATTTTGCATCGCTTAGATTTCGAAAGGATCATATCATACTCACTATTCTTATTAAGAAGGGCGGATTAAACGACCCAAAAGCAATCTCAGAGGATATAACCGACAGACCTGATAAAGAAATCAGAAGGATAAGATTTGAGCTAAAATCCAAAGATGATGTAGATTATTCGATGGAGCTTATTAAGCAGGCATTCGATTTCAATGAGGAGTACACTTCACAGCAAAACAAAGAGAAAACACAGCGGCATTATGACAGGTATGATTTCTGGAAAGGGCTTCTTGATGTAGCCAAAGAAAAGGGTGCTGATTTTCAGAATCTTGCTCCCACGCATTATCATTGGATAGGAAAAGGCAGCGGAAAATCGGGTGTCTCATTCAATCTCTGCATATTGAGCAAGTTTGCAACTGTTGAGGTCTATATGGACATCGGCAAAAAGGAAATCAATAAAGAAAGATTCGATAAACTAATTAGATACAAGGATGAAATTGAAGCATCTTTTGGGAATAGTCTGCTCTGGGAGAGATTAGACGATAAAAAGGCATGCAGGATAAGCTATAGATTTGATGGCGTAGGACTCAAGAATAAGGATTCCTGGGGTGAGCTTCAATATGAAATGGTTGAAAAGATGATGCTTTTGGAAAAGGCTTTTGTTGGCTATGTCAGGGAGTTGGTTTAATTCATTAAAATTAATAATGCAATTTAGCGCCAGGTCTTGTTGATGTGAATCAATATTTGAATTATAAGTCTACCGGAAAATATGGGATTGAGACTTTTTACTGCTGGCAATTAACAAAAGAGGAATAGAAGAATCAGGATGACCTTGAGAAGTTTGACAAGTCTTTTGAAGCGAATTTTCAATTTGACCTTCATCCTGAATCGACTGCCAGCATTAATGGATAATGAGAAAGTAATCATCGCTGTCACCTCCTTTCGGGATAATTTGACCTGACCTATAAGAGGGATTGAGACCTGAGAACCTCCAAATCACAATATTATCAGAAAGGACGATGACGATGATAGCGGATTGAGACACAAGGTATTTTTAAAATAATCTGAATTTCTATTAGCTATTTCAGATTTAAGTTAAGATATATAACAACAAATACAGAAGGTTTATTATAGCTTCATATCCGATGTCTGATTCGTGAAATTCAGGATTGAAGCAAAGGAAAAGATTAGTATGGCAATAAAAAAATCCGAACTATACAGTTCTCTCTGGGCAAGCTGCGATGAGCTTCGGGGCGGGATGGATGCGTCGCAGTATAAAGACTACGTTCTCGTGTTGTTATTCATCAAATACATTTCGGATAAGTATGCTGGCGTTCGCTATGCTCCGATAATCGTTCCTGAAGGAGCAAGCTTTAAGGATATGGTGAAGCTCAAAGGCAAGCCGACCATCGGCGATGACATTAACAAGAAAATTATCGGCAAGATTGCCAGCGAAAACAAGCTCACGGGTACAATCGATGTCGCTGATTTTAACAATGCGGATAAACTGGGCAGCGGCAAGGAGATGGTGGATAAACTTACCAAACTTATCGCCATTTTCGAGAATCCTGCGCTTGATTTTAGTAAAAACCGTGCTGAAGGGGACGATATTCTCGGCGATGCCTATGAATATTTGATGCGCCATTTTGCGACAGAAAGCGGCAAAAGCAAAGGGCAATTTTACACACCTGCTGAAGTAAGCCGTATCATGGCAAAGATTATCGGCGTCGGTTCAAATACAAGCTCTTCGACAATGGTGTATGACCCGACCTGCGGTTCAGGGTCATTACTGCTTAAGGTTGCGGATGAATCCGACACAGGGATGACGATTTTCGGGCAGGAGATGGATGTGGCAACGGCTGCACTTGCCCGTATGAACATGGTGCTGCACGGACATGCGTCCGCCATCCACGATATTAAACAGGGCAATACGCTGTCCAATCCTTTATTTCGCGATGCGAGAGGCAGGCTGAAAACCTTCGACTTCGTGGTCGCCAATCCGCCCTTTTCCTATAAATCATGGAACAGCGGGTTTGCAGTGCAGGATGGATCGATTTCGGATGTCCATGAGCGGTTCAGGGATTACGGTGTTCCGCCCAACAAGAATGGCGATTATGCGTTCCTTCTGCATATCATCAGGTCGTTGAAAAGCAAGGGCAAGGGCGCTGTTATCCTGCCGCACGGTGTTCTGTTTCGGGGCAATGTGGAAGGGCACATCCGAAAGAATATCATCCAGCGGGGGTACATCAAGGGGATTGTCGGGCTGCCGCCGAATTTATTTTACGGAACGGGCATTCCTGCATGTATTATTGTACTGGATAAGGAGAATGCCGATAACCGTAAAGGCATCTTCATGATCGATGCGTCCAAAGGATTTATGAAAGACGGGAACAAGAACCGCCTGCGGGAGCAGGATATTCATAAAATCGTGGATGTGTTCAATAAACAGCTTGAACTGGAAAAATACTCCCGAATGGTTTCGGTGACGGAAATTGAAGCCAATGACTTTAATCTGAATATTCCCCGTTATATCGACAGCCAGGAAGCCGAGGATGTTCAGGATATTGAAGCCCATCTTCTCGGCGGCATTCCTGATGCGGACATCGATGCGCTGAACGATTATTGGGAGGCGTGCCCGTCGCTAAAAAAGGCACTGTTTGCAAAGGACAGCCGACCCAATTACAGCATGCTGATCCCGCAGAGCGGGACGGATAAGATAAAGGAGACTGTTTTATCGCATCCTGAATTTGAAGCCTACAGTAAAAAGGTGTTTTCTGCCTTTTCCCGATGGAAAAAGAATAACCTGCCCAGGCTGAATGGCATTAAAGTTGGCGACAAGCCCAAACAATTGATATACACCATTTCTGAGGACCTGCTGCAATGCTTTCAGGGGCTGAGCCTGATTGACAGGTATGATATGTATCAGCACCTGCTGACCTATTGGATTGAGGTGATGCAGGATGATGCTTACGCTATTGCTGGCGACGGCTGGGAGGCTGGCAGGGAGATTGAAAAAAGCAAAAACAGCAAACACTGGGAAGGGAGAATTATCCCCAAAAAGCTGGTCATCGACAATTATTTTTCTGATGAGCAAAAGGCGATTGAAAAGATGGAATCGAAACGGGACGCCGTTGTGCTGCAAATCGAAACGCTGGAAGAGGAGCACAGCGGAGAAGACGGATTATTAGAGGATGCCAAAAACGATAAGGGGAAGCTGACCAAAACAAGCGTAAACGCCCGAATCAAAGAGATAAAGGACGATGTGGAATCTGCGGATGAGCTTGAGGTTCTGGAAAAATACACCGACCTGCTGGAGCAGGTAACCGAAACCAATGTAAAAATAAAGACCGCACAGGCGGTGCTGGATAAGAAAGCGCTTGAAAAGTACAAATCGCTTGGCGTTGATGAAATTAAGTCGCTGGTGATTGAAAAGAAGTGGCTGGCACGGATGGAACAGAATGTGCAGGGCGAATTGCAGCGCATCAGCCAGAGCCTGACAGGGCGCATCAAGCAATTAGCGGAACGCTATGATACGCCATTGCCGAATCTGGAAAAGGCGGTTGAGGGGCTGGAAGATAAGGTCAATGCTCACCTTCAAAAAATGGGATTTTTATGGAAGTAAAACAAGGATATAAGCAGACTGAAGTCGGAGTGATTCCAGAGGATTGGGATGTCAAGAAGCTTGGCGATATAGCAGAAATTGCGACAGGAAATACGCCATCAACAAAAGATCAAAGCAATTATGGGAGTGATTACTTATTTGTGAGTCCAGCAGATTTAGGAAGAAGTAAATATGTTATTGATACTGAAAAAAAACTGTCAATTAGAGGATTTAACATTTCAAGAAAATTCCCTGCTAACAGTATTCTATTTACTTGTATAGGTTCAACAATTGGTAAATCAGGAATTTCACAAACAGAATTAGCGTCAAATCAACAAATAAATGCCGTTTTTCCTAATGCTAATTATTCTACGGATTATTTATTCTATGCACTGAGTTTGTTATCGCTTAAAATAAAATCTCTGGCAAGTGAACAGGCGGTACCAATAATAAATAAATCAGAATTCCAAGAAATTCAAATTCCGTTTCCTTCTATACCCGAACAACATGTAATTGCCACTGCTCTTAATGACACAGATTCATTAATTGAAAATTTAGAAAAAGTAATTGCCAAAAAGCGAGCCATTAAACAGGGAGCTTTGCAGGAACTTCTTACTGGTAAAAAACGGCTGGCGGGATTTAGCGGGGAGTGGGAAAAAGTAAATTTAGGAGAAATTGGACAAACCTATGGTGGATTATCAGGAAAATCGAAACAAGATTTTTCGAATGGGAAATATCCTTACATCCCCTTTCTTAATATTATGAACAATCCTGTGATTGACATAAATTATTTTGACTTTGTGAACATTAAATCAAATGAGCGTCAGAATGTTGCTTTAAAAGGTGATTTATTTTTTAATGGTTCATCTGAGACACCAGAAGAAGTTGGTATGTGTTCGGTATTACTCGAAAATATTCCAAAACTTTACGTAAATAGTTTTTGTTTTGGATTTAGATTAGATAAGACTTTAAAAACTAATGGATTATTTTTATCATATTTTTTCAGAAGTAATGAAGGTAGAAAACTATTTTCGACATTAGCTCAAGGAGCAACACGTTACAATTTATCAAAGAATAATTTTTTAAAAATAGAAATACCATATCCAAAACCAGAAGAACAACAAGCAATTGCCCAAGTCATAAGCGACATGGACGCTGAAATTGAAGCATTGGAGCATAAATTATCCAAATACAAAATGATTAAGCAGGGCATGATGCAGGAACTTCTAACTGGAAAAAAGAGGTTAGTATGAGTGAAGTCGGCGACATCGAGAGAATTACACAGAATCGTGTAATCGCATTGTTCAAAAACCAGTTGAAATATGCCTATCTTGGCAACTGGGAAGAGCGTTTTGGCAACAGCAACATCGAGGAATCGCTTCTCCGCACATACTTAAGCGATAAGAAAGGCTATAATGAAATACTTATCAGCAAAGCCCTGTACGAGCTTCATAAGGCGGCGAACAACCTGAACGATGGCTTGTACAGCGCCAATAAAAAAGTTTACGACCTGCTTCGCTATGGAATCAGGGCAAAGGCGGAGGCTGGTGAGAATTTCGAAACCATCGAGCTTATCGACTGGAAGCATCCTGAAAAGAATGATTTTGCCATCGCTGAAGAGGTTACAATCCAGGGCTATCGTGAAAAGCGCCCCGACATTGTGCTGTATGTCAATGGTATTGCGCTTGGCGTGCTGGAACTTAAACGAAGCACGGTTTCCATTGGCGATGGAATCCGCCAGAATATCGTGAACCAGCAAAAAGAGTTTATTCAATCCTTCTTTCCCACCATTCAACTGATATTTGCAGGCAACGACACCCAGGGGCTTCGATACGGCACGATTGGCACGCCTGAAAAATACTACCTGAAATGGAAGGAACAAAGCGATGTTGAAAACCTGCTTGACAAGTACCTTTTGAAAATGTGCAACAAAGAACGGTTCCTGGAAATCATGTACAACTTCATCCTGTTCGACGGCGGCATCAAAAAGCTGTGCCGTCCGCACCAGTATTTTGGTGTGAAAGCGGCGCAGGAGCATGTCAGGAGAAAAGAGGGCGGCATTATCTGGCATACGCAGGGAAGCGGCAAAAGCCTGGTGATGGTGTGGCTTGCCAAATGGATGCTTGAGAATAATCCCAATGCCCGAATTGTCGTCATCACCGACCGTGACGAGCTGGATAAGCAGATTGAAGGCGTATTTTCCGATGCTGGCGAGGAAATGGTTCGCACCCGAAGCGGTAAGGATCTGATGAAAAAGCTTGGCGAGGCAGCGCCACGAATGCTGTGTTCGCTTGTCCATAAATTCGGAAGGAAAGGCGTTGATAATTTCAATGAATTCATCAAAGAGCTAAAAAGCAGCCCGTCGCAGACAGTGGGCGAAATATATGTTTTTGTGGATGAGTGCCACAGGACCCATTCGGGCAAGCTGCACAAGACAATGAAGGCAATCCTGAAAAACGCCATATTTATCGGCTTTACAGGGACGCCGCTGCTAAAGCAGGATAAGCAGACCAGCATCGAGGTGTTCGGAAAATACATCCATACCTACAAATTCAACGAAGCAGTCGCAGATGAAGTGGTGCTTGATTTGGTATACGAAGCCCGTGATATTGACCAGAAAATCACATCGCCAAAACGAATCGATGAATGGTTTGAGGCGAAAACGAAAGGGCTTAACGATTTCCAGAAATCAGAGCTTAAGAAGAAATGGGGCACCATGCAGAAGGTGCTTAGCAGCCGTTCCCGACTGAACAAGATTGTCAGCGATGTTATTTTCGACTTCAATATCAAACCCCGACTGAATTCAGGCTCAGGAAATGCCATTCTGGTGGCATCGAGCATCTATGAGGCAAGCAGGTATTTTGAGCTTTTTCATAGTACGGAACTGAAGGGCAGATGTGGGCTTGTTACATCTTACAATCCATCCACAAGGGATATTACCACAGAGGATACGGGCGCAAATACCGAGACCGAACGGGAATACATTTATAATACATACAAAAAGCTGCTTGGGGTAAAATCGACAAAGGAATATGAGGACAATGCGAAAGCAAAGTTCACGAAAGAGCCTGCAAACATGAGGCTGCTTGTTGTCGTCGATAAACTTCTGGTCGGCTTTGATGCGCCGCCCTGCACCTATCTTTATATTGATAAAAGCATGCAGGATCACGGATTGTTCCAGGCAATCTGCCGTGTCAACAGGCTGGACACTGAGGATAAGCTGTTCGGCTACATTGTCGATTACAAAGACCTGTTCAAAAGGGTTGAAAATGCGGTTGCCGTATATACATCCGAGCTTGATTACGATACCTTCGAGAAAGAGGATGTCGATGTGCTGTTAAAAGACCGACTGGAAAAAGGCAGGGAACGGTTAGATGGCGCTCTGGAGGAAATTGCCCTGCTATGCGAGCCAGTTGAGCCGCCAAAAGACCAGATGACTTACATCCGATATTTCTGTGGAAATCCCGAAAATGAGGAAGACCTTAAAGCAACTGAAGTCAGAAGAAACGCCCTTTACAAGCAGACAGTAGCATTGATTCGGGCTTATGCCAATATCGCCGCAGAGATTGAAGATGCTGGTTACTCGCTAAAAGAGATTGCCGACATTAAAAAGAAAGTCGATTTCTACCTGAAGCTTCGGGAGGAAATCAAAAATGCCAGCGGCGAAACATTGGATATGAAAACATACGAGGCGGACATGAGACATCTCATCGACACCTACATTCAGGCAGATGAGCCGAAGACGATTTCACCGTTTGAAGGCATGTCCCTGCTTGATTTGATTGTGAAAACGGGCATCGCCGACGCCATCAACAACATGCCCAAAAGCATCAAAGGCAATAAAGAGGCAGTCGCCGAAACCATCGAGAACAACGTGCGCAAGAAAATCATCAAGGAGCATTTAATCGATCCAGCTTATTTTGAGGAGATGTCCAGGCTGTTGAATGCAATCATTAAAGAGCGCAAAGAAGGCGCCATCAATTATGAGGAATATTTGCGCAGGATCGCTGATTTGGCGACAAAAGTAGCTAATCCGAATAAGGATGACCTGCCTGAAAGCATCCGAAGCAGCAAGGCAAGAAGGGCATTGTATCATAATGTTGCCGAGAATGAGGATTTGGCTGTGGTCATGGATGAAAAAGTACGATGGGTAAAGAAAGCGGACTGGCGTGGCAATGAGGCAAAAGAGCGGGAAATTAAGAAAGCCCTTTATGATGTCTTAAAAGATGAAGCTGAAGTCGAAAGGCTCTTTTCGATTATCAAACAGCAAGATGAGTACTAAGAAAGTCGAATAAAAATTCATTTGAACATCAATCAAACTCTTATCGTACCGTCTGCTTTCAAAGACACAATTTATCATTGTAATAATTAAACTATGCATGTGAACAATGAATGAGACTGAAATTAATATTATTGAAATATATTGTGATGAAAGCGGTCATGAACTTCTAACGACCAGCGAAACGCATCGACAAAACCGCTACTTTGGGATCGGCGCTATTAAAATCAATTCAATAAATCGTGTAAAATTCAAGAATGACATCAAGGCTATTAAAGATGCGCATCATATTCCATGGGAATTGAAATGGCGAAAATTGACACGTTCTAATCTTGACTTTTATAAGGCTATTGTTGATTGGTTTGTCAAGTCTGACATACAGTTTCGTTTAATTCGTATCGATACAGCAGAGCTTGATCTGGAATTTTGGCATCAGCGTGATCCTGAACTGGGGTTTTATAAGTTTTATTATCAATGTTTGAAACATATACTTTGTGAAAATGCGCAATATAGAATCTTTACAGATTATAAAACAAATCGTGATAAAGATAGGCTCAAGAGACTTAAATTTTTTCTTAATTTTTATTCAGGTGGATATGTTCGTGACATACAGGCGCTGGAATCGGGCGACAGTATTTTTATTCAGCTTGCAGATTTATTTACTGGAGCAATCGTTGCCAGTCATAATCAGAAATTTACCAGTCAAGCAAAAATTGAATTTTGTAGTTACCTGGCGAAGAAACTTGACAAACCAAATTTGACATATTGTTCAACCAGATTTGGGGATCCGAAGTTTAATATTTTTTTCCTTGAGTTCGGGAGGATCTCTTAATGGACCAGATCCTTTCCAGAATCAATCCACCACCGTTGCTTTATTTAAAGACAATTGAAGAATATCGTAACCATTATATCCAGCAATATGTCAAGAAAGAAATATTAACATTTGACGGCATCATTGTAAAATTTCAAATTTATCGATTCGAGCATGCCTTTTTTAAAGCATCAATTCCGAATGTAACGCATAAGGATTTATTTGATCCCGATCGTGCGGAACGTATGGATTGGATTGAATATACTCTTTCATCGGGTTATGCAGAAATCTATCTGAAGAAGGATAATAGATATCGGCGTCTTCATATATTATTGGACAATTATGTAGTCGTTATTAATCTTTCAGAGAAAGAAAAGCAGCGAGCTTTTTTTATTACTGCCTATCTCGCTGATTCGGAAAGACACATTAATTTATTGAAGACGAATAAACTAATTTATAGACCAAAATAAAAAAACCGCTGTTTTAAAAATGGCACAGCGGATGGAAGCCGTTTTGATCCTAAGCCATCAGGCAAAGGCGATTCTATTATCGCAAATATAAATTAAAAAGTCAAGTACTTTTTTGAGTATTTTGATCAAATTAAGGATGATAAAACTAGAGATGAACAATATCGATTCATACAGCAATTTAGCAGAGAACATGGTGAGAATGTATGCAGCGAATTAATTTAGGCGATATTAGCATCGAAGTGGTGTATAAGGACATTAAAAATGTGCATCTTAGCGTTTATCCGCCTTCTGGAAAGGTTCGCATTTCCGCTCCTTTACGGATGGATTTGGATACCGTAAGGGTATTTGCCATATCAAAGCTTGGCTGGATTAAAAAGCAGCAGACAAAATTGCGTGAGCAGGAGCGTGAAGCGCCCAGGGATTTTCTTAACCGTGAAAGCCACTATTATCTTGGCAAACGATACCTGCTGAAAATTATTGAGCAAAATGCTGCTCCTGATGTTGTTTTGAAGCATGATAGAATTGAATTATTTGTAAGACCGAATTCATCACCTGAAAAAATGAAGAATGTGCTTGAAGGCTGGTATCGGCAGCGGTTAAAAGATATCATTCCAGGCTATATTGAAACATACCAGCAAAAGATGAGCGTGCAGGTCAATAAATTCGGCATCAAGAAAATGAAGACCAAATGGGGCACTTGCAACCGTGAAGCCCACAGGATATGGCTTAATCTTGAATTAGCCAAAAAACCGCTGCATTCCCTGGAATATATTATTGTCCATGAAATGGTGCATTTATTAGAAAGAAAGCATAATGAAATATTTGTAGCCTACATGGATAAATTCCTGCCTAAATGGCGGTCATATAAGGAAGAATTGAATCGACACCCGTTGAAGCATGAGCATTGGAGTTATTGATAGCAACTATTAAAATTTATTGAATTAAGAAAAAATATGATTGAAATCTATCCAAATTTATTTGTAGGTACACAGGATGATTATGAGCAAAATGTAAAATTCCAGACTGGGTGGTGGGTTGTTCATGCCTGTAAGGAACCTTATCACCGTCAATTGTTGGGCTATAAAGGAAGAGGAGCGCCGAAGGAACATCCTGAATACCTTCTTGCAAGAAGGGAAAAAAGGCTGTTTTTGAATCTTGTGGATGTAGAAGATCCTGCATATGTTGAAAAAAAAATTATGGATGTTGCAATGAACTTTATCACTGAAGGGCTTAAATCAGGTGAAAAGATGCTTGTTCATTGCAATCTGGGTGAATCAAGAGGACCTTCATTGGGATTATTATATTTGGTTGCCTATACCGATATATTGCCTAAAACAAGCCTGAGCGATGCGGAGATTGAATTTATCAAGATTTATCCGATGTATGCTCCCCAAAAGGGCATGAGAGAGTTTTTGAGGATGAACTGGGTTAGGTATATTAAAAATATTAATTAGATTGAAACGATGAATTTTTGTCAACCTTAAGTAGAAAATAAAAAGATTAAATATAAAAAAGTTACAAGGGAAATTCAATGATGGGAAACATTTCTGGATTAGAATTTAGAAAGCTGGACTTGCATATCCATACCCCAGCTTCAAAATGTTTTGATGGTAAGTCAGTAACACCAGAACAAATAGTACAAAAAGTAATGGATGAAGGTATTGATGGAATCGCTATTACAGATCATAACACCGGCGAATGGATAGATAAAATAAAGATTGCAGCTAAAAATAAAATTGCAGTATTTCCTGGAGTTGAAATTTCAGCCACAGGAGGTGCGAAAGGTACTGTTCATATTATTGGAATATTCCATCAATATAGTTCTACAAAAGATATTGAAAATTTGCTCGGCGAATTAAAAATAAAGGCTGACAAATACGGAAAAGAAGATGCTTTCTCTGAACTTAGTCCTAATCAGGTGATTAATAAAATTAAAGAACATGGCGGATTATTAATACTAGCACACGCTAATTCTTCGCAAGGCGTTATGGGTGGTATGAAGGGTAATCCGAGAAAAGAAATCCTTCAAAACTCTAACTTGATGGCAATTGAAACAACTGATTTCGACGATGAAGAAAAACAAGGATTGAAACAGCCTTCGGAATTAAAAATTATGGAAGCCGAGGATGCTAAAACTGTTTCGTTTGGCTCAGGTGTAATTTACAACAATAAAAAAACCAAAAATTCATCGATAAATACGTTTTGGGCTAGTGGTAAAAAATGATGTGTTAGAGGATTAAATAATCTGGTTCAGATAGAAATTTACAAATTAATTCATCCGAAATCAGTAGCAATAAAAAAGGGCAATCCCAGTTTCGCGGAATTGCCCCACGAGTCCTGATTAAAACGGAAAATCCTCGATAACAAACGGAATTCGTTCTTTCTCATCAAACAATCGCACATCTGATGCTAAAAACCATGCCTTTCCGGGAACAGATGAAAAAATAGTTTCCTGAACTATCCATTCATAAAATAATTGGATGATATTGGCAAGTTTTCGATGACTGATTACAAACAGATTATTTTCATCTATGCTCTCCTTTATCAGAATGGCAATGTATTTATTTTCACGAAGGTCGTTCTCATCAAAGAACCATTGTATTTTTTCATCAGGACTGTTTTTTATAAGCTCCAACCATGCTGATATCTTGTCATGTTGATAATCGCTAAAATTGCGTTTATCAATTTCAGCAAACGCATCGGACATAACAACAATATCGCACGATTCAATGTTCAGGCGAACACCACAATAGATCATATTCTGTTCTCCTTCGATAAACTCAGGACGGAGTCCTATAGTTCTTTAGCGGCCTGGTAGACCTGCTCTTCGGTTAATGTTTGAGTTTTGGCGTGCATTCCTACGGTCATGGTTTTTATTGCAAGTGACTCAATGAGCCGTGGCACACCGGCGGTATTTTTAAAGATGGCTTCAATCGCCGATTCGGAAAATGGTGATTGCTGGCGCCCACAACGCTTGAGATGATATAGTTTGTCGAGCCAATCGGCAAACAATTGATTAAATTGCTCGAGGGAATATTGACGTTGTGTTGGTACGAGTGGCAAAAATCCATCACGCACAGTTCTCCAAAAACGTTCGATTTTGCCGCGCGCCGGACTGTCATATGGTTTTGAATGCAAGAGCGCCACGGCCATGCGGGCGCAAACGATGTGCAGGTGTGCGGATTCATGATGTGGTTGATTTAGTCAGTTATCATAAATTTTGATAACATTAATATTGTACTTACGCATTGGGAATTCTTGAAAAACAGGCTTTTTCAACAACATCATGAATATACCGCACCGTTATCACAATATAATTTCTTGGGTAGACCATGTGTGAGAAAAGCGTCTTTAAGCACGAGTTCCAATGCTTCGGTGTTTTCATGCAGCGTCCATCGGGCGCCAACAATCAGCCGGGAATGATCGTCAATAACGCCGCACAGGAACAGTTTGTGTTTGGCGCCATCAATGGTAAAGCGATGGCCATGCATGAAATAGGATAGCCATAGATCGTTGATATGGGGCTTTTCAAACTTTTTCCTGGGAATCGGATCGTTTGGCTGTGGTTTTTAATAGCGAGCAAAATTTTTTACTGATATCGAGCATGGTTTTAACAGGATCATGTGGGGATGTAATGGTGACGATACGAGCCAGGTCCGGGCATGCGGATAGTTTGGTGAACGCCTGATAAAATATATGCCGGAAGTTATGAATTTGAAATGGTTCCAGTGGAATGTCGCTATCTTCCCCCATAAGACTGATAACCGAACAGGTGTTTTGATGTTGTTGATGATCGGACTGATAAAATACATCCAGAGTTTTGAGCATGAAAGATAAATCGAACCGTTGATATGGCACAAGACAGGATGGCAACAGAGAAAAAGTACTGCCGGTAGTTTCACACTTGTACCGCTGAATTGGTAAATAATTGAAAGTCGATAACCACGACTTTACAATAATAAAACCCATGCCGGATAGCGCAGTTGGGAGAGCCACATACAGGACAGTAGAGAGAATAATCAGGAAAAAACCAGCATCCTTGTTTTACTTTGCCAATAAAATGAGCAATTGTATCCTGTATATCATATAGAATTTGAATAATAATGCCCCGGGGATGTGTTTATTAGCTGATTATTTAATTGTGGTTGATTTTTTAATCGCTAATATAACATTTTTCCCGGGATATATTTAATTAATCTTTCGTTATTTTGTGAATAAATGATGTTTTAGTGATGAAGGTAACAGGGTAATGTGGGTCAGTTTTTGACGGAATTTAAATTTGCAGCAAAATGAAAAATTATGGAAGCCGGGCGTGATGCTAAAACTGTTTGTTCTGCTGTTGTTTTTAATTTTTAATTTTACATTTTACATTTCGCAGGCAGAGGGCGTCAGCGAATTGAAATTTCTAAATTACCTGTTCAAACTTCTTTGCCGTAATTTTACCTTGACTATAAGCTAAATATTTTGTATAATATGCCGGGATATATAAATTTAACATGAATTAAAACCGACTCCACGGGGTGCTTGTGCGTTCTTTGCGGCGCAGGCTGAGAATACACCCTTTGAACCTGAACTGGATAATGCCAGCGCAGGGAAACGGAATTATGATACAAAACTGGAAACCGTTCACTGTGCTGGAGCGGTTTTTTTTTTTTGCAACAACGAAACGAACAGGAGGTCTATGATGAAAGCGCAATTACCAGATATTGGCAAAGTATCTTCTGATGTGTTTGATGAAATAATTTACCCGAGATTAGGCCGGAAGCGAAAGGATGTGCTGGTAGGCCCTCAGAACGGTGTTGATGTTGGGGTGGCGGATCTGGGCAACGGGCAGGTGATGGTGACAACCACGGATCCGATTTTTGTTGTACCGCCGTATGGCTGGGAACGTTCCGGTTGGTTTGCGGTGCACATTCTGGCGTCAGATGCGGTCACGTCGGGATTGGCGCCGACGCATATTACCATGGATTTGAATTTACCGTTGTCCATTACCCGGGATGATTTCGAGAGTTTATGGAATGTGATGCACCAGGAGTGCGAAAAAATCGGGATGGCGATTATCTCCGGACATACCGGGCGTTATGAGGGCTGCGATTATCCGATGATCGGTGGTGCGACGGTTATTTGCATCGGGCCAAAGGATAAATACGTAACGCCGAAATCGGCACAGGCGGGTGATGCGGTGATTATTACCAAAGGCGCGGCGGTGGAAGCTGCCGGATTATTTGCAGTGACGTTCCCGCATAAAATTGCTGAGAAATTTGGCGATTCCTTTGCAAAACAGGCAGAGGACATTTTCTGGCAAATGTCGGTTGTGGATGATGCATTAACAGCAGTTGAGGCAGGGGTGCGGGAAAATGGCGTGACCGCAATGCATGATGCTACCGAATGCGGAATATGGGGCGGATTGGCTGAAATCGGGCAGGCATCGAAAGTAGGGATGGTGATTGATAAAGAAAAGATTATTGTGCAGGAACCGATTCGAAAAATATGCGAGATGTACCAGATCGATCCGTTTATCTCCATCAGCGAAGGCACGTTGATAATTTCCTGCCGTCCGAATAAAGCGCAGGAGGTGGTGCAGCGGTTAGATGATAAGGGCATTCGTTCCAGTATTGTCGGCGAAATTGTTGATTCATCCGAGGGGATGTATTATTATGAGAACACTAAAAAACATAATATTGTCCATCCGAAAGTAGACCCGTTTTGGGCGGCGTTCGGAAAGGCAGCATCCGCAGCAGGATAGTCGAACGGATTCGGGGGGAAACATATAACAGCACAGAGGAGCAATTATGAGCGCTACACCTTTTTATCAGGAATTGCGTTCCACAAACGATGATGTGTGGGATGCAATTTTGAACCATCCTTTTGTAAAAGGGATTGGCGATGGTTCATTGTCTCATCAAAAATATGAATATTTTTTGAAACAGGATTATTATTATCTCATCCAGTTCAGCAGACTTTTTGCATTGGCGGCTGCAAAGGCGCCATCGCTTGAAGAAATGAATTATATGTCAGCCTTGCTTCAGGCAACACTTGCTGTTGAAATGGATATTCATCGGCGCACGTGCAGTGAACTGGGAATTTCACGAAAAGATTTAGAAAAAACAGATCCGGCAATGATCACGATGTCGTACACTAATTTTCTGGTGCGGACGTGTTATGAAGGGACGTTTGCAGATATCATCGCTGTGCTGTTGCCCTGTGGTATCGGGTATGTTGAAATCGGTAAAAAACTGATGGCAGAAGGACTTCCCGATGATCCGTTTTACCAGGATTGGATAAAATCGTATTCATCGGATGAGTTTCAGGAATTTGCTGATTGGTTGGTTGATAAAATGAATTCATTTGCCGCGGGCGTTTCAGAAAATGATAAAAAACGATGGCATCATTATTATCGCTCCAGTGCACGCTTTGAGTATTTATTTTTTAATATGAGCTGGAAATTGGAATTTTGGCCCGCGGGATTGTAAAAAATCAGACGGCAGACGTGAAAAGTGCGACAGAGCGCGCCGGAATGCAGTCCCTTTAGAACGTGTCCAGGAACTTTGCTAGCGTTGGAAAAACCGTTGCGAAAATTTGCAGCGTTACAATATATAGCCTGCATTATTCACAAATCGTGCCACAGAAGCACAGAGGTCACAGAGAAACAATAACTTGTGTTACATTTCTTTAAACGAGATAGAGAATGCATATTAACAGCGATATAGAAAAATGGTTTCTATATGTGATTACTGATGAGCAGTTAGGCAAGGGCCGGAGTCATTACGAGATTGCGAAGCTGGCAATCGATGGCGGCGCGGACGTCATTCAATTGCGGGATAAAACAGCATCGGGACGAAAAATGTATGACAATGCCTTGAAGCTCCGAAAATTGACGCGCGAAACAGGCGTCATTTTCATTGTAAATGACCGGGTGGATATTGGCATGGCAGTCGACGCTGATGGTGTGCATGTGGGACAAAAGGATTTACCGGCCGCTGTTACCCGAAAATTAATCGGTGCTGACAAAATTTTAGGAGTTTCTGCGGAAACTGTGGATGAATCGCTCCAGGCAAAATACGATGGCGCTGATTATGTTGGCGTTGGCCCCATTTTTGAAGCCCGGAACACGAAGCCGGATACCTCGGCGCCGCAGGGACTTCAACTACTGGCGAATGTGCGAAACGCTGTTGATTTGCCGATTGTAGCGATTGGCGGACTTAACCTGAACAATGCCCTGGAAACGATTCGGGCTGGTGCGGATTGCCTGTCAGTGATTTCCGCTGTAGTGTCGGCAGCAGATATTCGAACCGCGGCACAGGAATTACGGCGGATCATTCAAACAGAAAGGAATAAGCGCAATGCAGGATGATAAACGAATTATTTCTGAAATCGGGGAATTTGGCTTGATTGACCGTATTGAACGACATCTGCCGCAGGTGAAAAGTAATGATCTGATTTTTGGCATTGGCGATGATACCGCGGTGCTTCGCAAAGATGATCAACACGTCATCCTGATTACCTGTGATATTCAGGTGGAAAATCAGCATTTTCGTTTAAAAAATATCTCTCCGTATCAATTGGGAACAAGGGCGATGGCGGTCAATCTCAGCGATATTGCGGCCATGGGCGGAAAACCGACATTTGCGCTGGTGTCACTGGGAGCGCCGGGCTACTTTCTGTTGTCCCAATTCGATGAGTTAAATCGGGGAATGGGGGAAATGCTGGCAGAATTTGACGCGCAGATAATTGGTGGGAATCTTTCCGGTACTGAACGAGATTTGATTATCGATATTACATTAATGGGAGAAGCGCCTGCGAACCGGTTCCTGACCCGTCGGGGTGCTCGCCCGAATGATCGTGTTTATGTTACTGGCGCACCGGGAATGTCTGGCGCCGGATTCGCCGTTATTGAGCATTATGGAAAAAATTATCCCCAGGAATTTGCGCAACTCGTGGAAGCTCATCTGAAACCGATTCCCAGAATCACTGTTGGAAAAAGGCTGGCAGAATCCGGGATTGTGACTGCCATGATTGATATTAGCGATGGCATTGCCAGTGATTTGAACCATATTTGTGTGAAAAGTGATGTCGGCGCGCTATTGTACCAGCAGCAATTTCCGAAACCGTCGTATCTGCAAAAGATAGAATCCATCGTTGAAAGACCTTTTCATGAATTGGCGTTACACAGTGGTGAGGATTATGAACTATTATTTACGATAAAAGAAGATGAAGATAGCTCTGTGTTGGAATCGATTGCCCGGGAAACGAACATTAGAATTACTGAAATTGGTGTGATCCGACCTCCGGCGGAAGGATTTTCAATAATCACTGCTTCCGGAGAGCGTGTGCAGGTTCAGCCAAAGGGGTGGGATCATTTTAACCGATGATGCTGAATTTTTATTTAATGCAGAGCCGCTGCGGGCGCAAAACAACACAGCGAAAAAATATATTTAAAAAGATTGCTTTGTGAAGCTCCGAGACTTTGCGGAAAAAATATAATGAAAGGAAAACGGATGAAAAAAGCGCTTACAATCGCTGGTTCCGATAGTGGAGGCGGCGCTGGCATACAGGCTGATTTAAAGACGTTTACAGCATTCGGCGTTTATGGGATGTCGGCCATTACGGCGCTGACAGCACAAAATACAATGGGTGTACAGGGTGTCTACGAAGTAACGCCTGAATTTGTGCGCGAGCAAATAAAAAGTATTATGAGTGATATTGGAACCGATGCCGTCAAAACCGGTATGTTATCGAATGCGCATATTGTTACAGCAGTTGCCGATTCTATCCGTGAATTTTCAATCCCAAATACCGTGGTGGATCCGGTTATGGTAGCAAAAGGCGGTGATCCGTTACTTGCAGAAGCTGCCCGTGTGACCATCAGGGAAAAATTAATCCCGCTGGCGACAGTGGTCACGCCAAATATTTACGAAGCCGAGGTATTACTAAACCGAAAAATTGAAACATTGGACGATATGAAACATGGGGCTGCGGAATTACGGGACACGGGTTGTCGCTGGATTGTGGTGAAAGGCGGCCATTTAGCTGATGAACAAGAAGCTGTTGATGTTGTTTATGACGGGCATGAATACACTTTACTGCGATCCGAGCGTTTCGACACCCGGAATACGCACGGCACCGGCTGTACATTTTCTTCAGCGATTGCAGCAGGGTTGGCAAAAGGATACGCTCCATTAGATGCGATTATAAAAGCAAAGGAATTTATTTCAGCAGCGATCCGAAAAAATGTACCCATTGGGCATGGTCACGGACCAACGAATCATTTTGTGGGAACAAGTACAAAATGGTGACTTTATCAAGTATGTAATTCAATAACGTCTTTATCTTCCAATACGTAATCTTTGGTAATCCGCTGACCATCGAATTTGGATGCGCCCCAGACGCGGGCGAATTTTAAATTTTCTTCAAAGTCTTTGTGCACAGCTTTCGCAAAATCGAGTAGCGTATCGCCACGGGGAAAGACAAACGGGTTGTCGTATTCCGGTTCATAGCCGGGGCGCTTGGAGTAAATGCGAACAATATCCAGCATAGCTACGGTTTTCTGCTTTATCGTAGCCATAGCGCTGGAATCCTTTATGGAAAATGGAATAATCGTGAACCTATCCATATAAAATTCTTTCAATACCGAGAGATTATCCCCGGCCTCAGGCAAATCAAGTTTGGCGCCGATAACGAGAGATTTTAAATATGTCCATCGTACATCTTGCTCTGTTTTCTCTTTGTCAATCAATTCAATTTTATGGTGACGTAACAATTCGATGGTGCTGTCCATTTTTTCAAGCAGAGCGCTGTCATTTAAATCCAGGACAAAAAAAACAGCATCACTGGTTTTGATGATTCCGGGGACCCAGTTTTCCATATATTCATCAGAAATTGGAGGTAAATCCACTAATTGGAACTGAATGTCTTCATAAGGCATCATTGCCGGTTGAAATATGCGGGTTGTGAACGGATAATCGGCGACTTCTAATTCGGTAAAGCAGAGTGTATTGATGAGACTGGTTTTACCGCTATTCGGAGGCCCGACAACCGATATTTGTCCCGCGCCTTCTTTGTCCACGCTATATGAAAATCGCCGCGCTCCTTTTTTAGTCTTACCTCGTTCCAGTTCATTTTTGAGAAGCGATATTTTACGTTTTATTTCTGCCTGCAGTTTTTCCGTCCCTTTATGTTTGGGAATAACTGCAAGCATCTCTTTAAGAGCTTTCAATTTTTCCCGATCATCTTTCGCTGCTTTATATCTATCTTCGGCTGAATAGTATTGTGGTGTTAAATTCGCGGGCATAATCGATCCTTTTGTTTTGAAGTGCTGTTATTAGCAATATAAAAATAATTATTGACAAATATTAAAAAAATACATATATTATTAATATATGTTAATTTATAATATATTGCTGTAATAAGGAGAAAATTATGTATTATAAAAAAGGTTTAGATTATAATGTCTATTTTCAAAAAAGAGTTGCCATTTGTCTGGTCGTTGGTACTCTTGCGCTTTTTGTATTTATACTTATAATTACCAGTTCTACAGCAGGTAAAGAGTTACAGGAACTCTGGGGATATCTGTTTTTTGGTATTACTTCCATATCGTTTACGTTGGCGTATAAATTTTACTATCAAAAAGGATTATTAGAATCTATCAATCGGAAATTACTGAATATGATCGACAACTGCTGCAATAAACTCATCTCAGTCGGTGCATACGATGCTTTTAAGCTGGATGTCGAAGGATTCCCGTTTCTTCTCCGGGAAGAATTATATCGCTTTGGTAATGACTTGATAAAATATTTTTGTGATAAAGACCTCTTTAAAAATATTGATGGAGGTGTTTTCTATCTTAAGTCGCAAAATTTACCAACCCATGAAGTTGCGATTTATCCGGAGACAATAAGACAATATTATTCTACAGAATTTAAAGAAGCAATGGAATATTATGTATATCATGAAAAGAGAAGTTCATCATTAATCATGACAGCTAAGAATAATAAAATTAAAAGCGCAAAGATTATGGATAAAGATCCGGTTACGCTGTACTCGAAATCCGGAAAGCCAATCGATTACAGCCATTTGAGGCTTCCCTCTGATTATTGCACCGTTACGCCAGTGAACATTAATGATCAACCTCTTGGCTATTTTGCTCTGTTTTATGAAAAACCTCCGTCGATCACAAGTTGGTATCAAATGGAACCGCTGATTGATATATTCATTATTGAGAAATTAGAAAATTGGAAAATCGACGATATCATTAAAAGTATGTTTGAACGGGAAATGTTGTTATATACTATTTTTTTGATTATGCGACTGGACGATTTTTCCAACATTATCAATTCTGTAAAAAATGTCTCCAAAAAGAAAGAATTCGTAATGAATAAAATTGTTGAAGAATTCTCAAAATATTTATTCTCTCCTGTTTGTTATTTACATGTCGAAGACGAGATTTATATTCATTCCAAAGCTTCGCATGAAGAGACCGAGCTCATTAAAAATAGACTAATTCCGAATATCGCGCAAACGTTCGAAAAATTGACTTACGACGAACGACAACCACGCGAGTGCGATGTCGCAACGCTTGGTTTTGACGTCAACGTAAAAAATAAATATATCGTCTTCGTTCCCATTAAATTTAAAGAAACCACTGAGGATTTTACCAAAGAACATTATTACGGTCATTTCGGCTTATTAAGAGAAACAGAGTACAACGAATTTGATTTATCCATGCTGGCGATTCTGGAAGAAACGAAATTAGACAACATTATTAAAGGGTTATTCCACTAATCACCATGCTTTAATTTTTTGACTGTCAATACAGGCGTTGTTGAGCGGCGGACAACTTTTTCCGTGGTGCTACCCAACAGAAAATGTCCGATCCCTGTCAAGCCGTGTGTGGCAATAACCACCAAATCAACGGGATGATCCGCTAAATAATCGATGATTTCTTTGGCTGCTCTGCCTTCGGTAAGCACATATTTGGTAGCGACATTTTTGTGTCCTGCCTTATCCCGGAAATCATTCATCGCTTCGATGGAGCGATTCCTGAGTTCGGAATCAATCTCAAAAATCGAAGATTTTCCGCCGGCGTAAAAACTTGGATGTATGCTCTGTTCCACAACATGAAACAGAGTAATATCTGCATTATATCCGGATGCAAGTTCCAAACCATAACTCAGCGCGAGTTGTGAATATTCGGAGAAATCAACAGGAACAAAAATATGATCATACGCATCGATTGTTTTTGTCTGTTCGTGAATTGTTAGTACCGGGCACTGTGCCATCCGTACAACTTTTTCGGCGACACTTCCCATCAAAAAATGCCCGACGCCTTTTCTGCCATGGGTTCCCATCACAATTAGGTCAAATCCATTTTCTCCGGCATAAGACAATATTTCCTCGGACGCGGAAACTCCCCGAGTAATAACCTTTTTAATCTTTAAATGATTTGTTTCGCTTTTGAGCATTGTCGTCAATTTTGTATCCGATATTTCCGACAGCAGATCATAGCTTTTGGTGAAATCGGGTGTGTTTTCGCCGGCGTGATAGGTTTCATCTTCATAGATTAATATGGTGTGAAACAGATGCAATTCCGCATTGTATCTTTGGGCAATAATCAGGGCGTTTTTTAAGGCATTTTCCGAGCATTTACAAAAATCAACCGGGCACAATATTTTGTTAATTTTTATCATGAATTTGCCTTTATTTTTAATTTAAAAAATGTCACCAGGCCTGGAGTTTTTTTTCGACCTGGTGACTTTTATAAAATTCAATTATAGCTCGTTTGAATTTTGCTGTATTTTTTGAATTGCTTTCACAATATCGCTCATATCTTGTTCGTCTCCCAACAGGACAAATTGTGGAAACCAGATTGCTTCTTCATAACATGCTTTTTCGGTTTCGGGCAGATGGTATGAAGAATAGTCAACTCCCATATCAATGGCGCGTCCCATTGGACCGAATGCCTTATCTTTCATGACTGGCTGAGAATACAATGGAATGGAATAACCAGCGCTGGTGATAATTCCCTCTTTTTGCAGTGCTTGTATGAAACGCTCTTTGGATGCATTGTTAAAAGCATCCTTTTTATATCGCCAAATGTAAAGATGGCGGGAGTTGCTGGTAATGTTGGGATCGTTTTTTAAAATACCACATCCTTCTAAATTGGCAAGCTGCTCATCAAGATAATGACCGTTTTGTTCACGGATTTCTTTGTATTTCGGATACCGGGCAAATTGGGCTTCGAGAATCGCTGCTTGAAATTCTGTCATCCGATAATTTCCACCAAGATAATAATGTTCGTACCACACACCCTGGGGTAGGCGTCCGCAATTGGAAAACGAACGAGCGAATTTTTCAGTTTCAGCTTCGTTTGTTAAAATAATTCCGCCTTCTGCTGATGTGATGTTTTTAGAAGACTGAAAACTGAAACAACCGGCATTGCCAATCGCGCCGACTTTTGTTCTTTTCCATTCTGATCCCCATGCCTGGGCCGCGTCTTCCACAACTTTCAAATCATATTTTTTTGCAATAGAAAGGATTGCGTCCATTTCAGCCGGACGGCCGCCAAAATGAACCGGCATAATTCCTTTGGTTCGCTTGTTAATATTTTTTTCGAGTTGGTTTACATCAATATTATAGGTGTCAGGATCGATATCCACAAAACAGGGGATCGCACCTGCTTCAACGATTGAGGTTGCTGTGGCAATAAATGTATACGCGGGGACAAGAACTTCGTCGCCTTTGCCAATCCCCACGGCTCTCAATGCGAGCGTGAGCGCAGTTGTTCCGCTGTTTACACAAATACCATATTTCGCATCATGAAATGCAGCATATTTTTTTTCGAAATCATTAACCCGCGTCCCTTTTATCGAGCCCCATTGATCGCTTTTTACAACTTCAGTCAGCTTATTAATTTCATCATCAGTCCAGACCGGCCATTTGGGAAACGGCTTTGTACGGATTGCATTTCCGCCATTTATTGCAAGTTTATGCATTCAAGACTCCTGTTTCAGTTGATATTGGAATTTTTTAGTGAATTAGAAAAATTTATCGAATCATATAATTGTCATCTAAAATATAATCATCTACCATTTGATTGACCTGCGTAATATTTCGCCGGGAATATTCGAGCATTGGTTTGCAACTTGTTTCAATTGTTACATATTTCAAATCAACTCCATGCATAAGCGCCTGAAACTGTCCTTTCCAGTCAATCTCTCCCTGTCCGACCATAACCCAGTCTATGTTGCCATTTATAGAACGAATGGCGTCTTTTACATGAATATTGGAAATATATTTTCGGATGGCTAAAAAACCATAAGGATAGGGTATCTCGCCGGCAGCATAAGCATTTGCAGGGTCCCAGTTTGCACGGAGAGATTTTGAATTGATTTCCTCTAATACCTGTGCCGTGTCTTCACCGGTTTCACACCAATAATTCGGCTCATTTTCCAGCAACAGGCGAAAACCATATTTTTCTGCAAGTGCAGTCATTCTGCTAAGAATATGAACAATCTGAATGTAATTGCTTTGTGGCTCATTTTCATATCGTTTAAAACTAAAAATAATAACGTCCCGGGTTCCTAATTTATCGGCAAATCGAAAACTATCATATATTTTTTCTTCCAGCTCCAATTTCAGTTGTTGCTCTTCTTTCAGCGAAATCCTGAACAGACCCGGAGAAATCGCCGAAATATTAATTCCATATTCTTCCTTCACGTCGATAATGCTGTCAAGTTCTTCGCTGGTCACGTAAGGCGCTCGACCGGTCGTTAAATTTCGCAACTCAAAATCTTCAACTCCCCATTCCAGGCCGTATTCGACAGCTTCCTTAAAATCTAAAGATATCTGGTCGGAAACAATGGCTAATTTCATAATATTCCTTTCACCAATTGTATGAGCGCTGAATGCTATGTAACAGATTGTAATTTTTAAGCTGACTTTTGAAATCGAGTCGTTGCTTCAGGGTGTTGAATAAATCATCTCTGATAAAAATGTGAATTTAAAAAATGTCGATCATTTCCTGTAAACAGCGCTTTTGTTGTTCTAATCAATAGAAATATAAAAAAATAAGAGTAATAAAACAAGATATTTTTGATGATTTCTAAGGTATCATACATTTTGCTCCGGCAGAAGTTCATATTATAAAATAATTACTTGACATTTCGTGAAAATTCAATTATATTTTTTACAAATAAGATTTTACAGAAATTAAAAAAATTCAGATTATCATCATCGATTTAAAAACTATAATGTCCAATGTTAAATATTTCACATTTAAAAATCAGGATGAATTATGTTTTGGTTTAAAATTGTCTCTAAAATTATCAAGGCATTTCGGTCCGGAGAATCCCCGAACAAAATTGCCGCCGGTTTTGGCGTCGGCTTTTTAATTGGGTTAATGCCATTTTGGACGCTGCAAGGCGTTGTCTTATTTCTTTTGTTGATACTTCTGGATATCAACCTTGCGGCTGGTACTTTGGCAATTTTAGTGTCCGGGCTGTTTGCCTATTTGCTTGATCCACTGTTTCATACAGTCGGTACTTTTGTGTTGACAGGCATCCCGTTTTTGTACGGACTTTGGGAAACGTTGTATAATGTGCCGGTTGCACCGTTATCACGTTTTAATAATACCATTGTGATGGGAAGCTTCGTGTGCGGACTGATTCTATTTGCTCCGGTGTTTGTCGGAATGAAGAAACTGGTGTTGGCATATCGATCCGGTCTCGAAGAAAAAATTAATAAATGGAAAGTCGTGCAAGCATTGAAGGGCAGTTCAATTTTTAAATTGTATGTTAAGATACGAGATTTGGGAGGTGAATGATGAGAAAAAAAGGAATTATTATCCTGCTTGTCATCATTGCATTGTTCGCAGTGATTGCATTTTTCGCCCGGGACCGGTATTTTGAACGCGCACTGGAAAGCGCTGGCCAGGCCATTGCTGGCGCAAAAGTGGAAATTGATGATTTCCGTTTCAGTCTGTTCAAAATGGAATGCTCGTGGAATCAGCTTCAGGTCGTGGATAAAAATAATCCGTGGTACAATATCCTGGAAACCGGCAGGGCGTCATTTGATATCGAAGTTCGGCCACTCTTTTGGAAGCGGGTTATTATTCGGGAAATGGCGCTGGAAAATGTGCGCAGCAATACGAAACGCACAACTGACGGAAGTATTCCCAAAAAGCCGGAGAAAAAAGACAAAAAAACGGGGGCTGTTGTCAAAGCAAAAGAGCAGCTCAGAAATGAGCTGGAAAAAATGCCGGCGTTTGATTTATCCGGTTTGGGTAAAAAATTGAAAATCGACTCTCTGGTTGATGTGGATAACCTGATATCTGTTCAGGAATATAAAAAAGTGAACCAGATGGCAGATAGCTCTTTTGACTACTGGAAAAAGCAAACATCTCCCACTGACTATGAGGCGCGGTTAAACAAACTGGAGCAGGACATAAAAGCGCTAAAAATTGATGAAATCAAGGATGTGGCTTCTTTGACTGCCGCATTAACAAAGCTAAAAAAAATTCAACAGGAAATTAAATCACTCCGGGAAAAAATAAGTGATCAATATGCCGATTTGCGAACAACGTTTGATGATTTGGAGCAAAAATTGAAACAGGCGCAAGATAGTGTTCAACAAGATATTGACAGGGCGAAGTCGCTGGCAAAAATAAAAGATTTGGATGTGAAGGATGTGAGTATGCTGCTATTCGGAGAACCGGTCGTCAGTCGCATCGAACAGGTGTTTGGTTACGTGGAGACAGCCCGGGAATATATACCAAAAGCAAAAAAAATGGCTTCAGCTAATAAAAAAGAAAAGAAACCCAGAATGCAGGGCCGAAATGTGTTATTCCCGTTTCATTACCGATATCCCCGATTTCTGATGCGAACGGCAAATTTTTCTGCGGCAACTGCTGCCGGCGATACCAGCAGAGCCTATTTTGTTGAAGGGGTACTTAAAGGTGTTACCAACGAACCAGCTATTTATAATCGCCCGACCCGATTCAATTTTGATCTGAAAAAAATTGATGGCAATGCCTACAACATGAAAGGAAGTTTTGACCATATCACAGCTCAGGCAAAAGACTCATTGTGGATTTCGGCGCGGAATTTTGGACTGGGGAAGGTGAATTTGAAAAAAAGTCGTTATTTTCCCGAAGCTGTGACCGCGCAAAAAGGAGATATTTCTCTGACCGGCTATTTTATCGAAGACGCAATCGATATGAAACTGAAATTCGACGCGAAACCGGTGAATTTTATTTATGCAGATGCTGCTGCCGGACGCATCGAAGCGGTGATTCGTGACGTGTTAAAAGGGTTGAAAGAGCTGAAACTAAATGCATCAGTTCAAGGCGAAAAATCCGATTACCAATTGCGCATGAATTCAAACGTGGATAGGTTATTGGCAAACCAGGTGAAAAATACAATACAAAAAAACCTGCGGGACGCGCAAATGCAGGTGGAAAATTATGTAAGAGAACAATCGAACAAATATCGAACCAAAGCCGAGACAGTGATCGCACAGAATCGTGAAAAACTGCTAAATCAGATGGAAACTTTAAAACAGCGAGCTCAGGAACAGACCGACAAAATTGAACAGAAACGAAAAGAAGTTGAAGAGCGCATTGAAAAAGAGAAAACGAAAGTCGGCGATGAGGCGAAAAAAAAGTTAAAGGATATTTTGAAGACGCCGTAAGTTTTTGAGAATATTTTGAAATAACCTGGTTTCGATGTAAAAGAATTGTTGATACTCAGCTATTGGCTGTAAGCTGTTGGCTAACAGCCAAATGCCAATAGCTGAGCAGTTACTAAAAATTTATGGTAAAGAAATAATATTGCTCACTCCTTACGATACCCACCTTGCAGCAACCGTACCGGAAATGTAATAATGCCGCGTAACAATTCCAGCACGCCGCTCACTGTGATGCCGATAATTCGGAATGGCAGCAGAATCAGCCAGACGAACGGGTAGAAAATTAGGGCCAATAGTGCCACAGGCCAGCATATTACGAACAAAATGAGCCATAATAGAAATTTTGTCATTTCTCCCTCTCTTTCATATCTGAAATAAATTTTTTATAATCTGACATAAATTCCTTGTAGAATGTGTAATATTCAGTATCTTCATAATCTACGATGCGAATCGGTACCTCGTTAAAACTGTAGATTTGTGCGACAGGGCATGCCAACAGAATCGGCGAGTGCGTCGCGATAACGAATTGCGCGTGACCGGCGTTTCCCATTTCAGTGATGAGATTTAGTAATTCAAGTTGACTGGCCGGCGAAAGCGCTGTTTCTGGTTCGTCCAGAAAATAGACGCCTTTTATTTTATAGCGGCTTTTAAAATACGACATAAGCGACTGCCCGTGTGATTGCGTCATCAGAGATTTTCCGCCAAACCGTTTCAGAAACCGGGGATCAGCGATTGCCCATTCATCTAAAATCTGAGAAAACGACTGAAATATTTGTGATGCGAAAAAAGAACCAGGCACCGAACTGTCGCGCCATTTTACTTCAATTGTTTTATAAAACAGTTTTTCATAAGGATTGTTTTCAAAGCGCGGGCGATCTGTTTCCTGCCAAATGTGAACCCCACATTTTTGTGTCATTGCTCGTAGCAAAGTTGATTTTCCGGTCCCGTTTTCTCCGATAAAAAAAGAGACCGGAGTTGTTAGTAAAATTTCATCTGAATGACGAAAAATATCTAGATTAAAGGGATAATATTTTGTCGTGGGATATCTTTCAGGAAACAATTTTATGGATGTTAAGTGCATAAAGAAATGCTCCTTCTTCGAGTTTAGAAGATTGGCGCGGTGGTTAAATAATTCAGGCTGCTAAACGAATTTTGTGTTTTGGTTCCCATGGTAATAACGATGTGGGTTTCTGTTGGTTGTTCTGTTCGTGATACGTGACAACACCACAGTAAATTTTTTAATCTGCATTATTCACAAATCGTGCCACAGAAGCACAGCGGTCACAGAGAAACAATAACTTGTGTGCACATTACTTTTCAAACTGAGTTAAGAAAAATTCGAGTTACTATTGTTTGCGTAACGTTTTGAAAATAAAAGCTCTGTGTACTCTGATTCTCTGTGGTTATGACTTTTTAAGGTTAAATGATGTTGAAATTAGTTATTTCAAGTAAAATGAAAAAACTCTGATTTTATAATTTAAACACAGGTAGTAAGTAAAAGTTCGATACCAGGGGAATATAATATTAAGAGAAAAAAAAGTCTGTTCGATACATAATATGTTAATTTTTCAGAAAGAGAGCAGGCTGTATCGAACAGACAGTATAACCAAAATTTGGTGATTCTTTATTTAAATCATGGAAATTAACAAATGAATCATATAAAAAAGCAGTTGCTTAAAAAACAGGGGATGCAAAATATCCATATCCATTTCCACACATACCAACGCAATCGCTCAATCTTTATCCGTTTCCGTAGGTACATCAACTCAATTTTCGGTTTTTTTACATCCCCTGCATTTTTCACAGAAGGAACATATATAATAGGGAACAAATGAACTTTCAATTTCCAGTCTGAAATTAATATCGACGGCAAAAAATTTTTCTGAATGATTTTTTTCATATTCACATTATTTTGTATTGAGGAAAACCGAAAGTAATATCTTGCATATTTTAGAGTTATTTTAAAATAGCAGTATCTTCTCAATATTTTATGGTAGATATGGGCGCTTGCCTCTATGTCGTATTT
>CAZCJL010000014.1:0-82425 GCA_964498785.1 uncultured Cytophagia bacterium | reverse complement strand
ATACGACATAGCGGCAATCGCCCATATCTACCATAAAATATTGAGAAGATACCAAATTTTTTTCTAGTAAACCGAGTTGTGAGTTTGTGTATGCAGCCGCTTTTTTGATAATTCCAAGTACATAAATAAATTCCGGTGGTATCCGGTAACCGCTGATCGGAAAGTTATTTTTCGCACGTTGTGTCTGCGCTCCAAAATAAGCAGTGGAAGTAACTTCAATATCTCCGCGTAACTCGGTTTCTATTCGGTATTTATCCGTTTTTAGATTTCCATTGTTTTGTTCCTTTTTTAATAAAAAAAAATTAAATCGAATTGTCAAGTTATTTGTTATGAAACTGCTTGACATTATAGTAATTAATATGTAAATTATTAACTTTCAAAAGATAATGACAGGTTTTGCATTAAATTTATAGAAATATTTTCAATGGACAGTATGACTTCTGAAAATCATTCTCATCTTAAAGTAACAAATATCGCCAAACGATTTGGCAGAACAGTTCTATTTAAAAAAATTTCTTTTGAAGTCAACGCCGGAGTGATTGTAGCGGTTACCGGCTGGAATGGTTCAGGGAAAAGCACATTACTTCGAATAATCGCTGGACTAATTCGGCCGACACGCGGAAAAATTGAATACTATCGAAAGGGAAAGAAAATTATTGCCGATGACCGACGAAACTTTATCGGAATGGTGGCGCCAGCGTTAGCGCTGTATGATGAATTGAGTGCCCTCGAGAATTTGAGATTTCTGGCACAAGTTCGTGGCGTAAATATATCTCTTGATCGATATTTTAACCTGCTAAAAAAAATCGGATTAAAGGGATGGGAAAATGCAAATTATGGTATTTATTCATCCGGTATGAGGCAGCGGCTTAAAATTGTACAGGCGATTTTACACAATCCACCGCTTTTATTATTAGATGAGCCTTTTAACAATTTGGATACAAAAGGAATCGATGCTGTTGATAAAATCATTCACGAACAAAAAAAACAGGCCATAACGATTATTGCCTCGAACGAACAAAGAGAAATAGATTATGCAGACAGGATTATTAACTTATCTGAATGAAGCCAGAGCAATTTGGTTTCGAGACCTGCGAAGTGAATTACGGACACGGTACGCGATGAACGCTATTTTAATGTTCGCATTTACAACACTGATCGCGGTCAGTTTTTCTCTTGGATCGTTCCGTATTGCAGAAAGCGATAAACCATTTATCTATGCTGCACTATTGTGGATTATACTCATCTTTTCCGCGCTGTCTGGGCTGGCGAGAATATTTGTTAAAGAAGAGGAAGCGCATACCATTGATATATTAAAATTATCAGCTCGTCCGCAATCAATTTTTCTGGGAAAACTATTTTTCAATCTTACATTGCTTGGAATTCTCAGCTTGATTCTGGTTCCTGCATTCATAATTTTGATGGGATATCGTATCGAAAGCCCGCTTTATTTCTTCTCGGTTGTGTTTTTTGCATCGCTTGGTTTAGGCGCCGGGACGACAATTGTCGCGGCTATGATCGCCCGTGCCAGTGTTCGGGGCGCGTTGTTCTCGGCCGTTTCCTTTCCACTGCTTTTCCCATTAATGATTACGGCAATAAAAGGCTGTGAAAAAGCAGCTATTCTTTCAGACATTCCCGGTTGGCCCGAGGTGAAAATTTCCATCGCTTATCTCATCATCATGATTACGCTATCGCTGTTTCTTTTTCCAATTATATGGGAAGAATAAAATTATATCCAACCATGAGTTTTGTACCATTCCAGCGTCGTGCGGATCCCCTCGCTCAACGAAATTCGCGGTTCAAAATTGAGGTCATGTTTCGCTTTCTCATTATCTAATAACCAATAATCCTGTTTCATTTCCAGAGCTTTATCTTTATTCACCAGTGCAATTCTATTATTGAAGCGTGCAAATAATTCACTTAACTGCGCATAAATGTCAATAACAAATACTGGTATTTTCACGGGTAGTGCTTTTTTGTGCATTGCGTTTTCGATTTCTGAAAGAAAATCGGGTATCGTAATCATCTCATTATTTGCTAAATGATAGATTTCTCCGTCTGATACAATTGACTGGCTGGCTCTAAAAATTCCCTCGACCAGATCACAGACGTGAATTAAACTTAGATATTTTTTTTTAAAACCCAATTGTGGCTTAATACCGCGTTTGACAAACCGAAACATTTCCAGAATGTCGTTGTCTCTGGGGCCATATACAGAAGGTGGGCGGATTATTGCAATCGGAATTTCATCTTGTAAATTCCAAGTAATCTGTTCGGCCTGTAATTTGCTTCGACCATATAACGATACGGGTTTCGGAGCAGCCGATTCTTTGAGTTTTCGTTTCTTCGGGCTTGGCCCGGCGGCAGCCTGACTTGATACAAAAATAAATTTTTTAACTTTTGCGGTTGAGTTCAGGCAGGCATTAATGAGGTTGTGCGTTCCCTGAACATTTATTCGATAAAAATCATTTTCAGTTCGAGCCCGGACTATTCCTCCGAGATGAAAAATATAATCACTTTCTTGAACGATGGAACAAAGAGAATTATAGTGCGTTATATCACCGTACACTAACTTTACTGGAAGATGTGCTATCCATTCCAGATTACTTGTTGTTCGAACCAGACATTTGACATTATGGCTTTCAGCTAATAGTTTTTCAACAAGATGACTCCCAATGAAACCATTACCTCCGGTAACGAGTGAAATCATTTTATTTATTCCTGAATTGTGATAAGTTAACAATTGTTTAAAAAAATCTTGACTTTTTCAAATAAATGATTATTTTATTAATGATAGACCGAGACATAAAACGGAGAACTTGATGAATAAAACAATATATACTTTTCTAATTTTGATTCTTTCGTATTCCTTATTAATTGCCGGCGCGGTGATTGTTGATTTTAAAGGTGAACCTGGTAAAAATAAGGTTGTTTTAAAATGGTCAACAATAAGTGAATCGAATTGTAAAGAATTTGAAATCCAGAGAAGTTTAGATAAAACAAATTTTCAAAAAATCGGAAATGTTGACGCCCATGGAAATTCATCAGAAAAAAAAGAATATACATTTGAAGACAAATCCGTTTTTAAAGCCACCTCAAACACATTTTACTATCGTATAAAAATAATTAACAAAGACGCTTCCGAATCAATGTTTGATGAAGTAATTGTTGTTACTCCATCTGTTTCCGGTGTGCAACATACCTGGGGTAGTATTAAAGCATTATTCAGGTAATCGGGACTTATTATGTAAAACATTATAGTAAAGCTGACCACACGCTGCATCAATTTCAACACCCTTGCTTCGCCTCACAGAAATAGCCACATTCATACTTAAAAATGGTTTTATAAAGTCATTAATAACATTTTCTTCGGAACGATGATGTTTATCGTCTGTTTTGTTATGAGGAATGATGTTTATTTTACAGGGTAAATCATGAATCAAATGCCGCAATGCCTCAGCATCCTCATGGCTGTCGTTTAATCCGTGAATTAGCACATATTCGAATGTTACTTTTCTTTTCGTCTTGTTAAAATAATACCTGGCAGCGTTCATTAATTCTCTGACTGGATATTTTTTATTAACCGGCATGAGTTGACTCCGGACATTATTGTTTGCCGAATTGAGCGAAATTGCTAATTTGTATTTATGTCCATCATCTGCAAACCGTTTGATCGCCGGGATAATACCGCTGGTGGAGATTGTTATTTTGCGTTTTCCGATGGCAATGCATCTGTCATTGGAGATGATATCGCAGGCCTTTAAAACATTGTCATAATTCAAAAAAGGTTCACCCATTCCCATAATGACAACGTTTGTCACGCCTTTGTTTAAATATCGACTCATGAAAATTAATTGGTCGATAATTTCGCCTGCATATAAATCCCTTTTAAATCCCATTTTCCCGGTAGCACAGAAATTACAATTCAGAGCGCATCCAACCTGGGAAGATAAGCACACAGTCCTTCGTTTATTTTCGATCATAAAAACGCTCTCAATGCATAACCCGTCTTCCATGCGAAATAGAAATTTATGAGTGGATTTATCCTGACTTGAAACAACTTTCACTGGCGATACAATCCCTATGGTAAAGTTTTTATTTAATGTAAGTTGAAAAGCTTTCGCGATATTTGTCATCTCATCAAAATTGATGCTTCTTTTTTTATAGATCCAGGTCAATAGCTGATCTGCGCGGAACCGCGGTTCACCTGTATTCATTACTATTTGCTCCAGTTCACCAGGAGTCAAACCGATTAAATGTTGTTTTTTCATTTTAAAGTTCCTGTTTAGAAATTACTTTTACGTAAGAAAAATTTACAAATTTAATATTTTTATGCAAGTAAAATATTGAATTTTACTGAAAAATTTTCTATATTTAAATATTCAGGAAACAATGCTGAGTATGATTCATATAATTAAATTAAATCCTGTAAATATTGATTGCACAACGGAGGTTTTATGACGAAAGATGGGACGCAAATAAATGACCTTGAGATTGTAGAACAGTTAAAAACAGCACATGATACAATTATTAATGAAATCGGAAAGGTCATTGTCGGTCAAAAGAAAGTAATTGATGAACTGCTTATCGGATTGCTCTCGCGGGGTCACTGTATATTGATTGGCGTCCCTGGTTTAGCGAAGACTCTGTTGATTAGTACGGTAGCAAATGTGCTCAATTTAAAATTTAATCGAATTCAATTTACACCAGATTTAATGCCTTCTGATATTACCGGTACCGAGGTTATTGAAGATGACATGACCACAGGCAGAAAATCATTTAAATTTGTAAAAGGGCCAGTTTTTGCAAATATAATTCTGGCAGATGAAATCAATCGAACTCCCCCCAAAACTCAGGCAGCATTGTTACAGGCAATGCAGGAACACGAAGTAACAGCAGCCGGAGAGACCTATCAACTGGAAGAACCTTTTTTTGTTTTAGCAACGCAGAATCCAATTGAACAGGAAGGAACTTATCCATTACCTGAAGCGCAACTTGACCGATTTATGTTCAATTTATGGGTGGATTATCCATCTGCTGAAGAAGAAGCCCAAATTGTTAAATCCACTACCAGCGCTTATCTACCCAAATTGGATGTTATCCTGGGTAAAGAAGAAATTATGGAGTTGCAGAGTTTGGTAAGACGTGTACCGGTATCCGATAATGTTATCAATTATGCTGTAAATCTTGTTCGTAAAACACGCCCCAATTATGACGGTGCTCCGAACTATATACAAGATTGGATCAGTTGGGGCGCTGGGCCACGTGCATCACAATTCCTGATATTAGGAGCCAAAACCCGGTGCATTTTGCAAGGGCGCCCCACGCCAGACCTTGCTGATATCAAAGCGATTGCAAAACCAGTACTGCGCCATAGACTCGTAACCAATTTTAACGCCGAGGCTGATGGCGTTACAACTGTGGATATTATTGAAAAACTGATTGAAAATTCAAAATAATGCAAAAAGAAGATTACCGCAAATACCTGAAACCAGAAATCGTTTCCAAATTGAAATCCATGGAAATGCGCGCCCGAATGGTTGTGGAAGGATTTATCGCCGGTCTTCATAAAAGTCCGTATCACGGATTTAGCGTGGAATTTGCAGAACATCGACAATATATGCCCGGTGATGAAATTAAACACATTGATTGGAAAGTTTTTGGTAAAACAGATCGATTTTATGTAAAACAATTTGTAGAGGAAACAAATTTAAAATCATATTTGTTATTGGACACTTCTGCATCAATGGGATATTCTTCAAATGGGATTACTAAACTTCAGTATGCATCGTATCTGGCGGCAGCGTTGACCTATTTGATGCTTAAGCAGCGAGATGCAGTGGGCTTGTTGACATTTGATCATAAAATCAGAAAATATTTACCTCCACGTTCTATAAAATCTTATCTTCATTTAATTTTAAAAGAATTTGAAAAACTTGAAAGCGCCGAAGTCACAGACGTCTCAAACACATTTCACGAAATGGCAGAGCGAATTAATCGTCGCGGATTAGTTATTGTTTTATCAGATCTTTATGATGATCCTGAAAAATTGATGCTTGCCTTAAAACACTTTCGGCATAAAAAGCATGAAGTGATTGTTTTTCATATTTTAGACCCATTGGAAATAAATTTTGCTTATAAAAAAGAGGCGGTTTTTAAGGATTTGGAGACAGGTGAAGAAATTTCAACGCAGCCCTGGCACATCCAGCGTGAGTATCAGGAAAAAGTGAAACACTTTATTGATAATTATAAACGGCAATGCCGCCAAAATCAGATTGATTATGTACTTATTAATACTGAAATGGATTTTAATCGCGCGCTTATTGAATACATGATCAAGCGAAAACGAATTGGTGGGTAAAGCAAATGTTCAATAAAAAATCAATTTCAATTCGATTGCTTTTTGTTGCACTATTTTTAATTCATGTTTTCCTAACACTAAATTCCAAAAGTTACGGAGATGATCTCGATACACAATTAACGCAGATGGTTGCTTCGATACAGGGATTAAGTGAGAGCGAAATTGGCTTGCTTTCAGAATCAATCATCACATGTTTTAAACCGACGCCAGAGAGCAACCCGATAGATATCGATATATTAAAAAGCATAAAAAGCGTAGTTTCCGCAGGTGTATTTGAAGAAGCATCTTATGATAATATTGCTGATATTGCTTTCAAAGTCTATGAAGCTGAGCTGAATAACGCACCACCAGAATATGTCGAAGATTTGGCGCTCATTGGATTTTCGCATTTTATGTCAGCGGAACAACTTGAATATGCGGCTAAAGCTTTGAATAAGTTAATAACAAATGATATTGATCCTGTTGTCATCGAAGAAATTATCGTTCACGGTGTTTATAATAATTGGGCCGGCCCAACTATCGCTGCTGTTAGTGACGGTATTATTCGGGGAGTAAAAAGAAATTTGAATATTCGAAAATTAGCGCTGGCCCTATTTATCAGTGTGGATCAAAATAATGAGAAACAATATATTCAATCGATTATTGATGAAAATATTGATTATATTGAGAAAATAGAATCGCAGCCACAAATTGAGGCGGATTCTAAAAAAATTGCTTATGATTATTTGCAAAAATCAATATCAAATAATATCCCCCGTCGAATTTCTGAAGAATTGTATTTTATAGCGCTCCGTGATAACTGGTCTGTAGATCTGATTGGCGCTGTTTTTGAGGGGATGATAACTGGATATAAACGTGGATTATCGCCCGAGAAATTAGCAACTTCAATCATTGTTCGAATAGCCCAGGGGACTAAGGGCGTTTCTCCACTGAAGCTTATTGAAGCGGAGCTAAATTATGTGAACCAACTGGAGCAGAGAAAAGTCGAATTACTTAAAAAAGATCAGAAGAAATTTACGCGCGATCAGGAGTCTGTAAAGCAGCGCGATGATTCATATATTTCGAGCGGATCTAAACAGGCTCAGACGGATGATCATTATGTTACCTATTACCAACAAACGGATAGAAATCGGTTAAATTATGAATTGCTGAAACAGCGGATTCAAGATTTTCTCGGACCGCCGGCGACTCCTTATCGTTGGGGGGGAACCAGTGTACAGGGCGCAGATTGTTCCGGATTTGTACAGGCAGTTTTTGTTTCGCAGGGAATCTATCTGCCGCGTACCAGCCGGAGGCAAGTTCAGATTGGTTCGCCGGTTTCAATCAATAAATTAAAATTTGGAGACCTGCTATTTTTTAGTAAATATTTTAATAACTATATCACACACGTTGGAATATATATTGGCAATGGACGTTTTGTGCATTCAAGCAGCAGTAAAGGAGTAATAATATCTTCATTATCAAAAAACTATTATCGCATACGATATCGGGTTGCTAAGAGAATAATAGGTTAAAACCTCAGTAACATCATCATAAAAATCTTTCCTATGCAGCTCTGGGTAAGCAGTTACAAATTTGTATGAATTATCAACAAAAATATGTTTAGTATCTTATTTTGAAACGAAAATTGGAGTTTCTAACATACGAAATTTTAGTTAATTAAACGATTCTTGTACATCGGTTGGCAAAAATTATCCAGTGATGTCTCAAAATGAAGCAATTTGTATAGCGTTAGAATTAGCTATTATAATGGGTAAACAATGTGCAAATTTATAACCAACTGATTATTATGGAAATGAGCTATCTATTAAATTATAATTCATTTTTATGAACTTGGCACAATAATTGTTAAATAAGACACTAATTAGCAAAATGTAAATAAGATATATAAGTATAATAATATAAATATAAGTAATACAAAAAGATAACTATGTAAATAAATATTATTATCTGTTAATAAGGAATTGACCGTAGCATATTATGAATTATTTGAATAAATCGGTTAGGATATTCAATGTATAAAAAAGTATTACTCCCCCTGTTTTTATTACTGTTCGGCATTAACCATCAGGTATTTCCGCAAATCGGAATGAATGGTGGACGAGGTTTAATGAGAGTATTATCGGCAAATGTAATCACCCCAACCGATATGTATGTTGGAAGTAATTTATCATTATATTTTGAAAAAGTTGGGCCCGAGCAACTATCAAAATTCTATGCAATGAATTTAAATGCAACGTATGGATTGACACAGAATTTTGAATTAAGCCTGAATTTTATTCCGTACCAGGATGATCAAAAGCACATTTTGGGGCGAATGGGAAACTCTCAATTTGCTATTAAATATAAAACCCCGTTTTCCGGAAGATATTTTCAGCTTGGAGTTTACGGATTTTTTAAGATTCCGACCGCCCAGGAAAATAATGTACCTTATGAGGTGTTTTATACAAAACATAGCGCCTGGGGCAGTCGAATGTTATTTAGTTTTAATCTGAGCAAGGTCATCCCCCAATCACTTCTTAAATTCCACGTAAATCTTGGCTATTATGATCATAATATTAATGATGCGTTTTTCAGTTCAAAAATCGATCAGATGTTAGTGGGAGCAGGATTTGTCGTCCCAATAAGATCGTATCAGATTTATTTGGAATATACAGGAGAGCTATTTATTAATAATCAGGACTCGATGTCGTATAGCGAAAACTCAAACCGCATAACAACCGGAATAAAATTTCTTGGCCCGTATAAAACCTTAATCGATTTGGCAGCAGATGTTGGGCTGTCAAAGAGAAGTAAATTAGCCGGGCTTAGTATGTTTCATAAAGATTATTCAAGATGGAGAATATGGGTTGGGCTTGGGTATCGTTTTTCATTTTATAAATATTTTGATAAGAGCGCAAAACTGGCGAAGCAGAAAGAGGAACAGGAACGAAGAAAACTGGAGCGGATCAAGAATAGACGTAGAAAAGCCACAATCGAAATGCAGCAGATGAAAGAAATTCTTAAGAAGAAGAACAAAGAAAAAGAGAATAATTCGGAATAAAGAAAATTATGAGAATTAATTTGAAATTAATTGCAATACTATCAATAATTTTTCTGTTTGTTACAGTTGTAAATGTAGATGCAACCGAAAAAAAAAATGCTCCGCAACTGGAATCAACAGAGGTGCTAAAAAAAAATGAAATAAGAGATGTGAAGATAATAAAAACTGCTGCAAAGCAAATTTACAGGCAAGCGATTGATTTATTTAAAGAAGGATCATATTGGAAAAGTTGTAGAGAATTAATTATTTTAATGGATTTTTATGCAGAATTTGAGCAGATGGATGGAGTGATTTACCATATTGCCGAGTGCTTATATGAGGAAGAATTGAATGAAGCGGCAGTTAAAATGTACAAGTATTTGCTAAAAAATTATTCGGAAAGTGATTATTATCAAAAAGCATTATATGGAATTGAAAAAGTAAATTACAATTCAGAAAAATATAAAGAAACTTTGACGGTTTACTATCAAATATTGAAAGTTGTTGATGACGAAGAAATTATAAATGCAGCACGATATTTTGCCGGTCAAAGCCATTATTATTTAAAAAATTATGATACTGCACTTGAAATTTTTAAACAGATTAGTAATAAAAGCAAATACTATGACGGGGCATTATATACAACCGGGCTAATTTATCTTCGAAAAAAGCAGATACCAATTTCGATTGATTATTTCAGAAAAATTATTTCATTACCTATTATCAGTGGTGAAAGACGACGTATTGTTGATGATTCCAGGCTAACTCTCGGTTACATTTATTTCGAGCTTGGTTTATACCCGGAAGCTCGATCTCTGTTTTCTAATATAGCAGAACACCATGAAAATTATCAGGATGCGTTGCTGGCTTTAGGATGGGCGAATTTAAAAATGGAAAATTACGAAGCTACGATAGTGCCGCTTCAAAAGTTAATTAATCTGTTTCCTGAAAGCGCCAATGCGGAGGAATCATATTTTTTATTAGGACAAGCCTATATTGCTTTGAAAGAATATGATCAAGCAATTTATTCCTATAAAACTATTGTCGAATTATTTCCGAATAAATTGCAGAATGTCAGTATTATTAAGAAGGTCAACAATAGTCTGGAAATAGAGCAATCAAAAATTGAAGAGCTGAAAGTACAGGTATTAATTCAAGAATCAAAGCTGCTGACAACGCTTTCACTTTCACGGCCAGGAGATAAATCTCAAGAATATTTACTAACGGAACATAAAAAGATCGAAAATTTTCGCGAAAAACTAATCACTAGTTTGTTAAGAGAGCGTGATAGTCTTATTTTTATGAAAAACCAGATTGATCGATTGAAAAAGGTTGCTGAACGAAAAGAAAAACGAAAAGACTGGAGAGGGTACGCCGAATATGGGATTTCACGAGCGCTCTTCTTGAAAGAAATGGAAATGAAAGCCTATTAATTGGATGGAGAGGTATGAAGGTAAGTTATAAATATTTATTTTTTCATTTTATTCTGATTTTTTGTTTATCGTTTTCGCCCGGAACCACTCAAACGAATCAGGAAATAACGAAAGCTTATGAGGACATGGATGAGGAAGGGATAGAGGAGACTATTAAACATCATGAGGAAATTATTAAAAAATACCCGGATGAAGTTTTTATTCCAAATATTATGTTTGAGTTAGCTGAACTTTACGTTAGTAAAGCTGATATTGAATTTAAACGACGCATGAATAAATATGAAGCTGATTTGAATAAATATGAAAATGGTGAGTTGTCGATTGAGCCAATAATGCCCCAGGTTAGCTTTAAAAAAAGTATCGAAATGTGTTATAAGCTGCTTGAAAAATATCCGCAAACAGAGTACAGAGACAAAGTAATTTATCGTTTGGCTATGTGTCACTTAGATGAAGGAAATCAGGAGAAATCAAAGGATTATTTTCAGAAGCTGGTTTATGAATGCCCGCAAAGCCCGAAAATATCAGAGTCGCATTTTCGATTGGGAGAATTTTATTTTTCTCAGCGCGAATTTAATAAGGCGATTGATCATTATAAAGAACTCTTGGATAGCTGGGACGATCCCTTTTTTAATATGGCGTTATATAAATTAGGATGGGCTTATTTTAACGTGAACGATTATGCAAACTCGGTTAGTACTTATGTGTATCTCATTAGTGATATTAAACTTATGGAAGAGTTGGATACTGAGCTGTTAGGAAAAACAAAGGCAGATGTAAAGAACGAATCAATTGAATATATCTCACATTCGTTGACAGAATACGGCGGGCCATCGTTGGCCAGGAGCATCTTAAAAAGCAAAATTATTCAGGAGTATGCAATATTAATCCTTGAAAAGATGGGGGAAATTTATAAAAAACGAAATTATTACGATGAAGCTATTGATACATATAACGTTATTCTGGAGTTGTATCCATTTTTTCCTTATGCGCCAAACATACAAAAGCAGATCATCGAATGTTATGAAAATAATATGAAAGAAGAAAAAGTATTTGAAGAGCAGGAAGAATTTGTTGAAAAATATGGGCCGGATAGCAAATGGATCGCTCAATATCCAGACGGTAAAATTCGCAATGAAGCGTTGACTCAGGTTCAGGAAAAGCTGTTTTCCTTAGGTACTTATTATCAATCAAAAGCGCAAGAAAAGAATCGACGACGAGAGTATCAATTAGCAATAGATAAATATAGCGAATATCTTAGACGATTCAGAAATAGTAGTATTTCTTATAAAGTAAATTATTATCTTGCGGAATGCTATTATGAAATCGAAGACTTTGATCATTCAGCAGATGAATATTATAAAGTGATGACTGCTTATGGCGAGAATGAATTTCAGGAAATTGCCGCATACGCCAGAATAATTTCGTATTATAATATTTTAAAAAGAAATCAGGAGTCAGATTCTCTGATATTTTACCTTGAAGGATTTTTAGGCGATGAGACCAGTTTACCCCTGCCTATTAAGGTCGGCCACGAAGCGCAGGCGAATTTGATAAAATCATGTAATGATTATTTTAAAAAATTTCCCAATAATGAAAAGATTTTAGAAGTTCTCATGAAATATGGCGAAGTGCTTTATGATTTAAATAATTGGGAGTTAGCGACTCGAGTATATGCCTATATTGGTAATAACGAAACATTTAAAGGGCAATCCTATTATGGAAAAGCGCTGACCATGTTAGCACAAAGTCTTTTTAAATTAAAACGTTATGATGAATCTGAGGTATGGTACGACCGGTTGGCGCGTGTATATCCGGATTCAACATCTCTGATACATAAATCCAGAAAAATGATTGCTACGGCAAATTTCAAAAAAGCTGAAGAGATAAATAAGGAAGGCAAAGAAGCAAAAGCAGCGGCAGAGTTCTTGAAATTAGCGTTTATTAGTAAAGATGTTGATGTTGCAAAAGCTTCTATCTTTGAAGCGGCTTCTTACTTTGAGCGAGTCGGCGAGAATGAAAAAGCAGTTAAAGCCTATGAAAGAATGATCGAAGAACAACCCGAGCTTGTCTTTATTGATGAATTAATTATGAAAGCCGGGTTACTTCGAGAACGTATGGGCGATTGGCTTAAGGCATCTGATCACTATTTGAATTTATCAAACAATCATCGCCAATCCAAATATGCACCTTTGGCGCTTTATAATGCAGCCAATTGTTTTGAAAATATGCAATTATGGCATCGGTGCAGAGAAGTATATAAGCAATATTTAGCGCGGTATCCGAATGAACATGCAGATCATTACATTGAAGCACAATATAAATTAGGTGAAATTTGGCATTTGAGAATTCATGATCCCAGATCAGCAATCTCTGAATACGCAAAAACGATACAAAAATATGAAGAATTCAAACGCAGTGGCGTCGATTCAGATGAGTATTTAGTAGCCAAAGCACAATATATGATCGCAGAAATAAATTTTGAAGAATATAAAAAAATACGAATTTTGCCGCCGCTACAGCAGTCGTTAAAAAAAAAGCAAAAAGCTTTATCTGATGTGCTGAAGACATATATCGCGACAGGAAAATATAAAGTTGCCGATTGGACGACGGCTTCATTATATAAAGCTGGTATGACTTTTGAAGAATTATGTGAGTCGATTTTGACTTCACCGGCGCCGGCAAATTTAGCAGATGAAAAAGTAGATGAATATTATGATAATCTCAATAAACAGTTGGTTGTTCCTTTTAAAGAAAAAGCGTTAGAATTTTATAAATCAAACTTAGAAAATGCGCTTAAAAACAATATTTCCAATGAGTGGACAGAAAAAAGCAAGGAAAGAGCGCGGGCTTTGATTGCAGAGTTAGGTATCGGAGACAAACGTTATATGCGCTCAGCTTCAACGAAAAAAACAAATTATATTTCGAATACAAATGGAGGTGGTTCTTAATGCGAAAATTCTTGGTTTTGTTTTTAATAGTACTGCTACTCGGGACTTACCTGGTTGGTGTGGTAAGTGCAAATCCATCTGAACAGGATCAGGATAAAAGCGGTACAGAAAAATCCACGGTGACGAAAAAAGCAATGAAAGTCTTTCTGGATAAGATCGAAGTATATGGACGGATTGCGAAACCGCAAACTGTTTTTATCATTCCCGGATCAGACCCCAGAGTGAATGGAATTAGAATAGAGCGTCGCTTTTTTAGTGATATGTTTCGTAAAGTCGAAAAGAGTACGCTTCGAAAAGAAAAAATAAAAGATTTACGTAATAATGACCATTTGCTGTGGTAGAGTTAAATTTAGCCATAATTACTAAAAACGGACACGTTATTTAAGGAGGCATCGAATTGGATTTTGTAGTTAATGCATTCAGATCGGGTGGGCTATTTATGTACGTCATTTTATTTGTGATGATTGGGGGCTTTGCAATAATGATTGAACGGATAATTTTTATTTTATTTAAAAATAGAATAGATACCACTGCATTCATAAATCGTATTCTGGAATTTATTCAGAGAGAAAATATTTCCAATGCGATTGAATTTTGCGGAATGTCGTCAGCCGCCTTACCCAGAATTACTCGGGCCGGATTAGCTGAGTATGGGAAGGGAGATGCTGATATTCAAAATGCATTTGAATTAGCAGCTATGTCTGAAATTCCTAAATTGGAAAAAAGAACAAATTACCTGGCAACCATTGCAAATGTGTCTACTTTGTTGGGCTTGCTCGGAACAATTTTTGGGTTGATTTCCTCTTTTGAAGCAGTGGCAAATGCTGATGCGGCAATGAAATCGACTTTACTTTCTGCTGGTATTTCGCAGGCAATGAATACGACCGCGTTTGGTTTAATCGCGGCAATTCCGAATATGCTTGCGTATTCATTTTTGCAAGAAAAAACAAATGAAGTTATCGATGAAATTAATCAGAATGTCGCTCGAGTTTATAAGAGATTGGTCGCGGTAAAACACAGGTGAGGTGAAATGTGAATCTTAAAAAGGCTATGGGGAAAACCAGGAATCCCGAAGATGAGGATGTAAATATTATTCCTGTGATGAATATTTTCCTTTTACTGATTCCTTTTCTGTTGTTGACCGCAGCATTCGTTAAAATTGCTGTTCTGGATATCTCCCTGCCCAGTCTTGCAAAAGGGGGCAGTGCCCAACAACAACAGCAAAAGGACCTTGTATTGGTAATTTTATCTGTTAAAGAGACTGGATTCCAGCTTAAATCACCCGGATTTAAGTTCGATCCAATTGTTAATAGCGGTAATAAGTATAATTACCAGGCATTAATGACACAGCTTAAAGAAATAAAAAATCAATATTCAGCGGCAGAAGATGTTATCATTTCACCGGAAGCAAAGGTGAAATATGATATTATTATAAAAGTGATGGACCATTGCAGAGAATCAGGATTTGTAAATGTTTCTCTGGCCGGATAAATTTTAATTGAAAAGTAGAAATATGTTTACAACAAGCACAGGATTTTTAACAAATACGCGCACCAGAAAAAAAAAGAACAGCCAGGTATCTCTGAAGCTTACTTCAATGATTGATATGTTTACAATATTATTGGTATTTCTGTTAAAAAGCTTCTCGGCCGAAGGGCAGATCATAACCGTAACCAAAGATTTGAAGTTACCAGAGTCAACAGCCCAGAAAGCTCCCCAGCCTGCTTCTGTAGTTGCTATTACCAATGAATACATTCTGTTAGATGGTGTAAAAGTGGCTGCGATAGCTGAAGAAATGATCTCAAGTGAATTGGTTATTAGTGGGCTAGCGAATGAATTGAAAAATCTCAAAGCTGTGAGCGAATCTGTCGGAGAACTTTCTAGGGATATGGGATTTACGGGTACTATTACAATTCAGGGTGATCGGGAAATTCCCTATCAATTATTAAAAAAGGTTATGTTTACATGCGGTCGGATTGGCTATAGCAATATATTGCTGGCAGTCACAAAATTAGAATAACTGATAAAACGTTTGATCCCTTATGAATAAAAATGCAAGAGTTCCTCTGTTATTACGGATTCAGAAATCCGGAAAAGTCAATCAAAGAGTCCTGAGAGAAAAAGATAAATTCACGGTTGGACAGGGTCTTGATAATGATCTGACTTTATTTGGACAGGAATATCCTAAAAGACATACGTTATTTGAGAAAGATAACGGATTTTTTAAACTATATTTGCCAGCCTATATAAATGAAGGGCAAATTATTGTCGGAGAATCTATTCTCAACATCAGGGAATTAATGGTTCATGATATTTTACCAAAAGAGAAAAACAACTATGTGCTAAAACTTTCGCCGGCTAAAAAGGGATATCTAACTTTTGGCGATACCAGGATTGAATTTCATTTTGATCGAAGAAAAGTGACAAGGAATGTTCAGGCAAAATTCGACGGATTTTCGTGGTTTAACGCCGTCATTCAGGGGTTATTTTCTGACCTTCTTTTTAAATCAATATTTCTTACATTGCTAATGCTCAACTCGATAATCCTTTTTTTGTTTAAAGATTATGAAGTAAAAATATCTGAAAAAGTAGATGTCAAGAAAGTACAAAAAAGATTCGCAAAGTTTATAATGAAGACCCCGGATGAAATTTTAGAGGTTGAGAATAAAGCATTGATGACGACGAATAAATCTGAAAATAAAGATGACAGCGCTAATAAAAGAGAGAAAGAATCAAAACAGCGTTCTTCTTCTCGAAAACGTGGATCACGGCCAAACAGTCAGAAACAAAGAGGTGGCGGAAATCCCGCTGCGAGTTCGGGATTATTGAGTTTGATCGGTGGCACCGGACCTTCGACCAAATCAAGCAATGTAGTTGATGCTATGGTCGATCGTGGCCTTGTTGCAGATTTGAAAAATATATTAGGAGGCGGTACAAATTTAAAGGTTGGCGGAAAAAAAACAAAGGATGATTTCGATCCGTTAGACCAATTGATTGGCACTGGAGGATCTGGAGGTATCGACGATTTTCTGTCTTCAATGGATGATGAAGTTGAAGAGGTTACCCTGAAGAAAAAAGCGCGGGTAAATTTGTCAACTGCTGAAAAGAAAAGCGGAGATGCGGAGGCGCTTGGATATCGAAGCGATCAATCAGTCATGAGTGTTGTGAATAGCCGAATGGGAAGAATTACATGGCTCTATGAAAAATACCTGAAACGGCAACCAAACCTTCGGGGAAAAGTTTCAGTCGAATTTACTATTGCAGCTAATGGATTTGTAACATCGGTAAGAATTCTTGAGTCAACCGTAAATCACTCTCAATTGGAAAGTGATATTGTTAATTTGGTAAAAAGATTAAAATTTGATCCGATCCCAAGTGGAGCAACGACTTTCGTGTTCCCATTTCACTTCAAGAAAATGAACTAATTTATAGGTCTGATTCATCTTTCCATCTAACGATACGCCATTTTTCGTCACTATCGCTTTTGATAAAAGAAAAAATGGCGTTTCCTCGTATGTTGATCGTTTCCTGGTCATTAACGAAACTTAGCTGGAAGCTTTTTGACATTTCCGAAAAATTATCCTCCTCAAAGGAATAGATGGTACTATGCCAGACCAAGTCGATGACAGTAAAGTTACGAAATAATCTCCCGGTTGTTAAAAGATCCACATCTCTGCCCCAGGAAACGAATCGACCGGAGGATCCATAATTTGGATCGAAATATAAAAAAACGAACGAGCTATCTAATAGGTCGCTGTACAAAGAAGAATCTTTAAAAGTATAAGCGTATTTGAAATTTGTTAAAACCTCTTCCGGTGATTTTTGGTCGGTGATTAATTGTGATAGGTCTAAAGATTCTTGTAGTTTAGGAGCGAATGGATTTAAACAACTTAATGAAGTTAAAATATATAAAAACATGATTAAAATTAAAATATGGTGATTTTTTCGTATCATCATATTGTGGTCGAGAGAAAATTTATTCATAGATACTAAAGAAAATAAAAAAGCGATGTTTTTCAACAAAACATCGCTTTTATTTATAATTTATCAAGACTTATTTTAGCTTAAAGACAACAGGTATCGCTACCCACACTTTTACCGGCCTGTCGCGTTGCATCGCAGGTTTCCATTTTACGCTTTTAATTGCTTCAACAGCAGCTTCATCGCATCCATTATTACCTAAAGAAACTAAAATTTTTGTATTGACGACATTACCTTTTTCGTCAATCTGAACGTGCACCATTACGCGGCCTTCCACACCAGCTTTTCGTGCAATTTCAGGAAACTTAAGGCTACGTTGAATAGCTGCAAATCCACCGATAGGTTGTGGTGGATCATCATAAGGAACAAAGATTGTTGCAGCATCATCATCAGTAGAAGGAGGCGGCGGTGGTGGTGGAAGTTCTGTTAAATCAAGATCAGTAATCTCGATGGTTTCATCTTCAGGAATTTCGTCACTCTCTGTTTCGATGGGTACTGCCGGTCGTGCCGGAGGTGGCGGCATTTTTATCTGTTCGGTCTGTGGGATTTCTTCGACCTCTATCTTAATATCTAATGATTTTGGTTCAACCTTTTGCGCTTCAAATTTTTTAAATGCTTGAAGCATAATGATACAGATAATTAAAGATAGCAAAAGACCGATTTCCATGACTTTTTTGTATCTTACTTTTAAGTCAGCTTCGGATTTTTTTTCTCTTGTTAACATTTTATATCACCTCACTTAGCCGGCTGTTCTAGCCGAATAGTTAACATTTAGGGCGTCCGCCTTTCTCAATTCTTCATGTATCGAGCTTACGACCGACATTTTTGTTTTCTGGTCGATACGCATCGATACGACCTTTAATGGATGAAGGGGATCTGCCCTTTTTGAATACATAATCTCAGAAACTTCCGACATTTCAACGAAATGATCGTCTACCATTACCTGACCGCTGTTATTTGCATAAATATATGCAATGTTCCTTTTTCCTGGTAGCTTTTCCAGTTTTTTTGCTTCCGGGAGTCTTACAGGAATACCACGAAATTCTTTAAATACTGTTGAAACCATGAAAAAGATCAACAGCATAAAAACGATATCTGGTAATGATGCAGTCGGAATTCCTGATTGTACTTTATTTTTTTTCTCAAATTTCAAGGTTTTCCTCTCCTCTTGATTATACTTAATTATTAGTGCTCGGGTTCAGCAATTGATATACGAGAGGCATTCGCTTGCTTTAATTGATCAAGAACTTTAATATAAACCCAGTAGTCTGTGTTCTCGTCCGTTTTTACAGAAACGATCATATTGGGTCGTTTCGCAAGTTTATCTTGTATACTAGCTTTGATAAGAGGTATGGCAATGGGACTATCATCCAACAATACATCGCCCTGAGCATTAATCAGCAGGTTTGTGATGTTTTGTTTATGAACCTCTTTTGTTTCTCCTTTCGCAGGAAGTACTAAACCAATACCCTTATCAATATCAATCGTTGTTGTAACTAAAAAGAAAATTAAAAGTAAGAAAGCAATGTCCGCAAGAGAACTTGTCGGAATTTCTAATGCCTTCGATTTACCTTTTTTGTCTAATAGCATAATTAAATTCTCCTAGAATTTACATTTTTACTTTGCCAGTCTCGACCAGGCTATCAACAAATTCTACGGAGCTTTCTTCCATGTCAATAATCAATCGGTCAATTTTAGACACGAAATAGTTATGTGTTGCTTGGATAATGATGGCCACGATCAAACCGAATAAAGTTGTAAGAAGAGCTACGGAAATACCGCCAGCAACGATTGAAGGGGTAATGTCATTCGCAGCTTCGATGTCACGGAAAGCCAGAACCATTCCCCAAACAGTCCCTGTAAAACCTAACATCGGTGCAATACTGACAACAGTTGCGAGCCATACAAGGCCTCGTTCCAAAAATGCCATTTCGATTGAACCGGCTGTCATAATCGATTTTTCTACATATTCAATTCCTCGATTTGCTCTCATTAAACCAGCCTGGAAAATTGAAGCTACAGGGCCACGAGTATTGGCGCAGACTTCATTAGCGGCTTCAAGGCCACCTTCTTTCAGGGCTGTTTGTATTTTCGCCATAAAAGCTCGCGTATTAATTGACGCTCTTGATAGAGTCCAAAATCTTTCGATGCTAATTGCGAGTCCCAGAATTAACAACGCCAATATCGGCCACATCATGCCTCCGCCTTTAACAAACAATTCGATCATTGTGAGAATCCCTCCATAAAGATTTAATAATTCTACTAAAATTTAATTTATTATAACCATTTTTTTATAAAAAGTCAATACTTTTTTTGAAATTCTACATCGCTATTTTTATCAATTACTTATATATCCTTTTTCATATTGACAGTCAAGCTAATAAATATCAATATTCCATTTGAGGATCACGTCTGCATGATTATATAACTCATTATTATTTAAATGTTAAAATCAAAATAAATACAAAAAAATACGGGTGATTTTTTTTTGAAACTAATTTAATCCAGTTGATGAAATACGTGCAATTTTTGCTGCTTGCGGAAAAAGTTTCAACGCTTCCCGTACCTGGTAATCACCAGACATCCTGATTTGATAATAAGATTTTGAATCCCAGATATTTCTCGCAAGTTCGCTCTTGATCAAGAGTTTAATAAAATCAATGTCTTTGATAAAATCCTCTTCATTCATTTCAATTTCTTTATCAGCGATGTATTTTTTGAATTGGCTCAGAATATTGTCCTCTATATGGAATTTTTTGTAAAATTCGATAAAATTGTTTGATAGGTCTGGACGTTTGTTCGAATATTGTGCGGCAAAGTCAAAGAATACACGATTTGAAATTAAATTACTGGTAAATTTCGTAATTCTTTTAGATTTGATTGTTACATCAGGTGTGATTCCTCCGCCACCATAAACTTTTCTCCCTGAATTTGTATAATAAATCGGTTTGCTTTCTGTGCTGTCTTCATCAGCATTCGGATCAATATTATCATAACCTTGCACATAATAATCCATGATTCCGTTGTCATAAGGACGCTGGATTAACCGGCCGCTTGGCGTATAATAGCGAGCAGTTGTTAATCGCAACGCAGAACCATCTTTTAAGGGGATTTGATTTTGGACAAGGCCTTTGCCAAAACTGGTTTCTCCAACAATCAAACCTCTGTCCCAATCCTGTACAGCTCCGGCAACAATTTCAGAAGCGCTTGCAGAGCCATTATCAACAAGGATAATCAGCGGAAAGCGAAAATGCGTATTTTGAGAAGTCGAATAATAAATATCATTTGTTTCAGCACGTCGTCCCTGGGTATAAACAATTTTTTTCTTTCCATCGATAAATTTGTCTGATATGAGTACTGCCTGATCAAGATATCCTCCTGAATTCCCGCGCAAATCCAAAATAAGTTGATTCATTCCCTGGCTTTCTAACTCAACCAGCGCCTGTTCCAACTCAGTTACAGTGGTTTTGGCAAAACGACCCAAATAGATATAACCGGTTTTATCTTCAATCATAAACGTTGCCATTACACTGTAAATCGGGATTTTATCCCTGGTGATTGTAATATCAAACGGGTCATCCATTCCGGGCCGACGAATTGTAACAGTGACCTTGCTTCCTTTTGGACCTCTCAATTTATCAAATACTTCTTGTTCTGTTATTCCGTAGGCAGATTTCCCTTCGATTTTGATGATTTGATCGTGCGGACGAATTCCCAGTGCATCTGAAGGCGAGCCGGCAATCGGCGATACGACTGTCAGTATCTTATTTTTTATGATAAATTCAATTCCAATACCATGGTAATGACCTTTAAACCGTTCATCTATTTGTTTTAATTTTTCATTATCAATATAAACAGAGTGGGGATCAAGTCCCTCCAACATTCCCTCAATGGCGTGTGTAACGAGTTTTTCTGATTCAACATCTTCAACATAATATTGTTTTACAATATTGAAAACTTCCATAAATCTCTTAATTTGTTCGTATAAATTGTCTGCAGCATTAAGAAAATTTGTTTGAATATTGAAAATTATAAGCAATCCAACGAGTGAAGATATGACCAGAAAAATGCTAATTTTTTTCCTTTTATTCATGATATGGCCTTGTTTTACTTTATTTGAATAATATTATGATTTATGTTCACTTTCCATTCGCCCCGTGACGGTAAATAAATTTTCCAATTTGGTAAAACTACAGAATTTTGATAGACTTTTTCAACTCCGCCTTCAGACTGGGAAACCGTTTCAATCGGAAAACGCCAAACAGTTGCAGGGGTTGAATATATCAATTGGATATCAATTTTTTGCCACTCATCTTTCAAACCCATTTTCAGTACTGATTCGGTTATTCCCATGCTTGCTAATTTTTGATCTGTAATCTCTGTATTGTCAAAATAGTAAAAACGATCCGGAGCATCACCTGCCAAAAGGCCGTAATTAAATTCAGTTGCAAACCATAGATTTATCGGAACTGCTTCCTTGTTTTTAATAGTATAATTAATTGAGATTTCGGATGAATTCGGAAAAATATCAATCTCTTTTTCAACATAAATTTTATGGGGTACATCAGTTAACCAAATTGCCCCGTTTCTGTACATTATAATTTTTAACTTACCTTCATCTTTAATTGTTTCATAGCTATACGCTTCAATGGTAAAATCACCTAACTCATGATATTGTGAGGAGTACATCTCTTTTATAGTTGTGTTCGGATGCAGAAAATGATCGAGCAGCGCTGAACGTCGATGCCAATCATAAAAAAGCAATTTATCGAGGTCTGCTTCTTTGCTACGTATTCTATCATGTATACTTGCAAACTCATCAATTCCCGTATTTTCTGATGCAATAATATTTTTTTGTAATAACGCATGATGATAGGCTTCTTCACGCCGAGTCATGGTATCTAATACATTAACTTGTTTCGGTTTATAATCCAGTTCAAACAACATGCCCCCGAATCGCGGTGAGAAATAGAGATTGAAGAATTTACTTTCAACAATTATTTCCTGGTGTCCGTTGGAAGTAAAATCAAATGTTTTAGATTCTACCCAGCCATTTTTCAACTGTTGTGATGATCTGGTTAATTCATCGGCTATTACTTCGGCGTGAATTAAATTTTTATAAATAGCGTTTCGAATATGATTTAAATATAAACCACCAAAAACGCCATGCCAGTAAGGACAATTACACTGTCCGGCCCATAGGTGATCCTGCGCCTCTTTAAAACGTTGGTCATTTTTTGCATTCGCATTCACGGCATCCAGTTTCCGGCTAACAAGCAGCGATTTTTTTTGCATGTTGTTGGATTCCGGGTAGTTTGCTAAAAAATTACGCCAAAATCCACCGTGGACAAATACTTTATATGGATCATACAGGTGATGTTTTTTGAGTTCATTCTCAAATCGCTGGTATTTTTGAATTGATTGGGATGGCATGGCCCACTCCATCATTTCCCGATAAGAGGCTGTGGGAAGATAGATAACACCTTTAGGTTCTAATTTTGATAAGGCGTCAGAAAAATGAATCAAGTCGATCCAGTCGAGATTTTTTTCGATCGCGGAGAAAAAACGTTCCAGCCATTTATTTTCATAGCAATGTTTATAAGTCTCGGGCCACACGCCAAATTTTTCTCCGTCATCGGCAAAAACGATCAAGTTGTCACCAGAATCATCGGCAATACTAAGTAAATAATCGATGGTTGCTTGTGGTTCCTGAAACGGAATGAAGTATCTTAATTTTTCATTAATCGGAAATACTGAAATTGTATCACCAAGATTTTCGGTGGTATAGTAGCCCAATAAATCATTCTCTTCCAATCCTGCTGCTTTAAAATGAGAATCATCGACGATTGTGAATGTGATTCCGGCGTTTTTAAGTGGAGTTGGTAGCACGGGCTCCCAGATACGTTCTGCCAGCCACATCCCGTTGGGATCATCATTTAAATGTTCTTTAATGAATGCGGTCAATTTACGGATCTGACCAATTTTATCGCGATCTTCCAGATTGATGAAAATAGGTTCATAATATCCGCCGCTGATCATTTCAATCTGCTGCTGTTCAATAAGCATTTTCAAGCGGTCGAGAAATTCGGGGTAATGATTTTGAATCCATTCAAGTAAAATACCTGTGTAATGCAATGACAATTTTATGTTCGGATGTTTTTCTAACAGTTCCAGAAATGGAAGATATGCTTTCGTGTACGCTTCTTCAAAAACGTTTTCAAAATTTCCGACAGGTTGATGATTATGAAGCGCGAGCGACAGTTTAACTTTTTTCAAGATTAAATATCCTGTTTTCAATTAAGCGAATAGCGGAATGCTGTTTCAAAATCGATTGTAGAGCTGACAAAAAGAAGTTTATAAACAATACACCTTGCAAGCGTAATTTGCAAGGTGTAATTGTGTGATAATTGTATTAACTTATAATTTTCGAACAATTTCCCGGGCAACTTCCAGAGATGTTGATTTTCCCCCCATGTCATAAGTTTGGACTTTTGCTTCCGCGATCACTTTGGCGATCGCATTTTCCAGCTTATTCGCCATATCAAATTCTTCAAGCCAGTCCAGCATTAGTTTGCATGACAGCATCATGGCGATGGGATTTACTTTGTATTGCCCCGCGTATTTAGGTGCGGAACCATGAGTCGGTTCAAAAACCGCATAATTATCACCAATATTGCCGCTGCACGCAAAACCCAGGCCACCGACTAACTGCGCACACAGATCTGACACAATATCGCCGAACATATTTGAAGTGGCCAGCACGCCATAGTCATTCGGATTTTTGATGAGCCACATACACATTGCGTCGATGTTGGTTTCCCATAGATCGATTCCCGGATATCCCTGTGCGATTTTGCGCGCTTCCCGGACCATCAGGCCGCTGGTTTCGCGAATAACATTCGGTTTTTCAACAACAGTGACTGTTTTATAGCCATGTTTTTTCGCATATTCAAACGCATCGCGAATGATGTTCTGTGCGGCTTTGCGGGTGATAATTCGCAGCGAAACAGCGATGTCGTCTAACGATGTACTGCTGAATTTTTTCATCTTCGGGTGCAGTGACACTAACATATTCATCAATTCTTCGGGGAATGGATGGAATTCAACGCCGGCATATAAATCCTCGGTATTTTCCCGAAAAACGACCAGATCGATATCATCTCGATAGTTAAGAGGATTTCCTTTATAGGCTTTGCACGGTCTTAAGTTTGTTCGCAAATTAAATTCCTGACGTAATCGTACAATCGGGCTGGAATAAATCAATCCTTTGCCTTGCAACTTAGGAACCAGTTCTTTTTCTGCTTCTTCTTTTGGTTTTGATGTAATTGCACCAAACAGAGCGCAATCAGTTTTTTTGAGTAATTCAATGGTTCGTTTTGGCAGAGGATCGCCTTCGGTACGCCAAAATTCCCATCCAATGTCACCGGGAGTGTATTCAGCATCTAATTTTAAAGAATCTAAAACGATTTTTGCCGCTTCCATAACATCTTTACCCACGCCATCTCCGGGAAGCCATGCAATACGAAATTTTGCCATAATTAACTCTCCTTAACTATTAATTTTGTTCGTTACTTAAAGAAACTAATATAGGGTTTTTCAGCCGAATAGTCAAGAGAAATTTTTTTTCTTGAAAAAGACTTGAAAAAGAATAAAAAAATCTTTATCTTTGATACACCTTGTAATACGAATATTGGAAAGATAACTTATAGAAAGGGTAAAAAATCATGGCAAATTTATTGCAGGTTACTGAAAGCAATTTTGAAGATGAAGTTCTTTCTTCCGACATTCCGGTGCTTGTCGATTTTTGGGCTGTCTGGTGCGGGCCTTGCAAGATGGTCTCTCTGATAGTCGAAGAATTAGCAGCCGAATACGCCGGTAAATTAAAGGTTGGAAAATGCGATGTTGATTCAAATCAATCCATTGCAGTGAAATATGGTATACGTAGTATTCCAACGTTGTTGATCTTCAAGGATGGGGACGTTACGCAGCAGATGATTGGTGCATCGCCAAAACATGTGATTAAATCGAAAGTCGATGAAGTATTATAGTCATTTCCTCGTTTTGTAAAGGATATAAATTGCGGCAGTTCCGAAAATGACGTTTCCGATCCAAGCGGCAAGCAAAGGGGGGAGCGCTCCGTTGTGTCCAAATGCCTGGCCGATTTTGATGATTCCGAAATAGAGAAAGCAGATTACCAAACTGATGCCAAAACTAATCGCCGGGCCGCTTCGTGTTTTGCGGGAGGCAAGTGGAGCGCCAAATAGAACAATGATTAGATTTGCGAACGGAAACGATATTTTTATATATAAATCCACAAGCCAGCGATTGGGATTGCCGCCATTTCGCTTTATGTTTTCAATGAATTGACGTAATTCCCAATAGCTCATCTCCTCGGTTTTTTTCTGCGTATTGGAAATTTCCTGAACATCAAATTCAAAATCAGATCGTTGCAATGTGTCGAACATTTCTATTGTTTCATCGCGGCCATTAAATGCTCTAATCACGCCATTTTTTAGCACCCACATACTATCTTGCCAGAAAATCTTTGATGCATCGATCCGCTGGCCTATATGTGAAAAGTTATGTTCAAAATTTTGAATACTTACCTTAAAACCGGTGTTTATATGTGTGTCAAAATAGCCGATATGCATCCATTGATTTTTTGATATTTGGGCGTAAACATCATTGTGGCGAGTTTTATTCTTTTTCTTTGATTTACTGACATACGTTTGATAAATGTTGATTTTTTTCTGATTGGTTAGAGGAATGAATTTTTCTCCTGAATAAAGGATGAATAAACTGCTAACAAGTCCGAAAATGAATAACGGGGTCAATATTCTGAAAAGCGAAACACCGGATGATGTTATGGCAATAATTTCATTATAGCGTGTCATTTGGCCAATACTGAAAAGACTTGCCAATAACATCGCAACCGGAAAACTGAGCACAATTATATAAGGAAGGTAATATACATAATACCGAGCGACAATTATTCTGGGGACATCTTTGTCGATAAATTTATCCATATAGCCAACAAGGTCAATTAGGATAAAAATGACACAAAAAGCGACCAGGGAAAACAGCAGTGTTCCCAGAAACTGGCGCAATACGTATTTATCTAAAATTCTCATTTGCGGAATCTTTTAAGAATTAATAATTTCAGGTTGTCAAATTTAATAAAACGGGTTTCCCTGACAGTAACAATAACGAGATAAATTCCCGCGCTTCCAACCAATATGTTGGCCACCCACATTGCCCAAAAAGGTGAAATTAACCGTCGATCGGCAAGTTCTTCACCTCCGATTAAAAATGACCAGTAAATTAGAAAGAAAAGCAGGCTGATAGCCCCTCCTACTGCCATACCGCCTTTTCGTGCCATTATTCCCAGGGGGGCGCCGATGAGAACAAATACAATACAGGCGAAGGGAATGGAGTATTTTTTATGGACCTCGACCATTAACCGAGATATTACAAATAAATAATTGTTAATGATCTGTTGTGTGCCTGTTGTTTTTTTTGACATATTTTCATTAAGGCGAATTTGCTTTTCAATGTTATTTTTTAATGAAAAAACTGCTGGCTTTACGTTATCAGAAAAATAAGATTTCTTTTCTGGCTCATCAGGTAAATCCCTGGGAAGTAACATGTACTTTTGAAGGTGGCCGCGAATCTGTTCGTTTAATTTATCTTTCTGTGCCTGAACGGATTGTTTATTCTTTTTGACTTCCGCCAGCATCATTTGCGCACTTTGTTCCCGGTCGCTTCGATATTCGGATTCACTTCGAGTTAATACCATATCCGGGATTCGTTTAATAATCACCTGTTTCGGAAATTTTAACCGGCGGTATTTATCCATTTCATCAATATTGATCTCGTGCATTTCGCCGTTATACAACGTAATTTTTAGAGTACCCGTATTTTCATCAACGAAAATTTCACCGTGTTCGGCAATAATAGTGACATTTGCGTCTGGTTTGCTCACATCATGAATAAGAACACCACGTACATAAGACTGATTTTCTTGCTCAGTGATATCCTGCACCATGAGGTTGATATTCGGAATTTCTGTGTAAATAATCCCGGGTTCAAGAGCGAGAGTCGGTCGTTTTTTATGGATGTCTCGCATTAATAGCGCCAGACGATGATTTGCATCTGGTAATATATTGTTGTTAAAGTGAATCAAGAAAATGCAAAGTAATATCGATACAATAAATACAGGCGCGATTACGCGGTACATGTTTATTCCGCTTGCTTTCATCGCCGTAATTTCCAAATCAGCGGAAAGACGGCCAAATGCCATTAAGCAAGACATCAGCACGGCCATTGGTAACGTCAATGCTACGATCCAGGCCATGTTCAGCAGAAAAAACTCCAGGATCACCCATACGGAAAGTCCGCGGCTCAGCAAATGTCCCAATCGCGTAAATAAAAGATTGAGAATCCAAAGAAGAGTGATGATAAAAAAGCCAAATAAAAATGGCCCAATATGTTGGCGAATAATATATCGTTGTAAAATAAACATGATTTTTCTTTAATAGGGAACTCTTAGAAACAATATTAAGTTACAATATACGTATTTGACGGAATTTAATCAAGCTATTTTCTAATACCTGCAAAAAAACCCCATAAAATTTTAATAGAGCTCTGGAGGCTTTTATATCATATTGATACATAGTCTGTTACATAATTCTACACACCTGATTGCCTGTATTATCAGTCATAATTCACTTTTTAATTCCAATATCGTACGTGAACTGGGCGATTAAAGACTCATGGTTGTAAATTGAAAAAAAGACAGGAAGTTAAATAATTTAATTAGTTCAGAGATAATTTTCATGCAAATTCACCGAATTCGAAGAGTTAATATATTCGTTATTTTTTTGATTGGAATGATATGTGGCCTGTTGGTAACGAATACCTTTGGAGATGTTGGTTTAACGATTGACAACTTGAATAATTATGGTGTTCCGCTATATGAAGAGCAATTAAAATCCGGGTTGTCTATGGCCGGCACAACAGATCAACTTATGAAAGTTTTGCCAAAAGGGTACAAACGATTTGCCGCAATAGACAGCACTGGTAAAAATGTTTATATTCAAGAACAAATTGACGGCTTTCCTGTTTACGTCCCGGCAAAATACGATCTCGATGAATATCTGCGGTTTTCGCGGCAACATCACTTAATGTTGATTTGGCAAAAATATAAAGTCAATCACATTTCCGGCGATCCGGATGCAGATAAAAGAGGTGGCGGATTGGCGATCGATATTCCTGTCAAAATTAAAAGCAAAGCTTTTCAGACGATCTTCGGTGGTGATCGGGTTGGTTTGTCCGTTACCGGAAGCATTACCATTAACGGTGGATTCCGTCATGAAAAACGAAGCCAGGTGCGAACAGCTATTAACCGCGGTTCAGATTATAATTTCAAAATGGAGCAGACACAGCAATTTCGAGTTACTGGTAATGTGGGTGATAAAGTGAAAGTTAGTGTTGACCAGGATAGCGAACGCCCGTTCGATTTTGAGAACACAATAAAATTAAATTACGATGGCTATGATGATGAAATTATAAAAAAGATCGAAGCCGGGAATATTTCGCTATCATTGCCGGCAACGCGGTTCGTTTCTTTTAGTGGAAAAAACTCCGGTCTGTTCGGATTAAAAGCGGAAATGCAAGTGGGCGATTTAAACATGACAATGATCGCGAGCCAGGAAAAAGGTGAAAACAAAAAACTGACATACAGCGGCGGCGCGCAGGAAGGTGTGCAGCAAATTAAAGATTCCAATTATATGAAAGGCGTTTATTTTTTCCTGGATCAGTTTTATCGTGATAAATATTTTCCACTGGAAAATGGTCAACATGAATATGATCTAAATTACACGATTGCTGATATAGAAGTTTATATCTCCACGACAGAGCAAGATCCGAAACGCATCTGGGGATTTGCTGCCGCGGATCCGGCGCGTATCATGGATGACGAATTTGAAGTGACCCGGGAACATGTTGAAGGATACTGGGCGAGGCTGGAAAAGACGGAATATTTCGTGGAAAACGATTTGGGCTATATCCGCCTCAATACTTATGCCGGAGACGAAAAAATGCTTGCCGTTGCTTATCGCGACAGTAGCAATAATGTGTACGGCGAAATTGATTTCAGTACAATGGAAGGCGATTCGATTATCCATTTGAAATTGATAAAACCGAAAGATCCCAGGCCCAGCGATTCTACCTGGGATTTGATGTTTCGCCATGTTTATAATTTGGGCGGCCGGGATATCGAAGAAGACGGATTTGAACTGAAAATTTTTCATACCCCGCCATCTGGCGATGATCAGGAAACGATTCAGACAGACGAGGGAATCAAATCATTTTTACATGTGTTTGGCCTCGATAATGTCGATGAAACAGGCGCCCCGATCCCGGATAATAAAATTGATAACAATTCAAATATACGTCGGCTTGGAATGGGGGAACTGGAATTCCCATCATTGCGGCCGTTTGATGATGTGGATAATCCGTATTATGATGCGCTCAAGATCGGAAATCCAAATAAATTGGTGAGAGCGATGTACGATACGACTAATCAGAGCGAGATCACTCGTGATAGCAAATTTTACATCGAAGTGAAATCAAAAAGCAGAAGTTCGACGATGCAATTAGGATGGAACGTGATTGAAGGTTCGGAAGAGGTGCGGTTAAATGGTGCGCCCCTCCAAAAAGGAACGGATTATATTATTGACTATTATTCCGGTACGTTAACAGTGCTTAATCAAAACGCGACCAGCCCCTCGGCTGATTTGGAGGTGACCTATCAGCGAAATGAATTGTTTCAACTCGAAAAAAAGACTCTCCTCGGATTGCGCGCTGAATATGATTTGTGGGAAAATTCGTTCATTGGCGGTACATTTTTATATTTGAATCAGCGCACATTGGATCAAAAAGTCAGGGTCGGTAAAGGGCCGATGCGAAACTTGATTTGGGATTTGAATACCAAATTGAGTTTCAAACCAAATTTTCTGACCAAAATTGTGGACGCATTGCCACTGATTCAAACCAAACAGCCTTCCACGTTGAATTTTGAAGGCGAGATCGCACAGATCCTTCCCAATCCGAATACTTTGAATAACGAGAGAACTAACGACAAAGACGGCGTGGCATATATTGACGATTTTGAAGCGGCAAAAAAAATTACACCACTGGGGGTAATTCAGGGCGGATGGACACAATCATCAACACCGGTCCAGAAATCCTTATTGGATATCGGACGAATGTACTGGTATAATCCGTATAACATGGTTTATATACAGGATATATGGCCGAACCGCGAGGTAAATGCAAATACGCCGCAAACCGTGCATGTGCTGGATTTGGTATTCACTCCGAGTAACTCGATAGATGATATAAAGGATTCCTGGTTTGGAATTATGCGGCCGTTGTCCAGCGGTTATGCTGACCAGAGTGATAGTAAATTTATCGAGTTTTGGATAAATGGTAATTCAGGGAATGTTCACCTCGATTTAGGCCAAATTTCGGAAGATGTTGTCCCGAACGGAAAGTTAGACACTGAAGATGAAATGATAAACGGCATTCGAAACGGCTTATTAGATCCGGGAGAAGATGTTGGACTGGATGGTATGGCTGGAGAAGACCCGAATGATTACTGGGATATTAATGGCAATGGAAAGCGTGATTTCGGCGAACCGAGCAGTTTCGATGATTGGGCTTATCGACAAGATTATTATGAAAAAAGCAATGGCACAGAGGGAAATGAGAACAACGTGAACGGTCGTATTCCGGACACAGAAGATATTAACGGTAATGGTTCGCTGGATCAAATCAATAGTTATTTTGAATATTCTTTTTCCTTAGACAAGGATCATCCTGATGCAGAAAAATATATCCGGGGTGCGAATGAAGAGAGCCGCTGGTATTTATACCGTATTCCGTTAGCAGAACCAGACACAGTTGTCGGTACTCCGGATATGACCCGTCTGGAATTTGCCAGAATTTGGGTGGATGGCCTACCGGCTCAGGCCAAGATTCGAATCGCAGAGATCAATCTGGTGGGAAATGACTGGAAAGAAAAGGGAACTGCCAGTGTTCGCGATTCAATCATTGTTGATTATGATGAAAAAGACGATAAAACAGTTGTGGCCACGATTATCAATACACATGATAATGCAGAAGAATACGACCCCCCCCCGGGAGTCCGTGGCGTTAGGGATCGCATTACCCGTGTTGAAGCAAAAGAGCAGTCATTGGTAATACGCATTAATGAATTGGAATCCAAACATCAGGGTATTTTACAGAAAACGTTTTATCAGGCAGAGAATTATATTCATTATCGAAAAATGAAAATGTTTATTCATGGCGGAGATAAATTAGGAACAAATTTTCCGGAGCTTGGCGGTGACCCGAAAATTATTTTGTCTTTGCGGCTGGGAGCGAATGAACAGAACTATTACGAAATTATTCAACCTGTTTATGAGGGATGGGAAGGCAATAATATGGAGGTGGATTTAAGCGAATTAACTAACTTTAAACTTAATCCGGATACGACATATTTCGTTAATAATCAGGAAATTCGCGAAAGGCGGTTTGATGAATATCGGATTTGGAGGATAGTAGGAGATCCCTCACTGACAAATGTGAAGCAATTGGTGCTTGGAGTGGAAAACATTACGGATTTGCCGTTTAATGGCGAAGTTTGGGTTAATGAATTGCGATTGTCTGAAGTATATAAGGACAAAGGCATGGCAATGCGCGCACGGGTGGATTTGAAAGTCGCTGATCTATTTAACGTCAACGCTGAAATTGATCGCCAGGATGCGGATTTCCACAATATTAACAATAGATTCGGAACCGGTGATAATCAGGTGAGCTATAATATCAATTCCGGTTTTCAATTCCATAAATTTTTCCCCCGTTCCTGGGGTCTGTCGCTGCCAATTAGCTTTAATTATAAATCAAGCAAATCAACGCCGAAATATGTTTCCGGAAGCGATATCCTGGTCACCAGTTCCACGCCAGATACAACGCTTGAAAAAATTCGCAGACAGAGCGAGAGTTACGGATACGGCATTTCGTTTCGTAAAACAACAAAATCAAATAATTTCTTCATTAAAAATTCAATTGATAATATAAGCCTGTCATTTAACGGCGCTCAATCGACTTCCAGTGATTCGCGCACTGAAAAGCAAACCAGGGAAACCTATTCCGCAAATGTCAGTTACAACCTGAATTTCGATGCAAAAGCGCATTTCAGGCCATTTTTCTGGTTGGATAAAATACCAGTGGCAAAAAAAATGGGTGAGTTAAAATATTTTTATTGGCCTACAAAATTGGATATAAAAGCATCCGGAACCCAGACGAAATCGTATTCATTAACCCGAACCGGGTTAGAAAATAGCAGCAGGCCGTTTTCCATTAGCCGATCCGCTCAAACAGGTTATCGTCCGTTTTCGGATTTATCCTTCGATTTTTCACGGACCCATAAAAGTGATATGACGCAGATTGAAAGACCAAAAGATGAGCTGCTCAAAGGAAAATTCGGGGAATTAACAAACGTGGATCAGAATACGAGCGCCAAATTCAATCCGAAAATTTTTAAATGGTTGACAACGAATTTTTCATATAGTTCAAATTTTCAATGGTCGAATAATTTACAATTGAAAAGCACGGGTACCGGACGCAGCGCTTCAAACAACGGTACTGTGTCAGGAAATTTTACTTTCGATCCGGATAAATTAATCAAATCCTTTATGGGGTCTGATAACAGAAAAACTCCTCGCCGAAAACCGGGTTCAAATAACGCAGCCGGAGAACAAGAGGATAAAAAGAAAAAAATAAGTTTGCTTGCGCCGTTTAAGTTATTCTTTTCTGGAATTGATTTTATTACGCGAAATATTCAACCCATCAGCATTAACTACTCCAAGCGGGATAACAAAAGTTATTCGGCGTTAGAGGAAGGAATGCCTTCCTGGGATTTTATGCTGGGCTTTGCTGATTCTACAGGATTAGGATTGGTGGAAAATGTGGGAACCAATCGAAATTCATTTAGAAATTCAGAAAACCTGTCGTTGCAATCCGGTTTCAAAATTATGAAAAATATTGATGTTACACTGAGATTTTCCAGTGATAATTCACGGAACCAGACAACTCAGATTACCGGAGATCAATCTTTTTCTGCTTACAAAATAGCTGAAGATCAGCAGCCCATACCGTTCCCCGAATGGTCGGTGCGTTGGACCGGTGTTGAGAAAATCCCCATTATAAAGGATTGGACCAAGCGAGTAAATTTTGACCATAGTTTCACCGGTAAATCGACTGAAGCATGGCAAAATGATGAAAGCAATATCACCCGTAAATCGTACAATGCCAGTTTTCGACCGTTATTAGGAATGAATATCACTTTTAAGAATGATATTAGCGCTACGCTCCGTTATAATTTGAGCAACACTTTTGAAGAGAATGTCCTCGGTGGTAGCGGCGGAAGGCGGTCGACCAATTCAGAGTTTTCTGCACAGGCAAAATATGCCAGAAGTGGTGGATTCCGCATACCAATTCCGGTCTGGCCGTTTAAAAATAAAGAGATTAAAAATGATATGGATTTTTCCTTTGCATTTAGCATGAGTTCTAATGTGGACGAACAAAATGTGCAGGGCGGAAAATGGGAAGAAATGAACAAAACAGCTAAGTGGTCGTTAAAACCGCAATTAACCTATCGTTTCAGTGCCAATGTCAGCGGAGGCGTTCATTTTGAATATGGCAAGAATGAAAGTAAACGAATGGGGAAGACCTCATTTCAGGATTTTGGCCTGAATGTCAGAATCGATATCAGGGGGCGATAAACATACATGGTGAAATATCTAATATGCATTGCGCTGTTAATTGTGAAACCGGTTGCCGGGCAAAATCCGCCTGAGTTCAACAGCCAGAATGCATTTCAGCATCTGCAGGCGCAATGTGACTTTGGCCCGCGAAATCCTGGTTCTGAAGGGCATCAGCAGTGTCTTGCGTATTTGACAACAGAATTTCAAAAATATGCAGAACATGTGCGGCATCATAAATTTTCCAGTCGATTGCAACCGGGCCTAAAGTTAGTGACAATGACGAATATTATCGCTCGTTTTTCACCGGATCAATCGCCACGAATTATGCTCTGTGCTCACTGGGATACCCGCCCCTGGGCCGATCGCGACCCGAATCCAGCGAACCGGACAAAGCCTGTACCCGGCGCGCACGACGGCGCATCCGGGGTGGCAGTGCTGCTCGAATTGGCGCGAATATTTTCAGAGCATCAACCCGGTTATGGCGTTGATATTGTTCTTTTCGATGGCGAAGATTTTGGCAGTTATGGCGATAATAATAGCTGGGCTATCGGCTCCCACGAATTCGCTCAAACACAGGCTCATCTTTTTCAGCCGGAATTTGCAATATTGCTGGACATGATCGGAGATCGGGAGCAGCAAATTTATAAGGAGCAGATATCGTCTCGCTATGCCCCGCACCTGGTGGATAAAATCTGGAAAACAGCCGAAAATTTAGGGATCACAGAATTTATCCCATCACCCGGTTATGAAATAATCGATGATCATTTGAGGCTATTGAATGTCGGAATTCCGTGTGTCAATATTATCGATTTTGATTACGAATACTGGCACACAATCGAAGATACACCTGATAAGTGCAGCGCAACAAGCCTTGAAAACGTTGGCCGGGTTTTGCTGGCGTTAATTTACGAAAACCAATAACAGGAAGAGATTCTTTTAAGTGATATACGATAATCATTCTGATTAATTGATTTTTAATCGCGAAAAGCCAACAGCCAAATGCCAATCGCTCAATTTAGGTTTAAGAAACCAAATACGTAGCAGCAAATTCAGACGATTTATTTTAGAAATTCAGGTTGACATAATGTACAATCAATAAATTATTTTGATTTTTGATAATAAAGGAGATGTTCACGAATGAGTTTATTTGAAATAGTGGCAAAGGGTGGATTCATGATAATCCCGATTGTGGTATGTTCCATCCTGTCTGTTGCAATTCTTGTGGAGCGGTTACTGGCTTTACGAAAAATGCAGATTAATGCACGAACGTTTATTATGAAAATTCGGGGAATGGTTTTTAATAATCAGATTACCGAGGCGATTATGCTTAGTAAAAGAACCCCCGGCCCGGTAGCGAAGATTACGAAAGCGGCATTGGAAAAACATGAACGTCCGCGAACAGAAATCAAGGAAGCTGTGGAAAGCGCTGGTAAAGTTGAAATTTTCAATCTTGAAAAAAATCTGGGTGTATTGGGAACCGTGGCAGCCATTGCGCCGTTACTTGGTTTTTTAGGAACAGTTACCGGAATGATTAAGGCATTCATGCGGATTCAGTCGTTAGGCGGAAATGTCGACGCCAATGTGCTTGCCGGTGGCATCTGGGAGGCGCTGGTTACCACGGCTGCCGGACTGTCTGTTGGCATTCCCACCATTATCTTTTATAACTGGCTCCAGGGAAAAGTGGAACAATTCGTTTTTGAGATGGAAGATAGTTCGGTAACTATTGTGGATATGATTATTGAAAAAGGAGAGCGATAGCCATGGCTATGGAAACCAGGCGAAAAAAGATTATCATGTTCTCAGCAATTTCGCTGACTGATATTGTGCTTTTGCTGTTGATATTTTTCCTGCTGTCGTCTTCCTTTATCGTGCAACCCGGAATTAAAGTGACCTTGCCAAAAGCAGTTTCTGCCGAGGTTGAATCCAGTGACCGGATTTTTATCACTGTCACCAAAAATCAGACAATTTATTTAAATCAGAAACAGATTCTGAAGAGTGAACTGGGTGTTCAATTAAGAGATTTATTGACAGCAAATCCGGAACAGCTTGTCGTTATCCAGGCTGATAAAGACATATCGCTTGAAAGCACAATTGAAGTGATCGACATTGCCAAGATGGCTGGCGCCGAGAAATTTATGATTGCCACACAAAAAGGAATTTTATAACTTAGTACTAACTCGCTATGAAACTTATTCAATCAAATACGCAACGCGGATTAATCGTTTCCATTATCATTCATGCAAGTGTTCTGATTATATTTTTATTGATTCGATTCAACCGGACATTTGAGATTCCTGAATTTGTAGAAATTCGATTCGAGCGCGGCGCTGGGACAATGACAACGAAAACAGAAGCGCCGGCAAAATCGGCGAAACAAGATGAATTCGATTTACCGGCAAGGCCTGATGTACAACAAAATGATGAGGCGTTAATTGATTTGGACCCCAAAGAGAAATTTATACCATCCGAAGAAGTAAATATTGTAAACACCCAGGCAGACGATAAAATATTACCGGATTTGAATCCACGAAATGTTAATGATATGAAAGAAGTGGCTGCTCCGTCGATGGATGAAAAACTAGCGCCCGATTTCTCAACATCCTTGGAAACAGCCGGTGATTCTCCGTATCAAATTGAAGGAAAAGCCGCAAAGCGCACAATATTATCAAAAGTGATACCACAATATCCTGAAAATGTACAACAGGAGGCGCTGATTAAAATCCGTTTTTCAGTTCTTCCGAACGGACTTGTCGGTGAAATGATACCGGTGTTGAAGAGTCACGATCTGTTGGAAAGAATCACTCTGGATGCTTTCAAGCAATGGCGATTTAATCCCCTCCCGCATGATGTTTCACAGGTTCAGGAATACGGTACGATTACTTTTAAGTACTTATTGCAATAACTTATGTATTTTTATAAACCTACCATATTAATGATAAATAACAAATTACAATTTTTTGCTTGACATTTATTTAATTTTTTGTTATACTAAATCACTATTACCGTTTTGTTATTCGATTAGTTAGAACAGATAAATAACAGGTAGTCAAAATTTAAATCATATCAGCTAATGTTAATAATTTTCATTAGTTGCCATTATTCACTTTATAGGAGGTCGTTATGCGCGTAATGAGACTATTTACCTTTTTAGGCGTAGCAACCTTGCTTTTGTTTCTGGTCTCAAATTTCGGATTTGCAGGTGTTACCGGGAAAATAACCGGTAAGGTGCTCGATAAAGAGACCGGAGAAGCCTTACCAGGGGCAAACGTTATTGTGGACGGAACAATGATGGGATCTGCCGCGGACATTGAAGGTAATTACACTATTATGAACGTACCACCAGGTAATTACACACTGATTGCTTCAATGATCGGCTATGCTTCCGTTAAAATCAAAGATGTACGGGTCTCGATAGACTTAACAACCACCGTTGATTTTGAATTGAGTTCAGAAGTATTGGTCGGAGAAGTGGTTTCTATTGTGGCCGAACGACCACTCATCCAGAAAGATGTAACTGCCTCGACAAAAATTGCTACTCAGGAACAAATTCAGGCAATTCCGGTCGCCACGGTACAGGGCGCTCTGGCTGTTGCTCCCGGCGCTTCAAGCTCCGGTCGAAACATGCACATGCGCGGCGGGCGCTCCGGTGAAATTCAATATGTCGTTGACGGAATCAGCGTGGAAGATGTGCTGGTTGGCGGATATGCTCTCAACGTCGGGCGTGAAGCTGTCGCCGAGATGCAATTGATTTCCGGTGGCTTTAATGCAGAATACGGAAATGCACAATCAGGCGTTGTGCTGCTGACAACCAGGGATGGACAAAGCGATCAGTACCGGGGAAAAGTATTATATAAAACAGACGATTTCGGAGGGGCCGGATTAGGGGAAAATTCTGAAAATTATGATTTGGTTGAAGCAAGTCTTGGAGGACCTGAACCAATTACAACGTATCTGCTTCCTAAATTAGGATTAAAAATTCCGGGGCAGATGACCTTCTTCTTACAGGCCGATGAAACAATGGATGATGCCCGCGGAGATATTCGCTATTTAACGTCGGATAAATATAAAAATCCGACTCTTCTGAATGACTGGTTCGGTCTGGGAGGAAAAAGAGACGCGGTTTCAAATTCATCGAATTTTAAATTGACCTATAATATATCTCCAAATCATAAATTATCATTTGGTTTTCGCGGATCTAATGAAAAGATTAATGGTCATACATTTAGCCGGATTTATAACAATCCAGCCGGAAGTGATGAATTCGCGAACCTGACTGAATTGGTACAATACGGTCAAAGCCTGGGATTGGATGACGGCATAGATAATGATGGTGACGGTCGCATCGACGAGGAAGTATTTGACGGTATTGATAATGATGGCGATGGCGTGATTGATGAATATGATGCTAAATTTGTCGATCCTGCCAGTGTCGGTGTTATTCAGGGTACGCTGCAAGGATGGGATTTTGGTTGGGGTATCGATAACGATGGTGATGGCAGAATTGATGAAGAAGCCATTAATGGCATCGATGATGATGGCGATGGCAGAATTGACGAAGATACAATGGCGCCGTTTAGTGTCAATGGATTCGATACATATCGCCGTTATGATCGAAATAATACAATGCTCAGTTTAAACTGGACACATACAATAAGCAGCAAAACTTTCTACGAATTACGACTGAGTCGGTTTAAGAGTGATCGCCCGATTTTACCCAGAAAAGGAATCAAGCGAAATACTGCCGGCGATATCGATGAATTAGAAGATTGGGTCGCTGATTATGAGTCTGCTCAGGCGGAAATAGCACGGATTCGCGCCGAACGGGAACGAGAAATTCAGGAAACGGGTTCTTCTGATATTGTTGAACCGAGCATTCGTGATTTAATCGAACCCGGCTGGGCGTTCGGATATCCTTCGGAGCCGTATGACGACATTAATGATAATGGAAGCTACACTCCGGGAGAAGATACATTTGAAGACTGGAACGGAAATGGATTGTGGGATCATAACAATCCGCAAGGTCTGGAGTTATGGTTTGAGGGTGAAAACCATCCGTTAAGAGGATATAAGTATCAGGATTACACACAATTATTCTGGCGCTGGAGACAAATCGTTTATACAGCAAAATTTGATCTCACCAGCCAGATTACGCAACATCATCAATTAAAATCAGGTTTTGAAGCAAATTATTATGATCTTTATAATAATCTGAGGCAATATTTAACTCCATATAATGGCAGCGGTCTTTTCCCGAATTATTACCATACATTTTCTCATGCTGTTGCTGCGTATTTTCAGGACAAAATGGAGTTCAAGAGTGCAATCGTGAATTTAGGTTTGCGATTTGAATATTTCAATCCCGGCGACCAGGTAAAAGACGAAAAAACAGATAATACCAATATTCCGGGATATGATTTGCTTACCGCCGGAGCTAACCGATCTCCTGAAAATAGCTACAGCTTGTTACCACGATTCGGTATTTCTTTTCCGGTGACAGATAAAATGGTATTTCATTTCTTCTACGGACATTTCTTTCAGCGACCGGACTTGGACGATGTGTACAATACGGTTAATCAACCGATTAACAGTTCGCAATCCATCGTCGGAAATCCTGGGCTGAAGCCGGAAGAAACTATTTCTTACGAGGTCGGAGTTCGATATCAGTTTGCAACGAATTCGATGCTTTCGTTTACCGGTTTTTTTAAGGATATCGATAACTTAACCCAGATTGGTAAAGTAGAAGACAGTAAAGGAAATGTCTTCCGCACCTATCTCAATGATACCTACGGTACAGTCAGGGGGATTGAAATGGTGCTGAACCAGAGAGCCGGGAGAAATTTTTCCGGCGAAGCAAGTTACACCTATCAGGTTGCTACTACAACACATTCCACATCACGTGGCACCTATAACAACGAAAACGCGTTTGCCAATTTGCCTGGTAAGGAATACCCGGCAGACTGGGATCAGCGACATACGTTTACATTGAACGTCGACTATCATTTTGGCGAAAATGAAGGACCCGCGCTTATGGGAATTCATCCGTTGGAAAACTGGAATTTGAATGTCCTTCATACGTCGAAAAGCGGTATGCCCTATACGCCGACAGCAGCGAATGGTAGCGATATCCTTACTGAAATCAATACAAAACGTACACCTTCTGTCCACAGCACTGATTTAAGAATGCGTAAATATTTCAATTTCTATGGCGGCTCGCGGTTAGGCGTCATTTTAGACGTGTTTAATATATTTGACCGCAAAAATGTAGTACCTATTGATGAATACGGAATCAGTGTCGACCGTTACCGTGATCGAATCGGATATACCAATAGTACACCACCGACACGTATAAAAAACTATGGCGGTTTTTCCAATGCACAGCCCGATCCGTTTGCATGGGAAATCGGACGTCGGCTTCGACTCGGATTCTCTGTTGAATTTTAACTAGATTGACAATCAACCAAATTTGAATTTATCAAATAAATTTGTGATCATCTTCTTGAAAAGGAGATTTACATGGTGAACAAAAAAATTGTAAATAAGTTTTCGACCGCATTTAATCTGATCATCTTTTCGTTGATTTTCGGATTAATCCTGAGCGGAATGCTTGTAACTGAGAAAGCGTATGCGAGACGAAAAACAGACGCCCAAAAAAATAACTCACTTAATTCTGAACAGCTATGGAAAATTGCTCCTCGCGAGCTAATTGTTCATACAAAAGGACTCCAGTGGCTCACACTGTCAAACTGGGGCGAAATGTCCAATCCGGATGAACGCCAGGGTTTTTATCCGAATCTGGAATATCCGGGCGGAAGCGGAACTCAGTTCCTGTTCTCCGGCGGTGTTTGGGTTGGCGCTATTAAAGGCGGAACGCCCATTGTTTCAACCGCAACCGACGGAGATAATGGTACTAATGAATTTGGTCCGGTAATGGGATGGCTTGAAACATCTAAAGAAACTTTGCCCAAAGAAGTTGATGACGATGGCGACTGGACAGCAGCAGATGACTTAAACGGAAATGGTGAACCGGATTCAGATTGGGATGGTCCTGATGCAGACGCCAATGGCGATGGAATATTTGATTATGATCCCGAACCTCATATCGATGAAGATCCTGTCGGAGATATCTCCGCTGATTTTATTGATAATGATTTCGACGGCTTTATTGATGAATGGGACGACGACCTCGACGGCGATGCTGTTCCCGGCAGCAATGATGACGACGGAGACGGACTGGAAGACGAGGACGGTATCGGTCGTGCGGGACAGGAATTTATCACCGCGTATGTCGATACTAGCGAAACAAGTCTCGATTCACCGGATGCCGATGGCTTTACACCACTGGGTATTCGCGTGGTTCAGCACTCATATCAATGGGCAGAAAGTTATGCTGACGATTTTATCATTTTTGACTATTTAGTGACAAATGTTGGAAACGAAACATTAACAGATGTTTATTTAGCCTTATTTTTTGACTTTGATGCCGAGCATATCACCCAGGGTCGCGAGGGTTCGGAAGATGACATTACATTCTTTATCGATTCCCTGGAAACGGCGATCGGTGGTGACCCGGATGCTGACGGTGGATTGCTACAATCCCGTTATTTTGGCGTGCGGGTTCTGCAAACCCCGATGCCAGAAGTGACCACAACATATAAAAATTTCGAGCGAATATCCGGTGGTGACCCGGATTTAAACTCAGATAAATATGCCATGATGAGCAGCGGACAGCGTGACCCCGATGTGACGATGGCGAATTTAGGCGACTGGCGTTTCCTGCTGGCATTTGGTCCGTTAGGGGATTTAGAACCCAAAGAGACATTACCGGTAACCTGTGGCATTATTAACGGAATCGATCTCGATGCGATTATCACAAATTCGCGCCAGGCGATGTCCATGTTCCAGGCGGACTTCCGTGGCCCCAGTGCTCCGGATGTCCCACGATTTGTCGCGGAACCCATGGACGGAGCAGTCAAGCTTACCTGGGAAGCTAACGCAGAAGGTTCCATTGATCCGATTTCAAAAGAACTGGATTTTGAGGGGTACCGCGTGTGGCGTTCGCCGGATGGCGTTAAATTTACGCTGTTAGCCGAGTACGATTTGGCAAATGATATCGGATATGATTTGGGAATGCCTCAGAAAAATGCTGACGGTAAATATGAATATATCGATACCGGCGCCAATAACGGATTCCCCATGAATTATGTTGTCACTGCTTTTGATAATGGCAATAACGGCGACGGAATCAACCATCCGGAACAAGACCGTGCAACCGGTGGCGTTGGACAGTTGGAAAGTTCGCGCGCCAAAGAAGTGTTGCAGTTGATTGTTCCGGCAAAACAGGTTCAGGATAACATTAAAAATGTATTCGTCGTACCCAATCCATATATCGGCAGTTCACGGTTGGAAACAGTATCGCGAATTAATCCTGTGACCGGAGATCGCTATTTTCCGAAAGATCTTGAATTCAGAAATTTACCGGCACAATGTACGATCGATATTTATTCGCTTGCCGGTGATCATATAAAAACAATTCAACATACAAACGGCACCAGCTATGAAACATGGGATCTGCAAAGCAGGACAAATCAGGAAATCGCACCTGGCGTCTATTTTTATCGTGTAGAGGCTGATGGTGAAGTTAAAATTGATAAGTTTGTTGTTGTAAAATAGTCAATCAATCAACTTAATTAAACACTCGATGATCGGATCATTTTAATGATAATATACTCGAGTTAGTTAAGGAGGTAATACTTATGAGGCGATTTGTAGCTTCACTTATTATAGTTTTCCTGCTTCTACCGATGATGGCATATAGCGTAGAACGCGTGGGAACGACAGTATTTCAAGTGTTGAAATTGAATGTTGGCGTGCGCGGTATTGGCATGGGAAATGCTTTTATTGCAGGCGCACAGGATGTGACCTCTATTTATTGGAACCCCGCGGGTCTGGCATGGATGAGTCGTCCCGAGGCGATGTTGAGCCATATTAATTTACCGGCAGATGTAAATTATGATGTGATTGGAAGTGCTTTCCCAAGCAGTCTGGGAACATTTGCAATAAGCGCCGGTGTGTTGCACATGGATGACATGATAGTACGAACGCCGGAAATGCCTGACGGAACCGGTGAAATGTTCACTGCATCGGACATTGTCCTTTCATTATCATATTCACGGGCGTTGTCCACACTGTTCTCGTTTGGTGTTACTGCCAAATATGTACGGGAAGAGCTTTACGAATACACATCGCAGAGCGTTGTGTTCGATGCCGGTTTATCGTATCAGACAGGCTTCCGGTCAATGAAATTGGCGATGGTCATTTCAAACTTTGGACCGGATGCAGTTTTCGAAGGTGATTTTAAAGACTGGCGAACCGTTTCCGGAGAGGTGACCGGTGAACCGGCAGTAGAATCCTTTGAAAGACACTTGATGCCAATGTCTTTCCGGGTCGGCGTTTTTGCTGATATGGAAAACATGACCGGCCTTTCAATGGGAGAAAATTTTGCCGGAAATGTCGGGTTGCAGTTTGAACACCCCAGTGATGTGGCCGAACGAATGAATGCCGGAGCCGAGTTCTGGTTTCAAAACATGATTGCGTTCCGGGGTGGCTATAACTTTAATTATGACACCGAATCATTTACATTCGGTCTGGGTGTCAGACAAAAACTTGGAAATTATATGCTCAATTTTGATTACGCGTATGCAAGTTTTGGTGATTTGACTGACACCAGTTCGTTGATGAATCAACCGCACCGATTTTCAATCGGTTTTCAATTCTAAATAATTAATATCTAATCTCATGCCGGATATGGCTGAAGCCGATACCGGCTCAAAATAAAACGATGAGATAAGATTTTGGAGGACATAATGAAAAAACTATTAAGATACACGATGCCCCTCATGCTGCTGACGTTAATCGGCGTCTATTTTGTCGGGTGCGGCTTGATCGAACCTGAAGATTCGGAAATGATTCCCAACTCGCCGCCGGAAACCGAAATTGTCGCAGCGCCGAGTCAGGGCGACGATCATTCATATTTTATGACAATTAGCTGGATTGGTAATGATGCAGATGGCTACGTGGTTCGATATCTCGTGTCTGTAGATGGCGGCGCAGAATTTGAAACAACCAAGACAGATTCTACATTCAAATTTACGGCTGCCAATAAAGATGAATCCCATTCCATTCGTGTCGCCGCGATCGATGATGATGGCGCTGTCGATCCGACGCCGGCAGAACGATCTTTTACAGGAACGAATGTCGTGCCGGAAACAGCAATTGAATTGGATGACGATCCGGCAGAAGGCAGTACATTCGGCCGGGCGCAAAAATTCTATATTATCCCCACCGATCCGGATAATGGCCCGGAATTTAGTTACCGTTATAAAATTGATGAAGATGGGCAGTGGTCAGCGTGGTTAGACGATCCTGTTGTTGAGTTTTATGAAGGCTCCCCCTTCGGCTTGCTGGATGAAGGAAATCATACCTTCTACGCCCAGACACGGGACGCTGCAATGGCAGTGGATGAAACCCCGGCAACATATAGTTTCGTTGTCTCACTGGATGTACAACCAATTGCCATGCTCACAACAAGTTTCAATAATCATGATTTTTACGAAGATAACAGCGCATTCTATTTTGAAGGCGATTCGAACAATGTCCGACTCTCATGGGAAGTGGATGCTTCCGCATATTTTGGCCATTATTCTGCCGTTAAATTTAAACTTGACGACAATCCTGAAACAAACTGGTTATCGATTACTGATACGTTGTTTGCGGAATTGTCGAACGGTGAACACACCTTCACAATGCGTGTGAAAGATACCGGTGGCATTGAAAGTGAAGAAGTTGTCTTTAATTTTAACCTGGCAAAACCGACCTTCAATGCCGGTATTCTCGTCGTCGATGATGTGAACGGTCGTTTTGCACCAGATGTGAAAGCAGATAGTTTTTATATGGATGTGTTAACGGCAGTTGGCGCGACTTACAGTTTGTGGGACTACAAAACAGATGGCGCTCCAACACCGGGGAATGGCCTGGGTAATTATTCAACAGTAATCTGGGAAGCAGATGAATCGTTTATGGTGAATTTGCCGCAACAGATTTTGCTTATGAAAGAATATATGAAATTAGGCGGAAATGTCTGGATTTCCGGATGGAAACCCGTTCAACAGTTGGCGACAGTCACTCCGGTGGCAAATCTTGATCCGACGACTGTGCTCGATCTGGTTGATAATTATGAATTTCTGTGGGAATTTTTCAAACTGGCTTCCACGAAACAATCCCCCGGAAATCCTCCTGATTTTACCGGAGCAACAGGAGTCGGCGATCACCCGGATGTAAACGTCGATGCGGCCAAGAATTTTATTCCGCAATTTGAGAATAAACTGACATCGATCGATATGTTTACAGTTCGCCAGGTTGACGGAGCAGAAGCCATTTATACATTTAATTCCGCAACCGAAAATCTTGATTTTCAGGGCGAAACCACGGGCGCGAAATATATCGGAGATGATTTTAAAACAGTTATTTTTGGCTTTCCGTTCTACTTCATTAATAACGATGAAGCAATAAACGCTGCCAGAAAAATATTACAGGATTTTGGTGAAATTTAAGATTAGATTTTGATGGGCTTTATTGATAGTATTTGATAGTAGAGCAGGATGTTCGTCAAACTGACGGCTCCTGCTCTTTTTATAAAAAAAATTTATTGGTTATATCTTCGCGATTTGTTTCATTGTGTGTCAACGACAAAAGACTTGACAATGAAAATTTTAATTGTTATATTATAGCAACAAATTAGACAGATAAATCTTTGGGGATTTTATCCTTGCACGCCTTCCATTATTTCTTATCCGAGAGGAGGTGAGAACTTACCGAAAATTAATTTTACAATATTTTATAGTCAAGGAATAAGTTTTTGGCGCGAAATCTTATTCATTGACTAAAGTTATTAATCCATAAATTATTTAATGAACCTAATAAATGAAGGAGGATCGTTCATGAAAAAATTGCTATTAGTAGTATTGATGCTGCTTTTAGTTACTTCTGTAGTATTTGCGAAAGAGATCGTTGATAAGCAGAAAGTTTCAAAAGAAGCGATGCGAGTAAAAATTGATCCAAGTGTTGTTCGCTCGGATGCTCCGCCCAAACTGGCCAAAATTCAAGCCGCAACATCGGATTATGGCCCGGGCACATTTTTAATGAACAGTGGTTATGATTATCAAAACAATGGTAACATGCAGCGAAACATCATTAATTATGGTGATGGCACATTAGCAGTCGCTCGTATGGCTGCCTCACAGGAAAACCTGGCGGATCGTGGTTCCTGGTGGGCTTTTTTTGATGGTAGCTCCTGGAGCGAAATGGTTAAAGTGGAAGGATTACGCCGTGGTTGGACAGATACCGACATTCTTTCCGACGGACGCCAGGTTGTTGTGTCTCACGTTGCCAATGAAGTGAATATTGATGCCCTGGCCGGATACGGACTCTGGACATCGTATCTCACAGGTTTTATTGATGATGCAGGGATCCCGGATCATGTTTGGCCAAGAGTTGGCGTCGATGGTATGGATAATATTCATATCATGAGTGCAACAGATACTAAGGCTCCAGGCGCTCTGTACGGTGATTATTACCCGATTTATACCTGGTCCAACGATCAGGGATTAACCTGGAACCATGGCTTTATTTTTGGCGATCCATATACTGAACTGGACACGACAAATGGTCAATGGCAGGGATTTAATATTGACAATTACCCGGTCCAATGCTGGGGTGATAATAAAGTCGCAACCATGAATGTTCCCCGGATGGATACGGATGTTGCTGATATCTGGATCGCAGAATCCGAAGACAACGGTCAAAACTGGGCGACACAAAATTTGACCAACAATCCCCGTCTGCCGGCTTTAGGTGATACGCTTTTTGCACCGAGTCAGGGTGTTGATTTAGCCTATGATAATGACGGAAATCTTCACGTGATTGCCACTCATTATATGGTGTTGTTGGACAGCGCCGGCACCGCTGCTGATGTTTTCCATAGTTTGACAGCTCCGATGCGCCACTGGAGTGAGGCAACAGGCTGGGTTGACATGATGACTTATGAAGACCTCCCTGGTCAGGATCCGTTTGAAAGTATTTTTGATGCCGGCGCTTTGAGCACAGTTAACGACGCCGGTGCAGGGAACAATACAACGCTAAAGTCCCCGAGCATTGGTTTTGATGCAGATAATAATATGTATGTAACTTTCTGTACACCCGCTCCGGGCGATACGCTACCAGATGGAACGAACATGTTTGATGTGTATGCTGTTGGCTCTGCTGATGGCGGAAAAACATGGGGACCTCCGACGAACATTACGAATCCGGACGGAAGCAATCCGGCAATGGAAGACGCCGATGCATCTCTGGCGCTGTTAGTCGATGATTATTTACACATCGTCTATAATTCCGACCCGCAGTTCGGAAACAATACTGATAGCGGTGCAGAGCCATTCCGCACCAATATGATGTATTATGCATTTCCTAAATCAGAAATTTCTCTGATAGCCGTGAGTGTTAAGGCAAATGAACCAGCAATGGTTCCGGGTTCATTTGAATTACATCAGAATTATCCGAACCCGTTCAACCCGACAACAACGCTTAATTTCGATCTGGTAAAAGACGCACAAATTAACCTGAGCGTTTATGATGTCACCGGTCGACTGGTAACTACATTAGTCGATAAAAAGATGCAGGCAGGCTTCCACACTTTAACATGGGATGCGCAAAATATCGCTTCTGGTGTTTATTTCGCAAAACTGGTAAGCGCAAATCAAACTGCTGTCAAGAAGATGACGCTCATTCGCTAGTGAAAGACAGGATAAAATAAGTCAACTATTTTGAAACCCTGGGGCTTATACATCCTCAGGGTTTCTTGTTTTAGCGAAGTGGTTATAAAAATCAAAACACTTAAAAAATAGAGATGGTTTTAGCTTTATCAATAAAAATTGATATATTGCACACATTAAAGGGGGAATTTATGGGGGAGAGCAACATTAGAGATTATTGCACGTATGATAATCTCAACTAATTAACCGGTTTAACTAAAAAGGAAAGGTTAATCTATGAGAAAATTTGGTATAATACTACTATTGCTGATTGTCAGTTTTTCGCTTTATGCAACTGACAAGAAAGTAGTTTCCACAAAAGCCCTTCCGGTCGTTGATGGACGCGAAGCTGATAAAGCGGTTATCCAGCCGAATATTGGCTCCAAAAGTCAGTCTGCCGGCCAGGTTGGTCCGGGTACTGTATTGTTTCCGGAATCTTATCACGAAGCAACAACAAATAGTTCCCTTATGCGTGAAATTGTTTACCACAGTGATGGAACAATGCAAGTTGCCGCAATGGAGCAAACAGATGCCGGAGCGAATACCCGGTCTACATACTGGTCGTATTATGATGGATCGAGCTGGGCGCTTCCCATGACCCGTGTGGAAACGCAACGCAGCGGTTGGGGTAATATTGATACCAAGTCTGACGGTAGCGCAGTTATTACAACGCATCCGACAGATAATCTGGGTACACAGATTGCGATGGACGTTTTTTCCGGGTTTGGACTCTGGACGTTTCTATATTCTGGTCAATTCCCGGATGATCCGGCTGCTGATCTAACCTGGCCACGAATCGCTGTTGATGGGAAAGATAACATCCATTTCGTTGCCAGCTTTTTTACGTTTGATCCGTTTGCTGGTCTTGAACCACGCGTTGCGCAGCCTTATGTTTATGGAAGATCTCTCGATGGTGGATTAAGCTGGTCATTCAGATATGTATTTCAGGCGCCAGGCGCTGAACCGACTGATCCGCCATCTCAGGATGTCGGCTGGCTAACCGATGGCGACGCGGATGCTTACGCCATCGATGCCTGGCAAAATAAAGTGGCTATCGTTGGCTGGACATTCAATAATCCGGAGGGAGCCGGTGCATACAGAGGTTCAGATATATTGTTTGCTGAATCTGAAGATTACGGCGATACCTGGACTGTGACAAATATTACCAATGATGGTTTAACCATTCCCCCGGAAGAAGGTGAAGACCGCGCCGGAGAACAATTGACGCTTGTTTATGATAACACTGGCGAAGCCCATGTGGTCTTCGGAACCTTTTTCTCCTATCCCGATACTCTGGAAGATGGCACTATCGTTATGTCACAGAACCGTGCTGATGCACTGGCGCCGTTATACCACTGGAGTCCGTCATCAGGCTTAAATTACATGCTGGATCGCTCCGGTATCCCGGGCGCTCTTGAAGATATTCGAGCGCTCGCGCTCTACGGCGGTTGCGATATTCATCAACGCGGTAGTGGCGGTGGTTTATGGTGGCCATCAATAGCAGTTGACGCGGACAATAATTTATATGTCACGTTTACTGCTCCCAGACCGTTTGACGTAGATGCGGATACCGTCAATTATCCAGATATTTATGCGACTGCTTCGGCAGATGGTGGTTTAGCCTGGGGCTGCCCGCCGGTAAATGTCACCGATTCGCCGGGCACCGAAGATAAGCAAGCATCATTGGCGAAAATGGTGGACGATTCGATTCGGTTCGTTTATCACTCTGATGATATTAATGGATTTATCGGCGGAGCTAACGCTGTTCAGACCACACCTGCCAGCCTTGTTTATCTTTCATTCCCGGCCGCAGATGTGCCAACGGAAAATACCTGTGAAACCAGCGTGAAAACGGCAGAGAAAAACCTGCCCACAGGCTATTCGCTGGAACAAAACTATCCCAATCCGTTTAATCCGCAAACAGAAATCAGATTTTCGCTGCCCAATAACGATAGAGTCAGTTTGAAAATCTATAATATGATGGGACAGGTAGTGGATACCGTTGTCGACGATTTTATGCAAGCAGGTACGCACAGCGTCAGTTGGATTGCTCCGGCAGATTTGGCCTCCGGTGTTTATCTGTATTATATGGAAACCATGAATTTCAGAACGCATAAGAAATTAATTTTGATGAAATAATTGTCATTTAACGAAAGGGGTTTTCGCAAGAGAGTCCCTTTCGTTTTATTTGTAACACTTTTTGATTATGAAAAAGCGAACGTCTTTTATTCTTATTACAATTTTTCTCATTCCGATTCTTGCACTCCTTTTTTTTGAATTTATTCTGTTAATAACCGGAACCGAAACAACGTATCAGTCACAGGATCCGTTTCTGGGATTTGAATCTGTTGTGCCGCTTTTTGAAAAAGTGCAGGAGAATGAACGAGAAGTATATCAAACACGTCAGAGTAAGCTTGAGTGGTTTAATTATCAGGAGTTTCTGGCACAAAAACCGGCAAATGGGTATCGTGCATTTTGTTTTGGCGGATCGACAACTTTTGGGAGACCGTACGTTTATAAAACGTCATTTTCAAACTGGTTACAGGCGCTCCTGCAAGATTTAATGCCTCAAACATACATTGAGGTTGTAAATGTTGGCGGAGTCTCTTATGCCAGTTATCGAATCGTCAATCTGATGCAGGAGATGACACAATATCAGCCGGATTTGTTTATTGTGTATTCCGGACATAATGAGTTTTTGGAAAACAGAACATACGAGGACATACTTGAAACACCGGAATCCGTCATGAAGGTGCGCAAGGTGTTGAACAATTTGAGAACCTATTCGCTGATTCGACGGAAGTGGCTGGCGCTCAAAGAAGGAGATGTTCAATCAGCCCATAAAAAATTTGAAATGAAGGGAGAAGTCACACCAATTCTCGACCAGTCCATGGGACTTGATCGCTATGACAGGGATTTATTTCAAAGAGAGGCAGTCCTCGGGCATTTCAGTACAAATATTCAGCGAATGATTGAAATCGCGCGAAACAATAATATTGAAATCATATTTGTGGTCCCGCCATCCAATGAAAAGGATTTTTCGCCGTTTAAATCGCAACTTGCGTTTCTGACGCCGGATCAAAAAAATGAGTGGATTATGCGATATGAAAACGGGCGATTTCATCTGAACGAAGGGAATTATTCGGATGCGAAAGATGCGTTTGCCGAAGCGCTCACGATTTATTCCAGCTATGCAGACCTGCGGTTTTACAATGGAAAATGTCATTTTTCGATGGGCGCTTTTCCGGAAGCAAAACACGAGTTTGTTGCTTCCATTAATCTCGATGTGGCGCCATTGCGGGCAACGTCTGAAATCCAAAATCGGATTCGGCGCTTATGCGGGGAAAGAGATGTGCCCTGCATTGATCTGGTCGCGATACTGGAACAGCAGTGCATGAACGAATACGGCCATAATATTCCTGGCAGTGAATATTTTTTAGATCACGCACATCCGAAAATAGCGGTTCATCAATTACTGGCAGAAAAATTAGCAACCACATTAATAGATCAAAAAATAATTGATGCACAGAAAGAATGGAACCAGGTGAACCGTCCGGCGCTTTACGACAGCGTGATGTCTACCGTGGACACTGTTTATTATGCAATGCGGGATTTGAATCTGGCAAAAGTTCTAAATTGGGCTGGTAAACATCAGGAGGCGATTCCGTTTATCATGAAAGCCGTGACGCAACTACCGGATCATCCGGAAGCGAGATTTATGCGGGGGCTTGTTTACGTGGAGCAGGGGAAATACGATCTGGCACAGGACGATTTTCAAGCTGCGATTGCGATTGATTCGGCTTATGCAAAGGCATACAATGCACTGGGTTCTGTCTATGAGAAAACAAATCGACTGGAAGACGCATTGCGGATGTTTCTAAAGACGATTCAATTAAAACCTGATTTTGATCAGGCATATTACAATCTGGGCAATACGGTTTATCGCCAGGGCAAGATTAAGGAAGCAGAGCAGGCATATTTAAAGGCATTGGAGATCAATCCGACCTATTCCAAAGCAATGAATAATCTGGGCGTGATCTATCTTACAAAAGGTCAATTGGATCAGGCACAGGATGCGTTCGCGGCGACATTGAAGCTGAATCCCGGAAATCATAACGCGATCTCGAATTTGGGCGTTATTTATTATCAACAAGGAGACCGGGACCGAGCCCGGGCAATGTTCCGTCAGGCGTTAACTTTCAATCCCGGAGATGCATTTGCCACAGCCTGGCTAAAACGGCTGGAAGGTGAGGTTCAATAAATAACGTAAAACAATTTTAGCCACGGATTGACACTGATAAACACAGATTCTTTTTCAAGTAACAACGGCGAATAATGGTTTTGTTATTGTTAAAAATAAAGCAGAGGCAATATGAAACGTCAATCAATTTTTGCAGAATATTTTAGATTTTTAAAAGAAGAAAAAAAATACTGGATGATTCCGGTAGTGTTCATTTTTATATTAATCGGATTACTTGTCATTTTACTGGAAGGCTCTGCACTGGCGCCGTTTATTTACGCAATATTCTAATATCATGATCAAAAAAAAACGTCATTCAATTCTGGAAAAAATAGGCCACATCCAAACGATTATTATTATCGGCTTTTTATATATGGTTATGGGCGGGATCGTCGCGTTAATGATGAAATTATTTCGCAGTGCGCCATTGGATATTCCGTTAACAAATGGCTCTTACTGGACGGTGCGCAAACAAAAGAAACCGGATTTGGACATTTATTACGATCAATTTTAGCCTGAGTTTCAAAAACGAGTCGTTTGAAGTTGCTGTTGCGTATTGAGTTTTAGAAAGTAAAGAGCGACCACAGATTACACAGATTTTGTATCTGCGAAATCAGCGTCATCTGCAGTGCCGGAACATGAATGCAATTTTCATTTTAGAATTATTATATATAGTATCATCTCACCATATGATAGGTTAACCATTGAAAAATTAATTAGTTGACAGGATAACAGGATACTTAAGTTATGTAAATCCTGTAATCCTGTCTAAATTAAATTAGTGACGAATTTATAAGGTCAATTGATACAAGCTATAAATGAAGAAAACCAAAGATATCCTGCAACAGGTCAATCAATTTTATGAAGAACATCCGTTTCCCGGATTCAACATTAAGCGCTATAGTTATTCCGCGGATTTGCGCCGTCAGGCAAGCTGGTTCGGCAAGTTTCTGGACGCCCAGATTCCCTTCAACGCCCGCGTGCTGGATGCCGGCTGTGGCACTGGTCAAATGGCGAATTTTCTGGCGCTGAAACATCGGCACGTATTGGGAATTGATTATTCAGCTCATTCCATCGAAAAGGCAAACGCGTTACGGAAGCGTCTGAACATTCAATCCGCATCTTTTCAGAGGATGAATATTCTGGAGCCGTTTACCAAGACCGAACACTATGATTATGTCCTTTCGCTGGGAGTGCTGCACCATACCAGTGATCCGTACAAAGGCTTCCAAAATCTGGCGCATCAGACAAAAAGTGGCGGCTATCTTGTCATCGGGCTGTATAATCCGTTTGGCAGATTACTGGTGAAAATACGGCGCTTTATAAAGGGAATTTGCAAATCATCTGCCATTGATAAAAAAGCAGTTAAAAGGCAATTAGTTCATCGGGACGAAGATATAGAAAAAAACGAAAGCTGGCTGGCAGATCAATATCATCATCCGCATGAATCCACCCATTCCATCGGGGAGGTACTGCAATGGTTCAATAAAAATAATATTGAATATACTAACTCAATGCCGCCCATCGAGATATTTCGGACGATGAAGCATAATAACCGGGCGTTTTCCAAACCTGTAGTAGCCCGTTGGCGCAATGGCTTCCTCGCACAATTTTTGGTTCAGCTCAAATGGATTTTTAGTCTGCGTGATAACGGAGGGTATTTTATCATGATCGGTCGAAAATTATGAACATTTTGGGAGTATCCTGCTTTTTCCATGATGCCGCTGCCTGTCTGGTGCAGAATGGTCAATTAATCGCCGCTGCCTCGGAGGAACGATTTACACGCATTAAACACGATCCGGCGTTTCCGGTGAATGCTATCGAATACTGTTTGCGCAACGGGCAAATGATCATCGACGATATCAATTATGTCGTTTTTTATGACAAACCATTCCGAAAATTTGACCGAATTTTAACGACCTATTTTGCAACCTATCCCAAAAGTCTGCACGCGTTCGTAAAAGCTATACCGGTGTGGTTAAAACGAAAACTCTGGACGCCGCAACTCATTGAGCAGGAAATTCATTATGACGGCCCGGTCCTGTTCTGTGATCATCATCTGGCGCACGCAGCCAGTGCTTTTCTCCTGTCGCCATTTAAAAAGGCAGCGATTCTTACCATCGATGGTGTGGGAGAGTGGGATACCGCCAGTTATGGCGTCGGCGATAGAATTCAGATCGATTTGCACAGGGAGCTTCGCTATCCGCATTCATTGGGATTGTTATACAATGCGTTTACTTATTATCTCGGATTCAAAGTCAATAGCGATGAATACAAAGTTATGGGACTGGCGCCGTACGGTACACCGAAATTCACGAACAAAATTAAACAATTGATTGATATTCGTGACGATGGCAGTTTTAAATTGGATCTGGACTATTTTGCTTATCCTTATGGATTGCGAATGACAAATGAACGTTTCCACCGTTTATTCGACGAACCTCTCCGGATTCCGGAGAGCGAATTGACCCAAACCCACAAAGACATCGCTGCCAGTATTCAGGCTGTGACTGAAGAAATCGTGCTGAAAATGGCGCGTCACTTATATCAGGAAACTCGGCTGCCGGATATCTGTCTCGCTGGTGGCGTCGCGTTAAATTCCGTTGCCAATGGCAGATTGCTGCGGGAGAGCCCGTTTGAAAACGTATTCATCCAGCCGGCCGCCGGAGATGCCGGAGGCGCAATCGGCGCGGCTTTCTTTACCTATAATTCGCTGCTGAAAAATCCACAGCGGTTTGGAATGGAACATGCAAACTGGGGCCCTGAATTCGATCATGATGAAATACAATTATTTTTGAGGAATGAAGGAATTTCATTTATTGATTATTCTGATGAGCAACTAATTGAAAAAGTTGCCGAATTAATCGCCGCGGATAAAATAATCGGCTGGTTTCAGGGGCGCATGGAATTTGGTCCGCGGGCGCTGGGCAATCGAAGTATTCTGGCAAATCCCCGCAACCCGGCTATGAAAGATATTTTAAATAACAAGATAAAATTTAGAGAAGATTTTCGTCCCTTTGCCCCGGTTGTTTTGGAAGAAGATGCAGCAGACTATTTTGAAATTGACCGTCCAAGTCCTTTTATGTTACTGGTGGCTCAGGTAAAAGATGAGAAACGAGCGGAAATACCAGCCGTTACTCATATCAATGGCAGCGCCCGAATCCAAACGATCAATCAGCAACAAAATCCTTTTTTGTACAAACTTCTGCAAGCGTTCAAAAAAATAACCGGTTGTCCGGTGCTGGTGAATACGTCATTTAATGTACGCGGCGAACCTATTGTGTGCACGCCGAGGGAAGCATTTCAGTGTTACCAAAATACAGGCATGGATTACCTTGTGATGGGAAACTGCATCATCAATAAATCGAAGTAAAAGGAATCAATTTTCGCTTGACATTACCGGAAATATTGTCTATAATAAAAATTTGACACTTTTCTAACATATTGATTATAGTAACCTAAAAATAGGAAATTCAATTCTGGATTTTGTGAAAGAGATTAAAAAATTGCTCGTCCTGTTATTGATAGTGAACTCGGTTTATGCACAGCAGCGTTCTGCCATAAAATTGCAATCTTCGCATCATGGAAAAATTGATAAACTCATTCTTGTTTACTCCCAAACAGCAGAAATCGGAAGCATTTCACTGGTGGATATTTTAAAAGCCCTGCCCGATGTCGAGGCGATTGTTATTAATCAATTTGGACCGAATTCACCGGAATTTGGACGACTCGTTTCTACATTAAATCAAAACAAATTGGGATTTAATTCATGGGGCGAACCCCGATTGCAATTTGTTCAGGATGCACGGGCGTATGGACCGTGGCCCAGGGATCAGGTGCTCGTTGATATAAAAGGCACGTTGCTGGTAAGCGCTTCGGAGCAGCATCAATTAAGGAATACTTTCCTTTCGTTGGATCAGTTGAATGATGTTCAGGTGCACAACAGCACGATGTCATTTATCGGCGCTCAATTTTTGGTCGCCGGCGATAAATTAATCTGTCCTGAAAATATGCCTGTCGATCCGGCGATTCAGCATTCACTTGTACGAGTGCCGACACCGTCATTGGATAAATTTCACCTTGATTTGCTGGTGATGCCGCTCACTGAAAATCGCGTGGCTGTCGGTGATGTGGAACTAACCAGAAATTTGTTATTGCGATTAGATCGAACAGAGCAAAAGAAAATTATCGCCCGCTGGGCAGTGGAATTTACGAGTTCTGCCGGTAATGTTGATTTTAACTGGAACAAAAATACCTTTTCCTGTGATAAATTAGATGCGCCGGGATTAATCCTCGGGCCAATGTTAAAAGATAAATTAGCAATCCTCAATGATTTATTAAAACCAGGCGAATTCGTGAACGCGGTGTTATCAGAACCTGCGTATGGATGGGACGATAAAATTACTTTGGCTTTACAAGAGAATGGATTCGAGGTCATTCGGATTCCGTTTTGGCCGGGACAGTTTGGCCGATCTGGCGGAAAGAAAAACAAGGGACTGCCCATGCTGTGTTATCCGAATTGTCTTGTGTGGCAGGATGGTATTTTAATGCCAGTGTATGGGATCAAGAGCATTGATCAGTTGGCCGAAAATATATTGATAAAAGCATCTGGTAAAACAGTCTTTCCGGTAAAAGGGAGTGGGATTTTGGGATATGGTTCTTCCGGACCGCATTGTATAACCATCGAATTTAAAAATTAACTTAACAAGTGACGGAGAATAATTATGGTTAACACCAATAAAATTTATTATTTGATTGTCATTACTTTTAGTTGGACATCGCTGTTTGCGATTTCTCCTCCTAAGAAAGGCGTAAAACCTCCGCCAAATTTCAGTTATTATATGGACGTTATTTCGAAGTCGTATCAACAGGGCGGTCTGGTTGAAAAAATTCAACGACAGGCAGAAATGAAGCGAATGATTCAATTGGGTAAAATGAGTTCAACAGAATCTGCGCTGATCGACACGACATATTTACCTGTATTGTTGGGTTCATACTCAAACAGCTCCTCAACGTTTTCTGTTGCAGATTTTCAAGCGTTATTATTTGACGGTCCGAATCCTACCGGAACCATGACAGATTATTATCAGCAAGTTTCTTATGGTAGTTTTTACATGACAGGAGATGTGTACGGCTGGTATCAGGCGCCAAGCACTCAATCCTTTTATGTAAATCGTGATAATGGATTGGCTGGCGGCGCGCCGCAATTTGTAATGGACCTTGCGATAATGGCGGATGGTGACGTGGATTTTGGTCAATACGATAATGATGGCCCGGACGGTATTCCAAATTCCGGGGATGATGACGGAAAAGTGGACGCGCTGGTAATTGTTCATACCGGTGGCGGCGCAGAAGCCGGGGACAGTGATAATATCTGGTCTCATCGTTGGTCGCTTTCTTCCGGAGGTGTCGGATCATATACCACGAATGACCCCCGAGCAAATGGCGGTTACATTCGAATCGATGATTATATTATTCAGCCGGAACTATCCGGAAGTGGTACAGATAAAAATATGATCGAAATCGGGGTGTTTTGTCATGAATTCGGACATGTGCTGGGATTACCTGATTTGTACGATACCGATGATGCGCCTAATGAAACGTCTGAAGGCGTGGGCAACTGGTGTCTGATGAGCGGCGGCAGCTATGGCGGCGACGGACGCCACTCTGAAAAACCGGTACACATGAGTGCCTGGTGTAAAGAGGCGCTCGGTTGGATTTATCCGGTTGTTGTGAATGCGAATTATCAGGATGTGCAATTCCCGCAGGTTGAAAGTGATGTGTTACCAGTGGTTTACAAAATCTGGAAAAATGGCAATATTGATTACTTTTCAAGCTATTTTGGCGCCAGGTTGCCGCTGGGTAGGGAATATTTTCTTGTTGAAAATCGACAGAAAACCGGATTTGATGAATATATTTATTCCGGGGGATTATTGGTCTGGCATGTGGATAATTCCAAATCATCGAACCGCGATGAGTTTCATAAATTGGTTGACCTTGAAGAAGCAGACGGTATGAACCATCTGGATGATGGTTATAACAGAGGAGATGTCGGCGATCCGTTTCCCGGCGGAATGAATAATACGACTTTTGATGAATTTTCTAATCCCAACAGCATCAATTATAATGATAATCCGACACAGGTGGCAATCTGGAATATCAGTCCTTCTGATTCTGTTATGACAGCAGATGTGGAAGTTTTTTACGGACGGCCCTATATGACAGTTGAAATAACAAGTGTTGAAGACATGACAGGTAATCTGAACGGACGGGTAGAGGCTGGGGAAACAGGCGCGCTTGCAATACAATTAAGTAATGAATGGGCGAATGTGAGTGAGGCGACTATGAAAATCAGTACCACCGGTTCGGGAATTACGATGGAAAATGATGAATTATTTCTGGGCGAGCTTGGCTCAAAAACGAACGTCGAAACAAGCGCTGCGCCGTTCACATTTGCAGTGAGCCCGCAATTTGAAACACACCGTGTTTATTTTGATCTTGAAATTACAGGTATAGCCGCATCCGAACCAGTCGTCGAAAATCGCCGTTTAAGCTCTATGGTCGGTATTCCCAATATTCTTCTTGTCGATGATGACGATGGAGATGATTTAGAAACCTATATTCAGGCGTCTCTCGACAGACTGGATTATCCGTTTGACGACACTGATTTACAAAAGACCACCGCACTTACAAAAGGATATTCGTACCAGACAATGATCTGGGTAACCGGCAAAACATTGGACAATGCATTGACACACGCGGAGCAGGACTCGCTTCAAAAATTTTTGAAACACGGTGGCCGCCTGTTGTTAACTGGCCAAAATATTGCAGAGAATTTAGCGCAACAGGGAAGTGATTTTTTAAGTGATATACTGCATGTGGAATGGGGCGGAAATGTTGCCGATCGCTTGCTAAATGGCGTCGTTGGCGACCCGGTGACAGATACGCTAAGAAAGGTGGTGATCGCTGGTGGCGATGGCGCCCGAAATCAGGCGTCTCCGGACAACCTGATCCCGGATGATTCCGCCAGTGTAATGCTGCGTTACAGCAAATATCCGGAAACCGCTGCCGCAGTCAGAATTCAAAATGAGCAGAATAACTCTAAAATTGTTTTTATGGGATTTGGGTTGGAGGCCGTAAACAGCGAATTCCCGGGTTTCGCAACCCGCAGCCAATTACTGGGTAATAGTCTGGAATGGCTTGCAAGTGATATCACGGATGTAAAAAAGAGTGACCAACTACCTGTTAAACCTGTGTCGAATAGTCTGGAACAAAATTATCCGAATCCGTTCAATCCGGAAACAACCATCCGGTTTTCATTAAAAGATTTTGGTTTTGTGACGTTAAAAGTATATAATTTAAAAGGCCAGGAAGTTATTAACCTGTTGGAAAAAGAGCTACCTGCCGGCATACATCAGATTACATTCGATGCGTCGCTGTTAAGCAGCGGACTTTATTTTTACCAAATAAAAACAAAAGATTTTATTGACAGAAAACGAATGATTTTACTTAAATGACGTAATTTAATCAGGATGAACCTGGTAACATTGAAAGTACGTTTTGGAGTGAATCGACTTTAGAGCGTGTCCAGGAACTCGGTAATTGCCGGGCAAATCCTTGCGAAGGTTTGTAGCTATACATAGAGATAATTCATTGAAATTTATTCAATATACAGAGCAGTCTATTTTAATAACCTTCGCAACGGTAGTTCATGGACAGGCTGTTTATGCGATTCACTCCCGCCGGGCGGGATAAAGCCATTGCGCTCCAAATATCAATAAAATAATTTGTTGTTCATGTTTAATTTAGAACCTAAATTTCTAAAATAAATTATAATAATAAAAAAAATAGATTTATTGCCCGCGAAACACACGAAATAGTGCTTAATTCAAAATAAAAAAATAACATTTTGTGTATTTTTGTGTGCTTAGTGGGCTACAATTGTATGATAATTTTCTTTTTAGAATTTTAGATAGAATTTTAAGGCTGATCAAATATAACAAATAAATTGAGAGAGGGCTTCATGAAAAAAAGAAATGTTTTGATTATCTTTTTGTGTGGATTATTTCTATTTAATCAAACTGATACTTATGCAAAGAACAGCTCTGAAGGTTCACAACTGTCTCGGAAGAAGAGTGTACGTTCTGATTTGAAATACGTGCCGGGCCGTGTGATCGTTAAGTTCAAACAGGAGAATAAAGAAAAAAGTATCAACCAGGCGCTGGATAAAGTGAGTCAGGCGTTTGCTGTCAGATCCAGGGAGCGGTTATTCAAAAATGTAAAAAATACACGAATTGCAGAGCGGCCGGAAATCGGGCTGTCCAGAATTCATGTGTTAACGGTTCCCGAAGATACGGACATCCGTCAGATGGTGGCTGCTTTAAATCAAAATCCGGAAGTAGAATATGCTGAACCGGATTATATTATTCCTGCGCAAGCGATTCCCAATGACGCCAGATATAATAGCCAGCAACATTTGCCCCAGATTATGGCAGAGCAGGCATGGGATGTCGCAAAAGGCGATTCCGGTGTGATCGTCGCGATTATCGATACTGGCACGGATTGGGATCATCCTGATCTGGCAGCCAATATCTGGTCAAACGATGCTGAAACAGAAAACGGCGTCGATTCTGACAATAACGGATTTGTAGATGATATTCGCGGCTGGGATTTTGTAGAAGGTGCAACAAATGTTGCTAATGGTGAAGATGGCAACGTCCCGGACAACGATCCGATGGATTTTGACGGGCACGGCACGCATACTGCCGGCATTGCCGCGGCGGTCACGGATAATGATATCGGAGTTGCCTCGATTAGCTGGAATGTGAAAATAATGCCACTGCGCATTGGCTGGCATACTACGGATGGAAACGGCGTCGGCTTGTCCGGTTTTATGGCTGAAGCATTTGCTTACGCTGCCGATAACGGCGCGCATGTAGCGAATCTGAGCTTCGGAAATTCAGAGACTGTGGTCGATGGCGCGCGTTATGCGTATGAAAACGGCGTGGTTATTGTCACTTCCGCCGGTAATGCCGGTGATGAACAAGGGGAGCCGCTAAGTCTCGAAAAGTTCGCCATCTCTGTTGCCGCTGTGAATGATTTGGATCAAAAAGCATCTTATGCAACTTACGGAGACTGGGTGACAGTTTCCGCACCTGGTGGAGACGTAAGCCGTGGTAGACCCGGAATCTTAAGCACGGTTTTTAATGATAATTATGCTACTTATCAGGGATCGTCCATGTCCTCTCCGCTTGTGGCAGGTTTGGCAGCACTGGTTAAATCCCAGCATCCGGAATGGTCACCCGCCGAAATCATGATACAGGTTGTTGAAACGGCTGATAATATCGACGGGATTAATCCCAATTATGCAGGGAAATTAGGATCAGGGCGAATAAACGCGTATCGCGCAGTAACTGAAAACGTCTCTGCATTACCACGCATCGCGATCCAACGCCACTATATTGATGATCGCTCCGGCGGAAATGGTAACGGACGAATCGATTACGGTGAAACAATTGATTTGTCGTTGCAGCTTTCTAATGTGTGGGAAGATGCCCAAAATTTGAGCGCCACGCTCACAGTTGAAGATTCCACTGTTGAAGTATTAAAAGCGAATTCCTCGTACGGAACGCTGACCGGACTTCGGGATTTGAATAATAACCAAAAGAAGAATGACGGCGATCCGTTTATTGTACATGTTGGAGGTGGCATTTTGCCCAAACGGGTGAAATGTGAGCTTCGGTTAACCACGGATAATGGTTACAACGAGCTTTTTGAATTCTATATTGCCATTAATCCCAGTGTGCTGCTTGTAGATGACGATGATGGTAAAAATAATATTGAAGGATATTACACACAGGTACTGGATAGTCTGGGAGTGGCTTATGATATTCATGATCATGAGCTAAATGGTACTCCGGATTTCCAGCAGCTTTATGCTTACCCGACCGTGATCTGGGCGTGTGAATGGACTTTTCCATCTTTAACAGAAGAAGATCAAACGGTTTTGAGTTTGTTTTTAGGCGCTGGTGGTAAGCTTTTTATTTCGGGACAGGATATTGGCTGGGATTTGAGTGATTTGGAAGGAACCGGATATGTAGGCTCCGGTGGCGCTTCAAAAGATTTTTATGAAAATTATCTCCGCGCCAGATATCTCCTTGACACCAGTCAATTTTCTTCATTAACAGGAGTGCCTGGCGATCCATTGAGCGATAAGCTTTCTATCAATGTTTATCAGCCCGGACGAGCAGCGGCAAACCAATATCCGAGTGAGGTTGAGCCGGTCAACGGTGGTATTTCCATTTTCAATTATTCCAATGGCAACAGTGGCGCAGTTCGCTATGCCGGGTTGTACCGTTCCGTCTATTTCGCATTCGGCGGATTTGAGGCAATTGTCGAAGAACCCGCTCGTAATGAAATTATGCCGCGCATTTTGGAATGGCTGAATGAATTGACTATTATGCATACGCCATTAACAGATACCGAGGATTCAACAAAATCAAGGGTTGTCTCTGCAAAGGTGACCGCTAACAGTGATGAATTAACAGGTATTTATCTATTGTGGCGAGTTAAAGGCGAAGCCGGGTATAATACTGCTACTATGATTAACAAAGGCGAGGACATTTATGAAGCCGAAATTCCGCCTCAATTTGGTAAAGTTATTGAATATTTTATTTTTGCACAAAATGAAAAAGGCTTTTCATCGCCTATTCGTAAATATTCTTATTCAAATAATTTTGACTCAACACCTCCATACATCGCCTTGTTGAATGATATTCCGAATACAATAATTAATAAAGGAGATCATCAGCTTGCTATTGAAGTGTTTGATAACACAGGTATTGATACTGCTGCGGTATTTCTTAATTATCGATCGGTATTTGGCCAAAGCGGTGTAGTAAAAATGCAGCCACCCAAAATTATGGCCGATAATCGCTTTGAGGGAGCTATCCCGGGACCATTCGCTTTTGGCGATACCGTCTATTATTCTGTCAGCGCTACAGATGTTTCAATGTCTAAAAATAGTGAAACAACAACAGAAAAATGGTTTATAATCGGATTAGAAGACTTTGAGACTGGAATTGCTAACTGGATCGCCGATCCGGATGGATGGGGAATTGAGACCAGTATTGCGCATCAGGGCAATAATTGCATCAACGACCATCCCGGACAGGGCAGAACATATCCCAATAATTCCAATGTCTCCTTTTCACTCAAAGATGGGATGGACTTGTCTGAGCTTGAAAACGCGGTATTTTCTTTCTGGACTGTTTATTTCCTGGAAACTGATAAAGATTTTGGGTATATTGAAATTAATACCAATGGCAGTGAAAACTGGCAATTAATAGGGGAACCGCTCACAGGAATGTCCGGAGGATGGAAAAATAAAGTGTATTCTCTTGAAGATTACGTTGGAACCGGCTTTGATAATGTCCGCATTCGCTTTCGAATGACGTCAGATTCAACCCAGCTTAGAGGTCTGCTTGGCTGGTTTATTGATGACATTCAGCTTACTCCAACGACAAAAACGGAGATTGAAACAGCGGCAAACGAATCGACAATTCCCATCGAATTTGAGTTATTGCAAAACTATCCCAATCCGTTTAATCCAACGACACGAATTGTTTTTGCCGTGCCAAACAATTCAGATGTAACGTTGGAAATTTACAACAACCTGGGGCAACGAATACGGACGTTAATGAATGAAACCAAAGCGCCGGGTCGTTACACAGTGTATTGGGATGGCAGGAATGATCAGGGGAAACCGGTGTCCAGTGGTTTGTTTTTCTATACGTTAAAAGCCGGTGATTTTGTGAAAACACGGAAAATGGTGCTCATTAAGTGATATTTGGATTTCTGATACGGTGTGCGATGTCTTTACAGCCTGTCCACGATCTCGATAAATGCCGGAAAAACCCTTGCGAAGGTTTGTAGCTATAAAATATGATGATAATTAATTCATATTTTTTCAATATACAGACTATTCTGCTTTAGGAACCTTCGCAAGGGTGGTTTGATGACAGCCTCATAATACATTGCATGATAATCTTCGATATAGTTCATTATAACCGTACAAAAAATAAAAAAAATCAAAATTTTAGTTGAAAAGCTGAAAACAATTTGCTATGTTAACAATTATTGAATAAATTTTCTGATCACGAAAAGGAGGTGCCGGATGAATAGAAATTCCGGGTGGTTGTTTTATTCGATCTTGCTGATTCTAATTTTATTTTTCCTCCAAACAGCTTTCGCAGCGCTTACACAACAAACGAAACGAAAAATTGACCCTGCATTATTTTTATTATTCGATAAAATTGAAAAACGCTTACCCGCTGTTTCTTCATCAATAGATTGTGCCATAAGAGAAAATGAACCGCGTAAATCAGTGGTTGGTATTCTTATAAAATCATCTGATGATGTCCGCACGGCTGTGGAATCCCTTGGAGGAACGGTCGGTTCACAACACGGCGATATTTATACCGCCATATTACCGGTCATCTCCATACCTGAATTAGCAGAGAAAGAACATGTTGTTTATATAGAAGCGTCCCGATCCATGGAGAATAATCTGGAGTTTGCACTGCCCAAAACCGGAGCGGCCATATTACATGATCTGGCAGCGCCTGCGAATTTAACCGGAAAAGGCGTGATCATTGGGTTCACTGATACTGGAATTGATTTTGAACACGAGGATTTTAAGGATGAAAATGGGGATTCACGGATTTTATATATCTGGGATCATTCATTAGGCGGTACTCGTCCTGCTGGATTTAATTATGGTGCCGAGTTCAATCACGATAAAATAAATTCGGGCAGTATTAACCATAAAGATGAAAACGGACACGGAAGCCACGTCGCAGGTATCGCTGTGGGCGATGGCTCCTCGACCGGGAAATTTAAAGGAGTTGCACCGGATGCGAATATCATTATGGTGAAAAATAACGGAGAAGATTTATTCAACCGCGGGCAAACAACGCGTGGCACCCTGGACGGGTATGATTATATTCGCGGCAAAGCCAATGAATTAAACATGCGCCATGTTATTAACACGAGCCAGGGAACAACGATGGGTCCTCATGACGGGACATCGCTTTTTGAACAGGCAATCAATAATGATGTTGCTGATGGTTCCATTATCGTTGTTTCTGCGGGCAATTATGGTAATGATCGGCTACATGCAGAAGCATTCGTCGATCCGGATAGTGGTGTTACGTTGGTGTTTAATATTGCTGCCGAAGGCGATATCTCCGGTAATGACATCGAAATGGATATCTGGTTTGAGACAAATGATTATCTCGAAGTGCAGGTTGGCGGACCGACTATCGGTTATCAGGATAAAGTAAGCATCTTGCAAAACAGAACGTTTGACACGGCTGATGGCCGTATTTCCGTTATCAGCGAGTTGTATTCGCCCTTGAATATGGATAATCGCATTATGATCATTATTGATAACAATGGCACTGAGGCAACCGAAATCAAGCGGGGAACCTGGCGCGTAAAATTTACGCAGTTCCCGGGCAATGGTCTGCCGGATGGCGGAGAAATCGATGCCTGGTTCGAACGAAACGACCCGGTGCGCTTTACACGCCACGTGGATTATCAGGAAACATTGGGTATGCCATCCTGTGCCGATTCGGCAATTACCGTTGGTTCTTACAATAATCGCACCGGATCCATGGATGATATCTCGGATTTTAGTTCCCGTGGTCCCCGCCGTGACGGAGCATTAAAACCAGATATCACATCACTTGGCGGTGGGATCATTTCCGTGCTGTCATCGCAATCAGAGAATGATCCGGCAGGAGATGATTTACATACGCAGTTAAGCGGTACCAGCATGTCAACGCCGTTCGTCGCTGGAGCCGCGGCATTACTGCTTCAGGCTGATCCCACATTAAAGCCGGGACAGGTGAAAAAGATTCTTATGGATTCGGCACGTGCAGATTTGTTTACCGGTGACGTTTCCAATATCGAATGGGGAGCTGGTAAACTGGATATTTTGAGCGCTGTTCGTTCTTTTGTGTCCACTGCGCCAGTAACCGGTGTTGTAAAAGATAGTGTGTCCGGAGAGGGAATCGCTGCGGAAATTGAATTTGAGCTCGCAAACCAACCATACAGTATCGATCCGGTCATTGTGTCGACGAATGCTGCCACCGGAGAATTCTCTGCTCTGTTAATGCCTGTGGAGCACAATGTCACCATTACTCCGGTGCTTCCGTATCCTGAAATCCAACATACAAATATATCGATCTCATCTGATTCAATAACGGTTCTTAACGCGGATTTAACTCCCGCAAATATTTTGATCGTAAATGACGATCCGTTCGCATTTCATGTAAATTACTATAAAACAGCAATGGATAGTCTCGGACTGGATTACGCTGTCTGGGAAACGTTAAAGAATGGCGCTATTGCCAAACAGGATATGCAGCTTTTTGACGCCGGCGCAGTTGTATGGTATACCGGCGATGCTGTGTTCGATGCGATTTCTCCGAAAAATCAGGAGAGTATTGGCGATTATCTCGACCGCGGAGGCAGGCTTTTTATGTCCGGCCAGAATATCGCTGAGTCGCTGGCTGAATCTCAATTTTTAACAGATCGACTTCATGTTTCTTTTACTGCAAATATTAATGACCCGACAATTGACGGAATAACTGGTGATCCTGTTGGAAATGGATTGATTTTAATTACTGCGGGTCAATACGGCGCAAATAATCAAACATCCCGTGATTTGATTGAACCGGATAGCCTGGCATTTTCTTGCGTAATGTATGATACGACAAATGTATTAACAGCAGGCGTGCGCGTCGTTGATCCGCAAAATCATTCCAGAGTTGTATTCTTCAGCTTTGGTTTTGAAGCGGTGAATACCAGACCCGGATTGCCATTCAATACACGGGAAGACGTGTTAAAAGCCGTGTTGAATTGGTTATTTGGCAAAACAAGCGTCATGGCAAAAAATAATGAAGAAACCAGTTCTCCGTTAACATTTTCGCTAAGTGAAAATTATCCCAATCCGTTCGCTGCCACCGGCTTCAGTCATACGCGATTTTCCTGTCAGATTCCCAGGGAAATGGACGTTGAAATTTATATTTATAATGTATTGGGACAGCGGGTAAAAACACTGGTAAATCAGAAAGTGTCAGCCGGTACGCACAAATTAAACTGGAATGGCCGTGATGATGTTGGAAACTTGATGCCGAGCGGAATTTATTTTTATTCAATTAGAACACAGCAATTCATAAAATCACGAAAAATGATATTAATTCAATAGTATCCCAGCGCGGCGAGCCGCAATGTAGAAACACCCTTTCAAAGGTTTCAAACCTTTGAAAGGGTATCAAAAGTCTTGCACAAAAATGCAAAAGTTCAATTGTAATACGATAAGGCCAAATGACAGGTTAACCATTGAAAAGCTAATTATTTGACAGGATAAACTGGATTTAAAAAAAAATAATCATGTCCGCCCAATCGCATCTGCATATAACATGATTATCCTGTCAAAATTAAAATCATGACGAATTCATAAGGTCATTTGATAAAAATTATAATTAAGTTACTTTTGTTACAGGCATTCTTTTTTTGCACAAATGAATCAAAAAGAAATTTAATTCATCTAATGTGCTATAAATAAATTTTTGTTTAACTGTATTGAATTGAAATTAAATAAATTAGTTGACCAAAGCATTAAAAAAATCTTGACAATATAATAAAAATTTTGTATTATACAAAATCACTGTTTTTACTGAAAAAAGTAGGATAAAATTGTATCTCTGTTCTCATAAATTGTGAGCATTTTAATTGAAAAAAATTTAAAAAAAATTAAGGAGGTGGTCGATTCTTTTTAATTTATCAGGTATTTGAATAATTTAATTACTAATTAAATCAATTTATTTAATGTCAGGAGGAACACATGACTAAGAAGCTACTTACACTCAGTATCATGATGTTTGTTATTGTTTTCCTGGTTGTTGGGGTATCTGCAAAAGATAAAGAAGCTCCGGCAAAGAAAGCAATAAAACATATTCCGGGAAAAGTTCTGGAATATATGCAGCAAACAGGCAAAGCAGCAGAAGATGTTGCTATTTATTTTACGGATTTTGAAGGGGCAGACGGCGAATGGGTATCCGAAAACATGGGACTTGGCGCCGGTTTTGAGTGGGTAACAGATAATTATCATAGTGAAGGTCACTCCTGGTGGGTTCCGGATGATGCAGCCAATGATGCAGAATCGGCAGCTCCCATCCTCACACGTATTGTCTCTCCTCCGGTTGAATTACCAACTGATTTAGATGGTGATGTATTAAATCAGTTATATGTATCTTACTGGTATGATGTTGACACACCCAACACCGCTCCTGGTGACGGTTATGTTTACGATGTTTACGAAGCTCATATTGAAGCGCCATTCCCTGGCGAAAACCTGTGGCATACTTCGGAAAGCAATGCTTTTGAAGGAATGAGCTGGTTCTGTGGTGTTGATGAAACCGAAACCTATATTGATGATACTCGACAGGAATTAAGAACACCGGTGCTGGATTTATCCGGCGCTACAGGCGATGTAACGTTAACATTCAAAAATTTTGACAGTATTGAAGATGCCTTTGATTATGGTTACGTTGAAGTTAGCGCTGATGGCGGTGCAACATGGACTACATTAGCTGTCTACTCTGAGGAAAAAACAGAAGTTGCTTATGCAGATGCAGAATTCGATATTACCGCGTTTGCAAGCGCCGAAACAATCGTACGCTGGCGTTTTGAATCAGATGGTGGATATCAAGCTAAATTTGGCTGGCATATTGATAATATTGAAATTGCTGATGATGCCACTACTTTCTTGTTTGACGACGGTGGCGATACGCAACTGGCATTAGAACCTGTGATTAATCCGCTGGCATGGGCGAGAATGCATTATGACTATGACCGTGGTGGTCATTCAGAGTCGACATGGTATTTGCAAGACCCCAACTCAATTTTTAACGGTTTTCTGGATGTAACTCAATTTGCCGGAATTACTGTTCGTTTCGCTCTGGTTGCTAGCACTGACGGCTGGAACCGTGCCGGGGTACCCGCTGGTCGCGGTTTTTATTTTGACGATTTTGGCGTCTGGGGCGTTGGCAGACCTCCGATTGATTTAGCAGCTTTAAATATTGAAGACCCCTGTTTCGTGAAACAGGAGGAGCCAATTATTTTCGAATTAAATGTTTTAAACGCTGGTACTGAAGCTCAGAGTGCCTTCACATGGCAAGGCCGAATTCAAGATGCTGCTGGCAATCCGCTGGGCAGTGTTGTTGGTAGCTTTTCCGGGACGTTAGAGCCAGACATGGTTGCAACCGTTCCTGCGCTGACAGCATGGACCCCGAAAGAACCTGGCCTGTATCATTTGGTCGCCTGGACTCGAATGCCCGGTGATATTGTTGCTGAAAACGATACCACAGACCAGGTTGGTTCTTTTTATAACATGTTCTACGTGACCGGTGAACACCAGTTATTCACTGCACAATTAGATGATCAGGCACCGGATGAAACTGCTGCGACATTATCAGGTTTGGGATTCAAAGTCCATTCTCAGTCAGAACCAGGCGTTCAGACATGGAATCTTGGTATGGAATTATGGGCTCCGTCATATTTTGGCGCTTTCCTGTATGGCGCACATGTAGCCTACGATTCACTGGGCCGTCCGCAGGATGAATGGCTTGTTATCGATGGTCTTGATTTTAGCTATATTACCGATGGCGCAGCGTTGAATTTCTACGGCATGGGCGTTGCCGGTTTCGCGTTCACTCATTTTACCGTCGATGTAAGCACGAACTGTGGTACGTGCTGGACTCCGGTTTTTGAACGTATCCGGGGATTTGATGCGCAAACAGGTACTGATTACGGCGGAGCTGCATTTTTCAGAGCCGGTATGAATCCTGCTCATGTGGATCTGACGCCGTATGTCGCCGGACGACATCATGTGAAATTACGTTTCCGCTATCGCGCTGTTGATGATGGTAACTGGATTCTCTGGAAAGTCGCTGTCTCCGGTAACGGTCTGAAAGCAGCCGATCTGGTCGAAGCGGCAGATGTCGCTGGCGATCAGGGTAAACAAGTTCGTGTAAAATGGAATGCTTCTCCCAATGATGGCATGTTGCACGGCGTACCAATTGCTGTCTATCATGTCTGGAGAGGTGTTGTGGAACCGGCCGAGCAAGAAACAGGCAAACAAGTTGTTAGAGTCGCTACTGATATGCAAGACATGATCTCCAATCTCGAGGGAATTACTCCGGGCGCCCGTGTTGTAAACGGTGCAACTGAGGAAGAGTGGGAATATGTCTGTGCTGTACCGGCTCACAAAGATTCGGTTTACAATAAAGTCGTCTCCACACTTTATGATGACGTGGAGACTCCGTTTATGGTCTCTGCACACACAGCTCAGAATGTTTTCGCAAACTCCAATGTCGTTATGGGTATGTCTCATGATGATCTGCCACCGGAAGCGCCTGCAAACTTTGCAATGGTCGAAGATGGTGGAATGGTAAAATTGAGCTGGAGTGAGCCGACAAACGAAGAACCGTCATTCTACTCTGTTTACCGCAGCAATACCAGCGGAGTTTATGGCGAACCTGTCGAAACAACGTCAGCAACAGAGATCGACTTGGAAGCGGATGCTGATGCTAAATACTATGTCGTCACTGCGACAGACTATGCTGAAAACGAAAGTGATCCTTCTGTTGAATTAGTCGCCACTGCATTAGAAGATTTTGCTGGCGCCGCTGTACCAACAGAATATGCGCTTTCTCAAAACTTCCCGAATCCATTCAACCCGACAACCATGATCCAATATCAACTTCCTGAAGCAGGAAAGGTATCCTTGAGAATTATCAACTCTCTGGGACAGGAAGTTCGTACATTGGTTGACGCTGATATGGATGCCGGATATCACACCATCTCCTGGGATGGCCGTAACAATGTAGGTAGCCAGGTTAGCAATGGTATTTACATGTACCAGATTAAATCCGGTAGCTTCGTTGCAACGAAGAAAATGGTCTTCATGAAGTAATATCCAACTTTGTGAATTAAGATTTTAAAGCCGCTGCGTTACAGAGACGCAGCGGCTTTTTTTATAGAGGCAAGTTTTACTTGATTATTATTAATGAAATTTTTATAATTGATAGGTTAAAAAGTTCATAAATGAATTATTAGTACCTGACAGGTTAAATTCTGTGCTTTTTTGGCAGAAAAATTATCTGATCAATTTTATGAGTTTTTAATTTTTCATTTTAAATTTTTAATTGCAGCTCGTCTGCGTTAGGAAGAACATGTGCAGAATGTTAATTGCAGTCGGCGATACCGACATTGCAACAATCGCAGAAGATTTTAAGCGGATTGCCGGCGATAAAAACGAAAAACATGAAAATAATATTGACAAAGATTTTGAGCACGGAGATGGTTGGGGCGTTGTCTACCTCGTTGATAATCAATTGAAAATGAAAAAATCAATTGTTCCGTATTACGAAGATCCCGACGTCGAGAAAATAAAGAACATAAAATCCCCGCTTTTTATTTTACACGCCCGAAAAAAAAGTGATGGCAAAGGACTGGTGCGCATGGAAAATGTGCATCCGTTCCGGTATGATAATTATATTTTTTGCCACAACGGAACAGTCGATGAAGATCTGTCATTTGAAGATAAATACACCCCACAGGGAGAAACAGATTCCGAACGGCTTTTCTACTATATTATTTCTAATATCAATGGCGAGATGAATGAAAATATTTTATCAGACAAGTTAAACCGTGTCAACGATTTTTCCGGGATGAACTCAATTTTGTCTGACGGTAAAACCAGCTATATTGTAAACTGGTATGCAAAAAAGCCTGGTTACTATACATTTAAAATGCTTGTTAATGAAAACTTCATTATCATTAGCTCTGAAATCTTACCGGGCTATGGCGGAGATCAGTGGGTAAAAACGAATAATCATGATATAATAAAACTTGATACCAGTAGCCGCAAATATTCGATACTAAATGGAGGGTGAGATAGGCAGTAATTTATGCACACATTGGATGTGCGTCCGGAGTGCATCGCTTTTAGAGCTTGTCCACGAATTACCCTTGTGAAGGTTTTTCAAAACGGGACAAACTGTATATTGATACATATTCATGTATTTATCTATATATTGTGTTATTGCGAAACCTTCGCAAGGGTTTTTCCGACGATACCAAAGTTTCTGGACAGGCTGTAAAGGGATTTCACTCCGGATAATTTATAATACAAGTTACGATCAATACACCCTGAAAACAGTTACTGCCGAGCGCAATTTATTTTTTAAGTGATCACCGCTGTTCATTTAAACACAGGAGGGAAGACATGAGAGGTAGATTTGTGTTACTGCTTTTTGTCGCGTGCTCCTCAGCTATGGCGGGCGGTTGGGACAATTCATTAATCGGAGCACGTTCTGCCGGACTGGGGACGGCATTTGTGGGCGTTGCAAATGACGCCACTGCAATTTATTATAATGCTGCCGGTCTGGCGTTTGCATCTCCCAGGGGACAACTGATTTTATGCGGAAAATCATACCATCCCACTCATACTTACATAAATTCCGCAGGAGAAAAAGCCACCAGCGAAATAAATGCCACACTCTTTGAAATGTTCACCTTTTATCAACTTAATGATCGATGGACGCTGGGTTTAGGCGTTTTTACACCTTATGCCGGCGGAGGGATGAAATGGCCGGAAAAAGATATCGGCTACGCGATTGAGGGCGCAATCGGAACAATGTCCTTTTCTCCGACACTGACGTTGAAAGTTTTTCCGCAGTTGGCGATTGGTGTGAATATAAATTATTATTATGTCGTTAGTGAACAAAATATACGTGACAGCGCCGGCAAATACATTTTAAAACGGTTGCAATTGCCCGGAGATCTTTCCAGGGACTTTTTGACGATTGACGATTTTAAACTCAATGCAGATGAGGATGGCTCAGAATACGCGTTCACCGGAAGTATTTTTTATAAACCGAGCCCAGGGCTTGCGCTGGGATTTACGTATCATGGCCCCACGAATGTTGTGTTATCCGGAACAAGCGAAATGGAAGGATATGCACAATATGCATTACCGCCGCTACCGGCAATCCCCATTACTTTTAAGGGCGCGTTTGATTCTGGTACCGAATTTTATTTGCCTGCTTCGTATGCATTTGGCGTGTCTTATAGGATGACGCCAAAATGGACAATCGCTTGCGAGTACGATTATTATCACTGGTCAAAACTAAAACACGTTTCAAAAACAAATTACAGTGTGCCGGTCTTCATAAATGATGTGCCACTACAAGAAACCGGAATGTTGCCCGAAGGAATGACTGGTTTTGACTGGAATTATCAGGAGCCCATGGGATTTAGTGATAGTTGCTATTTTAAAATCGGGGCAGAATATCTTTATTCCGATCGGCTTGCGCTGAGATGTGGCAGCTCGTATGATAATGGTAAAGTATCAAAAGAAGCGTATTCTGTTACAAACATCGATGTGTCCAAGCTAAATTTTCTCGGAGGCATTGGTTATCGCATGGGAATGTTCGATATAAATATCGCCGGGTTTATCCAGATTGGCAAAGCTGAAGAAGTGCCCGCATCCCCGCAAGCTGAAAAATATGACCTGGACTCACTGGGTATTTTGGCAAGTCTTGTCAGAACATGGTAAATATATTCAAAAAAGAAATTTCTTAAAACCATATTTTTGTCTTTGCAACTTTAGGCGTGACGAACTTTCTTTGAAATTAACCTTATTCCCTTATTCGCGCTTAATAAGGGAATAAGGCTTATGATGTGGAGTTATGTTTTGCTGTCACGGTTTGAAAAAAAGAGAAGATCGTCATGATGAAAACGTGTTGAAATCGAAGATGGCTGGTGCAGAATTTTCTAATTGAAAAAAAATATAGGATTTGAATTCAGAGTAAAGGATTGTACAGTTGTTAAAAAAGATTGCCAGAGAGATCATCAGCTTTGTATTTGTGTACAGCGGATTGGCAATGTTAATTTATTTGCTGAAAATCGACAACCAACCGAACCAATATCGAATTCTGGTCTATCACCGCGTTAACAATCAGCGCCATGCCGGAAATCCTGTTGCCAAATCGATGAGCGTTCCGGTCGCGCGTTTTGAACGCCAGTTGAAATTCCTGAAGAAATACTTCACTGTCATACCCATAGATTACCTTGCAGACGCTCTTGATCGGGAGAAAATATTGCCAAAGCGTGCGCTTGCCATCACATTTGATGATGGGTATCGCGATAATTACCTGTGTGCCTTCCCACTGCTGAAAAAATATCAGTCCTCTGCGACAATCTTTTTAACGACAGGCTTCATCGGAACAAAAAAAAGTCTTTGGTGGGATGAACTGCAACAGATCATTTCAAGGAGCACGGCGAATATATTCTGGCGATTTAGCGAACGTGCATTAAACAGAAAATTTAACGGATCAGCCAACAGCACATATCAGCAATTGAACGATCATCTGAAATCCATTGATAATGCTTCACGGGATCGGTTTATTGAAGAATCGAGGCAGTTTTTTCAGATCGAAAAAGAGGCTGACGAGACTTCTGCTGAAATGCTCAGACCGGCGGATATAAAAGAAATGACTGATGCCGGAATTTCGTTCGGCTCACATACCGAGTCTCATTTGATCCTCAGTAAAGCCAGCGTTGAGCGAGCAAAACAGGAACTGATTAAATCGAAGCAGGATATTGAACAGATGACTGGTAAAGAGGTGCGCGCCTTTGCTTATCCCAATGGGGGGCCGAATGATTTTAATCATCGATCAATAGAACTGCTACGGGAGTGCGGATATCGGTTCGCATTTATGAATGTGAGGGGAGTGAACAAAGTAGCGGATGATCCATTCACCTTGAAGCGAATTGGCGTTTATGGAACGGATTCCATGGCGTCATTTATCTGCCGTTGTTTTGGCATTTTTTAGATATACCAGAGATTGGGGAATAATTCCAGTTGCTTCTCGTATGCTTTAATTTCGTTGATAATTTCATTTAATCTGTTATCGTCCTTTTGAATGTCGAAATTGTCGGTATCGACAATCAACACATGGCATTTTTGAGAATAACTGTCAATCCATTTATCATAAATTGTATTTAATCTGGCGAGATATTCTTTGTCTATTTTGCTTTCATAATCCCGGCCACGTTTTCTGATTCGACTGATAAGTGTCCAGGTAGATGCTTTTAGATAAATAATTAAATCCGGGTAAATAAGTGACTTCAGCATTGCCTCGAATAGTTCCCGATAACTACGATAATCCCGTTCGCTCATAAGTTTTTGTTCATACAAGTTTCGCGCGAAAATTTCACCGTCTTCAAAAATAGTGCGGTCCTGAATACACGTTTTTTTACTTTTTTGAATTTCAATTTGAGCTTTAAAACGATGGGTGAGAAAATATATTTGGGAATGAAAGCTCCATTGTCTCATGTTTGCATAAAAGTCCGCGAGATACGGATTTTCAATAAATCGTTCGTAGTAAGGTTGCCAATTACAATGTTCGCTAAGTAGTTTTGTCCAGGTAGTTTTGCCAACACCGATATTTCCGGCCAGGGCGAAAAAATGTTTTCTACTCAAAAAATTATTCCTGATTTTGCACGAACTTATAATTATCATTTTGACGATAAATAATTGTATCTTTGCGCCAATTTTTATCGTCAGTCTCAATATAATCTGTGGTGTAGTGGAGGCCTCTGCTCTCCTTGCGGTGAAGTGCACAGTTGATAATCAGTTTGGCTGTAAGGGTAAGATTACGTAGTTCCAGCAGACCTTCGGTGATTTTAGTTTTCTTATAAAATTTTTCAACTTCTTTGTAAATTAAATTGACGCGACGTTGTGCGCGCTGCAAACGTAAATTTGAGCGGACAATCCCAACATAGTCCCACATCAAACTTTGAATTTCTTCTTTATCATGTTGAATTAATATCCATTCTTCCTGATTGAAAGTTCCGGATTCATCCCATGCTTGAATATGAGGAAACGTGAAAGATGATTGTTGATCTGTGTGTGCAACAATATCGAGATAAATTTGATTCGAAAATACAACGGCCTCTAAAAGAGAATTTGATGCCAGTCGATTGGCGCCGTGTACCCCGGTGCAGGCAACTTCGCCGCAGGCATAAAGATTTGCGATATTGGTGCGACCGTTAATATCGGTAACAACGCCACCACACATGTAATGAGCAGCAGGTACAACAGGAATAGGCGCCTTTGTCATGTCGATGTTATATGATAGACATTTTGCATAAATATGGGGAAAGCGATTAATGAGCGCATCGGCCTCGATGTGGGTCGTGTCCAGGTAAACGCATTCCTCACCCCGTTTTTTTAATTCTGCATCAATCGCCCGGGCAACGATATCTCTTGGGGCAAGAGAGCCCATGGGATGGTAATGTTTCATAAATTTTGAACCATCTTTTGTTTTCAGAACCCCGCCAAAGCCGCGCACAGCTTCTGAAATTAAAAAAGAACTGGCTTCCGGGTGGAAGAGTGTGGTGGGATGAAATTGCATGAATTCGAGATTCGCAATATGCGCTCCAGCCCGATACGCCATGGCAATGCCGTCGGCGGTGGCGATTTTTGGATTCGTTGTGTGTAAATATACCTGTCCGCAGCCACCAGTCGCCAATATTGTATATTTTGAAATAAACATTTTTATATGACCGGTCGCTGTGTCCAGCACATAGGCGCCCCAACAATGAACGCTATCAGAAAAGTCAACAGAAGGATGGTCATTGATATGATGTTCAGTGATCAATTCAATCGCACAATGTTCTTCATAAATATGGATTTGGGGGTGAGTTTTAATCGCTTTCAAGAGAGAGTGTTCCACTTCCCTGCCGGTTAAATCCCTTGCGTGAACGATTCTGTTTTTAGAGTGTCCTCCCTCTCTGCCAAGATCAAAAGCGGATTTATCAGAATCTCTTTTTCGAGAAAATTCTGCACCCCATTTAGCGAGTTCATGAACACGTTCGGGGCCTTGTTGCACTAATGTATTAACTGCCTGTTCATTACATAACCCAGTTCCTGCTTTTAGGGTGTCATCGATGTGTATCTCAAATGCATCGTCTTTTTCCAAAACAGCAGCAATTCCGCCCTGAGCATAATTCGTATTTGATTCAGCTTCTTCTTTTTTTGTTATAATGGATACGGATCCATGTTCTGATAATTTTAATCCAACGGATAAGCCGGCAATGCCGCTTCCGATAACTAAAAAATCGCTTTCTATGATCATAAATTTACTGCAAGAGTTGTTTTACTTTTAATTTTAATTCATCCAGGTTGGATGTTTTAATTAAGTATGCGTCGGCCGACCAGGTGGAAAAATCAGATTTGAAGGTCGAATATGCAGTATTTAATATTACTTTGATATTCTTATCGATTTCCATGATCTTCTTAAGTGTTTCAACCCCGTTCATCCCATTCATTTTGATGTCAAGGATTGCCAAATGAACCGTATTGTGTTTAATTTTTTCTAGCGCCTGGATGCCATCTTCGGCGGTTATCACATGGTATCCTTCATCTGCTAAATCTTGTTGATACAACATCCGAAGATTTTTTTCATCTTCAACCACCAGCAAAGTTTTCATAGCATAACCCCAGTTGATTTTAATTATTATCGGAAAAACTATGAACTCAACGTAAAAAAACATAACATAAAAATAAATTAAAATCAACTACTTTTTTATATCTTGCAAAAAATAAATAAAAAAAGGCCAGCACTTCAATAAAATTGTAATGCTGGCCCCCCCCTAATCTCAGATGTGAATCAATTTAACCTAAAGAGAGTTCCCAAGTCTCCTTAATTTTTATGTCGCTTTTTATATAGAGGCAAATTAAAGGGATTGCGGAAAAATATCAATACAATTTTTTAACGATACTATTCTTAAAATAGTGTTCGAGAATGTTTTGAGACTCATGCCCTTTCAATGCCATAACAGTAGCGCCGACCTGGCAGAGCCCAACGCCGTGACCCCATCCCGCGCCTTTTAAAATGAATGTATCAATATTCCCGTTACTATCCATTTCTTTTTCAATGTAAAAACAGGAGCTATAAAGATGGCTTTCAGATAAAATTCGGCGTATGCCGAGTTCTTTGCCAACGCGGATCGTTTTTTTGCTGCCAATAACGTCCATGTAAATAATGCGTCCGCTGGCTCCTCTATTTATTGGTTTTAAATCGATTAATTCACCAAAATCAGTATTTAATTTTTTCGCAATCAATTTTTGCAAAGCCTTCCGCTCGAATCGCACTTTCCACCGAAACAGATCTTTGGTAGAATATAAGTTGGCGAGCTTTTCCGGTAATTTGTAAATATTGGTGTTGCAAAAAACGTCCGGATTCCCAGTGATAAGAGCTCTGGCGCGTTCCTCTGTATCCGCCGGATAATCGATTTTCTGATCACTATCAATACCTGCAATCAGGTAAGGAATTTTTCGTTCATCCCAGACATTTTCATAACTTTCCATAATTCCGCCGCAAATTTTGGAATATCGGGCGTCGCAAATTTCGTCGCCGGAAATTAATGTTTTGCCCAATGTGTTTTGCATTGCCTGCTGTGATACGGCTTGTTCACGTTTTGCTCCCTGATAGCACTGACAATGATCATCTGAGCAAAGATGAAATGTCGTGTTATAATGATGCTTGCCCATGGTCGCAAATACAGTGCTGCGCGCGGCGATGGTTTGTGCTTCTAATAATGCAAGCGGACAGTCTGGCGTCATTTCTGATGAATTGACGCTGGCAAGGTAGTTCTCAATATCTAATTCATTAATGGTTACCAAATTCCCGTCATTATTGAATGCGACTTCAATAATGCCGCGATAGTCCAGATTCTCTTTTTTCTGCCAATGAAATTCAATGCCTATTGGCACATCATCAACCTGGATAAGTGTTTCGGGGTTATCCGGCACAATACGGATACAATCAGGAAATTGATGAGAATCATTTTTGATTTTACCTGTCGCTTTTTGTATTACTTTTTCGACAATGGGAATATCACTGGTGAGTCCTGATTCATCACGATATTTTACTGCATCCTCCTTTGTTGAAAAATTGCCGATAGTGACCCAGTAATCGCTATTATCAAATTCAAAATCATCAAATTTCAGAAGAAGGCCAATTTTTCTGATTTCTACTTCTAATCCCTGTTGTTTAAGCTCATTATATTTCTGTTCCGCTTTCTGCGGATTTTTGTACAATCCAGCCCGAATTTGAAATCTCATCTGTGCGGGTTTGCGTGAGGCAATCGTTAATGTATAGCTTTCATCGGGATTTCCTGATAACAGCGTTTCATTGTTTACGTTCGCTATTTTAAAAGCGCTTTCACATTTAATCCGGACACTATCCGAAGATTGGATAATGCCTATTCTAACTTTCGGAATGTTTTTCAATTTTTTGGTCTTTTGCATAGAATTCCTCACAATAACTGTAAAATATTTTAAAACCATAAATGCATCCAAAGATAGATATTACCACAAGAAAGGGGTTGACATGGTTGTTCCATGAATAAAAATTCAGGTGTTTTTCGTCTACATTTTGAAAAATTAATGCAAGGCTGTTATTGATTCCATGAACGATCATTGCTGGGATAATGCTTTTACTTTTCCATGAGAGGACACCCAGAAAAATTCCGAAAATAATCAATTGAATCGTCCACCATGGATTAAAATGTACAATACCAAATAGAAGTGCTGTTAGCATAACAGCTTTTGTGATATCAAACGAATGTTCAAAACTGGTTTGTAAAAAACCGCGAAATAACATTTCTTCACATACGGCCGCAAGAAAAACCGCGGAGGATACAATGACCAGGAAGTCCCACAGGGTATTAATTTTCAATGCTTGTTCCAATAAATCTAAAACAGGTTCCGGCATCGGGAAAATCATGTTAAGCAGGCGATCCGCTTCATCGGTTAAAATAGAAAGAGACAGACCGATGAGAATCGCGCTGAATATAATATTTTTATTTACTGATCTTAGCCGAAAAACTTTTATTGGCGAAAAATTGTTCTTGTAAACAAAAACCAGAGCTGGTATGATGGTAACTATTTCAACAAGAAATAGCTCAGTACGCTGAAGTCCGAGCGCCATTCCCAGCATGCCGAGCAAGAAGGTTAACAACATGGTGATCAGAATAACCAATAATGCTTGTTTTTGAGTGGGGTAAAGAGCCGAAGTATTATCGTTTTCACTATAAACCATCGTATTCTAAAACCATTTCGCTTAATATAATTCCATTTGCAACAGCAGCATTTAATGATTCAGCCTTACCTCTGGCTGGTATTTTAATTCTATAATCGCAAAGATCCAACAAATCGTCAGAGATACCTTGTGATTCATTTCCGATAATTAATATTTCCGGTGGAGAATATTCGATTTGCTTAAAATAAAAGTCACCGCGTACATCGGCGCCGTAAACAGTAAACCCATTGTTTTTCAGTGCCCTTATTTCGTGAGCCAAATTTTGCGTGCTAATTATCGGAAGATGAAAAATGGATCCCATCGTCGCCCGAAGAACCTTGGGATTGTAAAGTTCGACAGAATTTTCCCCGAGGTAAACACCGCTAATTCCAAACCAATCAGCGGTTCTGATAATAGAGCCGACATTGCCGGGATCGTTTATTGAATCTAAAGCCAATATTATGGATGAGCGAGAGGTATTCATGGTATTGGCAAGTTCATTTAATACGCAAAATACTCCCTGTGAGTTAACCGTATCTGAGAGTGTTTTGCTCATCTCAGGAGTTAACTGATATATGGGAGTGGATTGTGATTCGCATGTTATTAAAAAAGGCGCCACTTTATCCTGAGATACGATTTGTGGGCAGTAAAGAAAGGCGTCAATTTTTACAGATGTGTTAAATGCATCCCGGCAAAATTTTATGCCTTCGATTATAAATTTTTTTTCCTGTTGTCTGTATTTCTTGATTTTTAAGGAACAAAAGTATTTTAAGTTATTTTTTGATAGGGCAGGCAAGGAATAATCACCTCTTAATTAAATTTCGAAATACTTCTCTTCTTCTTTATCAATAATTTCCATGACTTCACGTGGATTGTGCGATTCTAATAGACGGTTTCTAAAATCATGTTTATGCATCAATCGCGAAATCCTGCTAAGTGCTTTTAGGTGCGGGCCTGTTTTATCGGGTGGGCCAACAAGCATGAAAATCAATCGAACAGGCTTGTTATCAATTGAGTAAAAATCAACATCTTTTTCGGTAATTCCAAATGCGGCCACAATGTCTTTAACTCCCTCTGCTTTGCCATGTGGAATTGCAACCCGGTCTCCAACTCCTGTACTCATTACTTTTTCTCTGTCAAGAATTGCTTTTAATATTTTCTGCTCATCATCTATTTTTTTCTTCGAATAAAGATATCTAACCATCTCTTTAATAATTTCTTCTTTTGTGCGACTCTTGAGCGGCATAATTATTAAGTCATCGGAGAGAATATCTTTTAATTTCATTAAGTTACTCCTTAAGCAATCAATCCTATTCACATATTACATAAAATTCTAAAATGAAAATGTAATTTCTGTGGCCTCATTTATGCATTTCAATGCAGTGCATAAAGGATTGCACTTCAGTTATTAAATTTTATTTATTATTCAGCATCGAGCTGTCATTCCTCCCGCCACTGCGAAATTTTTAGCGGGAATCTCCTAAAATTAAGCAAAGTGGATGCCCGATAGAAGCTGT
>CAZCJL010000013.1:0-85625 GCA_964498785.1 uncultured Cytophagia bacterium | reverse complement strand
ACGACATAGCGGCAAGCGCCCATATCTACCATAAAATATTGAGAAGATACAATTTTTTTATAGTCACTATTTTAATGCTGCATGGTTTCGTTAAATTAGACACCATGCTTTTTTATTTGAACCGTGATAGAAAGCCAGACAACAATGCTAAACAACTTAAAAATATTTATTCTGTTATTTATATTCATATTCCATTTTCCAATTTATGCTTTTTCTCGAAATTTACCTAAATCCGAACTTCCTGTTTTGGAAAACAATTCTATTTCCTATCTTGAAAGTCTGCTAATTTCAGAAGGCTTTGAAAATATAGTCCTACAAATTAATGAGAATCATGAAATTATCATTGAATATGAAAATCGCTTTTTTCGTAATGAACTCACTGCACTCTCGCGGGTTTTAAAGTATGCCAGCCAAATCCTTGTATCTTTTGATAAATTTATTATAGTTCCTAAAAACCGCAATATTCCACTGGTTTCGATCATTGCCCGACCAACCGACGTTCGTTCTTTTTTTAAGCAGCACATGAGTGAACCGGAATTTGCCAACACGATTACAATCAATCACGGATTTTTTAAGGATCAGCCTGATTTTTTTTATAAAACAGCACCACGGCAAAACTCTTTTTTAAAATCAGACATCATCCTTTATCCGGGATTTAAAGCCCAGTTCAGTCGCCCCGGGGATCCGGCTCAACTAAAACTCGGTTTACAGCCAACAATTCAAACACAAATCGCCACAGGATTACAATTTGAAGCGCAGTTGGATATCCCGTTCTATAGCGAATTTGAAACAACCCCATATTCGATCAAATTCAGTAAAGTCCTTTTCAATTATATTTTGAATCCATTTTCTGGTCAATTTGTATCACTGAGTATCGGAGCATTCGATATGGGTTACCAGGGGATATCCTGTGAATATGCCAAATATTTTTGGAACGGTCAGTTTGCCTTATCATCAAAACTCGACTATTTAACCCAATCCGAAAGCTGGAATACAAATTTTAAACCACGCTATTTGTTAAAAGCAAAATACCGCGTTCCAACGGTAGATTTTACCATCGATATTACCGCGGGGCATTTTCTGTTTGAAGATAATACCTGGCGAATTTCAATTATCCGTTCTTTCGGCGAATTGGATTTGGGATTCATGGGAATCTGGAGTGAAACCATCGGGATTTTAACTGGCATGATTGTAAACATACCATTTCCGATCAGCCGACAAACGGCTCCGGGTAAATTCAGGATTAGCGTTCCCAATTCTATCCCCTGGCAATACCGATATTTACCATTAAACGACGGCTTTATTTTGGACACAGGAACGGAAATTGACTCTTTTATGAAACGTCTTTTTCCCTCTTATATTTTAAATAATTTACATGTACTAAGAAATTAGCTGTTTGATATATGAAAATATTTATATTTTTTTTAACATTCCTTATACCAATTACTCAACTCTTAGCAAGCGTATGGAGTTCAGGAACAAGCAGCCTGATCAACATTCCGGTGGCACGGGTAATCCATTCAAAAAATATTATAATTGGCGCAGGATATATTGATAACAGAGCCGCGTATCTAACCGACGGTCGCTATGATAACTTTCCGCTTTATATAACACTCGGTTATTTACCGCGTCTCGAATTCAGCGCGGGTGTTGTTTTTGTCCCGGGGAAACGAAGCTATGATGGGAGCAATACCTATAAAGACGGAGTTGTCAGCGTTCAATTATTGCTCGTTAAGGAAGATCATTTTTTACCGGCAGTCGCTATTGGTGCGCGCGATATTTACAGCTTTATTTTACTAAACACCTCGTATATAGTTGCCAGTAAAACATTGGTCAGAAAAACATTCAGTCGGTTAATGCTACACCTTGGATATGCAGACGATATTCTTGACCAGCATGTCGGTGTTTGGCCGCAGGATCGAAATTTACCGGTCGGACATACGCTTGTTGGTATGTTTGGCGGAATCGAAATAAAATGGCTTGATTCTATTTCCTACATGATGGAGTTTGACACGCAAAAAATAAATACCGGAATCCGATTTCGTCTTAACTCAAATGTTCTATGCGAATTTGATCTGTTTAATATGTCTAATTTTGGCGGGGGAATTCAAATTAATTTTACGTTATGATACGGGACTTTAGTTAAGCCTGACCTTCTGTTTTAATTTTTTCAATATGTTCCATAACTAATTGCCGGGGGCATGCTTTCAAAAAATAGTGTGAGCCCGCGATTAAAATGATGATATCATCAGCATATCCGATGATTGGAATGAGCAGCTCAGGAATAATATCCACTGGAGAGATAACATACAGAATCGCCAACGTTAATACGACTTTTGCATCCAGAGGTGTGCGCGAATCTTTAAGTAGCCGATAATGTAGTTTAATTAATTTGGGAAGATTTAAAATATAATTAATCGCGCTGCCTGGATTTTTCAGTGCTTTGAGAAACAGTTGTTTGTAATTATTTTTCATATTTGATTAACAGGTTAAATGAAATGCAGCCAACCCAGTTTGGTTTTCTGCAAGCAGTTTGTTAAATGTGTTTACTGCTTTCGATGTTCTTTCTTCAATAAGTCGGATATTATTTTCTTCAAGATATTTCTTTGTCTCTGCGCGAATTTTCATCAAACCGAATTTCCCGGTGCCAACAACAACAACGCTCGGCTTAAACTCATTAATAAATTTTTTCAGATCATCAACACATAGTTCGTGACCTTTTTGACGCCACCAGTTGTCTAATACTTCATATTTCGAAATAATAACATCAGTGGTATATTTTTTTTGATTAATAACTATTTCACCAAACGCGTAGCAATCAACCATAAAACACCTTTGTCATAAAACATAAATTAACAGATTTTTATTACTAATATTTCACGGTGTAAATCTTACTTTTGTACAATGCGAAAAGGCAAGCCATACCGTTTCTTAAAAACTCCCCCAAACTCAAGCGCCTGTTGTTCTGTATCAAATTCACCAATCCATACAAGATAGTATAATTGATTATTAATAATGCGTGACTGAACCGCGACAGAATACCCCCATTTTAAGACTGTTTCCATTTGCTTCCTGGCATTTTCACGATCCCTGAAAGCCCCAACCTGAATCGAAAATTTAGATCGAATTTCTTTTTGTGGAGTATCTGTAGGATTCGATACTTTGCGTTGAAAATGACCTGATTTTTGGATCAGGGTGCTTTCTAATTCGATATATTTTTTAAGAATGGAATCTGAATATTTATTCAGAAACCGTTTAATTAGCCGTTCGGCTTGCTCAATTTGCTCCAGGGCAATCAGGCATCTTATAGCCAAATAGCCGGCATCGTCAGCAATTTTGTCATCCGGGTGTTTTTCCCAGATATCTCCTAAATAGCGCAAAGCAGTATGATAAGACCCTTTGGCAAAATAGTATTGTGCTATTTTATATTTTGCATTTGGTACATGCTGATTTTCCGAAAAACGCGCTAAAAAAGCCTTATAAAGCGCAACGGCTCGGTCACCATCAGGCTCGATAAATGCTTCTAAATAATACGGAGTAGGGCTATCCGGGTAATCGCGTTTCAGCGTTGTCAGTTTTGTTTTTATTTCCTCTATTTGATTTTGCTCAATCATCTTCAAAATTTGCATCTCAAAATCCTGAGCAATGCATGGCAAAGAAAATAATAAAATAAGGCTACCGGATACAACAAGACTTCTGCTATGTTTCATAATTTAATTCAAATAGCTATTCCATGCATGACATTTCGGGCAATGCCAGTATGGTTGGTTATCTGTAAAACCGCAATTTTTACAGGTAAATTTCATATCTTCGTTTAAAGATTTATCTACCAATTCCAAAGATAATTTAACAGCTTTTTCCACATCATTCGTGCGGGCATAATATTTTACCAGATATTGTTTTGCTAATTCCGAGTCAGGGTGTTTTTCCAGTTCTTCATGGCACAGTTCAATGGCTTTTTTTATTTCACCTTTACGCTCATAAATATCCGCCAAAGCGAATCGAATTGAATCAATGTCCGGATTATGCTGAAAAAGTTTTGTATAAATATGTTCGATTTCACCAAAATCTCCGGTTTGAAATAATATTTCTTTAATTCGTCCAAACGCGAGAAAAGAAAGTTGTGGCGTTTTTTCAAGAAACAGTTTCAATTCTTTAAACGCATCTGAAAGCCTGTTCACTCGGATGTAAGAATCACTTAAATAGAGATAGGCCGGAGCACATTTTTTATCAATTTTGATTGCCTCCCGAAACTTGACACGCGCATCATGCTCTTTCTCCTGCTCAATCAACCGAAGGCCAGCCTCTACTTTATATAAAGCAAGTTGTGGCTCTTTATTCACTCCCTGTTTACGAGCAAGTTTTTTCTGTGCCTCAAATGCCTTTTCCCAATCACCCATTTCTTCGTATAGTTGAATAAGAAGTTCCTGAACCCAGTATTCCTTATTTGTTAAATCCAGCAAGCTCTCACAGGTTTCGATGGCTTTGTCATATTGTTCAGCAGCCTTATAGTCTTTCACCAGGCTCTTTGCTATCTGAATTCGCTCCAGTTGTGTTAGATTATTTCTAACTGTTAAACCACGATGTATTTTTACTGCGCGCTGTGCGTGGCCTTCATCCCGCAAAATATCGGCAATTTTAATGTAAGCATCGATATTTGCCGTGTTTTTACGGACAGTCTCTTTTAGTTTTGCAAAGGCCTTTATCTTATCTCCGCTCAGCAGGTAATTTAAAGCTGCTGTATAATCGATCGAAAAATCTTTTCTCTTTTTGGGCTTGAGAAGTATGAATATTACAATAGAAAGTGCAATTAAGGCAACAACGACGATGATTAAAATGTAAATATTTGACATGAAAATGATCCTGTTTTAAATGATTCTGTTACGTTAAATTCCCTTCGAGGTCTCCAATATCTTCACCTTCGTCTTCTATTGAGATATTCCTCAGACTATCCAATTCTTTTTTGAGCACAGCGTTATCCTTATTTAATTTTCTCATTTCGTTTTTCAACTGAAGTACTTTAAAAATAGAACCAAAAAGCCAAACCAACATGCCTGCTCCGAATGATAAATACATCACGACCCATAATTGTAGTTCCGGGGATCGCCATTTAATAAATTTCACATAAACTGCTTGAGTGGAATTCTCTGAGCCAAAATAAATAATAAACAACAACATAAAAACCCAAAAAATCCATTTAAGAATCCACATAACTTCCTCCAGTTCTAAATTGAATTATTTAATTCACCGAATAGGGTTTGCCCTTCGGCATTTATAATTTTCACATTCACCAACGTCCCTTCCAGCGAGTTTTCATTTCCTTTAAAAACAACAATTTTATTGCCTTCAGTTCGGCCCATAATTTGATCCGGATATCCCTTTTTGTCTGGTCCCTCAACTAAAACAAGCTGCTTTGTGTTGATTAGCTGTCGATTTCTTTTCAAGGTTATTTTTTTTTGAAGTTGAATTAACTGAGTTAATCTGCTTTGCTTTTCTTCCTCAGAAACCGTCTCTTTCAAACGCGCAGCAGCAGTGCCGCTTCTTGGAGAATATTTAAAAGTGAATGCGCCATCGAATTGAACCTGTTCAATCAAATTAAGCGTGTCATTAAAATCTGACTCTGTTTCTCCGGGGAAACCCACAATAATATCTGTGTAAATACCTGGATCGTTAATTAATTCCCTGCTCATTTGAATTAATGACAAAAAATGTTCGCGAGTATAATTGCGATTCATTATTTTTAAAATTCTGTTTGAACCAGACTGAACAGCCAAATGGATATGACTGCAAATGCGCTCGTTTTCACCGATTGTTTGTAATAGCTTCCGGGACAAATCTTTTGGATGTGATGTTGCGAACCGAACCCGTTTAATACCGTCAACCTGGCTAATGCGTTTTAATAAATCCGCAAAATCATTATTCCCGTCATGATATGAATTGACATTTTGACCAAGAAGCGTGACCTCAGAAAATCTTTCGGTCGCCAGTTTTTGCACTTCTGATAAAACATTTTTTACCGAACGGCTGCGTTCACGGCCCCGAACATACGGTACAATGCAATAAGTGCAAAAATTATTACACCCGCGCATAACAGCCACCCAGGCGCTAATTCCCTTTATTCGCGTCGGATAAATATCAGAGTAAGTTTCATCATCATCAATTACAGGGGGATTTTGAAATCTTCCATTATTTCGGATGTCATCTAATATTTGCGGAATGTGCCGATAACCATCCGGACCCACAACAAAATTAACGATCGGCTTTTCATCAATCAATCCAGGTCCTAATCGCTGCGCCATACATCCTAATACGCCAACGACCAGGTTATCGCGATGCTTCTTTACTGCTTGATACGAATCTAACTTATTTTTCACGCGTGTTTCTGCATGTTCACGAACGCTACATGTATTTATCAAAATCAGATCAGATTCTTCGATGTTTTCGGCTCTGACATATCCTTCCTTCTCCAGAATGCTTTCAACCAATTCTGAATCATGTTTATTCATTTGACAGCCGAATGTCTCAATAAAATATTTGCTCATATTTAAATAATATAAAATTTTTAATTAAATATCAATAAAAATTTATTTTGAAAATATTCCTGACGCAAAATTATTATCAGCAGTTAAAACGAGCGTCTTCTGTATCTTATTAAAATAATCAGGTTGTTTTTCAGTTTTTACTCGTATATAATTTTCAGTAAATCCATACATCCATTCTCCTGGTACGTCATCTTCGAATAATACATCATACGATTGTCCGATCGACTGTCGATAAAATCCGGTTTTTTTCTGCCTGCCAATTTCAATTAATTGTGTACTGCGTGTTTTTTTTCTTGTTGAATCGACCTTGCCTGCCATTTTGCAAGCGTCTGTCCCCTGTCGTTCTGAAAAAGAAAAAACATGCAAATATGTGAACGGTAATTGATGAATCAGATTTTTTGTATTTTCAAAGTGACGATCTGTTTCACCGGGAAATCCAACAATAACATCAGATCCCAGCCCAACATGCGATATTTTATTGCTTATTTTTTCGATGATTTTAAAATAATCGGCTACAGAATAATGACGACGCATTTTTTTTAATATCTCATCATCACCGCTTTGTAAAGGTACATGAAAATGGGGGCATATTTTATCTGTTCCGGCCATGAATGATATCAATTCATCATCAATTTCTGTTGGTTCCAAAGAACTCAACCGAATTCGACCGATTCCCGGAATTTTCACCATCTGTTTTAGAAGAGTGAAAAGTGATGGCCGTAGATGCAAATCATGTCCATATTTGCCTATATGCACACCTGTTAACACAATTTCCTGATAGCCTTTGGCGACAAGTTTTTTAGCATTTTTCAGGACATTTTCCGGTTGGTCGCTGCGGCTTTTTCCCCTGGCATAAGGAACAATACAATAGCTGCAATAACTGTCACAACCATCCTGAATTTTCAAGAAAGCCCGTGTGTGCCCGGCAAACAAATCTGGGGTGGAATCAATAAATTCTTTATTATCACCATGCACCTCGATCACACCAGTAGATAATCCATTAGCGTTCAGATGGTCAAAAATATCAAATTTTTTATCAGCGCCCAAAACAAGTTTCACCCCGGGCATACTTTTTAGTTTTTCAGGAGCCATTTGCGCATAACACCCCACAACCGCAATAATCGCTTCTGGTGAAATTTTCTTTGCTCGTCGAATTAATTGACGACATTTATAATCTGTTCGACCGGTAACAGTACATGTGTTTATTATAACATAATCCGCGGGTTCATCAAAGGCAACTGTTTCATATCCCCGTTTATTAAATTCATTCTCTAAAAATGATGTTTCTGTTTGATTTAATTTGCATCCAAATGTGTAAAAGGTCACTTTTTTCATAAACAACCAAAATTTGCTTTAATATATAAAAAGAGTTGGATAAAAACCTCCAACTCTTTTATATTCATTAAAAAAATATTCAAAGCACTTTATCTATTCAGCGTCTTTCGTATCTTGTTCATTTTCAGCTTTCTCTGTTTTTTCTGAACTTTTTTCTGATTTTTCAGGTTCAGACGTCATCTTATCATCCTTTTTTACGCCTTCTTCTTTTTCGGCTTTAGCCTGATCTTGCTTATCGTCTTTTTCTGCAGGTTTAGCCGCATCTTCGGTCACTTTTTTTTCAGATTCATTTTCTTTTTTCTCATCAGCCTTTTCATCTTTTGCGGCGTCATTTTCTTTTTTAGCTTTATCAGCCTCAGCTCCTGGTTCCGTTATCTCGGCTTCTTTTTTTTCAGCTTTTTCTTTTTTCGGCTTTTTTTGAGCATCTTTTTTTGAAGGAGTAAAGTTACCAGCGTATTCATCAAGGCTGAAATCATCATCAATGGATTCATCGATCAGGCCTTCTAATTTTCCTTCAGCCTGTTTTTGACGGATCAATGTCTGAGCATACTCAATTTTTTCGGAGCAGACAATTTTTTTCGCCTCTTGATTAAATTCGATGACACATAATTGCAATTTATCGCCAACCTTGTATCCATCGGAAGGTTTTTGAATGTTAGACTTCGCAAGATGAGAAAGCGGAATAAATCCATCAACTTCATCATTCAATTCAGAAATAACACCTTTTTCAATAAGACGAACAATATTGCCTTCAACAACTGCCCCGATTTTATATTTTTCCTCAAATTTGGACCAGGGACTTTCGTTGACCTGCTTAAATCCCAGCGAAATCCGCCTGTTTGCGCGATCGACATTTAAAACGACCACATCGATAGTATCGCCTTTTTTCACGACTTCAGCCGGGTGCCTGATTTTTTTGGTCCAGGACAAATCAGAAATATGGACAAGCCCATCAATTCCTTCTTCTAATTCAACAAAGGCTCCGAAATTTGTAAGGTTGCGTACTTTGCCCTGGTGATTTGATCCAACCGGATATTTTTCTTCCAGCAAATCCCATGGATCGGGTTCCAGTTGTTTAAGTCCCAGGGAAATTTTCTTGTTTGCCTGATCAACACTTAAAATTTTTGCCTCAACAGTTTCGCCGACTGCTAAAATTTTGGAAGGATGTTTAATGTGCTGGGTCCAGGACATTTCAGAGATATGAATTAATCCTTCAACACCTTTTTCCAATTCGACAAAAGCGCCATAATCAGAAATATTTACAACCCTGCCCTTCATTACAGAACCCATGGGATATTTCTTTTCAATATTTTCCCATGGATGAGGTTGCAATTGTTTCAAACCGAGGGAAATTCGATCTTTTTCCTCGTTAAAATCAAGCACCATCACTTTAATTTTCTCATCCAAAGCGACAATTTCAGACGGGTGATTTACTCGTCCCCAACTGAGATCATTAATGTGCAATAAACCATCTGCGCCGCCCAGGTCGATAAACACACCAAAATCAGTGATATTTTTCACACTACCTTCCAGAATTTGACCTTTGTGCAACTCATCAAGTATTTTCTGGCGTTGTCCGACCAGTTCTTCTTCAACCAGTACCCGATGCGAAACAACGATATTTTTACGTAGATTATTTACTTTTACTATCTTGAAATCCATCATTTTACCGATAAATGCGTCAAAGTCACGGATTGGTTTAACATCAATTTGTGACCCTGGCAAGAAGGCATCGATTCCCAGCAGGTCAACGACAATACCACCTTTGATACGTCGCATACATTTCCCCTGAAGGGTTTCGCCGCTTTCATATTTTCTTAAAACTTCTTCCCATGTTCGCATAAAATCAGCTTTTTTCTTGGATAATACAAGCTGTCCTTCTTTGTCTTCTATATTATCCAAAAACACCTCGATGTCATCACCGATTTTTAATTCTTCAGGACGTGGAAACTCCTCAATTGGTACTGTACCTTCAGATTTAAAACCAATATCAATAGAAACTTCTTTATCACTAATCGATAAAATCTTTCCTTTGATCAATTCACCTTCGACGAAATCATTAATTGTATCCTCATATAATTTTGTCAATTCATCAATTTCATCATCAGAGTATTCAGCATCTTCTTGAAGATCGCCCAATTTTATAGTTTTCTCCATAGAACCATTTCTGCGAAGCACGTTCTCAGGAGTCCCTTTTTCTTGTTTTTGTTCAACTGTTTCGGAATTATTTTCCTGGACCTCAACCTGGTCCTTATTTTGTTCTGTCATTAAATACCTCCTTAGTATTCTATACAGACACGTCTCTGGTTAAGTGTTCAATTTCTTTGTTAGTTAGATATCGCCATTCACCGACCGCTAAAGTTTCAGTCGTTAAATTCGCGAATTTAATACGAACAAGTCGTACAACTCGATAGCCCAGCGTTTTAAACATTTCTCGTACTTGTCTTTTTTTCCCTTCATGAATACGTATATTCACAACATTGCTGGCGCTACCTTTGGGAAGCTGAATCTGACAGGGGGCTGTTAATCCAGACTCAATCATTACTCCACGTTCAATTTTCTTCTTGTCTTCGAATACTAATTTTTTATTTAAAGTTACTTGATATACTTTTTCCACCTGAAATTTGGGATGTGTAAGTTTGTAACACAAATTCCCATCGTTAGTAAGAAGAAGCAACCCTTCCGTGTCTTGGTCTAATCTTCCCACAGGAAAAATCCTGTGCTTATCTGTGATCAGATCAGTAACAACTTTCCGACCCCACCCATCTTTTACTGTCGTGACGTATCCGGCAGGTTTATTTAAAAGGATGTAAACAGGAGGGGCAGATAGTGTAAGAATTTTCCCGTTATATTGAATTTCATCTTTGTTCTCATCAATAGAATAACCCAAAGCAGTGATGACCACGCCATTCACGGTGATTTTACCTTGTTGAATTAATTCATCACTTTTCCGCCGGGATGCGATTCCAGCTTTTGCTAAAAACTTATTCAGCCTCATCGTCTTCAGACGAGTCGTCCCCGTCTTCTTCTGTTTCTGATAATTTCGTGATAAATTCGGAATCTGATTCTTCTGTTGGAAATTTTAATTCTTCCTGAGCGCTTCCCAATAATTCTTCGAGTTCACGCGGTTTGGGAAGTTCAGTAAGTTCATTCAGCCCAAAATATCGTAAAAATTCCGGCGTTGTACCATACAATAATGCACGGCCCACCGCCTCAGAACGACCGGCGATTGTGATTAAATTCCGTTCCAGCAGAGTTTTAATAACACCGTCGGAATTTACTCCACGAATTTGGTCAACCTCTGGCCGACTAATTGGTTGTTTAAATGCGATGATAGAGAGAACTTCTAACGCGGCAGGAGATAGCCGCGAACGCGCTCGGCCTTTGTACAATTTTTTAATGTACTTGGCATACTCTGGTTTTGTTACAAGTTGATAACCACCTCCTATCTTACAAATTCGAAACGTCCGTTCCGTATTTGCGTATTCTTTGTTCAATTCCTCAATGGCGTGTTGTACTTTTTCTGCTTTTATATCCTCTAAAACTGATAGCAGCCGGTTTGTCGGCAAAGGAACATCAGAAGCAAACAACAAGACTTCAATTATTTGCTTTATGTAATCTATTTCAATCAACGCTTTGTTATCCAAATCTCTCCAAATGGTGTTGCTTGTTTTACGACGATTTGACCTCTTTTAATTAACTCTAAAAGTGCTATAAAAGTGACAATCATGATAATTTTTTCCCGGAACCGTGAGATCAGATCATAAAAAGAAAATTGTTTTTGGGCATTTAACATGTTCATTATATAGTCAATTTGTTCTTCTGTATTAATCTCGATATCTTTTATTTCATGAAATGTTTCTTTCGGGATATTATCCAAAGCCTGTTTAAATGCCTGAATTAATGAAAATAAGTTTACATCCTCTGAGAATGTTATTTCTTCGTTTACGTCTTCCTCGTTAAACTGTAAATAAAGCCTGGGAAAAACCTTTAATTGATCATCTTCCAAATCCTGTAATTTATGAGCCATTTCTTTGAATCGCTTATACTCAAGAATCCTTGTTACCAGTTCCATTCTTGGGTCGATGATTTCTTCTTCATCTTCATCCAGTTCGGGGCGAGGTAGCAGCATTTTCACTTTTATGCGAATAAGAGTCGCTGCCATGATAATAAAATCACCCGCCATTTCGAGGTCCAATATCTTAATAATTTCTACATATTCCAAATATTGTCGTGTGATTTCGGAAATTGGAATATCGTATATATCGACCTCATTTTTACGAATTAGAAAAAGCAGAAGATCCAAAGGACCTTCAAAGTTTTGTAGTTTTACCCGATAAGACATTGGTCAATCCAAATTCATCGCATCGTATACCTCGCTCATGGTCTGTCCAGCCACTTCACCGGCAATTTTATTCCCCCGTGCGATAATGTCTTCGATGTCATCTAAATTTTTTTCAAGTTCAACTCTTTTTTCACGAAACGGTTCCAGATATTTAACTAAACAGGCAGCAAAATTTCGTTTATCTTCCACACACCCTAATTTGCCACTTTTACAGCCTGCTTCAACCTCCTGAACTCGCTGAGGACAGAATTTTTTATAGTAAGTAAAGATATTGCATACGTCTGGCTGACCAGGGTCTCCCAACCGTATTTTTTGCGGATCAGTAATTGCGCGCATTACTTTTTTATTAATTTCCTCAGGAGAATCTGAAAGCAATATTGTATTGCCCAGTGATTTGCTCATTTTATTCCCGTCCAGTCCGGGTAATCTGGCAAAATCAGTTACTTTTCCTTTGGGGACTTGCAACACATCACCATACGTTTTGTTGAATTTGCGAGCAATTTCTCTGGTTACTTCTACGTGCGGTAACTGATCTTCGCCAACAGGCACCAGATGTGCTTTGTATAATAAAATATCCGCAGCCTGTAAAATCGGATAGCCCAGGTGTCCAAATATCATATTGCTTTCAACGCCAAGATCCCGCGCTTGTTCTTTAACTGTCGGATTACGTTCCAACCGGGGAACAGTGACTAACATTGAGAAAATTAAATAAAGTTCTGCATGTTCTTTTATTTTCGATTGAATAAAAATTGGACTTTTTTCCGGATCGATTCCGGCTGCTAACCAGTCGATGACCATTTCAATAGTATTTTGTTTTAATTGTGATGTATCAAGATTTGTCGTTAGAGTATGCCAATCAGCCACGAGATGAAAATTTTCAAATTCACCCTGAAGTTTTACCCAATTTTCAAGAGCTCCGACATAATTACCGAGGTGCAATTTACCTGTAGGTCGCATTCCGCTCAATATCCTTTTCTTCATAACCACAATATCCTTAATTCATAAATAAATAGGGTTTCCAGCGATTGTCCAAATCTCCGATAATATATCGAATAAAGAAAATATGACTCGGTTTTTTCGGTCTTCGCAACAATCTCATCCCGGCTTCTTCTGGTGTGCGATTTCCTTTCTTTGTATTACACCGGGTACATGCACAGACAAGATTTTCCCAGGTATCTTCGCCATTTCGTCCTTTAGGAATAATATGATCTACCGTAACAGGACCTTTGGTTGTTCCGCAGTATTGGCATTGATGATTGTCGCGCTTAATTATATTTTTTCGGGAAAGTACAATTCGCTTTCTCGGCACCCGTATGTACCGGGTTAGGCGCACGATACTTGGCATGGGAAATGATCGATTTACCGTTCTTATCAGTAAATTATCATGTTTTTCTATCAATTCCGCTTTTCCCAAAAAAACCAACACAACCGCCTTTTTGACATTTGTTATAGACATTGGTTCATAATTTTGATTTAGAACCAATACATGCGATTTAAGTATCATGACAATCCATCAACAATAATGTTTGTTCTTCCAATAAGTCTAATATTTCGGATATAGTCTTCAAATTTACAACAAAAAATATTAAGAGTCAAGATATTTTTGCACTAAGTATCTGTTAATCTTTAATCAAATAGATGTTAGCTACGCGTTGTCCACTTAAACATAATCCTGATTTTACCAGATAATTCGCAATCATTTCCAAATAGTACATCGTGTTTTAATATCTCATAACCTTACTAACCATTTAAAATTATAAAAAGAAAAGTAAATTTCTGCATAAATTGATGTACGTTCCGGCGTGAATTCCTCTTGTGCGTCACGGGTGCATTTATGCGATTCACTGCAATGCATAACCAACAGGTCACCGAACTCCCCGTTGCGAAGGTTTAAAAAATGAAATAATCTGTATATTGATGCACATTTAATTTAAAATTTTAGGAACCATTTATAGCAGTTCAATGAACTTCGATCCGCTTTAAAACGACTCTGCTTCATCTATCAGCATAATCGGGATATCATCCTTGATTTCATATTTCAAACGACAGGAATGACAAATTAATTTTTCATTATTTGTATCATATTCCAAATCGCCTTTACATTTCGGACAGGCCAAGACTTCTAATAATTCAACATCCAACATAATATTTAATCTCCTAAATTATTCAACCCAGAATCCCATTCTCCCGAATTTTTCAATTCTTTTTATGATAAGTTCATCAGCAGGTATCTGTTTTAATTGTTGTATTTCTGTTAGAATTGTCTGTTTTAGAATATGTGCGGCCTCATCAAAATTACGATGAGCGCCTCCGGGTGGTTCCTTTATTATGTGATCAACGACATTCATTTTCACTAAATCCGTAGCTGTTACTTTCATCGCTTCGGCTGCTTGTTCAGCTTTTGCACTATCTCGCCATAAAATAGCCGCACAGCCTTCCGGGGAGATAACTGAGTACCATGTATTTTCCATCATTAAAATCCGATCGCCGACGCCAATTCCCAATGCACCTCCGCTTGCCCCCTCGCCAATGACGATAATTAAAATGGGTACTGGCAATATCGACATTTCATATAGATTTCTGGCAATAGCTTCTGCCTGTCCCCGTTCTTCGGCGCCAATCCCCGGATAGGCTCCCATTGTATCTAACAAGCACACGATGGGTCGATTAAAACGAGCAGCCAACTTCATCATCCGCAAAGCTTTGCGATAACCTTCCGGATGTGGCATCCCAAAATTACGATATAACTTTTGTTTCGTGGTGCGTCCTTTTTCATGTCCCACAATAACCAGCGGCAGTTCATCAATTTTCGCCATTCCTCCAACGATTGCCGGGTCATCGCCAAAAGCACGGTCTCCGTGTAGTTCTACAAAATTCGTTGTAATCTTTTCAATATAATCCGCTGTGTGAGGGCGCTGAGGATGTCGAGCCAATTGAACTCGCTGCCATCGTGACAATTTCGAGTAAATATCAACGCGCAGCTTGCGGGCTTTTTCCTCCAGTCGAACAATTTCGTCTGTAAGCTTCATCTCGCCGTTCAGCGAGAGATCCTTCATTTCCTGAATTTTATTTTCCAGTTCGACGATTGGTCGCTCAAAATCTAATATGTATGTTTCCATATCTTTTAAATTTTAAAAATGAGTTTAAGTATAATTTCGACATCTAAAACAGGTGAATAATTTTTCAAATAAAACAAATCATATCTTTGCTTATCTTCTGCTGTTAGATTCGAATTTTTATTTATTTGGACAAGTCCAACTAATCCTGGTTTTAATGCGATCCTTTTGGGTTCGTTCATTTCTCCTGCATATTCCAGCATTTCTGATCCGACGAGGCTAATACTTCCCCGAATAACAGCTAACAATCGCGGGAGTTGGAGTATCCATTTTCTCTGATTTGAATTTTGAACCGTAAATTCTTTAACAATAACGAATCCCCCGTGATTATCATCAATTTTTCTGTTTTTCAGTTTTGCTTTTTTAATAAATTTCATATAAAAAAACAATGGAGCGGTTATAAGTAAAATCCCTGCTGAAACGATGATATCGGTTATTCGTTTTACAAAAATATTGATCGGCCGATTCAAGGTGTAATCGATATCCACTAATGGCAAAGCGCCGATTCTATCAATAGATGCTTTTCCAATAATAACTTCCATACTACTTGGCACAAGCTTAAAATTTACATTTCGTCTGGAACAGCGCGCCATCATCGCTAATATAGCATCATAAGAAATATGTTCTGTTGCGAAAATAACCTCCTGGACCTTTTGTTGTCTGATAATTGCATCCAGATTATCCACTGATCCCAATATTTCGACATTATCTTTGCGAGAAAAATCATCCAGCTCATTGAGTGTTACAACACCGATAATTTCATACCCCCCGTCCACACGTTCTTTCAATTTTTCGTTGATTTTTTTACTGCCTTCCCTTGTTCCAACGACCAATGCTCTTTTTCTTAAAATAGTTTTCCCAAATGTCCCTCGTGAAGACATCACACCAAACCTGGGTAACAGCTTAAAGAAAAACCGCCATCCGGAAATGAAGATCAAATTGAAAAAACTCGAAACAAGAACAACAACCCGAGAAAATGCGTACATATTAAAAAAAAACGTGATGGACGCGTTCAAAATAAAGCCAATGGTAATTCCGGAAGCTGCCCGCAATGACGCCAGTTTTCGTCGGCCATACACTCCCATTAATGACAAGCACAGCAGCCAGATGGTTGAATAAATGAGAGTCACTGCGATATATGAGTGCCAATGTACCAGGCTTTTAAATCGAATGAGTAATGCAATAATAAGCGAAAGATTGAGAAAAAACAGATCTATTGCTACTGGCATAAAAGCGACAAAGAATTTTGCCAACAGCGTTACGCCGGCTCGTAATACGATCCCCAGAACAAGAAACCATTGTGGCAAATAAAAATAGCGGCTGTGATAATGTTTTTCGACAAACAACCGCATCGCCCGATAAAATTCAATTGTGAGATCAATTCCGGCTTTTTTAGTGCTTTCGCCTTTAAAATGAATTATTTTGGTATCAGGAATATAATAAATTTTCCAACCAGCTTCTTTTATTCGATAACACCAATCCAAATCTTCGCCGTACATGAAAAACGATTCATCAAAAAAACCTACTTCCTGTGCAACTTCTTTTCTGACCATCATAAATGATCCGGAAATTGCTTCTACTTCATACGTTTCATCAGGATCAAGATATGTCAGGTTGTACTTACCAAAAACTTTGCTTTTCGGAAAAATTCGGCTTAGACCAATGATTCGCGTAAATCCAACCCAGGGAGTGGGAAAACTTCGGCGACAGGCGAGTTGCAAGCTGCCATCCGGATTTAAAATTTTGCAGCCTGCCATTCCCGCGTCAGGGTTTTTTTTAAAAAAATCAATTATGACAGAGAACGTATCTTCCTGAACTATGGTATCAGGATTCAATATGACCAGAAATTTCCCTTGAGCCAGGCGCATCGCCTGATTGTTCGCTTTTCCGAATCCGACATTTTCTTTATTGGCAATCAGTTTTACATCCGGAAATTTTTGGCGAACTATACCAATACTGCCATCAGTCGATGCATTATCGACAACAAATATTTCATGAGCAAAATTATGTGCTGCTTTTCTTGCAGAAATTAATGTCTGCTCTAGTAATTCTTTAACATTAAAATTGACAATTATAATCGATAATTCTATCATTATCAGTTATTAAAAAAATTTCAAACATATCTGGCAACAGGAATTTCAAAATATAATCATAAAACTTACAAAAATTTTATCTAATAGTCAAGTGTTTATTTGTGATACTTTTCCCCTTTAAGGATTGTAAATGCCCGATAAATTTGCTCATAAAGAATGAGGCGCGTCATTTCATGAGTAAAGGTCATACAGGATAAACTAAGCACGATATTGGCCTGTTGCAACACTTCTTGTGCAAGCCCTATCGGCCCTCCGATAATAAAAGTCATTGTATTAATACCTGAATTTTTTCGCTGTTGGATAAAGTTTGCCAATTTTTCAGAAGACATTTGCTGTCCCTTACAATCCAGGACAACAGTCCATTCGGATGCATCACATTTCTGTAGTATCCGTTCTCCCTCCTTTTGCCGCGCTACATTTTCATTCATACTCGCAGTTAACCTGACAGGCCGGACAACGACAATATCGCACTTCGTATATCGCCGCAATCGTTTCAAGAAAATTGCTTCACCTTGTTGCAAAAAGGCTTCTCTCGTTTTTCCGACCACAATTACTTTAATTTTCATAAGCATAAAAACCATTTGACGACAGATTCAGATTTTTCTTATTCACTCAAACAACGGCGACTCATTTGCCACCTGTGTAATGATAACGTTATAATTTTTGTTAACACATCAACTAAAAAAGGAGATGGCACCGCGTACCATCTCCTTTTTACCCTAAATTCTATTATTTCACCTTATTTGAGTAAAATAAGACGTTTGGTATCCTGGAAATGTCCGGCTTTTAAGCGATAGAAGTAAATACCGCTGGGCAATTCTCTCATGGAATCGCTCACATTCCAGATCATTTTGTAATGTCCGGCAGATTGATGTTGATCCACCAATTGTGCAACCTGCTGACCAAGCTGGTTATAAACGGTAATTGTCACATATCCCGCGTCTTTCAGCGAATATTCAATTGTTGTCATTGGATTGAAAGGATTGGGATAATTTTGTTCCAATTTGTATTCGGCTGGAACAGACAGGTCAGCCATTTCCACAGAGGTTCCAATATCGCACGGGATTTCGTCGTCAATTGGCCCGCCGTCTCGTGTTTCTACAACGAGCGGAGTTAATAGCACATCATTCCAGACGTCGAGGCCCATCTTATAAGTTGCAGGCCAGGTTCCATCGCCATTTTTACGAACATAGCGGACGCGACGTCTTCCGGCAGCCTGCGTATCACTGCCTTCTTCATCCTGTCCCGACCATTGCAACTTATATTGAATCCAGTTCGGAGCTGGTCCCACAAGATCGAAATTAAGTGTGTAAATCGAATCGCCATTCGCGTCTTTATATACCATTGCGGTTTCATCATTATCTGCGTTAGCGGTTCCGGTAATGAAACGCCAAATCGGATCCTGTGCGTCCATCTGTAATGGTCCATCAGCAGGTAATCCTAACTCCGGATTGCGAAGTGCACAAGTCATGACCGCAGTCATTTCCACGCTAATCGTAATACCTTCCGGGATAACATCTTCAATAAAGATATCATTGAAAAATTTGGTCGGAACGGTTTGTTGTACCTGATCCGTGAATTTGTAAAACCGATTCGCGCCGCCAGTGGAAGCCGGTTCTTCCCAACCGCTTTCCGGGACATCCCGGGTTCCGTCCTGGTTATCATAACTAATGAAGAATTTGTAAGGTAATTCCTGTCCGACCACAGCTTCAATCGGTACAGTCAATTCGTACTGTGTTAATGAGAGCAACGACTGGCGCATAATGGATTTTTCCGGGTCAGTATCACTCCAGCCATTGAATTCACCGCGCAATTGCAATGTATCGCCGAGTGTTGGATCAAACGCGCCTAAATCCAGCAACGGTGTTACATCGACTTTAAACAGAACGTTTGCGGTAATTGCTTCGGCTGGTGGTGGAATACTATCCCAGAATGCTACATCAAAAGCCACATCTTCAACAGTTTTCAATGTGTCCGCCCGATCGGAAATTGCATCTTCCCAGTTATTCAAAGTCGTTCCCTGATCCGTAATCACATATTTATATGTAAGTTCGGCAGGATTAACCGATTTAAATGTTCCGGTATAAACCATATCCGTATTTTCATCAGTCAGCGCCCAGTCCGGTAAGGTATTGGGATCATCATTCCAGCTTGTAAAATTCCCTCGCAGGGACACGCCATTTGAATCGGGATTAAATATACCGAGGCGTTGGGCACGGGTCATATCCACGCGAAAAGTCACCTGGATATCCCATAGTACGGGATCTAATTCCTGTGGTGAACCGGTAAGAATCAATTGTCTGTTATTACCGGATTCCCACTGGACATCAGTTGTTCCCAGTGTATAAACAACGAATTTATATTGTATCGGGGTTTCATCGCCCACATCGAACGTGCCTTCGTAGACGAGATCATCGTTATCATCGAACAAAGACCAATCCGGCAGATTTTCCGGAGTGTCATGCCAGTTTGTTATGCTGCCGCGAATCGCTGCGCCCTCTGTAGCCGGATCAAACAAGCCGATACTGTTAAGATAACTCATATCGACGTTAAATGTGATCATATTACCCTGTACAGCGCCATAAGCCGCGTTTGGTGTTGGCACGTCAACAATCCAGGTTTCGCTAAGATTTTCACTTGTTTCATCGTGACCAGAGAGACCATTTCCGCCGGTCTTTGTTTCTGTGCCTTCAATCAAATCGATGCGTTGTGCTGATTTATCAGCGCCCGGCGAAGCGGCAACACTCTGATTTGCAATCGGCGTATCGTCCAAGTAGATTGAGGGTTCGTCACCCACATCCGGGCCGTCGATGGATACACCGGTTTTATCAACAGCTTCGTTCGGGATCTCATTGTTATCATCATAGATCACATAGTCCGAGTCTTTTACCAGATCAGACACACCGTCCCAATAATAAAGAATGATTACTTCATCGCTGTTGGTCAAACCGCTTCTCAGTCCGTCAATCGATCCTTCAACTGCTTCACGCATATCAGGGACGTCCTCACTTTTTGTGCTGTCTTCAGCAATTTCGTAAGTTGGGAGAACTCCGTAATAATCGAAAAACAGTGAATCGCCATTTAACGCAACGGTTTGATATTCTCCGGCGCCAATTGTTGCGCCATCGGGAAATCGTGCATGAAAATCATAAAAACCACCTCCACCATATCCAGCACCAGTTACGATGTTATAATAATAATCGTCACCTCCTGCATAGGTTGCATCTGTCAGATAGTAATTCGATAAATTAATTGCAACATCATTGGGATTGTAAATTTCGATAAACTCTGCATTTGTTGGATTGATAACAAACTCAGATAGCAGCAATGGTTCGAGTTGCATTCCGTTATAAACAGGATTTTCCAGATCAATTGAAAAATAAGATGGATCCGTAAAATCCAGTGCTGCATTGCTGACAAAATAGCCAATATTGAAATCGCCCATCGTAGCGCCAGTTGTCATATCCACGAACAGATCAACATAAGCGGTTTCTGCCTCTGCAGGATATGGTGTATTTGCCTGATAAACAACCCAGAGCATTCCAGCGGGAGCGGGATAACGGGTTTCAAGTTCATCTGTCCAGTAATCAACCTGACCACCTGGTTGGGCGTCAGAACTATCCGGGTGCAGGAAAGAACACGTATCCGGGCCAAAATCGCCATAATAATGGACTAAATCAACAGTCCAGTCTTCCGGAATTAACAGACCAACGATACCATAATTCGCTGCTTCATCTGTCCCATCTGTGCGCACCAACAGATGTGCGGTAATTTTTTGGCCTGTTGTTGTCATTGTTGTTTGATCGATTCGGATAATCTTGAAACAACCACTGATTAGCGGAAGTAAGATGACAAGCATCAGCAAACCGATCCATTTTGAAGATTTAATTTTCATATTTGATTCCTTTTAATTTGTTCATAGCTATTGTTAATTAATTATAACGCCCCCTTTTTTATGGAATCAAAAACACTTTTTTCGGATATTCACTGTTAATCTGTAAATTTTCACCTTTTGCACTGACCGATGCAATACCAGAACTCCTATCAGCTTTTTTCAAATGATTCTACTCTGAAATGAAAATCTCAAATTAATCCGAATATCCGTTTCTTTTGTATTCATTCGCCTAATTTGTTAACATCACCTCCTTTTCGCAATAAATCAATCTTATTTCTCTGGTTGATTTCCATTCAAAAAATGGAAATCAATTGTGAAATGAAGTTATTTCAAATAATCCCTGCTTTTTCCAGCATTGTCTTTGAAATACGATTGCCATTTTCAATAATTTCCCGCTCATCAACAGATGTTAATTTTCCATCCCGCACCAAAATTTTTCCATTAACAACAGTCATATCTACCTGATGATTGATGCCGGAAAAAATTAATGCTGCGAGTGGGTCAGAAAGTGCGCCGGTATATTCCAATCGGTCCAATTCAAAGATAGCGATATCAGCGGCTTTACCTTCTTCGATTGACCCAATATCTGTCCGGCCTAATAGCCGGGCAGAATGCAGCGTTGCCATTTCCAGAACGTGCTCTGCGGACATGGCGTTTGCACCTGAGTGAACACGGTGCAACAACAGTGCGTTTCTCATTTCGCCCACCATATCCGAAGAATCATTCGATGCTGAGCCGTCCACAGCCAGGCCAACGGGAATTTCCAGTTTGAGCATTTCCGGAACCCTGGCAATGCCCGAACCAAGCCTCATGTTTGATGTCGGACAATGGGCAATACCCGTTCCTGTTTGCGCCAGCAGGTTAAGTTCTTCATCATTAAAATAAATGCCATGAGCATACCAAACGTCTTTGCCAAGCCAGTCAACCGATTCCATCAATGCCAACGGACGCATCCCGTATTTATCAAGACAATATTCTTCTTCATCTTTGGTTTCACACAAATGGGTATGTAAACGCACATTATATTTTCGAGCCAGGTTTGCAGTTTCTTTTAATAAGCCTTTCGTGACTGAAAAAGGAGAACACGGAGCAAGATGAATCTGTCGCATCGAAAATAGTGACGGATCGTGGTATTTTTTGATCGCTGCTTCTGATTGAACTAAAATCTCATCTTCTGATTGAATAATCGAATCCGGCGGTAAACCTCCTTCTGTTTTACCCCGTGACATTGAACCTCTGGTCGGAGCAAATCGAATACCGATTTGTGCGGCTGACTCCATTTGTATTTGAGGAATATCCGATTTAAAGGATCGGGGATACAAATAATGATGATCCGTCGTGGTGGTGCATCCTGTTTTTAATAATTCGCCGGTTCCGAGAAGTGTTGAATAGTAAACAGTCTCCTCATCCATATATTTCCAGATTTCATAGAGAGTCGTGAGCCACTGAAAAAGCGGTGCATTTTGAACCGGTGGAATATTTCGTTGAAAGGTTTGAAATAAATGATGGTGGCTGTTTATCAACCCCGGGATAACCAGTTTGGTGGAACAATCAATCACTTCTGCCTTGTCATCAACAATATTTCGGCCAATTTTTCTTATTTGATTATCTGTAATCAGAACATCCATTCCATTGAAACGATCGCGAGACCGATTTAGTGTTACCAGATGAAAAATGTTTTTTAGTAGAAGACGACTCATATTTATCCCGGAATAGTTAATATTACTAAATTAATAACAATGAAAACAAATGTCAAGACAAATATTACGAAAATGAATTTTATTTAAAAACATAAAATGACATAAGGCAAAAAAATAATAAAACCGATAATGAACGAACCAACAGCCGATATCAGCACGGCTCCGGCCGCCACATCTTTTGCTTTTCCTACTAACGGATGGTAATCCGGAGATGATGCATCTGCCAAAAATTCCAGTGCGGTGTTAAAACCTTCCGCTGCCCAAACAGACATAATCGCCAGAATCAACAGGCACCACTCAAGCGCTGTCACATGAAAATAGAATCCGGCAAAGATTACCATGCCGGTGATAATTGCGTGAATCCAGGCATTATGCTGAGATTTTAGCATTAAACAGATACCCGCTCCCGCGTATTTAAAACTTCGCAATCGATCAATAATATGAAATTGTTGTGACATCCCGTTGCTCTTAAAATGTGAATGTAATCTTTAGTTCAAATGGTTGTTCGCTATTCACTGCGCCCCCTTTTTTCTCATGAAGATGTGGCACGATAAACCCAATGAGCCCTCCCATCACAGCACCTACAATCACGTCTGTCGGGAAATGCTTTCCGGCGAGAACCCTGCACATACCAACTGATGAGGCCAACGCCAGCGATCCTCCCCATACGTAGGGCCGCGATTTCGAGCGATGATAATATTTATTGTAAACCGTTGCAAAAAAAATAACAGACGAAAAAGCGATTGCCGTATGACCGGAGTAAAAAGAATGCCGCAAATCAATATTACGCTCTTTTAATTCAGCCGGGACATTGATATTATAAGCCATGGGACGAATTCTCCTGAATATTCCTTTGCTAATCGTCACCCCGGCTGATGTTAATAACATCGTTTCAAAATAAAGTATCCTCATCTGCGAAAAATTATCCCGCCCTTTTGATGTGAACAGGAGGGAAACCGGTAACAGAACGCTGGTCACTAATCCGAGATCACTCCATTTGTCCATTTCAGGGGACCATTGTGAACACACCAACCGATCAATGGAATTGATATTTTCGCAGTTCAATTCGTTAATCTGGTACTGATTTAATGGCTCTGTATTTTTCATCAAATACCAACCCAGCGATGAAAAACCAATCCCTGCCGTCAATATCGGGATTTCCTTTTTAAGCGATAGCGCGTACTTGTTTTGCCCAGCGCCATCGGAAATATTCCATACACTCAAAAAAATGAGTAATATACAGATAAAATACTTCCTGATTTTCATCTTAGAAAAATAACCGTAATCAAATATCATTTCATTAACATCATTTTTTTCGTTTTTACAAAATCTCCGGCTGTTATTTGATAAAAATAAAGTCCGGTGCTCACGAACTGTCCGGCATCATCTGTTCCATCCCAATTTATAAAATAGCTACCCGCAGCCTGTTCTTCCCGGACCAACGTTCGAATGTGTTGACCACGCACGTTATAAATTTTCACCGAGACAAATTCCGGCGCTGGTATTGAATACCGGATCGCAGTTTCCGGGTTGAACGGATTGGGAAAATTTTGCTCCAGAACATACGAATTGGGCGCAGCGTCTGTAAACGAGCGAACGCTGCTTGGAATATCCACCGGTTTTTCAAATTTGGAGTCTGAGTAGATGCGAAATTCGCCGGGCGCCAATTCAATTGATTCCTGTGTGTTCATGACCTCAAGTGTATCCTCGGAAAAATATTCATACCAGGTACCGGTGAAATGAAAATCCGGATTGACCTGACGCGGCGCCACATCAAAATTTCCGATGATCGTGACATGCTGGTAAAAATTATTCAATTTAATACGACGGTCGAGATGTGCAGCATCCACCTGCATTTCCACCGTGGTGTTGGGATTATGGAAAACATCATACGTTTTTCTGAGATGGATTAGGGATGCAATTGTATAATATAGCTCTTTCCGCTCCGGTTCCTGATAATAATTCCAAAGAATTGGTTTGGGAGCTGTGCGTTCAAATCCGCTTTCTGGCAATTCCTGATCATATCCTAATTCCCCGAACTGCCACATCATTTTAGGCCCGGGGATCGTATAGAAAAAAGCAGACACCAGTTTTATCCGGTCAAGAGCAGTACTGAGATCGCGAATATTATAATCACCACTGACTCTCCCCCAGCGCACGTTTTTGTACATCAGCCATGGTTCATCGTGACTTTCCATATAAGTTACCAGGTGGGGTTTCGTAAAATTTCGGTTTTTAAAATATCCACCGGATAAATCAGAATTCTGGGAATACCCCATTGCAGATTGAGCGTAAGCATTATTCATGTTGCCCCACACCATCATGCCGTAATTAGTAAGCTCAATTTCTTCTGAATTTTCCGCGAAATGTTCAAGTATGATGTAGGCTGTGGAATCCACATTCCATAACTCATCCGCCATCCGTTTCAGGAGAGCTATGCGCGAAGCATCATAGCGCCCCCATTCGCCGACATTATCGCCTGTTTCATTTTGGGTAAATCCTTTGGACAAATCATAACGGAAACCATCGACATTATATTCAGTCAACCAGAATTCATTCACCCGATCTACAAAATCTTTGGTGTATTGACTTTCGTGATTGAAGTCATATCCCACAGAATACGGATGCGTCGCAGTTACGTTGTACCACGGATTATCGGGCGTTGGCTGATTGTACCCTCCTTCGTTGTACAAACGCACCAGCGGCGATTGACCAAAGGAATGATTTAGCACCATATCCAGAATTACTGCTATTCCGCGTTTATGGCATTCATCAATAAACAGTTTCAAATCATTGGCCGGACCATAGTACTTGTCCGGAGCGAAATAAAATGACGGATTATATCCCCAACTATTATTCCCCTCAAATTCATTGACCGGCATTAATTCGATGGCTGTTATGCCCATTTTTTCAAAATAACTTAATGTATCGATTAATGTTTGATAATCATGTTCCGCAATGAAATCCCGCACCAGCAATTCATAAATAATTAAATCCTCGGGGTTGGGTCGCTGAAAATCGGTGACCTGCCATTCATAAGCCTGCGGATTGGTTTGAAACACAGACGTAATTTCCGATGTTTTCCCTTCGGGATATAAAATCAAATCAGCATAAGTTTGTTCGGAAATATATTGATCATTCCAGGGATCGCTGATTTGCGGCGAATACGGATCAGCAATTCGGAGTTCGCCATCCACCAGATACTGGAACTGATATTGAAGATCCGGTTCCAGGCCGGAAATTGTCAACCAGAATCGATTGCTATCCGGCGTCATTTTCATATAATATTCAGAATTGATTTGCCAATCATTAAAATCACCAATCACATAAACAAAATTTTTGTCTGGCGCAAGTAATGAAAGGGTAACGGTTTGGTCGTCGATGTAATTGACCCCGTCCTCAACACCTGCGGGTAAATCTGCAATTTCAGGCGGCGTGTTTTCCACAAAATATGTCGTCGAATCGGTGGCAGATTCACCGAGTGCGGTCTGCAATTTGATGACGACTTTATGCTGGCCGTTCGTCATCACCGGGATTTCCAGCGATAAAATCGACCATTTTTCATCCACCAGGCCTTCAAATGTTGAGACAAGAGAATCATCGATAAAAATAGTGGAATGATCGAGCAGAATGGAATCACCTTCTGCCGCAAAAACACCGGCTTTAATTTGATCCCCAAAATCCACCAGCGTTTCCGGTCGGGGTTCTATTTGAAAAATCATCGCTTTTTCGACATTCACAATCGAATTATTATTATCGGAAAAATTGATCAACGGATTTAACGGATCGGTGAACCACTGCCAGGAAGTACCGCCTGGATTGTATTGTTCATGAAATTTATATTGATATTGTGTCCCCGCGGTCAATGGTACGATCTTCGCCCAGAATCCTGCGCCATCATCATAAGCCATCAATGACGGCGCTGTGGTGCTGATTGTACCAGCCGAGTTCGGTCCCCAGTTATTAAACGTTCCCGGAACGAACGCCCGCAGGACTTCATCACTCGTCGGATAATAGCGAAATGTCACATTGACTGTATCCTGCGCCGTAACAACTCCGGTTATCAGCGTAATAAACAAGAACATTATTATATACTTTTTCATATTGTAACCTCTCTCAGTTGAATCCAAATTGCAGACAAATCAGACGATTCATTATTCTCTTCGTTTGCAAAATTATTTCCGGCTCATCCGAATTGCCATTTCAATTTTCTGCTTTAAATTCTTTAAACGATTATCTCCTGGATATAATTGTAATCCACGACGGGTCAATTCTAACGCCTTCATTAATTGATTTGCTTGCGCATAGGCAGTTCCTAATAAATAATACATATTTGCTCTATCGGCGCTCTTCACTTGATCTGTATTTTTAGCGATCTCAATCGCTTGATGTAAAATATCGATTGCCAGTGACGGTCGGTTATTACTTACATAAAGTAATCCTAATTTTGCATAAGCATACGGCAAATGACGGCTTCGCTCCAGACTTTGCTGGTAAGCATGCTCTGCTTCACTAATTTTATTCTGCGCAAACAAGACATTGCCAAGATAAAGATAAGGATAATAGTTCATCGGACGTATTTTAATTAATGCCCGATAATATTTCTCCGCCTTATCGGAACGATCATTATCTATCAGATAATTTGCAAGTGCATAAGATGCATCATTAAATGGCATTTTTTCATTTAGCACCTTGTTTACATTCTGCTGTAAGTATACTTCATACCCAGCATCATCATCAGGTTGTCGAAACGTCACTTTTTCTTTGAATGGCCAACGGCCTGTTAACTGTTGAATTCGGACGTTTGCGATTTCCAACTCAAGATCAGTAATATAGGCCTGAGCTAACCATTCTTCCGTTGTTAGCGAAGTTACCAGAGTGGTATTGATTCGCGGACTTTCCCAAAGTTGTTTAAAAAAAGCCTCCGCGATTAAGAAATAACCGGTGACGTTCGGATGGAGATGTTCTAAAATTAACTCGTTGCCAATCAAACCGTGCGGTGAATATTGTTCAAAATATTTTTCAAGGTCTACACAGGGGACGCTTTGAAGCGTGCACTCTTGTTTAGTGATGTCATTAAATTCTGTGCTGGCCCGAAAACGCAGTGCATCAAAATCACGAGCGCGTTTGTAATTCATATTTGCATTGGCAAAATCCCCCACCATTTCGTAACAACGCGCCATTCGAAACCATGCATTCGCCGGCATAGAATCCAACGCCACTGCTTTTTGATAAAAGTGCAACGCTGTTTTAAAATCACCTGTCTCCTCTGCTTGTTTGCCTTGTTTAAATATTTGTTTCCATGAAGATGTATCCGCGAATGTTTCTGAGAATAGTGATTTGAATGGCTCAAAACTTCGCAAATTACTTACAGTAGTTCCGACGTGAACCGGTGTTTTGGCTTTGTTAAGAGTATGCAAAATGTCCCTCAAATTTTCCCGGAAATGCGTTTTCGCGGTGTGATAGTCTGCATCATGATAGCGTATAAATTTTTCACCGATCATTTGCTGCATCAGTGTGCGGGATTCCTGCTGCTCCTGCTTCCCGACAAGTTGCGCTCTTAAACCATTTATAATATTTCGAACAAACTGAACCAACCGTATTTTTTGTAATCTGAGATATAATTTAATGATTGCACGATCATTCCCGATCTTTCGGGTAGAAGCCACACCAAGCGCTCCATAAAATTCATTGTGCCCCATGTAAATTATAAATAAATCAGGCTGAAAATGAATAAGTTCCTTTATTAAATCCAGCACCGAAAAGCTGTTCACTGCCGAGATACCGAAATTGACGACCTCAATATTTTTTTCCGGGAAATTCCGTTGTAATTGGTCGCTCAGTAAACTTGGGAAAGTTGCATTGTACAGGAACGGCCAGCCGGCGGTTGATGAGCCACCCATACAAAAAACACGAAACGTACCGGCTAATTTATCTTTTAAAAACAGATCATTTCGCGCTTCGGGAATCACATGCTCCGATCCGGCGAAATAGCGCCTGGCAACGGATTCATTGATTTTATAATAAGATGTTCCCTGAATTTTCGTCTCTGTGACGAGGTCGAATTCATTCCCATAATCCATAACGCGCAATAAAAATTCCAGTGAGAGGATTATCAGGACTGGAGTCAAAATTAGAATGAACCAGAAAATTACAGGGTACTGTTGTTTCGATTCTTTATTAGATGGCATAATTTTCTTCTCCGATAGAAGGACTAATTTTATTCTGACGTATTCTGTTTGGCTTGTTTCAGAAGTTTAAGTCCTGCTATAAATTCGCGCAATCCGGGATAATCCGGATTCACTTTGTAAAGCCGCTGGCACGTTTCCAGCGCCAGGTCAGATCGACCGGTTAAATGGTATGCACCGGCAAGATTGTAAATCGATTGATGATCGGTTGATTGTTTTTGAATGGCTTTGGTTAAAAATGGGATTGCTTCTGTTGCACTTCCTCTGTTCAACAAAATCGTCCCGATCCATTTATATGCATAATGACTGTCTGAAATTCTTAATGATTTTTGAAGCGCTGAAAATGCGGCATCATATTTTTGCTGCAAAATCCGGATCTCAGCCAATTTCAAATAAGGAGATTCATTATAAGGTGTTCCCACGCAGAGGGCATAATATTCGCCAGCAGCCTTTTCCAGTTCACCGGTTTTGGTATAATAATCAGCCATTTTTACATGTGCTTCTTCCCAGTTGAGCTTGTGTTTTTGCCACTCCCACACGACCTTTTCCAAAGAATTATTCGGCAAAAAACGCAGCGCCAGATTGACCGTTCCTTTTGGCTTGAACGGCCACCCTCCTTTTAGGATATCAATTTTCAACTGTGCTGATGCGATGTCTAATTCAGTTACTCCCATTCGATTTTTCAGGATTGAATCCGATGGAATTTTTTGCGCATCCCATGTCTGAGCGATCATCTTGTTTTGCTGCATCACATCATAAAAAGATTTTGCCATTAAAAAGAAACCGTCCAGATTGGGATGCAAATGATCGGTCATTAAATTATCGCCGATAAGTTTCTGTGGAGAGGCTTCTTCAAATCGTTGCACCAGCGGAACCACAGGCACATTCAACTGACGCCCAAGATCACGAATCGTTTGATTGAATTCCTCTGATGCTCTGAAGCGCAATGCATCATAATCTTTGGCCCGATAATAATTGATCCGTGCAGAATCTAAATCCCCGGTATGTTCATAACATTGTCCCGTTAAATAATAAAGAACAGCCGGCGCGCTATCCAGTACTTTTGCCTGGCGATACAATTCAACGGCTGATGTATAATTTTCCGATTGTTGCTGTTGAAATCCCTGCTCTACAACTGCGCGCCATTCATCTTTTTTTTCTTCATTATTGAACACAGCAACGAACGGTTTCTGATCACGAATATTTGCCACTAACTCTCCGAGAACGATATCAATATTATGCTTTTTCGCGATGTTAATAATTTCCATTAAATTTTCCATAAAAAACTGACGCGAGCGATGATACACCGGACTGTGGTATGCAATCTCGTTTTTACCAACCATTCGTTCCATGAGCGTGGCGTCACCCTCCTGAGATTGAGTACCTCCAGCAAACAGTCCCCGAATCCAACCGATACTATTTCGCATGAGTTGTGCGGTTTTAAATTTTTGTAGAAACAGATAAAATTTAATTAATGTTCTGGATTTTCCGAGAGCTTCGGTTGAGCCTGCTCCGAGACCGCCGTAAAATTCGTTATGCCCCGTATATAGAAGAAACGCGTCTGGTTCATAATCGACAAGCTCTTTTACAAAATCAAGTACAGTAAACGTGTTGACAGCAGGCATGGCTGTATTTACGACTTCAATGTAACGGTCTGGGAATTGTTCTTCTAACCGAATGCGTAACATTCTCGAAAACGCGCCGTTATTCATGTACGGATATCCCGCGGCCGAGGAACCGCCCATAACAAAGATGCGAAAGCTGTTTCGAGGTTTTTCTTTGAGAAAAACGTCATAAGAAATAGATGTGGTAAACCGATATTTGGGAAAATACTTTTTGCCGATTTCGTAATTGAGTTGATAATAACGCTCATCAGTTTTATTTGTTTTCACTAAATCAAAATCACCACCGTAATTAAAACCAGATAAAATCATTTCCAGTAAAATAATAAAAATTACCGGAAACAGAAACATGATTATGGTAAACAGAGCTGTTTTTTTTGAATCCAAAGATGTTTTCTTGGCTTGCAGTTTTTGAGGAGAGATGTTTTTTCGCTTTTTTTGCTTTTTATCTTTTTTTCTCAACGCACTATTTTCTTTATTATCACTTGTTATTATAATACAAATGTCTTTCATCAAATGAAAGACATTTTTTTATCACTCAAAAAAAAGCCCCCATTTTTCTAATCAGGAAAAATGAGGGCTGTTTAATCAATTCTACTTCAACAATAATAATCGTTTTGTATCTTGATAGTCACCGATATTTAAACGGTAGAAATACATACCGCTCGGTAACATTCCGCTGTGAGAATCCATGATGTTCCACAGGACTTTATATGTTCCGGCGTTCTGGTATTCATTCACCAGAGTGGCCACTTTTTGTCCCAATACATTAAAAACCGTTAAGGAGACAAAGCCTTCTGTTAAGATGGAGTATTCAATTGTGGTCGATGGGTTAAATGGATTCGGATAGTTCTGTTGCAGCACGTATGCTTTTGGTTTTTCGATAGTTACCATTTCCACCGATGTAGCGCAGGTAGTGTCATCATCAATCACACCGCCGTCGCGGGTTTCTACAGGAAGTGGATTGAGCAGAACACCATTCCACGCATCGATACCCATTTTGAAAGTTGTTGGCCAGGAGCCATCCACATCTTTACGGACATATCGAACCCGTCGTCGACCCGCAGCTTGCGTATCGCTGCCCTCTTCATCAACGCCAGCCCATTGCAATTTATATTGAATCCAGTTGGGTGCCGGTCCCACGAGATCAAAATTCAGAGTATAGATCTGATCGCCATCCGGGTCGTCATATCTGGCAGCGTTTGTGTCATTATCAGCGTTAGCCGTGCCAGTAATGAACCGCCAAACAGGATCCTGCGCATCCATTTGCAGCGGACCACCCTCTATCAATCCTAAATCAGGATCATTAAGAGCGCATTTCATAAAAGCTGTCATTTGGACATTCACGGTAATACCTTCCGGAATGACATCCTCAATAAAAATATCATTGAAAAACTGTGTGGGAACTGTCTGTTGTTCCTGGTCGCCAAATACATAGAAACGATTTGCCCCGCCAGTTGATGCAGGTTCTTCCCAACCGCTTTCCGGCACATCGCGGGTTCCGTTTTGATCGTCATAGCTAATGAAAAATTTATATGGCAATCCCTGTCCCACTGTTGCCGTAACAGGCACGGTTAATTCGTATTGCGTTAAAGAAAGTAATGACTGTCGCATAATCGATCGCTCCGGATCAGTATCGCTCCAGCCGTTAAATTCTCCTCTCAGTTGCAATGTATCGCCAAGTGTAGGATCAAAAGCACCCAGGTCCAGCAATGGCGTAACATCAACCTTAAATAACACATTCGCAGTTATTGCTGTTGCCGGTGGTGGAATACTATCCCAGAAAGCCACATCAAAACCGACATCTTCAACTGTTTTAAGCGTATCTTTACGGTCGCCAATCGTACCTTCCCAGTTTTCCAATTCGGTTCCCTGATCGGTTATCACGTATTTATACGCCAGTTCTGCAGGATTCAGATTTACAAATGTTCCCATGTAAACCATATCCGTATTTTCATCAGTCAACGCCCAGTCCGGTAGTGTATTCGGATCATCGTTCCAACTGGAAAAGTTACCACGCAGAGACACACCATTTGAATCGGGATTAAATAAGCCGAGTCGTTGAGCACGAGACATATCGACTTTGAAAGTAACCTCAATTTCCCACATCACAGGATCGAGGACAATATCGGAACCTGTTAATGCCACCTGTCGGTTATTTCCGGATTCCCAGTAAACTGTGGTTGTTCCAAGATCATAAACAACGAATTTATAATTAAGAGGACTTTCCGTTCCTACATCAAAAGTACCTTCATAAAGAAGATCGGAATTGTCATCGGTTAATGACCAGTCCGGTAAATTATCCGGGGTATCATGCCAGTTTGTCATGCTTCCACGAACTGCTGCACCTTGTGTTGCCGGATCGAACAAGCCGACACTGTTCAAATAAGTCATATCGACTTTAAATGTCACATTGTCAGCATAGGATGTAGTGCCCACTAACAACAAAATGCTTAGCAGGGCAACCATTAGTAATGTTTGTTTCATAAGTAACTCTCCTCATTATTTATTAATGATTGATTATTTTAGTAACCAAAAAAGTATTTAAATTATCACCTCCTTTTTTATCATATAAATTGACTGTTAACCGAGAGATCAACGCGACTCTGATCTCCCGGTTATGATGTAATTTATGCAGAGCACTATTTAGAAAATGACTCCCAGCGAAAACAAATGTACATTTTGTAAATGTTTGAATTCGCTAAACGCATAATCAAATTTAAAATTTGAAGCATTAAATTTATAACTAATTCCAAAGCCTAATGTTAACCGTCCTTCATTATTTTCCAAAAACATATTTTTATATCCGCCCCGGAGGAAAAATAATTCATTCAGAAAACTATATTCAGCTCCCAGGCTCATGCTTTCCGTATTATCATTTGGATGCATGGCGTCGACGACGACGGTCAAGCGATTAAAATCAGATTTAATCATTTCCCATGAAACGCCAATGCGCATCATCAGCGGGAGGTCAAAACTATCTGTCATCAGCAGAGCATTTATACTCTCATTGTTCCCAGAAATTGTTGGATCCACATCTTTTTGTACAATGAGGTCTTCTCCGTCCATTTGCATTTTTGGTCCAAAATTGGAAATGCTAACACCAAGACGAATACCCTTAAACGGTGTTTCATAAATAGTACCCAAATCGATGGCAAAACTGGTGGCTTTTGAATTATAAATACGTTCCAAAATATATTTAACGGTTCCACCGATGGCGAATCTATCGGTGAGACTTTTACTGTAACTGAAGCCAAGTGCGTAACTGCCGGCGTCAAATTTTCCGCTAAATTCTCCTTCAGGATCGTCGATAGTAGTCACACGTTCTTCCGGCATGGTAAGCATGGTATAACTGACAGCAGCCGTACCAAAGGAGCCGCTAATTCCCAGCGGATATGCCACTGCTCCAAAATCAAAAGACAGCCCGCCAAACCATTCTGCATGGGAGATATGAACTTCCGGGGACCGGATCAGGTCAAGAGCGCCGGGATTCCAATATGTGGCAGTGGCATCATTGGCAATCGACACAAATGCCGTTCCCATAGCCGTTGCCCGGGCGCCGACCGGAATTCCCAAAAATTTGGCAGCAGTCGTCCCCACCTTGCTTACGTTTTGTGCAAACGTAACATGCGTGAGCACTAATATTACCAATATAATTGCAAACATTTTCTTTTTCATGGTAACTCCTCTCTAAAACCTATTTAATAATGGCCAATCGCCCGATTTTTTCTCCGATTCCCGGTGCATCCACATGATAAATATATATTCCATACGAAATCGCGAGTTGATCCTTTGTTAACAAATCCCATACTGCCGTCCCATTTTCCGCGATCGAATCATGTTCAATTGTTGCAACCAATTCGCCTGTTACCGTGAAGATACGAATCGTGCATTTTTGCGGCAAATGATTAAAATGAATTTCCTGGGGACCGCGACCGCTACGATAGGGATTTAATGGTTCCCAGGTTGCAGTTACAACATAAGGATTGGGTACAACCCGAATATCATCCAGATCCGACTTAGCAATTTTTGTATCAACAGAAGACCTTTTAACGGTAAATTCATAGACATCGTCGTTCAGGAATGGCTTTTCAGTGGCCAGGTGCAACACATCCCCTTCTTGCGGATTACGAAACGCCGCGTTAAAAACAGACGCGAATGTAACCAACCATGTGACAGTCGGTTCTCCGTCGAGGTCTTCCACGAGAACAATCGCATCCTTCACAAATTTTGTACGAGTGAAGAATGCCGACTCCGTTGTGCTTCCGGTTTGATCAGCATCATAAAATGCGAAGTCGATTTCCTTTTTCAGGGTTCGATTCATTATTTTAAAATTAACAGGAGTTGCCGCAAATGGAATTCCGCCAAAAGTTAAATCAATCGATTGACCTGAACCTGGTTCACCAAAAATAATGTCATAGTCATACGGCACCTTTTTACCTTTATCAAAACCCTGAACAAAAACCCTGAATTCATACGGATGCAAACTATCGGGGTTTATGCCAAGAGTGTCATCATTCCAGAATGAATTTTTCACATCCGGCCGAACCTGTTCGACGTTTTTAAACATTAAATTAAACCCGTCAATTACGATATCAGTAAGCTCAAAATTTTCCTGGCGGTCAATCAAAGTATCACCGGCAGAATCATCAGAATTCACATAAGCCACCGTAAAATTTTTCGTTGTCAATGTATCCGTCACAATACCGCGCGGATCAATTTTCAACGTATCTTCAAACGTTATCCGATATCGCTGTCCTTCCTTCAATATAGACGGATCGAGAATATTAACATTAACTGTTGAAAAAGAAGCGCCCGCAACATGCTCAATTCCCTTTTCAAGATATGGTTCGACATAACCGGCAGCCGGAGGATTTGGTGTAACAATCGCAACACTTGGGCCATAAACAAATTCACCACTTGAGGTTTTAATCAATTGAAAAGGACTTTCTGTGGGAATAATCCCTTTGTTCACTTCTCCTGCGGCGAGAAGCCCGTAATCAAATGAACGCAACAGATAAAAATATCGCTGTCCGTTAATAACATTTGAATCCACATACGTGTGTTGAATACCGGAATTATTTCCCAGATAAAAATGCGCGCCGTCGTCTGTGGGCACCGGATGAATGCCTTCCCATTCATCAATTAAATCGAATTGGACTAATGGTTTTTTATACACCGGCACACCCTGGGCATCGGTAATTTGTCGCGGGTCTTCAAAAGCAGATTCTGTGCTGCGGTATAATCTGTATCCTTCAAAATCATTGGGATTTTCGCCAAGGCGACTTAAGAAACGATCAAACGAATTTTCTGCACTATCATCCCAATACAATGTGACCTTTCCGTCTCCCGGGACGGCAGTTAAACGAGGTGCAAACGGCGCCTGAGCAAACTGATAATCAGATTCATAGGCTGTCAGCGCGTTTTTACGGTTTGCTTTCGCATCTGTCGTATCGATTCCCATGGCAATAGCCATCGAAATACGTTCTGTTGCACCAGAACGTAGTTTGAAAAGCCCTGATCCGATGAACAGATTAAAATCGCTCGCCTGCGGTTGTGTTGTATAAAATGAACCCGGGGTTAAATAAATACGATATGAACCGACATCGTTCTGAACGCTGAACCCTGATGAGGGTGAATATTGCGCGTTTGTTAAACCGATCTGATCACTTTCGGAGACATCGGTTTTATCGATATTCGGCTCGCCCGGGAAATTTGTTCCCACGCCGGACGTCGGTTTTCCGTCATTTTCACCTTTATCGCCGGTACCAGGTACGCCATCTAAACCGGCGTCATCAGTTAGCGGATTCCAGTCACCATCATTATCAATCCCATCATCTCTGCTCTCATCAATCATTTCATCGATATCCTCATCAATCCCTTCATCAATCGCCCCATCATTATCATTGTCAATTCCATCCGCATACGCTTTGCCTAAATCTTCGGGACCCAGGTCATATAATACAATATTAGTACCCGGGACAAAATAGCGTCCTTTTGAATCCGCCTGATCGATCATTTCCTGTGTTACTAACGGGCTCCCGGCCTCTCCATGTAGTATTCCCATGTCGATTAAATAAGAATCGTTGTTATCAATCCCATCGGCATAGAAAAGTCCCACATCTTCTGTCCCCTCATCTATCACTCCGTTTTCATTATCATCGATGGCATTATTCGGGATCTCACCAATCAACATCTCAACTGTTATTACAGGACTATTGCTTTCGCCATCTCCATCATTATCAATAAAATCTCTGTAAGCAGATCCGGGCCCGGAACCGGTGACGTCATCAAACGGGATATTTCTTTTACTTTCATCGATGAGTCCGTTGCCATTATCATCGATTCCATTCGTCGGGTCTTCTCCCACTAACATGGCTTCGGTTACTTTGGGATTTCCATCTTCTCCATCAAAATCATTATCCATACCATCCAATTCATTGCCCGGTGTTTCCAAAAACGTAGTTGCGACCACACCAACCGGATCATCTCCGAAAAATTCATTTCCGATAAACGGCGGAGAATCCGTAGACCAGGCAATTTCCTCTCGTAAATCATAATACGCGATATCATCATCAGTATCATCATCGCCGCCAACAAGGTCGGCTAACAAGATGCTCACGCCAAATCGTTCGAGGTCTTTATCGCCATCATTCATAATAAAATGCAGGATAAATGTCACATCCTGAATAAGCACCTGGGACCATTGCATAACCCTCGTATCGATCAGCAATCCCATTCCTCTTCGCGATAAATCAGTTGAATCCGGGAAATATTCAAATTTATCATAGTGATCATCGCCGGCGCGGAAAAATAATTCCTGGTCTGCGTTAAACTGATTTTTTCCGAACAAACCGTTCCATGAACCAGGCCAACCCGGGTCAACGGGATCATCCATTTTGTCGGGCCAGAAATTAGGCCACGATTCTTTATCAAGTTGATTCGCGATATCCGGGGAAGATGGATTTAAATAATCGGGAATTGGATTAAAATCCCATGATTCGCCTGCTGTACTTTCCCCTTTCCCCAGTCCTGCTTCAAAAATTCTGACTTGCGTTCCGCTTTTCGTTGTGGCTACACCGCCAACCATCAGCGATGTTAAGGCCATGTAGTTTTTTCCAGAATTTTTCGGCCATTCATAAGGAATCTGATCCGGATTGCCACCCCCTTCACGTCCGGTGATAACCCTGTTGAACACACTGGTTCGAACCAGATTTGCTGCGATATCTGTCTTGCGCCGGTATGAAAAATCAACCCGTTCTTTTGATGGGACATGTTGTCCTGGCACTGACAAGGGAAAGAAAATCGCGACGATTAAAATTCCAATAATTTTTCTCATTATTGATTCCTCTTTAATTTAAAAATCAATCTGAATACCAAAATGTATTTCACGTGGCGGAGAAAATCGTCCGGGCTGCGCTAAATATTCTTCAGCAGTATTATTTTCCAGCGCACCGTTTTTTTCAGCTTGTTCGACCTGTCTGTGAGTGCTCGATGTTGTCGCGCGTCCGGTGTCTCCATAAACATCATACTCATTCATGCGATCAAACAAATTAAACACGCTAAGCTGAAAGGCAACGCGCAGACCACCAAAACGAACTGCTTTAAATGCTCGTAAATCGAATGTCATATCAATTGGCTTGCGCCGTGAATTATCTGTAAAAGCAAGATTCGCGTTTGCTCCCAAACGAACGGCGCGCGTGATAGACGGCGTGTAAGGCTTGCCGGAACCATAGCGACCGAGCAATGAAACACCCCAATCTTGCCGACCAATCTGCATCGTCCCATTTACTGTATGAGTCTGGTCCCAATCTGCCGGATAAATGAGCCGCGTTGGTTCGTCATTATCCTGACGCGCGTTGAATTCTTCATCTGGTTGTGAATTGCTGTTTTCCGCTTTTTGAAATGTGTAGTCAAAACTATAATTTATGAGGGAAGATACTCGCTGCGACATGGAAAAAGTAATTCCCCGGATATTTGCATAATCACGGTTTGTATAAATAAAATACGTTCTACCGGAAAGAACCTGGCCGCCAGCTCCAACTGTTTCATAAGGAGCGCTTACGCCGACCCAGTCACGGACATCCCTGTAAAAACCAGTAATATCAATACCAACCGTCTCACCGACTTGCTGCTGTAATCCGATTTCATACATCACAGTGCGTTGCGGTTCGAGATCGGGATTTCCGTAAACGCCGTGAATTCCGGATGTTGCCGGCACTTTAAATCCCGGATTATCAAACAACAAATTAAAAGAAGGGATTTGTAAAAAATGGCCATAAGAAAAGTGAATAGCGCCTTTGTCAGTAATCGGGTACGCTATTCCAAACCTGGGGCTCACCTGATATTTTGGCGTTGTGTCCTTCCACCATATTTGTTCCCGCTCTTCCAAAGTCATATCCCGGTATTCTGTATTCAGAGGTGAATAAATATTCGGATCAGACGGATCTTTTAAAATTTTTGATCTGGCGTTAAAATAATCAAAGCGTAAACCGATGTTCACAATCACATCCTGATATTCAATTTTATCCTGTACATAAGTCGAAAACTCGATAGGTTTTTCAGTATAAATAGAATGATTTTGAGAACTAAGCGGCTCAATTTCCCATTGTAACGGTATGATTTGAACACCGTTATCATCCCGGGCCGGAACCGGTGTAATCGATGTTTGCGTCAACTTATGCCGCTTGAATTCCGCTCCGAATTTAAGCTGATTATATTTGTTGAGCTGACTTGTTATATCGAATTTTGATACAAAAGTATAGGTATTTCTCCTGAACCACTCCAGAATTGTCCCCACATCCTTTACATTGTAAACAGGAACTGCATCCAGCGAATCCTGTGGCACAAACCGCGAATCTATCGGATCTTCAAAAACATAATCTTCATAACCTTTGTAAAATCTGGAGACATTAAACGTATAAAATGTGGATGAATTTAACGCATGGGTAATCTGGGCGGTTAAATTATAGCCTTCGTCAAACTTGTCTTTTCGGGCGTCTGGCAGGAATTGGAAATCCCGATAATTATCATTGTTATCTCTGTTGTTTTCACCCGTGCTTCCGAAACCACTTAAGCGAAATGTCATTCCCGGGAATAATTGATAGGTCAATTTCAACTGACCGGAATATTTTGCTTCTCTGGATAGTGGAACAATTTCATTATCGCCCGGAGTGCCGTCGATATTATAGCGACGTTGGCCAAAAATATAACCATCGGTGTTATAATATCGACCGGTGGCAAAAAATTTCAGATTATTTTTAGTAAATGGCACCGGCCCTGATAACGTGCCCTGAACATTGTGAGTTGCGCTCGGATCAAAGTTATCAATATTAAAAAATGTTTCCGTATTATCACTCACATAATCGCCGGAATACAATGTCAGATTTCCGTGATAATTATTACCACCATCTTTTGTGACAATATTGACGATCCCGGACATTGCCTGTCCGTATTCAGCATTGAACGTCCCGCTGATGACCTGTAACTCCTGAACCGATGCATTTTCCACTTCCACTGCCAACCTGTTATTGTACGCATCTGTTACCGAAATACCATCTACATAATAGGCAACTTCGCTCGCCCGACCACCTCGAATATGAATTCCGTCATCTGTCCGCAAAACGCCTGCCTGCAATTGTAATACCTGATTCACATCCTGTACAGGAAGCGCTTCAATTTCTTCCGAGGAAACACTTGCCTGCGATGACGTCAAATCTTTCTGTACAATGGGTCTTTCAGCCTGAACAACAACCTCCCGGCCAAGTTCCAAAACCTCGGTACCTAATTGAAAATTAATCTCTGTTGTTAAATCAATAGACACCTTAACATCTGTCACTGTCTGCTGGCCAAAGCCGATCATCGATGCCTTGAGATTATATTTTCCGGGAGGAATGTTGTTAATAATATAGAATCCTTTCAGATCTGTGGCTGCACCAAGCATAGTCCCTTCGATAATCACGTTGGCGCCTGGTAAAGGGTCTCCTGTTTCCCGATCAGTAACCACCCCGTTAATCTTACCTGTCGTACCAGAAAACGACTGATTCACAAATGCCACAGTCAAAAACAACCCTATGACAAAAAATATCAAGCGATTTCTCATAAGATTACTCCTAAGACATTAATTTATGTTAAGCCTTGCATGTCATACTCGACATGAAGGGAATCCCGCATTCTTTGAATGCTTTTCTGTAATACGTCCCTTTTCTTCTCTTCTAACAGAATTCTTTCAATCTCTGGTTTTGCCTGTTGATATGTTTTTTGTTGTGCTTCTTTAAAACCAATTATTTTTATTATTGAATAGTAGCTATCTGTTTTAAATGGGCCGCCAACTTCACCTCCTTTCATCTGAAATAATTTATCAGCATGAATACCGTATTGAGATTTCGTTCCGAAACCTAACTCTCCGCCGCGTTTTGCCGACCATTTTCGAATCGAATACTGACGCGCGAGTTCTGCAAAGTCTTCTCCGGATTTCGCTCTCTCCAATAATTGAAACGCAAGTTCCTCGGATGTCACTAAAATTTCACGCACATTAATCATTTTCGGAAAAACAAATTGTTGTTTGAATTGTTTATAATAATTGAACATTACTTCGTCACTTAAACGCACGGTATCCATAATTTCCTGACTCATCCTGTTAATCAGATATAAATCAGAATGCTTATTTACTTTTTTAGAAATGGATTTGTCCCGGTGAAAACCATGTTCCATTGCCTTTTCCAATAATTGATCGCGAACAGCCAATCCTTCAATAAATCTCTCTAATCCGGAAAGGTCACGAACACTGTTACGCTGGCGCTCCGAAGACCATTTTGCCTTATTCGTCAGATAGTCTACTGTCCATGCGTTCCCATTGACAGTCACTAATGTATCCGTATTATTCAAATAATTATCCGCAGTCTCCTTGCGTAAATCTATCGGAGTATCGGTTAATAACTTTGCAAGTGCATTTTCATTGTAAGAAATTTTTATTTTAGAAAGGATTTCTGAGGTATATTCACGAATTGCTTTTACTTTTTTCCGGTGGGTCACTTTCCATTTCAATTTTTTGTATTCTTTATGAAAATCGGATTCTGTCAGCGGTGGTACAAAGCGATCTTCGACTTTAATAATGTACCAGCCATTGCGCGTCATCACCGGTTTGGAAATTTCACCGAGTTTCAATTGCAGTGCAGTTTTGGAAAACGGCAGTTCCATATCGTCCCATGAAAAATACCCCATATCGCCGCCGGTTTGGGATAAGTGCGGATCCTGAAATGCAATGAGCGCAAGTTCTTCAAAGGTTGCGCCGTTCTTCAATTGCTTATAATACAAATTTGCTTTCGCTTCCGTGGGTGCATACAAAATACGCGCCCGTACCTGTTCATGACTCAGGGCAAAAGCTCGTTCAATATTTTTCTCTGTCACATGAACTCGCTTTTCTGCAACGGACTCTCTGTACTTATCCAGAATAAAATCCATTTCCAGGCGATTTTTTTCGAATTCAAATTCTTCTGTTTGATGATAACCCCTGTTTTTTGCTTCAGTAATAAGTACTTTTTCATTGATCAAGTTCTGCAACAAGGCCTCGCGCAAATCGGCGTTATCTTGGGTCGTATGAAGCAAAATATTGTTTAATCGCTCGCTGAACTCGGAAAGCAAAACAGTTTCTTCTTCAACCCTCGCGAGTTTAGTATCATCATTATTTTTCTGACAGCAAAAGAAAATTGCCCAGGATATTGACATTATACAAATTATTTTAGATATTTTAATCATATATTCGCAAATATAATCATCTATCTTTATAAATCAAAATACTAAATTAATTAATTCAATATTTTAAAACGAATGTCTTTTAACAGAATCATGGAAATAATAAATAAAAGAGCCCGTAACGCATTGATTTTTCAAATGAATCAATGTGTTACGGGCTATTTCAATCCTGAGCTGATGTGCGAGTATATCTGCTGATTCGTGGTAAAAAAAGGAGTGTCCTTTCCAGGCAATTGAACGGTAGAATTGGTTTTGTAAAAGCCATGTAACTGTTAAAAGTCATTAAAAATTACCTCATAAAAATGGAAGCCCTTCCATTGTCTCTTGTGTAAGTATACAAAAAAATTTCAAAATTGTCAAGTATTTTTTTGGTAATCTTGCTCTAAAAACAGGACATGTAATGTAGATATTTTGCGGTCAAAAGAATATTAATTCAGTTTACCTGCAAGTTTTTGTTCTAAGTGTGGGATAACAGAATGGATACATTCTGTTAAGCTAACATCAATGGCTTTTACCAATTGCACCGGTTTTTTCGCGCTCACTTTAATTTTTTTTGAAATAATATCCTGCCATAAAATGGAATTACTTTTCATATCAATGAATTCAACTTTTAATCTGACAAGTGCGTACCAACCATCTTTTTCATCAATTTCTTCAAAGGCTTTAATTGTTCCACGAATGAGATAGTCCAAATCGCAGATATGCGGAAAAGGAACAACTTGCCGAAATAAACCACTGGCAGAAATTTGTTCAATTGCTTTTTCGGTGACAATTTCCGATGGGGGTGTAATCCATCGGTGGTAGTTGTAAAATTTTACTTCATAAGGAGATTCACGATAAACGATCCGGTCGCTTTCATACAGTACTTCGGTTTTAAATTTATCAATTCCAAGAATTTTATCAAATTTCGGATTATCGACTTTGAATGTTTCAGCAGTACTGTCAATCATATAATAATGAATTTCCGGTACGGTTCCACATGCAGTTACCAGTAACATAAATAAAAAAATGAATATCAATCTATAAACGTGCATTCTATTTCTCTCCTTTTAATTAATCAATCTTTCGTTCTTTGGGCGCTGATTTACGAATCAACTGCCAGGGACGTTCTTTAATTGAACGGCTGAATTCTTCCAGATGATTGCTGGTGCGGCTTAAATTATCCATAATTTGATTAAAATTATCGCTTTTTGTCAACACCATTCTATCGAGATCAAGCATCATTTTGTCGATATTTTTCATAAGAACTTTCGTTTGTTCCAGCGTTGCTTCGAGATTTTTTACAGAGCCGGATATACTGGCCTCATTTGCAGCCAACAGCCGATCCACTTTTCCGCCCGTACGGTTCATGCTCTCAATCGCCTGATTCAGATTTTCAACCATGAGTGCAATTGCTTCCTGATTGGTTTCTAACATTGTATTTAAATTTGCCAGAATGGATTGAAACTGTTGTTGATTTTCAGAGCCTAAAAATTTTTGCAAATTAATTAACGTTGCATTTACCTGATCAGCGATTTGCCCGATCGGTTCCATTAATTGAGTTATTGAAGGAACATCTCTGCTTTTTAAAATACTTCCCGAAGGTAACAGCGATGAATCCGGATGCCCTGTGGAAATATTGATGTGATATTCCCCCATAATTCCAATCGAAGTCACGATTGCCTCGGAATTAGATTTTACCGGGATCGATTCATCAACTTCCATCGTGAATTCTATTTTTGAATTATCTTGATCAAAGATGCACATTGATTTTACGGTTCCGACTTCCATGCCCCCATATCGTACAATGGAACCGACTTCAAGACCGCTTGTATAATGAAATCGTGCGATGTACTCTTTTTTTGATTTAAGAAAATCAAGTCCGGATATTGCAATAAGAAAAACAAAAAAGAGCAGAAAACTGATAACGATCATTATTCCAGCTTTGATTTCCTGTGATCTATACTCCATATAACAATGCTCCCCATCCTGTAAACATATTATTCAATAAGTGAATTAAGATATTCATCACGATCTATTTTTTCGGGATCAGGTTCCCTGTTGAAAAATTGCTGTACTTTCGGATTAGTAGAGGTTTTCAGTTCATCAACCGAACCCAATGCCAATATTTTCCCGGAATCCAGCAACGCCACCCTGTCGGCGATTAATTCTACTGACGCCAGTTCATGCGTAACAATGACAATCGTCATTTTAAATGCTTTTTTCAAATTTAAAATCAGGTGATCGATGCCCACAGCAACAATCGGATCCAGCCCTGCTGACGGTTCATCACAAAACAGAATATCCGGGTCCATGGCGATTGCTCGTGCCAGAGCTGCCCGTTTTTTCATACCTCCGGACAATTGCGACGGCATAAAATCTTCAAACCCCGCCAGTCCAACCTGGTCTAATTTCATCCGCGTCATAATCCTGATGGTGGAGTCTTCTAACTCTGTGTGCTCCCTTAAAGGTAATGCGACATTATCTCCCACACTCATTGAGTTAAAAAGCGCTGCTCCTTGAAATAACATACCAGCTTTTTTTAGAATTGGTAGTAATTTTTCGTCATTCAATACGGTAATATCGTGTCTCTTAACAAAAATCTGTCCTGACGTTGGTTTTGATAATCCGATAATATGGCGCAGTAATGTACTCTTTCCACAACCCGATCTCCCCAGTATTGTCAATGTTTCACCCCGAAAAACGGTTAAATTAATTCCATCCAGGATGCGTCGATTTCCATAAGAGGTAATCAAGTCCCGTATTTCGATAATAGCTTCGCTCATATATATCCACCAATTATACAACTCACAATATTCTAATTTATTTGTGTTGCGTTTTCAGAACAAGTATTGCACTTTTCTACAATGTAGAGTAAAAAATCATTGTGCATACCAGATCAGCAAGAATAATTAAAAAAATGGATGCGACCACAGATGCCGTAGTCGCTTTTCCAACGCCTTCAGCACCACCTTTTACAGAGAAGCCCTGATAGGAACCGACTTGAGCAACAATGATAGCAAACACAAATGTTTTCACCAAACCGGTAATTAAATCTTTCATAACCAGCGCATCGGCTGTTTGACTTAAATACCGAATAAAGGAAATTTTCAGGCTAAAAACTGCGAAGAAAAGACCACCAAGGATTCCGACAAAATCCGCAATCAAGGTGAGGCACGGCAACATTATCAGCAATGCCAGAGTTCGCGGAACCACTAAAAATTGAATGGGATTAAATCCCATGGTTTGCAAGGCATCAATTTCTTCATATACTTTCATCGTACCAATTTCAGCGGCAATAGCTGACCCACTTCTGCCAGCGATAATAATTGCCGTCAGCAATGGTCCCATTTCTCGTGTCATTGATACACCAACCAGGTCAGCCACATAAATAGAAGCTCCGAATCTTTCCAACTGATATGCAGCCTGCATCGCCAAAATCAATCCTACAAAAAAGCAGATAACTGCAACAATAGGAATTGAATTAACGCCGATCAGCACCATTTGCTCAAATGTGCTTTTCCATCGAACTTTTTTCCCTTTTATCGGAGCGATGATTGTCCAATATAACGCCTGTTTTATCAGATCGGCCAAATTTGCCAGGTGCGTCAGAAACAGCAGTGCATTTCTACCGACAGCGCCAAATATCCGGTTAATTTTCGTCATTATAAGCCTTTATTGCTTCAGATTCATTTTGGTAGATATGAAATACTTTATCCAACCGGCTCAATTCAAACACATCCCGAACAGCGCCCTGAAGATTATAAATATACAATTTACCTTCATATTTTTTTACACGCTGTAATCCCTCAACCAGCGTTGCCACACCAGAGCTATCCATATAATTTACTGCCTTTAAGTCCACAAAAACCGCCGGGCTTTTCTTTTGGATTAATTCTAACAGCACTTTACGAACTTGAGGGGAGGAATATAAATCGACGTCGCCCTGGATGCTGACGATAACCGCGTTCTCAATGGTTTTTGTTTGAATATCTAACATGTTCATTCCTTACCTTTAAAGTATTTAATCAATGTCAACTGGTTGCCTTTCTCAAAATTCGTATTATAAATAACCTCATCCATAACGGTTTTTATCAGATGAACTCCGAGACCGCCGGGGCGAATTTCATCCAACCTTCTGGATTTAATTTGATCAACTTTTACTTTTTTACCAAAATCACGAATTAAAAATTCAATCTTATCTTCATAAATATTGCATTTGATATGAATTGGTTCTTGCGATGGGCCGTTGTATGCATGTCGAATTATATTACTACATGCTTCATCAATTGCCAGGGTAATATTATTACTTTCTTCTGTTGAAAAACCAATGATCTCGCAAAGTAACTTTATACTTAGTCTGTTTATTTTTAAGTATTTCGGTTCGGCTGGTATCATAAATTCCAATGTTTCTGGCATAAGCTGTTTTCCCTTAGTAGATAAGCTTGCTTGCTTTTTTACCGAATTAATGCCATTTTAGAGCCAATACGGTGATATCATCATGTTGTGGTCTTCCCTGGGAAAAATTTAAAGCCTGACTGATCACGGCTTTAACTAATTCTTCCGGCAAAATCCATTTTTTTTCCAGAAACTGTTGAAGTCGTTTCTGAGAAAAAAATTCTCCCTTTGAATTTTTTGCTTCAATAATACCATCAGTAAACATCACAATGCAATCGCCAGGTTGAAGTTGTATAACATGTTCACTTAGCGACAAATCTGGTAAAATTCCCAGAGGTATTCCGGATTTACACTGAATCCATTCGGATTTTAGCGTTGCATCATGAATCCAGAGTGGTGGCATGTGTCCGCCGTTTACAATTGAAAGTTTACCACTCTCTGCATCAAGAACAAGGTATTGAAGCGTGACAAACATCCCTCTTCTGCTTCTTTCTAACAAAAGAGTGTTAATTTCATTGAGTGTTTCTGTTGCATTGTCCTTAATTTGGCTGTAGTAGCGCAAATCACTCACCAGACGAGCCATAAACAAGGCTGCCGGAATTCCCTTGCCGGAAACATCTCCGATAATTAGTCCTACCCGACGTGCATTCTGTTCCAAACAATCAAACAGGTCTCCGCCAACCGAAGTAGCCGGAATATTTTTACCGTAAACGTAAAATTTCGATTCTTTGGACTGAGGAAACGTTTGTGGCATAAAACTTTGTTGGATAATGTGAGCAGATTCCAATTGCTGTTTTAAACGCTGTTGTTCCATCATGTATTGATGGACTTTAGCGTTTTCAACAGCTAACGCCACCTGACGACAAAATGTGGAAAATATTTCCAAATTGTCGTTATTAAATGGCTTTCCGTCCAATCGGTTAATAACTTCGGCAACGCCAATAATCTTTCCTTTTATTTTCAAAGGAGCTGCAAGAATAGATCGAGTAATAAATCCGGTCTTTTGATCTACAGCCTGATAAAATCTGGAATCGTTTTTTACATCCTCAACAATGAGTGGTTCGCCATTTTTCGCAACCCAACCGGCGATACCCTGCCCCACCTCTAACTGAATTTTATTTCGTACTTTTTCCTGAACACTGCCCAGTGCGAATCGACACTCCAACCGATTACTATGTTCATTCAGCAGCATAATTGAACTGGCTTCGGCGTTCATTACCGACATGGCCTTTTGCATTACCAGGTTGATTAACTCATCCAGATCGAGAGTCGTACTTATAATCGCACTCACATCAATCAGACTGGTCAGGTCGATAATTCGCTGCTTCAATATTTCGATTTCCTGCTGCAGTTGCAAAATTATTACCAAATTTTCTTCGCACAGATACTAATTAAAAATTTTTCTAAGATATAACAAATTGATTTTAAATGCAAGTACTAATATTAAAAAAGCTAATTATTAACGAACATTCATATTTTCTCATTTTGTTCAAGGGCGAAACATTTGTTTCATCATGGCACAAGAATATTTATGCATCTTTCAGCAAAGTCAGGAATTAACCTGTATAATACTATCATGATTACATCATCAAAAATTCGTTTTTTTTACGTGGCATAAATTTTGCATTCCAAAAAATTCACTTAAACTATAAACTTTTAATAAACATAACAAGGTCTTATTTTATAAATGATATGTTATCATCTTACTAATATCTATCTTTTATTTAACAATTACTAAAATTTAAGGATGAAATTAATTCTATGAGTATGAATTTTTAGGTTCCTGCATGTTCGCCTGATTACGTGATAGTCGATATTAGGAATGAATTACTAGCCTGAATTGAGCGCCATCAAAACTTTTCAAAAACATACAAGATGGGTTGTACTTAAAGAAAGAAAGAGATTATGGAAGATACCTGGATCATTGAGGATAAATATGAGGTAATTTCAAAAATCAAACAGGGGGGCTTTGGTATTGTTTATTATGGTTTTGATCGTAAATTTGAAAAACCGATTGCGATCAAAGCGATTGAACCAAGTCTTTTACAGGAAGCAAAATATATAGATATGTTCCTGAAAGAGGCAAAAAACGCAGCAAAGCTTAATCACAATAATATTGTTCATGTCTATGATTTGATCAAAACAAATGATGGTCAATTTTATATCATTATGGAGTATATTGACGGTGTAGATTTGCGTCGGATCATCAATAAGTGTAAGGCACGGGGAATTAGGCTTCCGTTGGAATTAAGCTTATATCTGATGAAAGAAGTGTGCAAGGCGCTGGAATATGCTCATAATAAAAAAGACCTGATTTCTAACGAACCGTTAAGACTTGTGCATCAAGATATTTCGCCCTCGAACATTATGGTTTCTGTTACCGGAACGGTAAAACTAATCGATTTTGGAATTGCGAAAATCAAATTCCAGAACAACGGTTCCCCTCAGAGTATAGTACTGGCCGGCAAGTTACCCTACATGGCCCCAGACCAACTCAACGGTTCAATGGTCGATAATCGAACAGATATTTTTTCTCTCGGCATTGTATTTTTCGAATTATTAACCAACTCTATGCTCTTCCACTATGATAACGACGAAAAAATTATTGAGGCTGTAAAAAAAGTACGTATTGACAATAAATTCTTAAGCCAGTATGATATCCCGGGCGATATACAAAATATTTTAATCAAGATATTACAGAAAAATCCTGAGGACAGGTATCAGGGTGCGAATAATCTGTATATTGACCTGGTTGAATATTTAATGAGCTTAAACCAATCTGTTGAATTGTCTGTTCGATTGGGAAATTTTGTACAAGACTTATTAAAAAATGATTTAAAAAACATTAAAAATTCTGATAGTGGTACCGAACCTTCAAATGGAAAACAGCAACCAGCAACCGGGACTCCCTCTCGTTCCAAAACAGAGATTACTGAAAACGGCTATTCTGATATTTTTGGCAAAAATGAATTTTTTGATGCAGATTTTAACCAGCAACAGCAACCTCCACCCGGGGAATTGACGCCACAGAACAACCTCGATGAACAAATTCCGAAAAAAGAACCGGACAGTAAGCCATTGGAGGATAATTCTCCGTCTGATGAAAATAATTCTGCAAATTCCAATGAGGTAACTATAGACGCTGAAAACAATTCTTTTTCAGATGAAAATAAGCATTCAGATATTGAATCACCTTCAAATCAGGATTCTTCATCCTCATTTTCGTTCGATTTAGATCAACTTGAACTGGAGAAAGAGTTATCGCAATTCGATACGACCTCGCAAGAAAAGACGCCTGTGCCAGATATTCCGATACCTGAACCGGATGTTGTTCCCGAAAATTCTGGTGGCACATTTATGCCTTCCGAGGCTCCTCAATTTGATGAAGAGGAACAGGGCGAGGATGATATTAAAACGGTCATCGATGTGATTCGCCTTTCGGCAAAAACGCATAAGCGTCCATTAATTTTTGGAATGATTGGTTCATTATCCGCGATTATTATTTTTATGATCCTTAACATCGCGTTTCGGTGGACAGCATTGGGCGAACAAATATATGATTATTTTTTTCCACCTGCAATTAAAATCAATTCTGTTCCTGCTGGTGCGAATGTATTCATTGACGATAAAAAAGTGCCCGGAAAAACACCTCTCACAATCGGTAAAATTTCACCAGGAATTCATAAACTAAAATTAATATTAGCCGGGTATTCGGATTTATCGAGGTCATTAACCGTACCAAGTTCCGGAGAAGTTCAAATCGACGGTGAAAAATCACGAAAAGGATATGAGCCGTATTTATTTCGCTTTAAAACAAAAATTGAACTGAGCTCTGATCCGATTGAGGCAACTGTGTTTATTAATAATATCAAATACAAACAACAGACGCCAACCATTCTTGAATGGGAAGTTGGTAAACCATTAAATATCGAGATGAGCAAGCCGGGGTTCCAGGATTTGACAGGATTTTCATTGAACACTGACGAAGAATCAGTAAATATTGAAGATCATCGATTATGGAATTTTAAAACTGCTGAAAGCGGAACCAAAAAATATATTATTGAAGGACTATTCAAAAAATTTATCAGCGTTTCATCTCTCCCGAACGGCGCCACATTTTATCTTGATGGTTCTCCCACGCCAACCGGAAAAACTGGTTCTTCACAGGCAATCGCGTTATCGGTTGGTAAACACGACGTGCTATTCACAAGAGCCGGATTCAATTCCAAGAGGGTGAGTGTCACTGTTGACGAAAACGGACCAAAATCAATATTCGTTAGCTTAACGAGGAATGTCCGATTTTTTGCAAAAGACGTAACCGTTCCCAATGATAATGATATTGGAGCTACAATTTCCCGTATCTACCGCCAGGGACGAAGTTACAGCCGAAAAGACAAAACTCCTTGTGAAATTGCTCTCCCCCTGGTAAACCATAAAGTACTCATTAAAAAAGAGGGTTATAAAGATGCCGTTGTGTTGGTTTCTCCAAAATCCAAAGTAATTGTCGCCAGAATGGAGCCAGAAAACTCATCTCTTGAAGTGGAAGTCACAGACGCATTGACTGGCCAACCTGTTGAAAATGCGCAGATCAATTATTATAGTATGAATAGCAGACTTAGAGATGAAACCTACTTTGGTTCTACGAACGATCGTGGCTGGTGCCGGAACAAACTGGAACCAGGTCAATATACATTTGTCGTTAAAAAAATAGGCTATTTTGAAAAGAGTGCCAACATAAACACTCTTACCGAAACAAAGAAACTGTCATTTAAATTAATCGTTCAGTGATAATACGGAGCTTGAGTTATGCCCAAAATCGTTGTCAAAAAAAAAGCCGAAATTTTTAAAGAATATCAAATTCGGCCTTTTCAAAACAGGATCAGAATTGGATCAGAGGGGGACAACGATCTAATATTATCTGATAAAAAAGTTTCGATGCATCATTTGGTTATTGAAAAAGAAGGGACAGATTATTATGCAATGGATACGGATAGTGCTTTTGGTACTTTTTTGAATGGGAAAAAAATTGCTGAAAAGATATCTCTTAGTAGCGGTGATGAAATTTCTGTTGGAGATCATACCCTTTTATTTGAAAATGTGCTTTTTGAAAAAGGATATGACATTAAGTCCGGGATTATTGCAGAAGAAAAGGACCCGAGCACAGGGATTCAACAACAGCCTGCATCACAACCACTCCGGGAAAAAAGCTCGGAATTTACCGTTCCGCAGCAGGCAGAAATTACAGATGCGGAATTGGATATTCAGGAAGATCAATTCTCTAATCGTGTTCAATATTATTTACTGACGATTTATGGTCCTTACATTGGCAAAAAATATCATTTAAATTACGGGATCACAAAAATCGGACGGGATAAAACGCTTAATGATATTGTTATCAGAGAAAATACAAAAGGAGACGTTGACACCAGCATTTCGCGGCGTCATGCAACAATAGCTTATAAAGAAAACTCTTTTTATATTTATGATAAGCGAAGCAAAACCAGAACGTATGTTAATGGTATCGAAGTGGATGAAGATGGCAAAGCAAAATTATCTCATGGAGATGAAATAGAAATAGTTAGCGATCAAAAAAGCACTATTTTTCGCATAGTTCCCGAAGGATCATGGGATAATTCTCCCCCCAAAAAAACAGGCGACTGGTGGGTTCGTCATTCTAATCATATTCTTCAGATTTCTTCAGCAATTTTGGTGCTGGGTTTGCTTATTCATGCTTTCTTTTCCTGGCGTCATTTTAATGTCATCACACAAAAACCAAGGCCATTTAAGGCACAGGAACAGGTTTGGGTTACAGAAACTTCTTCCATGAGCAATACGGGTCGCCCGGGTGAAATAGCAATGAGAATTAACTATCTTACACCACTTATCGGAGACCTGAACGGAGATGGCACAAACGACCTGATTTATGTTGATAATACCGGTTATCTCCAAACTGTTGACGGGAAAACTCAAAAATCTGTGTGGACATCGGAAAATCAATACCGCATACAATTACCGACACCAGTTGTATTAGCTGATCTAAACAGGAATATGCTGCCTGACATCATTTTACATTCATTTGATTCGCGAATTTTTGCTATCGATGGAAACACTGGCTCCGAAATCTGGACCAGTTCGTTGATCGAAGGCGAATTATCAGGCGCCCCGGTTGTAGCTGACATCAATGGAGATAAACTTAACGACGTCATTTCCTGTACAAAACATGGCGAAATTCATATCGGATACGCGACTTTTAGTGAACCCCGATGGGAAATTCATCAAACGAACTCGGAAATTCTATGTACGCCATCGGCTGGTGATTTTAATGGCGATGGAATTCCGGAAATAGCTGTTGGCACTGAAAACGGAGAAGTTTTTATCTTTAGTGGGCTGGTAAATAAATTCACAAAAATCATAGATATCAATGAAGAACTGCAAAAGGCAAAAGGCTCGTTTTTTGAAGATCACCAAATTCGGGGACATATTACCACGGGAAAAATTGATACTGATAATTGTGACGACATGCTTGTTACAACTCAGCAAAACAATTTAATTGCATTTTCCGGTAAAACATTTAAACGACTCTGGTTTGACGAATTAATTCCGGATATTCCTTTGGCTGACGCGCCTGTTATTCCCCCTGCTCTCGGCGATTTAGACGGCGATAAAATCAAGGACGTGGTGATTTTTACTACAGATAATAAAATTATCGCTTATAGTGGAATGGGACAGAGCAGCGATCAGAAAAAAATAATGTGGGGATTTATGCCGGAAATAAATGAAATATTTCTTGCACATCCGGTAATTGCTGATATTAATAAGGATGGGAACGCCGATGTAATCGCAGCAGGAATTTTCGGCGGTATCTACATTTTTAACGGGAAGTCCGGTAAAATATTGTGGCATAATGAAGACGTCGGGAATCTGCAGGAGGCCATTATCAGCACTCCTCTTGTTGCAGACATGAAGTCTGATGAGTATTTGGAAATAATTTATCGACGAGCAAACCGGAATATTTGTTTTCTGAAAACAAATGCAAAATTTCCCAAAAATACAATTTTATGGAGTCAAAATCTTTGTGATTCGCGTCAAGCCGGATCACTCCGATACGCGGGTTTGAAATCTTCGAACTATTTACTATCCATTATTCTATCCATTATTTTAATCGGTGGGCTTGTTGTAATAAATATCTATTTAATTAAAAAACGGGCTAAATATTTTTCGATCTGATGTAAGGGCGCATAATGAAGATTCAAATGGTTGCCAGAACAGATGTTGGTCGGGTTCGGGAAATTAATGAAGATTACTATGGAAATTTTCTCGAGGCAAAGTTAGCAGTTTTATGCGACGGAATGGGCGGTCATAAAGCAGGCTCTCAGGCGAGTCGACTTGCTGTATCTACTATACGGTATATGTATCTCTATCTTGAAACGGAAAAACACCAGAAAATTGCGAACGATCTTGATAAACAACTTATAAAAATTGCTTCGCCGCTTGTCAGTTCGATTCGGTTAGCAAATCGGCATATTTTTAACAAGGCTTGCAAGGACACCAAATATAAAGGGATGGGAACAACTGTTTCTGCAACATCCTTTATTGATGAACTTGTATGTATTTGCCATGTCGGGGATAGCCGTGTTTACAGGTTTCGGGATGATACATTTGAATTGTTGACAGAAGACCATTCCTGGCTTAATGAACTTATCCAGGACAAAGAAATTAAAGCCGAGGATGTGTCAAAATTTGAAAAACGAAACGTTATCACGCGTGCACTTGGCTTGGCTCCCAATGTCAAAATTGACGTCAAAATTGAGCCGGTTAAAGTTGATGACACGTTTCTTTTATGTAGTGACGGTTTAACAAGCGAGGTGACCGATGATGAAATAAAAAAGATCATTGCATCCCCAAAATCCAATCTTGTTGAAATGGCTGACGAATTAATTAAATTAGCAAATGAAAAAGATGGATCTGATAACATCACTGTTTCGTTAATACGAGTTATCGAGGTCGATGAAAAAAAGGCGCCCATATCAGAGCCGGTTTCGGTCACTTTGAAATCTGAGGATATCGCTACTTCTGAATTTGAAAACAGAATTTTAAAACGTCAATTTTACAGTTCAACATTTTCTAACAAAATTCATGATTTTGTGGAATCCATCTGGCAAAAAAAACTTGTTCGCATTTTCCTGATTAGCGCCTTATTGCTATTGGCTTCAATAGTCGTTAAAAATTTGTCTTCTGAAAACCTGATTATTAATGATCAGCCGCTACCAAAAGAGGCTTTAAAGATAAAATCCACTGATTTTGTTCAAAATAAATTCTCTGTTACACAAAAAAAAGATTCCTCAAAAAAAAATTTACCGGTTTCTATGTCTACCGACCTCGAGAAAGTAACCATTACAGATTCAATTCGACATGCATTAGCGGATTCTGAGAAAATTCGTACAAAATCTTTAAACAATACAACACAAAATAAAGGATTAATATACATTGTCGGATTAGAGCATCTTTTAAACAAGGACACATCCTTTATTTATTTGAACAATAAGAGATTAGGCCAGACAACAAGATACATAGAAAATGGTATACAACTGAAACCTGGTCGATACAATATTTCAATTAGGGACACAAATAAAGTAACACTATTTAAATTAAATGGCATTTCAATTTCGTCTGGAGACACCAAAGCAATCGAATTGAATCCAGCTTCGAAAAATTAGCTAAATTTCTCCAACAGAATTGCATTACATTACATTGTTACTATAAAATTTCGGGGGAAATAAATGCGTATTCTTTGAATGGCGTTATCAAGACGCAGAGAATTTTTATTGAGGTAGTGACAAATGGGCATTAACAGACGGTTCAAACAACTTGGATACATTTTCATTCTGCTAATAATTATTCTTCAACCAATTACCCTTTTCCCGCGTACGCCTGTTAAAGGCATCCAATCCGGATTATGGTCAGTTCAAAACAGTCCGTATTTAATTACTGACGATATTATCATCCCAAAAGGATTAACCCTTACAATTGAGCCTGGTGTTATTATAACTTTCAATGGGCCCTTCAGGATAATTGTAGCCGGCGGTTTTGTTGCTTTGGGAAAACCTGTCGAACCAATCATAATTACATCAAAGTTCGATCCGATTTATGGTTTCGAAAAAAACAATAATAATAATTACAACCTGGGTTATTATTGGTATGGAATCGATTTTATCGACTCCAGCGATGATTTTCTGAGTGTGCTTGCATATTGTACTGTTCGCTATAGTAAGTTTGGGATACAATGTCACGATGCGCTACCACTGATCAAGCAAGTTTATTTTGATGAGATTTATACAAAGACACTTAATATAAATGGAATTGAAGTTCCCATTCATCTGCAAACCAATTATGATTATCTGAGCGAAAGCCAAAGGCAAAATCCGGCGCCAGTTCCGAAACCGCCAGAGGAAATTACCATTGACGAGCAACAGATACTATCGGAAAAGCATTTGCTTAAATTGCAACAACAACGTGAAGATTCTATTCGCGCGATGAATAAAATTAGGCCAACTAACGTTGAGAACACAGTGCTGGTTTTCGATAGCAAAGATTTGGATAGATTTGGATTTGAAAGCCTGTCGGATCTGTTAACAATAATCCCCGGCTTTTTTCAGGTCAATTCTTACTGGGAAAATTCTATTGTGTCGGGACGGGGTATTGCTCCGGGCTTGTTCAATAACAGCATTCTGGTCACAATTGACGGAATTCCAATTAGCGAGGGTTTAACAAATGCCTTCAATTCAGATTTAATTCCAATAAATATCATTGACAAAGTTGCTATTTACACGAAACCGCAAAGTACATACAAAGGCAAAAGCGCGTTCATAGGGCATATTGATATTCAAACCAAAAATTCAGAAAAACCGCTGTCCGTAACCGCGTCCTCTCAAATTGGTTCATATTATTCAAAACAAATCGCTTCTTGTATAAATATGAAAAAAAAGGAAACAAATTTTCTGATTTCAACAAACTATCATGCTGATGAAGGTTACAACCGGACAATTCCGACAAAGTCCTCTGAAAATCCACCTGTTGTCAATTTCACTACAGACAACTTCACTCTTTCAATGATCGCAAAAAATAGAGGCATGACTTTCATTAGCCATTATTTTCGCCAGGACAATGGAGAACTCGGTTTTATGCCACTGAACGAATTTGGAGACTCCAGGACAAGAGAAGGCCTGCAATTGGGTATCGCCTATTCTCATCAATTCGGAAAGCGGTACTCAGCAGACGCGTATGTTCGCTACGCGTACTCGCTCCATCAATATGGGACTGAGAATTCTCAACCGATTACGCGATATTACTCCAATGGATATTCCATTAATTCTCAAATTCGGATGTACTATCGCTCCAAAAAAACACCGGCTTCCATTGATATTCAATTTATTCGGGAAGGCGCGCATAATCTTTTCAAACCAGAATCTAATAGTATCTCCGGACTTTTTGCTGAATGGGATATTATACCGGGAAAAAATGAAGCTGGGTTTAATGAGATATCCTGTGCAGCAAAAGCTGGTTATAATTTCTCGCATTTTTGGGGTATTTTCGGAGGATTACGATACGTAAATACCGGAACCGGTAGCAAAGACCTCCTTTCTCCATCAGTAAAATTTGTGTATGATCCATTGGCCCCATTTCATGCCACATTATCTTTTGAGCACGGATACCGGAGTCCTTCGATATTGGAACGCAGGATTAACATGGAAAACACTTTATACAGACCCAAAGTGTTAAACCCGGAGCAAATTCATGCAGTCAGTTTATCATTGGATTATGATATGTTTAGAAGCGTTAGCTTTCAGATATCCCTGTATCGGCAGGCAGTTAATAATTTGATTATTCAAAAACAACTGAATTCATCGGCAATATATGAGCTAATAAATTCCGTGAATAAATATCAAATCAACGGTTTAAATTTGAATACAACCTATCAACCGAATTCAAAAATATATTTATTTGTAAATAGCACACTACACAGGATCACCGAGGTAGCAACTCATGCTAAAATATTAAATTATCCCCGAATGAATACCAAAACCGGACTTGGCTATCAGATGCATGATCGAATCGAAGGCATAGTCCATTTGAATTTTATCGGCAAGCAGTATTCAGATAATCCAGCAAATTCTATAGATCCGTTTTTCTTAATCAACTTTTCATTATCAATGAAATTAATGCAAAATGTGAGTGTACAATTTGTTGCAAACAATCTGCTTAACGAAAAATGCTATTTTATGAATTATGCGGACGCCAAATCATTCGTGATTCCGGGCGAATTTCCGCGGGCGCTATTCATTCAGTTAAAAACCCAATTTTAACTAATTGACTCATTGAATTACTAACTGAGGTTTTAGCAATAACGGATAAAAATTATTTCAATGTGTTTGTTAATTGACTGGTCAAATCAGATGACATGATGTGAAAGAAAATTTGAATATGGACGAAAAAATACGTGGAAATAAACGTGTATTTGAACTACTCTATCAATTGGGAGAAGCCTATCTCAAACGGGGGCAGTACGAACAGGCGATTGAAAAATTTTCAAAATTAGTGGAATTTGGTCATGAAAATCTTGCAATCTATAGAAATTTGAGCACAGCATACCTCAGAAAAGAAAAATATGATGAGAGTGCGATTTATGTGTTTCAACAAACGCTGAAATATGATCCGAATAATAAAGTCATCAACAACATCCTTAGCAAAATATATCTATCCGCGGGAAAAGATGATCAAACTGCATATCGGGTTTACAAACAGGCCTTAAATAATAAACCCCCGCATTCGCGGGAGCTAATGCTGTTTTTAGCAAAAATTGAATATAAGAATGGCAGTTATACCGCTGCAAAATCTCTTGCTGAAGAATATTTCCAAACCTATCCTGATGATATGGACATTATCCCTTATTATAGTCTTCTTGGGTGGAAGGAGGAACGCTATTCCGAGGTGACAACGAAACTGAAAGAAATATATCAGGAAAACAAAAATACAATTGTATTGAAATGGATTGCCCTTACTTTTTTAAAGGCGATTAAGAATGCATCCATTGCCGATGAAGAGTTTGAAATTAGTAAAAGTGATTTTGATTATTGTAAATATTATATTAATGAAGTCGATCAATTTAATCATTTGAATGATATCTACTTATTCCTGGCGATAAAAAAAATTGTTAAGGATGCTGCTGGTGAAAAGAAAATAGATAATAACCAATCGATTGCTGAATACGAGCTTTTTTTAAGCGACAATTCTTTTTCCAATATCTGGGATCGGGGATTAAACAAATTATCAGCGATGCCGCGATCCTTTAATTTTACCCAGGAAATCTGGAATCGCGTTATCCCGCTAAACAGTGTTCCCATTACATTACCCACGGCTTCTTATGGAAAAAATAAACATGCGACAGATGATAATTTTGATTATGGGAATTCGTTAATGCTAATTCAGATTACTAATTATGACGCTTTTTCCAAACAATCGCGTCATTATGAAATATTAGCGCGGTTCGATGCACTTCTTGAGAATATTCTGGACAAAAAGTCTATCCCCCAGTTAAAACGGTTAAACAACGGATATCTGCTATTCGGGACAAATATTGAATACACGATCGATACGGCTGTTACAATATTTAAGCGCTACACTGAAACATATCGCCGCACTGACGGCCAAAAATTCAAATTCCAGATACTCATTCATTCACGCGAACCAAATTCCATTGATAATCTTCTTGAAGATTTATACATTTTATTTGAATTACAACAACTTAGTTGTGATATTTTTGAAGGTAATGGAATTTCGCTTACAGATCATCGGGAACAAAATGATAAAATTTTTATCACACAACAGGTACAGGAAATTATCAAGGAAAATACTGCCTATAATTCAATTTTGCTAAAGAATATAGACTTTCCGGCGCTTCAGGATTCCATGCCAATTTTCGAGATTGCGTGGGAAGATCCCCTGGAAAAACTTCGTAACGGAGTTATGGAAAAAATTGATCGCTTTCATATTGTTAATGAACTTTCTTTAAATGACTCATTAAATAGCTACAAAGCAATCGATTCCTTTCTGGATAGATTAGTTATTCTGAAAATTTTACGTCCGGATTTTCCTGTGGAAGATCGCACCCAACTCGCCGGTATATTTCTGAACAAGGCCAGTATCATTGGCAAGCTCAATCACAATAATATCGCAATCATTTATGATATCAACGAAGACGAAGGATTTTGCTACATTGCCCGTGAGTATGTTGAGGGGACTCAATTAACAGACTTAATTTCCAGTTCCGGCGCCCTGGATTGGCGTAATGCCGTGGAAATTTGCCGCCAAACAGCACAGGGATTAATTCATGCCCATCGCGCAAGTTTAATTCATGCCAAGCTCAATCCTAACAATATTTTCATTTCTGAAATGAATGAAATTAAACTAACGGATTTTACAGTTCCTGAATTTTCAAGTCCGGTTAAAAAGCAGAGGAATATCAATCTGCGGTCAATTAGTTATGCCGCTCCGGAACAAATTGAAAAAAACGAGACAGATCACAGGACAGATATTTATTCGCTGGGAGTTATTTTTTATGAACTATTAAGCGGCAAAAATCCGTTTTTTAATGAAGATAAACGGATACTGTTTGAAAACATTACCAAACTGACTCCCCCCCCATTATCTGTCATGTTTCCGCATATCCCGGTTAAAACCGATTCAATCCTGACAAAAGCGATGGCTAAATATCCGGGCAACCGATTTGAGAGTATGGATCAATTTTTGGAGGAATTGATAAATATACTAAATTTTTCATAAACAGATGAACTCATTTTTACAAATCCCTTTTTCTGAATTCTGTGGAAGGGATTTTTTCTATTAAGCGCTAATGAGCTTCCAACCAGTTATTACCAATTCCTACATCTACTTTCACTGGCACTGTGAGCTCAATAGCATTTTCCATTTCCAATTGGACTAATTTTTTCACTTCATCAACCTGATTTTTGGCGACTTCAAACAGGAGTTCATCATGAACTTGTAAGATCATTTTCGCATCAAATTTATGTGCTTTAATTTTTTCATAAACATGAATCATAGCAATTTTGATTAAATCTGCTGCGCTGCCCTGAATTGGGGTATTTATTGCAGTCCGTTCGGCAAACTCGCGCACCCGACGATTTTTATTATGGATTTCCGGCAGATAACGTCTGCGGTTTAATAACGTCGTTACATATCCTTTTTCTCGGGCGTCTGCTATTGTGCGGTCGATATAAGCTTTCACTTCAGGATAACTTGCGAAATAATCCAGGATAAACGATTCCGCTTCCTCTTGTGCAATATCCAGGCGACTCGCAAGTCCGTAAGCTCCCATTCCGTACAAGATTCCGAAATTCACCTCTTTTGCCCTGCGCCGTAATTCATCCGTAACTTTATCCTCAGATAGTTTAAAAACCAGCGCCGCAGTTTTCCGGTGCACATCTTCATTATTCCGGAATGAATTGGTTAAAGTGTCGTCCCCGGAAATATGCGCCATTATCCGTAATTCAATTTGGGAATAATCTGCATCCAGTAGCACATAGTCCCTGTTTTTAGGAGTAAATGCCTGCCGGATCTTTCGCCCGATTTCAGTACGAATCGGGATATTTTGTAAATTCGGATCGCTGGAAGATAATCGCCCCGTTGCCGCCACGGTTTGGTTGTAAGAAGTATGCACTCTGCCGGTCTTCGCATTCACTAATTTTGGCAGGGCATCCACATACGTGGATTTTAGTTTTGCTAATTGACGGAACTCTAATAAGTCCTGCGGTAAAATATGAACCTTTGCCAACTCTTCAAGAACATTTACATCTGTTGAAATACCGGTTTTTGTACGACGGATAGTAGGTAATTTTAATTTATTGAATAAAATTTCAGACAATTGTTTCGGCGAGTTAATATTGAATGCCTCCCCTGCAACCTCGTAAATTTGTTCTTCCAACTTTTCCAGACGTTCTCGAAGTTCTGCAGACATCTTTTTGAGAAACGGAACATCCAGCGATACGCCATTTCGTTCTATATCCATCAAAACGTAAATTAGCGGCAGCTCAACTGATTTAAACAGCTTTTCCAGATTATAATCCGTTAATTTCTTTTCCAGCAGATTGCGGAGACGTTGTGTCATATCTGCATCTTCACATGCGTATTGCGCAACCTTTTCCACAGCCACATCTGCCATTGACTTTTGATTTTTCCCACTGCCAATTAAATCCGAAGTCGCTATTTTTTGATAATTTAAATATTCAAGACTTAACGCGTCCAGATTATGTTGACGCAGAGACGGATTGATGAGATAACTCGCGACCATTGTATCAAAATCCACTCCTTCCACAGCACAGCCATAATTTGATAGTACAAGCATGTCGTATTTTATATTTTGACCACATTTTTTGAATGATGCATCTTCAAGAATCGGTTTGAGTTTCTTTAAAACAGCATCAACCGGAATCCCTGCTGTCTGCTTTTGATCAAATAAATCTCCGCCAGGCTTAATGATCTGAATTGAAACCGGTATATAGTATGCGTTCGCTTTTTTCCAGGAAAACGAAAGCCCCACAATTTGAGCCACCATCGGATCTTTTGAGGTAGTCTCCAAATCCATTGTGAATGAACCAATTTCTCTTAATTGAGCTATTAATTGATCCAAATCAGATTCCGAATCAATTATCTGATAATTTAATTTCTCATTCTGCGCGTCACCCATCAACCGCTCAAGAGCGCTGTTAAATTCTATTTCTTTGAAGAATCGAATTGCGGTCTCTTTCTCCGGTTGTTTTCTTTTTAAATCATCGATTTTTATATTAAGCTTTACATCTGTATCAATCGTGACTAATTTTTTTGAAAGCAGTGCATTTTCTTTATTCGCCTCAATTTTAGCACGAATAGGTTTGCGAGAGATTTTATCGGGATTCTCCAGAATTTCTTCGAGCGTATCAAATTCTTTCAATAGCTCAGCAGCGGTTTTGGGGCCAATCCCTCGAACACCGGGAATATTATCCGAGCTATCCCCGGTTAACGCCATGAAATCAATAATTCTTGTCGGATGCAACCCGGTTTTAGTGATCACCCCCTGAACATCTAAAATTTCAGGGGATTCATTTGCTCGCCGGGGATTATAAATTTTCACCTTTTCGGTTACAAGCTGCATAAAATCTTTGTCACCGGTTACCAGCCATACCTCAAGGTTATTTTTTTCACCGTCTATCGCAAGCGTTCCAATCACATCATCTGCTTCAAATCCTGGAATTTCAAGCAATTCAATATTCATTACATTTAGCATTTGTTTCACCCGGGGAAGCTGTTCGATCATTTCGTCCGGCATTTTTTCGCGTGTCGCTTTATATTCCGGAAATAATTTATGTCGAAAGGTGGGTTCCGGTGTGTCAAAAACAGTTGCAATGTAATCCGGATTTTCATTATCTAGTATTTTTTGAAGAGAACGATAGAATCCAAACGCAGCACTGGTGTTCTCGCCTTTGCTATTAATCAGAGGCTGCCGTTGAAAAGCAAAAAATGCGCGATATGCCAGCGCCGATCCATCTATTAAAAAAAGCCGCTTTTTGCTCATATTATTTCCCTGAGAAAAATAATTAAAAATAATGCTGAGATTTTAATTTTTAAAATAGCTAAATAGCATTATAATGTCAAGGGAAATAATTAACAAAATCGGCTAACAATAGTAAACAATAATCTTCTAACCGCAATGACGCTATGAAGCAACAGATTATTCTAAATTGCAGTTGGCTGTTTTTGTCATTCTGACGAACACTTCGGCGTGCTCCGGATAAACTGCCCGACAAAGCGCCTCATTCCAGTAAACAGATGTCTTTATTACAGCTCGTTTATAAAATTCTTTTCAATCAATGGCAGATTCAAATTAAAATTTTTCGTGGTTTGCCCGGAGAAAATAAATGATAATAATTTTGTTACTATTCAGCATAGAGCTGTCGGGGCTGTATCATAAGTATGCTAATTTTTTAACACACCACAATATCATGGGTTTCGTATAAATAAATGATCAATATATTGTGCAAAAATTATCAAAAATTGACTTATGATACAGCCCCAGTTTCCTAATTTTTTAAACAAACCGATTTTTAAAACTGAGTTTTATCAGTAATAGTATTAAGTTCATATTTCTTTGTGCTCTGCGGTAAACATTCATGATTATTTCAGATTAGAACTTTTTCGGAAAATCATCTACTTTTAATAATCCGCCGAAAATTTTTGCCATATCGGTATTGTCGATTAATCCGGTAAATGTAAATGCTTGTGGCCCAAAAGAATAAACAGGCACCGGACTGCCGGTATGGTTTTTCGAAATCCATTTGATTTCCATTTCATTCTTAATAATTTTCCCGCCAGTAATGTTCATTCCACCGGTTTCATGATCAGAAGTTACAACGACGAGAGTCTGTTCATCCTGTATTGCAAACTCCAACCCGGTTCTGATTGCCTCGTCAAACGAGTACATTTCCCGGAGTGAATATTGAAAATCATTTTTGTGACCCGCCCAGTCAATTTGACTGCCTTCGACCATGAGGAAAAAGCCGTTTTCATTGCGGGATAAGATTTTAATTGCCTGCCTCGTCATTTCGGCGAGAGATGGTTCATCCGGCTTGTTTTCCAGGGCTTCCGGTTTGAACAATCCCAGCACATAATCGCTCGTCGCATTTAGCAGCGCGTCCTGGGTATCCACAAATTTGTAGCCACTGGATTGTGCCTCGTTAATCAAATGGCGATTATCCTTGCGGCTACCATCTGCTATGGAATCCGGCAAGAAATATTTTTTCCCGCCGCCAAGAAGAACATTCACCTTTGATTCTAGCATTTGTGCTGCAATTTCATCGTATTCATATCGGGAACTCACATGTGCGGCAAATACCGCCGGAGTTGCATGGTTTATAGATGACGTTGCGACCAGGCCAGTCGACAGCCCTTTATCACGGGCTGCCTGAAGAATGGTTTTCAGACGGGTTGAATCCGGCAACATAGCAATCAATCGATTATTGGTTTTAAAGCCTGTGCTAATGGCAGTGCCTGATGCAGCAGAATCGGTAATCAGGCTATTTTTAGAATGAACATTCATTAGTCCGGTCACCGGCATTTTTTCGATGTTTAAGCGGCCATCCGGCCCGTATGTATGTACGCGTGCGGCGGTAATTTGGGTGAAGCCCATTCCATCGCCAATAAAAAGGATAATGTTTCGCACGTCATTCTCTGCAATCCGCCGAAATGATTCATTTAACATGGTCTGGAAATTATCATCATCTGAATTCTGTTGATATTTGATGAATGATTTTGAATCGCCCATCAGGCTGCAAAAATAATAATAACAACCACCCAAAATCGTTATTGCAATCACAAGTACTATGGCAATTTTTTTCATTAGGATTCCTTTAACTGTTTTACATTAGTCTATTAATATAATTTAAAACGCAAAATGAATTCTATGTTTCAATTCAATGACAACTAATTATCTTTTGCTGATTTCCTTATGAAGACGGTATGGCTGAGGAACGGATCAATACTCACGCGAAATACTTTGCAGAAAAAAACGGGCTTACATTGGCAATAACGCATCTGGAGAAAAAATATCTGATCGGCGCAATAGGAATGGCGCATATTGCGAAAGAATACTGGCACGACGAACTGGGCTACTGGATCGGCAAGCCTTTCCGGGGAAATGGATATTGCACCGAAGCTGTCCGAGCATTACTTGATTATTCATTTAAGTCATTAAAATTAAATCGGGTTTTTGCATTTCATTATGTGCATAATCCGGCATCCGGGCAAGTGCTGCAAAAAACCGGAATGATTTATGAAGGACGTTTAAGAAAACATGTAAATAAATGCGGCAAATATATAAACCTAAATGTGTACGGAATTTTACAAGAAGAGTTTATTTTGTAGGACTTGTTACATCAATGGGCATCATCCCAATATTTTATAATTTTGCAGATCTATTTTAACAAAATTTTTATTCTGATATAACTTGTTGATACTCCTGAAAAAGCTAATTATATTCTGAAATTAGCCAAAAAGTACTTCAAAAAAAATTTAAAATTTTGATTTTTTTGCTTGACATTTAAAAATATTTTGTTATCTTACTCAGAACATCTTAGCGTATATTAAATATTAGAAATCTAAATCATGAAGACACAGTCCGAAAAATATTTCAGCGAACCACAACCAGTCACCCTGACTGGGGTTGGACACGTGTCTTTAATTTCGATTGTTAACCTACCTGTAGATATCATTATCTCCATATTTGGGATTATTATACTGATTAACATTATCGGTATACGACTACTACCAAGCTAATACATAGGTCAATCCCAAATCAAAAATTAATCAACACAATTAAAACCACACAACAAAAATAGCAAAAGCATCACATTTGGGATTGACCAGAGGTGAGATTTTTGTATCTATGGCAATTTGAGGAAAGACGAGGCGAACGTGAGATCAGATTTAATCAAGAACGGACCGGAGCGCGCACCCCATCGAAGTTTGCTAAAAGCAACCGGCGTCATTCAAAGTGATGAAGATTTTTCAAAACCATTTATTGGTATTTGTAATTCATATACAGATCTGGTTCCGGGGCATGTTCATTTGCAAGAATTCGGCAAACATGCAAAACAGGCGGTGCGGGAAGCAGGCGGTGTGCCGTTTGAATTTAACACCATCGGCGTTGATGACGGCATAGCCATGGGCCATTTGGGGATGCGGTTTTCGCTGGCAAGTCGCGAGCTGATTGCAGATTGCGTGGAGACCATGGCAGAGGCGCACCGTCTGGATGGGTTGGTATTTATCACCAATTGTGACAAAATCGTTCCCGGAATGCTGATGGCCGCAGTCAGGTTAAATATTCCATCCATCTTTGTATCGGGCGGCCCAATGAAAGCGGGTAAATCGAAGTCCGGTGAAAAGCTGGATTTAATCTCAGTGTTCGAAGGTGTCGGGCAGTTTAAAAACGGACAGATTGACGAGGCCGAATTAAAAGAACTTGAAGATTTGAGCTGTCCGGGCTGTGGTTCCTGTTCCGGGATGTTCACAGCGAATTCTATGAATTGCTTAATGGAAGCGCTGGGATTTGCCCTTCCCGGAAACGGAACGATTCTGGCTGTGGATAAACGACGTCTTGAACTTGTAAAAGAAGCTGCAAAACAAATTTTGTATCTTGTCGAAAATGATATCACGCCACGGGATATGTTAACCCGGTCTTCATTTACGAATGCATTTGCATTGGATATGGCAATGGGTGGCAGTACGAACACAATTTTGCACACCCTGGCGATTGCCAACGAAGCGGAAATGGAATTCGAACTAAATTCGCTCAATGAACTTGCAGAAAAAGTCCCTTATATTTGCAAAGTCAGTCCGGCAACAAAACAGGTGCATATCGAAGATGTGGACGCAGCGGGCGGTATCTCTGCAATATTAAATCAACTCATGAGTCTGAACGGGGTTATGGATGGTGAAGCAAAGACCGTAACCGGCAAGACGCTGAGTGAAAATGTGGCAGATGCCGCAGTAAAAAATCCTGAAGTGATCCGACCATTGAATAATCCATTTTCAAAGAGCGGCGGATTATCGGTGCTGTTCGGAAATCTGGCTCCGGAGGGAGCCATCGTAAAAACAGGCGCGGTGGATTCAAATATGATGCGCCACGAGGGACCAGCACGAGTTTATGAATCTCAGGAAGAGGCTGTGGAAGGCATTTTGAATAACGAAATTCAACCCGGGGAAGTTGTTGTAATTCGTTATGAAGGGCCAAAAGGCGGTCCCGGAATGCCGGAAATGCTCTCGCCGACCAGCGCGATTATGGGAATGGGATTGGGCGATAAAGTCGCACTCATTACAGATGGTCGATTTTCCGGCGGCACACGCGGCGCATGTATCGGCCACGTTTCTCCGGAGGCAGCCGATAGAGGGCCTATCGCTGCTTTAAAGAACGGGGATATTATAGCAATCGATATTTCGGCAAAAAAATTGGACGTAAAATTAACAGCAGATGAAATCACAAAACGGCTGAATCAATTACCTCCATTTAGTCCGAAAATTAAAAAAGGTTATCTGGCGAGATATTCACAGATGGTAACTTCAGCCAGTACCGGTGCAATATTACAAGAACCAGCGAGCTAACGAAAGGAAAATATTATGGGTAAAAAAGAGAATAAACTGAACGGAGCAAAAATATTCTTTGAATGCCTGAGGCGGGAAAATGTTGAATACATTTTCGGTTATCCGGGCGGATCAACCATAAAAATTTATGAAGAATTATATGATATCGACTTTCTGACCCATATTTTGGCAAAACATGAGCAGGGAGCAACGCACATGGCCGAAGGTTACGCCAAAGCCACCGGGAAAGTCGGGGTCGTTTTAGTAACCTCCGGGCCAGGAGCTACCAATACAGTGACCGGAATCGCGAATGCCTATATGGATTCGTCACCCATTGTTGTATTTACAGGACAGGTGCCAACCACCTTAATCGGAAATGACGCTTTTCAGGAAGCGGATATTGTCGGTATAACGCGGCCGATTACCAAACATAATTTTCTGGTCAGAGATATAAAGGATTTGGCCCCCACAATTCGCAAGGCTTTTTACATTGCTGCATCCGGTAGACCGGGGCCGGTATTGGTCGACTTGCCAAAGAATATGATTATGTCTGAGACAGAATTCAATTTTCCGGATAAATTTGAATTGCGGGGATACAAACCCAAATATAACGGTCATCAGATGCAAATAAAAAAAGCCGCAGAAATAATTTCACAGGCTAAGCGCCCGGTCTTATATGTTGGTGGTGGCGTCATTATGTCCGGCGCATCGGCAGAATTAACAGATTTTGCCAAACAGAATAATTTGCCAGTGACAATGACATTGCAAGGCCTGGGTTCGTTTCCCGGATCGGATAATTTATCGTTGGGAATGCTTGGCATGCATGGTACATATTACGCCAACAAAGCGGTTAACGAGAGTGACGTGTTAGTGGCTCTTGGTGCACGTTTTGATGACCGTGTGACAGGCAAGGTGGATACTTTTGCCCGGGATGCGTATAAAATTCATGTTGATATCGATCCGGCAGCTATCGATAAAAATGTGTTGGTAGATTTACCGATTGTTGGTGATTTAAAACAGATTATCAGCGAGATATCCGCTGCCATAAAAAAACAACCAGATACGAGTGAATGGCTCAGACAATTGCAGTCATGGAAGGCCGAATGTCCGTTAAATTGCGAAAATGAAAATGGCCTGCTTCGCGGCAGTTACGTCATCAATCGCGTATCCGAGTTAACCAAAGGGAATGCTGTCATTATTTCCGATGTCGGTCAGCATCAAATGTGGTGTGCGCAATTTTATAATTACGAGCACCCGCGCTCTCATATCAGCAGCGGCGGGCTGGGGACAATGGGATTTTCGCTGCCTGCGGCGATCGGCGCTTCTTTTGGCGTGAAAGACAGACCAGTTATTTCCATTTGTGGCGATGGTGGTTTTCAGATGAATATTCAGGAATTGATCACTGCAGTAGCATACAAACGGCCAATCAAAATCTTTATCATCAATAATAGCTATCTGGGAATGGTGCGGCAGTGGCAGGAATTGTTTCATGGTGCGAAATATAGTTTTACTGATTTAAGCCAGGCCAACCCGGATTTTGCAAAAATCGGAGAAGTAATCGGGCTGGCGTCATTTTCTGTTTCCGATCCGGATGCCGTGGATAATGTTATTCAACAAGCACTTGAAATAAATGACCGACCGGTTCTTGTTGAATTTAAAGTTGAAAAAGAAGACATGGTTTTCCCGATGGTGCCTTCCGGAGCTTCAATTTCTGAAATGATGGTGAGACGGACTAAATCGAAAAGGGTAGCGTAACATGAGACACACAATTTCTTTATTAGTTGAAAACACATTTGGCGCATTCGATAGAGTGGCCACGATATTTAGCGCCAAAGGATTTAATTTGCACAGTATCTCTATTGGTGAAACCGAGATCCGTGATATTTCCCGCATGACAATTGTCACCTCTGGTGATGAAAGGATTGTCGAACAACTGGAGAAGCAATTGAATCGTTTGATCGATACGGTGAAAGTGATCAATCTAACAGACACCGAACGCGTGGAACGGGAATTAGCATTGATAACGGTAAATTACCAGCGCGGATCATTGGAAGAAGTAAAAAATATTTGTGATATATTCCGTGGGAATGTGGTGGATATCACCAACCGGTCGCTCACTCTGGAAATTACCGGACCTCCCGCAAAAGTGGATGCACTGGTGAATGTATTGACGCCTTACGGAATTAAGGAAATGGCGCGTTCCGGCACCGTGGCCTTAAAACGCGGAGAACAACTTAAACAACCGAAAAAAGAATATTTACAAAAAACTTAACTTCAAGAAAGGAAACAGGAAATGAAAGTATATTATGATAATGATGCAAACCTCGATCTGCTAAAAAATAAAAAAATCGCTGTAATTGGCTATGGAAGTCAGGGACATGCGCACGCGCAAAATCTGAGAGATAGCGGCATGGACGTTGTTGTGGCGGAACAAAAAGGCGGAGACGTATGGAAAAAAGCAGAGCAGGCCGGATTCCGGGTGAAAGAGGCCGCGGACGCTGCAAAAACGGCAGATGTGATCATGATTCTATTGCCCGATCAAATTCAAAAATTAGTGTATGATCAGGCGATTGCAAATCATTTAAAAGAAGGCGATACACTGGCTTTTGCGCATGGATTCAATATTCATTACAAACAAATCGTGCCACCGGAAAATGTGAATGTGATGATGATCGCGCCGAAAAGTCCGGGACATCTTGTCCGCCGTACTTACGAACAAAAAACCGGCGTTCCCTGTCTGATTGCCGTACAACAAGATTTTTCCGGCAATACAAAAGACCTGGCGCTGGCATGGGCAAAAGGCATCGGCGGAACACGTGCCGGTGTGATTGAAACCACGTTCAAAGACGAAACTGAAACAGACCTGTTTGGTGAGCAGTCCGTCCTGTGTGGCGGTTCAGCAGAGCTGATCAAAACCGGTTTTGAGGTGCTGGTGGAAGCGGGATATCCGCCGGAACTGGCATATTTCGAATGTATGCATGAAATGAAACTCATTGTGGATTTGTACTATGAAGGCGGATTGTCACGCATGAATTATTCTGTCAGCGATACGGCTGAATACGGCGGAATGAGCCGCGGTCCCAAAGTAATTACCGAACAAACAAAAGATGCCATGCGCAAAATTCTAAAAGATGTTCAGGATGGCTCATTTGCCAAAGAATGGCTGCAGGAATATGCCAATGGTATGCCTAATATGAAAAAACTACGTCAGGAAAATCGTGAGCACGAAATTGAAAAAGTCGGCGCCAATTTACGTAATATGATGTCCTGGATCATCAATAAAAAATAAGAGGCCAACAGATGATAAAGAAAATCACATTGCTTCCCGGAGACGGAATCGGAGTTGAAGTCGTGGAAGCGGCAGTCAAAGTAATGGATCATATCGCACATAAATTTGATTTCAAATTCCAATATCAACAAAAACTAATTGGCGGCGCTTCTTATGATGAATTCGGCACACCACTGACTGATGACACGCTGCAAGCCTGTTATGACTCGGATGCAGTGTTGTTGGGAGCAGTTGGCGGATATAAATGGGAAAGCCTGGAACATCATCTTAAACCGGAAGCAGCACTGCTAAAATTGCGTAAATCACTGGAGCTATTTGCAAATGTCAGACCGGCGAAAGTCTATCGTGCATTACTCGATTCATCCAGTTTAAAAAGGGGTGTTCTTGATGGCACAGATTTCGTTGTGCTACGGGAATTAACCGGGGGGATTTATTTTGGGGAACCACGGGGAATAAATGATAATAAAGGCTGGAATACAATGGTCTATTCTGCTCCGGAAGTGGAACGGATAGCAAAAATGGGATTCGAAATCGCTGAAAAACGGGGAGCCAAATTAACGTCTGTGGATAAAGCCAATGTGCTGGAATGTTCACAATATTGGCGAACAATCGTTCACGAGATTCACAAAAATTATCCGGACATCGCGTTGAATGACATGTATGTGGATAACGCCGCGATGCAGATTGTCCGTGACCCGAAACAATTTGATGTGATTCTGACATCCAATATGTTCGGCGATATTTTGAGTGATATTGCCGGTATGATTACCGGAAGCCTGGGAATGCTACCATCAGCAAGCCTCGGCGAAAAATATGCGCTCTATGAACCGGTGCACGGCAGCGCACCGGACATCTCAGGACAGAACAAAGCCAATCCCATCGCGACAATCGATTCTGTGGCCATGATGTTCCGGCTGTCGTTTAATATGGACGAAGCAGCAGCCATAATTGAATCTGCCATCAAAAAAACATTAGAGCAGGGATATCGCACTGCAGATATTTACAGCAACGGTACAAAGCTGGCATTGACGAGCGATATTACGGATGTGCTGATTCGGAATTTGGATTGACAAAACGAAGATATTGAAATGTGTAATTTATTTGTAATTTGGAGTTTGTTATCTGTAATTTTAATGAGGCAAATACTGTGGAAGATAAAATAATCATTTTCGATACGACATTGAGAGACGGCGAGCAGTCTCCCGGTGCATCATTGAATGTCAATGAAAAGCTGGAAATTGCCCGTCAGTTGGAGAAATTAAATGTCGATGTAATTGAGGCCGGTTTCCCGATCTCTTCACCGCAGCAGTTTGATGCTGTCAAACGCATTGCCGGCGAAGTTAATGTAACCATTGCCGCGCTGGCGCGAGCCACTGAAAAAGATATCAAGACTGCTTACGATGCGCTGCAAAATACGAGCAAAAAACGGATTCATACATTTGCCAGCACTTCGGATTATCATATACTCGGGAAATTCGGCCATGAACGCTACGGCAAAACGTTGGAAGAAAAAAGAAAAACCGTATTGAAAATGTCGCACGATGCGGTGGCTTATGCAAAAACATTTTGTGATGACGTCGAATTTTCCGCTGAAGACGCAGGCAGAACCGACATCAGCTACTTAGCAGACGTTTGTGAAACAGCCATTTCGGCAGGCGCAACGACGATCAATATTCCAGATACAACCGGATATACATTACCATTCGAATTCAGAAATATCATTGCTGAGTTAAAAAAACGTGTAACTGGGATTGATAATATAATTCTCAGTGTTCATTGTCATAATGACCTCGGACTGGCTGTTGCAAACTCACTGGCGGCGCTGGATGCCGGCGCACGACAAATTGAATGCACCATTAATGGTATCGGAGAACGAGCCGGAAATGCATCTCTGGAAGAAATTGTCATGGCGTTGAAAGTCAGGCACAAAACTCTTCAATTGGACACCGGGATCAAGACGCAGGAAATTTACAATACCAGCCGGATGGTGTCCGCATTTACCGGGCTTGTGGTGCAACCGAATAAGGCAATTATCGGTGAAAATGCATTTGCGCATGAATCCGGGATCCACCAGGACGGAATGCTGAAGAACAGAAATACATATGAGATTATGACGCCATCAGATGTCGGCGTTCCCAAAACACGCATCGTGCTGGGACGCCATTCGGGCAAACACGGATTAAAAGCACGGTTAAATGAGTTGGGTTATCATTTGTCTGACATGGAACTACAACGTATTTATAAGCAGTTCATTAAGCTGGCAGATAAGAAAAAAGAAGTATATGACGATGATCTGCGCGTGTTGATGGGCGATGACGTCTTTAAACGGGACGAGATTTACGAGTTGGATTATCTGAATGTAACTCTCGGCACGACATCCATTCCCACGGCAACGGTTCGGATAAAAGCCCGCGGCATAATTTCGCAGGAATCGGCAACCGGCGACGGACCAGTCGATGCAATTTTTAATGCAATTGACCGTGCGTTAAATTGCACGTTTAATGTTGAATCCTATCAGGTACGGTCTGTAACTTCCGGCAGAGAGGCAATGGGCGAAGTGCTGGTTCGAATTCGTAATAACGGAGAATCATACACCGGACGCGGTGTTTCAACAGATATTATCGAAGCAAGCGGAAAAGCGTATCTACAGGCAATTAGTTTACAACAGGCAAATACAGTCATCAAAGATACTGTGGATGAAAAAATTGAAGCGTACAATTCGGTATGAAAGGACATAAAACATGGGTATGACGATCACTGAAAAAATTCTGGCGAAATCCGCTGGCAAGCATTCGGTTATTCCCGGAGAAAATATTTGGTTGAATGTGGATGTATTAATGACTCACGATGTGTGTGGTCCACCCACAATTCAAATCTGGAAAAGAGAATTTGGCAAAAATGCACGCGTATGGGATAAAGAAAAAGTCGTCATCTTCCCGGATCATTATATTTTCACTGCCAACGAGCAAGCACGTCGCAATGTGGCTTTACTAAAAGAATTTGCCGGAGAATACAACTTACCACATTATTATGATGTGGGAACAGAACGGTACAAAGGAGTTTGTCATGTCTCTTTGGCTGAAGAAGGATTTAATCTGCCCGGAACCGTACTCATCGGAACAGATTCCCACTCGTGTACATCCGGAGCATTCGGTATGTTTTCCACCGGAGTTGGCAACACAGACGCCGCGTTTATTATGGGAACAGGAAAAATCTGGGAAAAAGTGCCAGAATCAATGAAAATTATTTTCGATGGCGAGATGCCTCCGTACCTCATGGCGAAAGATTTGATTTTGCATATTCTCGGAGACTTGACAACAGATGGCGCCACGTACCGCGCAATGGAGTTTGACGGAAAAGCTGTTTATTCGCTTAGCGTACCAGAACGAATGACACTCACAAATATGGCTATTGAAGCCGGCGCAATTAACGGAATTATCGCCGCTGATTCTGTGATTGAAGAATATGTCAAATCACGCACTGATAAACCGTACGAACTTTTTCAGAGTGATGACGATGCTGACTATCAGGACGTATTCCAATATAATGTAAATAATTTGGAGCCTGTTGTGGCCAAACCACACAGTCCGGATAACCGGGAAACAGTCAGAAATTTGAAAGGAACAAAAGTAACAAAATGTTATATCGGTTCATGTACTGGTGGTAAAATTTCAGATTTTGAAGCTGCTGCCAAAATTTTGTCCGGTCAGCGGGTAAAGGTACCGACGTTTATCGTACCGGCAACCACGGAAGTCGCTGTACAACTGACTGAAAATAAATATAATGCCATTCCGCTAAAAGAAATCTTTGTGCATGCGGGATGCAAAATTGCAGAGCCTTCCTGCGCTGCGTGTCTCGGCGGACCATCAGATACCATCGGACGTTCCGTGGATAATGATGTTGTTGTGTCTACCACCAACAGAAACTTCCCCGGACGAATGGGCAGCAAAAAAGCAGCGGTTTACCTGGCGTCACCGTTAACAGTCGCTGCGTCTGCAATTAAAGGAGAATTAACCGATCCGCGTGACGTGTTGTAATCAATTGAAAACAAAAGGATAAATTATGGAAAAAATCATTACCGGAAAAGTGTACGTTTTGGGCGATAATATTGATACAGATCAAATCATACCCGCGGAATATCTGGTTTACAGCTTAACAGATCCTGAAGAATCGAAAAAATACGGCGCCCTTGCGCTGTCCGGCGTCCCGGCAAAAACGGCCGGACTGCCGCAGGGAAACTCGCCATTTGTTCAGGATAGAAAATGTACGTCAGAATATAATATCATAATTGGCGGCGCAAATTTCGGATGTGGCTCATCCAGGGAACATGCGCCTTTTGCGCTTAAAATGGCGGGGGTAACAGCAATTATTGCAGAATCGTATGCCAGAATATTTTACCGGAATTCAGTTGATGGCGGCTTTTTAATTCCACTGGAATCCATAGATAAAATTCGTGGTTATTTGAAAACCGGAGATCAAATCAAAGTTAATCTTGAGAAAAATTTGTTAACAAACTTTTCTGATGGCAGGGAATACACATTGAGACATCTGGGAGATGTGCTACCAATCATAGAAGCCGGCGGGCTTTTTCAATATGCTCGAAAATCAAAAATGATTTCAAAAACATAAAAAAAAGTGAGTTGGAATAAAATGGAAAATTATAACCTAATCGAACTATTTGACACAACTTTGCGTGATGGAACGCAGGCAGAAGGTATCAATATTTCAATCCATGATAAGTTGATGCTTACTGAAAAGCTGGATGAGTTCGGAGTTGATATCATCGAGGGTGGTTGGCCCGGAAGCAATCCAAAAGACAAAGAATATTTTGAGCGAGTGAAAAAATTGCATATTGACCGGGCTCGTATCTGTGCTTTTGGTTCAACGGCACGATTTCCTGATAAAGTAGAGACAGATAATAATCTGAATTTACTGTTGCTTGCAGAAACGCCGGTGATATCCATTTTTGGGAAATCATGGCGGTTACACTCTAAATTTACGCTTAATCTATCTGATGAAGAAAACGAAGAGTTGATCTATAAATCCATTCAATTTTTAAAAGAACGCGGCCGGGAAATCGTTTTCGATGCTGAACATTTTTTCGATGGCTATAAAGATGATAGCGAGTTTGCGATAAAAATGATAAAAGCAGCCGAACATGCAGGCGCCGACATCATTGTGCTCTGCGATACAAATGGAGGCACGCTGCCCCGCGAAGTTTATGAAATAACGAAAAAAGTGAAAGCAACTGTTAAATTGCCATTGGGAATTCATGCTCACAATGATGGCGAATTGGCCACAGCCAATTCACTAACTGCAGTTGAAGCCGGTGCAACTCAGGTTCAGGGAACGATTAACGGATTCGGCGAACGTTGTGGTAATGCGAACTTGTGTTCCGTACTACCCAACCTCATTTTAAAAATGAAAAAGCAGCCCTGCCAGAAAATTAACCTTAAAAATATTACTTCATTATCTCATTATGTTTATGAAATTATGAACATTGCTCCGAACCATCGCGCTGCTTATGTCGGGCAGGCCGCCTTTGCACACAAAGGCGGAATCCATGTCAGCTCCGTACTAAAAGATAGCCGGATGTATGAGCATATCGCACCGTCTCTCGTCGGGAATAAGCAACGGGTGCTTGTTTCTGATTTATCCGGTCAGAGTAACATTCGCTATAAAGCCGAAAAACTGGGGATTGATTTGCCGGATAACAAAGAATTTAGCCGCAAGTTTGTTCAATATATTAAAAACCTCGAATATGAAGGATTCCAGTTCGATGGCGCTGAAGCTTCTTTCGAGTTATTGTTGCGTGCGGAATTAAAAGAATTTGAGCCATTTTTTGAAGTCACCTATGCCGCAGTCAATGTTAAATTTGACGGGAACGGTGAGGAATATGCAGAAGCAGTGCTGAAAGTAAAAGTTGGAGAAGAAGTCGAACATACGGCGTCAGATGGTCAGGGGCCGGTGAATGCGTTGGACAACGCGTTGCGTAAAGCGCTCATTCGGTTTTATCCTGAAGTCGCTTCAATCCATCTTGTTGATTATAAAGTGCGCGTTTTGGGAGATCAAAATGGTACCGCTGCAAAAGTTCGGGTGCTGGTTGAATCAAGTGATCGTGAAAACACATGGTCTACTGTTGGTGCATCGTATAACATAATCAAGGCAAGCTTGCAAGCATTAAGTGACAGTCTTAATTTTAAAATATATCGGATGATGAGAAACAACGAAGTCAGCATAAAAGCTGTCGGGTGATAAATTATAGTTCATTTAATAAAATCCCAATACCTGATGATCGTATCAGAATCTTTTTCAGAAAAAGGGCCATTGTAAAAAGCAATGGCTTTTTCTCGCTTTGACAGTTAATGCAAAAATCCAAAATCCAGCTATAAAATCATCATAACTCATTAAAGAACAATATAACTGGTTGCGGAAAGATTAAATTCCTGTGAACAATAAATATTATCATTTTCATGGAAAATGCATCGACATTTTGATTTTCGAAGGGCAATTATTTATCGTATTGAGACATCTATTTTTGATCGGCAACAGGATTTATTTCATACGTCGGTGGATGTCGTTTTTTATGATGTAACGACATTTCATTTTGAGAGTAATCGTGCAAATGATTTACAGGAATTTGGTTTCAGTAAATCCGGGACGTTATGCGGGGACAACTCTCAAAGTCAGGACAATACCGATCGTTTACGATCCGTTGAATACAAACAAAAAACCTCTCGTAAAATGAGAGGTTTTTTTGTTTGATAAAAAACATATTACTGTTCCCGTTCCCTTTTAGGCAAATCCTAATAATCTCTCAATTTCTTCTGCCAACAGAGATTTTCCGGCAATTGTGTTCACATCTGCCGAGAAGCCAGGATTTAGTAATTTTACGTAATATAAACTCTGCGAATAATTCTTTAACGCAAAATAATTTTCTGCAAGAATAACGTATAAATCCTTATAATTTACTGACTGATCGTAACTGAATTGCCATTGATTATTCTGGTTAATAGCACTTATTGCTTGAGTATTTGAAGCAGCATACGATTTTTGTGCATTATAAGTGAAAGCCAGCCCGGCAATGGCGTCAATCAGATTTGCATTTAGGTTAATACCGTCTTGAAAATACTGAATAGCATCGGATAAGCGTGCCAATCGGGCGCTGGCCCAGCCAGCTCCGTTATATGCTTCGGCATAAGTGCTATCCTTGCTAATCGCCTCGTTAAAAATTTCAAGAGCATTTTGATAACCAAGAGTTCCGGCTCCCAAAACGGAATATCCAAAAGTTTCCCAGCCGTCTTCCACTAAATCTTTCACTTCTTTGGTGACCGGTGTAAAACCGTTGTCCTCTCCGCAACTGGCAACGAGAAATGCGATCATTAAAATTGTGACGTATTTTGATATTTTCATCTTATTATCTCCTGTGGAATTGAGATCACTTTAGATACAACATTTTTGTGCTTTTCGAATAAGTTGCTGTTGAAAGTTTGTAAATATATAGCCCGCTGGCAACCGATTGGCCCTGGTTATCCATACCATGCCAATCCATAGAGTGATGACCTGCTTGCTTAATACCGTCGAACAGCTTTGCAATCAGTTCTCCTTTTACATTATAAACATTCACGCGAACGCGCTGTGTCTCTGGTATCTGAAATGAAATAGTGGTGCTTCCATTGAACGGATTCGGATAATTCTGAAATAATTTAAAAACGGAAGCAAAATTTTCATCTCTACTCGTATTTTTATCATAAAAAATACCATACGTGCCAAACGATTGAATTGAAGCGCTTATCATCTTTCGATCCGTGTTTACATCGCTGTCCAGCCGAATCCATTGCTCGTCCTGTTGCTTGAAAATAGCTAATCTGTTTTCATTATCAATCAGGGGGAATGCGATGTCGTAACTGATCTGCAAATCAACTCTTTCATTCAGAGAATAATTTGCAGGACCGATTTGAAATATCTGGCCAATCAATTGCAATTCACCTGAATATTGTTCATTTTGTTTGGGAAAAATGGTAATATAAGCTTGTTTATTAAGACTGACATCAGAAAATTCCAATTGTAAATTATCATAAGAAAATGATGACTTGTGGCCAGGTTTCAACAATTTAATCCCAAAATATTCTGTAATTGTCGTTTCAGATTCTCCCTGAATAGTCGCCTTAATTGTGACCGTGGCAGAGCCGTCTTCTGTAAATTCATATTCTCCCTTGTAAATTTGCTGATCCTGCTCGGCCAATGTCACGGATTCGGGCGCACCATTATTGATTTTAAAAGTTGACGTTGGCACGGATTGAAGTGGTTTATGAGCGACCAAATAGAAATCAAGAAATTGTGTTAATACACTGTTTTGTAAGAATGAAACCACCAGATCGGGAGATTGTGTTTGCCCGGCAATGCGATTCATCGCCTGAAATGCATTCAATTTTCCGTATCCCCAGTGATTATTAGGGACGTTTAACGTAAATTGATCTTTACGAGCTGTTGATATTAGCGTTTCTTTAATTTCAGCAGCATCTAAATTCGGGAATTTTTCCAACATTAATGCCACAACTCCGGTCACATGCGGCGCAGCCATACTGGTTCCCTGTGACAATGCATGTCTGTTGTCCTGAGCAATATATCCGTTCAGGAAATTCTCATTTCCGGTGTTGAATATTGTGTATTCCCCATCAGGTGGCGCATCGGCCGAGTATGAGGATGCAATCATTTCGCCTGGCGCTGTAATTTCCGGTTTTGTACGAAAATCACGTGTTGGCCCGGGGCTGGAAAATAATGAAATTCCGTTTGGTGTGGGCTCCGGATCCGGGCGAAGCTGGTTACCATCTACATCTGTCCACGACGTTTTAGTTACATGTGCGCCAACAGTAATGGAATTTATCGAGGTACCGGGATTGGAAATGAGCATTGTTTTGTCGACATTTCCAGAAAATTGAGGCGCTGGTGACATGGAGGCGCCACTCATCCATACATCAAATCGACCAGAGGTACCTGTAATCACTATTTTCCAATCGCCTGATTTTAGGGGCTTGTCCGATGTCGCATCAAATAATTGAATAATTGCCTGCTTATCATTATTAAACGGATGGAGACCATCAGAAGCATTTAAGATATTGATTGCGCCATTATCTGTGTTTCTGGAAAATTCACTACCGCTGCTCACTGGTCCGTATGCAGTACCATCCGGGCCAGTGAGTTTAACTGAATGATTTGCAGTACCATCATACCACATTTCAAGCAGGACAAAGTCATCGTAAGTATTTGAATTTGCTTCAAATTCTTCAATTTTTAATTTTGATTCAAACGATGTAACAGCATCCGTAAAAGTGCCACTAAAATGAATATTTTTATCCCCATCGTTTCCTGACGCGATAACCACGGCTTTTCCCGGATGTCCTTCACCAATAAGCTGGTCAATGGCTTGTTCTTCAAGCAATGTGCCATCGTGCGGGCCATCATTTCCGCCGAGACTAATGTTCACGACATAAGGCTTACCCTGTACAGCGGCAATGCTATCAATAAAGGCCAGGGCATTGAAATAATCCGTGCTTACGAAACTATTCGAACCCTGTACACGTGTTGCTTTTACAATAATCAGATCAGCCTCCGGGGCAAGACCCACATACTGAAAAGGAGGAAAATTATTCGAGGTGGAGCGGCCATTACCAGCAGCAATTCCCGCGACATGCGTGCCGTGCCCCACAACATCTTTTGACGGAATTGTAATGACGCCCATGATGGCGTTGTTAATATCTTGTTCAGTATAAAGCGTTCCGCCATATTGGTCAGGCCCATCAAGCTTTTCATCGCCATCCAGATCTCCCGGATAACTAAAGTCCAGCAGAAATTTAATACGCGTAGAGCTGTTGGAATTTCTAAAATCCTCATGAAAAATATCGATACCCGTATCAATGATACCAACGATAACGCCTTTCCCTGTGGCGCCATAATCACGAGTGATAAAATTCGCTCTTGTATCAGTGACGCTCAAATCGAGTAATGTTTTCGATAATTTAGGGGCTTGAATATACCGAATTTCTGGTAAGCCGGAGATAGCAGATAAATTATCAATAGCCACACTCGCAGAAACAATGTTACCAATGCGCGCCTGAACGTCGATGCCATACTGCGATAATGTGTGTTTATCTGCATCTGTTTTAATTAACACATTGGTGTACGAAACTGCCTGCGGTTTTGACATTCCAAATTTATGGATTTGATACAGTTTGTTAAGCTGATTATTTTTGATAAGCAATTGCAGATGCGGATCAATTTTTGAAATTTCGGATGCGTTTACTGACAGAAAAAAAAATATAAAAAAAACGATATGTGAAATAATAAATATATGTTTATTCTTCATTATGTTATCTCCTTCCCCACGTTTACCTGCACAGATATTTATATTTTGTTGTAACAACCGAATGAAATAGAAGCTCACTCAAAAAAGCAACGTTATAATTTAATTTGTTTGATCGTCCGCCTGAGTTTTCAATTGCTTTTGTCCCTGTATATATTCAACAAATCTCATTTTAGCAAAATCGTAAATTGAACGAGCCGGAATAACTGCGGTATAAATGTTACCAATATTTGCATTTATAACGACATTGTTCTTTTCTAACATGAGATGATGAACTTCGGTCAATTTTTCATTGACTTTGAACAAAATAGTAATGTTATTATCCAACTGATTGGATTTTTTTAATTTCATTAATTCTGATTTTAAACCGGGATCAATTTTTTCTTCGATTTCAGGGTCTTTGCAACTGATCGCAACAGTTAAAGCTATTAGGACTAAAAGAAAAGACATCTTTTTTGAACATAAAATCAGGTATATCATTTTCAATTCCTCAATAATGTGCATAATCAAATATATTAATTAAAACAACTATTTCAAAGAAAAATTTGAGCGGACTCTGAAAATTATTATACCTGCTGCAAATTTTTTTCTCAATAAACGATTATATAATTCAATATATGGCTCATCAATAACTTTTTGGCTGGAACTGCTTGCATTGCGGAAATAGATAATTTCATCCGTATTTCGTATAATAAATCCCATGTGAAAGACAAAGATGCCTTTTCTGTGAGTTGCAAGACAAACAATGTCACCATTTTCGAGTTTTGGCTTTATCTCCAACATAGCCTTTTTGGGGATATAAAGCTGTGACAGTTTCTCCGGGCCAGGAATATCATTCAAAGAATCCTTTATGCTCAGAGAGAGCAAAAATGAGCGGCGATCTATTGTTTTCGTCATTACCTTACACAAACCACCTCCGATTGCTTGAGTTACGTCTTCCACCAACCATTTATTATTGACTAACCAGTCTGCTATAACATAATGATTGCGCATTTTAATATTTACCACCTCACCAGTATATCTGATCTTTTGAAGAATACGGAAGAATTCGTCGTAATTGGGTGAAATCGACAGCGCAAGAATTTGCTCACAAAACGTCATACAATCAACCTGAGTTAGATCGATCAATGGATCTTTGTCATATAAACCATGTATTCCTTCACCTAACGAGGATAACATGTAGGGTGTTTCTAAACCAAGCTCCGAATAATATTCAATTCGTTGTTTGAAATTTCCGTTTTTTATCAAAGAATCCGTGAACAAATGTCGCAGATCATTTGTCGAAAGCTGAAATAGCTTTGCCAGATTTAAAATCGAATCCGGTGAAATATATTGTTGTGCTTCCGGCGCAACCACAACAGGATTGTCAGTTATTTTTTTTTCTAACGACAATTGTCGTTTATGATAATTATTTAGCACAGAAGAATACGCCAAAATAAAAATAGTTACTAATAAGGCAATGATCCAGAATCTATACAATGCCATGCTCCTAACTCCTTATTAGCAGGTAAATTAATGAGACGATCAATATATAAAATCAGGGAGGGACTTACCAGTTAACGGAGATTTTCCAGCGTTGGCCTGTTTTATCCACGTAAAAAATATATCCCTTTTCTTTCCCGAAGTCGTAGAATTTTTTTAAGTCTGTTATATTATCTTCACAAATGGTATGAATTTCGTCAATTCTCCCCTCTTTAAATAAACGAGGGATATAATTATCATTCGGCAAAGATTTGCTGACATCCAACGTTCCTCTGAAAAGACCTTCAATAGTGGGTTTAAAGCTTAATTTTTTCTTAAAGTATTCTAATACATCTATCGAATTCAAACAAGAAAAATTATTGTCAAACATAGAAGCTAACAGTTTGAATACAAACCGCTTTAAATTAATCCCGACAACTAATTCGGAAGCTTGGAGGACTTCGATAAACTGGGGCATTTGCTCTTGTTTATAAAAAGTTAGTTCTTTTTTTTCGTAATTAAATAGGCCAGCTACCGAAACTCCCATGTGATTCATATTTCTTTTACCACCAACATCATCGTAACTTTTCTTTGTTTGAACATCCACGATGACTACTTTATTCATTAAGGCCTCCGCTAACAATCTCTCTGCTTGACTCATTAAAATAAAACAAAAATAAAGAAAAGTCAATAAAAAAAATGATAAATATTTATTATATTTAGAAACAAACACAAATAAAAAATAAAAACCGTTTTAAAGGTTTGGAACATTAAATTGAGGGATTCAATGTGATAAAAATAGTATCTGAGAAATTGTGGTGTACCACGTTCTTTGAGTTTGTATGCGTCATATTTTTGATAAAAATGTAATAAAAGAACGTGGTACGATTACATTATTCGATCGGGTTCTGACGGTCGAGGTATGGCTAAGAAATAAGTCCTGTTTGTTTGCCAACTTTTTCGAAAATTTCCAGTACTTTATCAAGTTCTTCTTCTGTGTGGGTTGCCATGTAGCTCGTACGAAGAAGAGAGCGTCCAGGTTCTACTGCCGGACTGATTACCGGATTGGTGAAAATACCATTTTCAAAAAGCATTTTCCAGAAGTAAAATGTATTTAAGTCTTCTCCTATAATTATCGGAATAATCGGAGATTGAGAATTTCCGGTATTAAAGCCAAGATCGTCAAAGCCATTTTTCATTTTTTTTGTGTTCTTCCACAGATTTTCAATTCGTTCCGGTTCATTTTGAAGAATTTCGAGGGCTTTTAAAACTGTCGCAACAGCCGATGGCGGCATACTGGCTGAAAAAATTAAAGACCGGGCATGATGCTTTATAAAACTGATTACTTGTTTGTCTCCTGCGATAAAACCACCCAGGGATGCAAACGACTTGCTGAAAGTTCCCATAATCAAGTCGACGTCCTTTTCAAGACCAAAATGCTCTGCGGTTCCGCGACCGTGTTTACCAAGCACGCCAGTTGAGTGGGCATCGTCTACCATAACACATGCCTTGTATTTTTTCGCTAATTTAGTAACTTCCGGCAGATTAATAATATCACCCTCCATACTAAATAATCCATCGGTGACAATTAATTTCCCGCAGTCAGAATCCTTGTGAACTTCAAGGAGTCGCTCAAGGTCTTCCATGTTATTGTGCTTAAATTTCAGAGTTTTACCAAAAGAGAGTCGGCAGCCATCAACAATACTTGCATGGTTAGTGCGATCAGCAAAAATAAGATCGTTTTTGCCAATGAGAGTCGAAATCGCTCCAAGATTCGTTTGAAATCCTGTCGAGAAAACCAATGCTGAATCTTTATTAACAAAATCCGCGAGTTTTTCTTCAAGCTCTTCATGAATTGTAAGTGTTCCGTTTAAAAAACGGGATCCTGTGCACCCGGAACCAAATCTTTCCAGGGCGTCAATAGCGCCTTGTTTAACTCGCGCATCCTGAGTTAATCCGAGATAATTATTGGAACCGATCATAATGAACTCACGTCCGTCGATCAGTACTCTTGAGCCAGCACCAGACTGAATGGCTTTGAAATAAGGATAGTATCCAGAGTTCATCGCTTCTTCAGCTCTTGTGAACTTTCTGCACTTTTCGAATAAATCCAATTTAATCTCCTTTAATTTTTTAATAATTTGAATAATGACGCCATCCTGAGCTAAATAGCTTTGTTATGTCGTACAAATATATAAATCATTTCCAATATTGTCAAGTTAAAAAGTAACATAATTATAAAATATTACGTAACTATTCAGGCGTCACTCCTGCGAATGCAGGAGCCTCCCTTTTCAATGTGAATACGTGAGATAAAAATTTATATCATACCTGCAAAGAAAAGCATGTTCTGATTGCGGAA
>CAZCJL010000012.1:0-88893 GCA_964498785.1 uncultured Cytophagia bacterium | reverse complement strand
AATAAATTTAAAGAGAATCCGAAAGCTTTGATGCACACCATCAATTATTGAATGTATACATAATATTTATTTTAACATTTGATAATTTTTGAACTTAATCGAATAATTCGGTTGTGTTAAATATTCAATTTTGTCACGAATTAGCGAAATGAAACAGATTTTGATCCCGGTTATTCTTATTGTCATTATTATTTTGGGCGGTACATTTGGATACATGTTTTTCGAAAAGTGGAAATTATTAGATGCATTATATATGACTATTATCACAATCAGCACCGTCGGATTTCATGAAGTGTCTAATTTAGGGATTAAAGGTAGAATTTTTACCGTATTTTTAATTATTCTGGGAATTGGTGTTGGCATAAAGAAATTCCAGAATAAAGAAATGATCGTTAATCTTCCGGGAGAAATGATGCTTGAAGAAGGAGATGTGTTAGTTGCGCCTGGAAATAGCGCTCAGATTGATAAACTCACTGAATCATCTCAGAAAAAAGGAATAATGGACATTAGTTAACAGCAAACGACAAAAAACTGTTGACATTTATTAAAATTATTATTTAATTCAATTTATGTAAATTATTATGGTAGGGTGCTGTTATGGGAAAAGCAACATTTAATCAGGGAAAATACCTCTTTGTTTTACTTAGTACCATCATTATATTTGCCGGTATAAATTGTTCTGATGATCAACCAATAATTATAAAAGAGGATAACGGAAGCATCGTCGGAATCGTCAAACCAGAAGGGGTTGTAGCACTCGTAAAAGTATTTCAGGGCGTGCTCATTGATAGCACATTTACAGATTCGACAACAGGATATTTCGAGATAAGAAACTTGCCCCCCGGACGATATGAACTTGAAATCACTGCAACCGGATATGGAACATATAAGCAAACCCGCGTCGAAATCCGGGGGATTACGTCTATCGGCGATATTTTGTTACGCCAAATTCCCGGACAGATTGCCGCGTTTGTCCCTTTTCTTGGATCGAAAAATATATCATTAACAGCGGCCTGTGGTTTTATGTTTAACACGCTAATGGAACACAATTCTGTGGAAAATAATTTCGATGTATCCCCTGATATTCCGGGCTATTTTCAATGGGAAGATACCGAGAATACAAGCGCTGTTTATTTTTATCCGACCACGCGCTACAGAGCATATACAACATATACTTTTTCACTCTCAACCGGCGCTAAAACTGCTAACGGAGATTCGCTCGCTTTTGCCGTGTCATCAAATTTCATAACCGAACCCGTGCAAATTCGAGCCAGTAATCCGGAAGATGGTGCGACTTATATCAATCCGGGTACATCTATATATTTTCGTTTTAATACATCAATGGAGCGAATTAGTGTCCAAAACGCATTTTCCCTGAAGCCAGAGGAGGTAAAAGGCTACTTTGTCTGGCACAATAACGAATCATTTAGCTATTATCCGTATTCAAAGCTGGCAACAAGCACTTCCTACTTTGCAGATATTTCGACCAATGCAAAAGACATTCATGGCACCTCAATCGTTGATGTCTTTTCCATTGAGTTTTCTGTTGAACCTCTTTCAATTCAGTATAATTACCCGCTGAACGGATCAACAGCAATACCAAGAAATACAAGTATTCAAATTGCCTTTAATACAGATGTAAATAAAGCTACAACTGAAAATGCTTTCACGATCTCTCCTTCGGTGGCAGGATCATTCAATTGGAATGACTTATCACGTTTTACTTTTACGCCGGAACAAAATTTACAAGCGAATAAAGATTACACCGTTATTATTACGACAACCTGTGCTGATATCTATAATATGCAACTTTTACAAAATTTTCAGTTTACTTTTACAACTGCTGAAAATTAACTTAAATGATGTGGTTGATATAGTCCGTTATCATAAATTTTGATAATGTTAATATTGCACTTACGCATTGGGAATTCTTGAAAAATAGGCTCTTTAAACAACATCATAAATATTCCTGATAAATTTCAGCGTGCTCCGGGTCTAGTTCGATTAATTTCTGAAAGATGCTCAAGTCATCATGGTCTTTAAACAAATCAACCAGTTCAATATAGTGAGCTGAGATAAATTTTTGACATTTATCTTTATAATCTTTGTCAATTTTCATGATGTCCTCGATCATTTCGACGGCAGCTTTACAATAGGTGCGAGCCTTTTCTTTATCATTATCAGCGAAGAAAATGCCATAATAATAAAAATCTTTCATCTCGCGAAATTTTTTATTTTCATCGCTCAGAACAGCCTGGATCAGTTTGTTTCGCAAATCCCACCCCTCTATAAAACGGCCTTCGCCGAATTTGGCTTGCTCTGCAATCATCTTTGCTCTTTCAAAATACGGGGTGCCCATAAAGCGATCAAACTTGTCAAATACATCGCCGATCAACAGGTAAACATAAAAATCAATAAGACTGGTTAAGGATGTCCAGTTACTTTCACTCCGGCTTGGTATATCACCAGCGCGATAAGCCATCCGGCAACGCCGGTCAAAGTATTGAACATCGGAATTATCGGAAATCAAAATTTGGATACTATACGCATCCTCAAAACTACTGGCAGAAAAACCGCTAAAAAATATCTGGAGCGTCATAGGAATTTCAACGTCAATTTCACCATTGGTCCATTCAGTTCCGTTAATGTAATCCTGCATTATCTGCTGAAAATTGGCCAACTTCTCTTGTTGCTCCGAAGGGAGGTTATCCAATGTTACTGTGACTTCGGCTTTAATATCCCGGGCATGACTTGCGGATATAACACTGAAGAAATAAAGGAGCGTCAAAACTATTATTTTTTTATGAATCATGTTCACTCCATTCAATAAAAGGGTATAAATGAGTTATGTAAAAAATAAACATATCGTCTTTTACATCTTTTTTACTCTTAATTTCTTTTTTAGTTCACAATGTTTTGGCAGTTTTGAAAATGTTGGGGCCAACGCCAGATTTCAGGCAATGGGAGGCGCCGGAGTAGCGAATGCAACCTCACCTGACGCCATATTTTACAATTGTAGTGGCATTGCGCTAAACCGGGGTTCTCTGTTCTCATTCTCTTATGCGAACCCTTTTGGAATAAAAGAATTAAATCATGGGACATTTTCAGCAGCCATTCCAATTTATCGCGGCAATGTGGGTTTCGCAGCAAAAACATTTGGAAACAGACTTTACAATGAAAGTGAGTACTTTATTTCGTACGCGCATTCGTTTCAGGGCAAATTTATTTTCGGTGCATCTGTCCGTTTTTTACGATTGGAAATTTCAAAATATGGACATGATTCAGCGATAGGACTTGATGTGGGATTCACAACGATGATCAATCCAATGATTAATTGGGGATTTTTTACGACAAATTTAAACAGAGCGAATATCGGAGCACAGAAAGAACCATTACCACAAATTTTTACTACAGGCTTCAATGTAACACCTGCCACTAATTTGTTCCTCAACGTGGATCTTTATAAAGACACTCAATTCCCGACGGAAATTCGGTTTGGTATGGAATACAATATTTTTGATCGACTTGCATTACGAAGCGGTTTTATTACTGAAATTGCCAGCTTTACCGCCGGAACGGGGCTCCGATTTTCCCATTTTGATATTGACTATGCGTTCCAAAGTCATAATGATCTTGGTTTCACACATCAGTTTTCGTTGACATTTTCACTCAAAAAGCGCCCGTTACAAAAAGCTGATACTGAAAATCACATTCAAATTCATAACAAAATCAATATTAACAGCGCAACACAACAGGAGCTTCAGAAGCTGAAAGGCGTTGGACCGGCGCTTGCATCCAGAATTATTGCTTATCGGGAAGAGATCGGACGTTTCGATAATATTGATGAAATTAAACATATTAAAGGGATTGGTGATAAATTATTTGAAAAAATACGTCCTTATATCATTGTTGAATAATATGAAAGCAATTCATTTAGGGTTCATAATTTCTATCCTGTTCACTGTGCCAGATTTTTGTATTTCCCAGGAAAATGAACTGGAAAAACTTCTTGAACAGGAAACAGAATACTCTGACCAATCCGATTTATTAGAGAGAGTACTCGAATACAAACAAAATCCAATTAATATTAACTACGCAAATTTAAATGATTTTACAGTGCTTCCATGGATTTCTGCTCAATTAGCAAATGATATCATTACCTATCGATCACAAAATGGACATTTTCTTTCATTGGAAGAACTATTGAATGTACATGGATTTTCTGAAGACACTTTTGAGAAAGTTTATGAATATCTAACAATAACACACCTTTCGTACTCTGACCAAATAAAAATCAGACATCGCTCCAGATTAACGCGCAAATTGGAGAAAAGCATTGGTTACCAGGAGGGAACGTACTATAACTCGCCAAACAAATATTATAACCGTTTCAATATAAAATATGACAATAAAATTGACGCTGGTGTTGTTTTTGAAAAAGATAGCGGAGAACAGAGGTTGAACGATCTCTCGCTTTATTATCTTAAATATAGTAACCCAACAAAGAACTATAATTTCATTATCGGAAATTATCTTCTCGAATTTGGACAGGGCTTGACGTTTTGGAATCCTTATGGTTACAGAAAAAGTTCTAATCCGGTTTATTCTGCATTTAATCGAGAAAGAAATGTGCTTGGCTATCAAATGGTGGACGAAAATGCTTCACTTTTTGGGGTCTCATCTCAAATCTGTTTAAAAATTTACCAGTTATTAATATATTTTTCACGCGCGAAACTGGATGCTTCGCAAAATTCTGATGGATTTGTCACAAGCTTTTACCAAAGCGGCTATCATAGAACTTCCACTGAAATAGAAAAAAAGGATGTATTACAAGAACAATTAATTGGCGGTAGATTTGTGGTAACTCCATCGCCAACAATTAAATTTGGAACAACAGCATATAGGTCTGTTTATGATAAACCGATTAAAAACAAAGATATTATCCGAAATCGTTTTAATTTTAGCGGATCAAGTAATTACGTTTATTCAACTGATTTTGATATGATCTGGCGTAATTTTAGACTATTCGGTGAATTTGCGCAATCTAAAAGTAAGGGATGGGGACTAATCTCCGGGACAAGTATAAAATTCAATCCTCTAAATTTTCTGATTTTATATCGAAATTATTCAAAAAATTTTCATAGCTTGCATGGTTCCGGTTTTGGTGAAAGAGGGGGTTCTCCGGCGAATGAACATGGTTTTTATTATGGTGTTAAATACCGTTTCTTCAAAAAGGCTTCTTTGGCGGTATACTATGATATTTATAAATATCCATGGCGTACTTATTTCGAAAATCTACCGGTCGCCGGAAATGATTTACTCTGCCAAATCGAATACAAATTAAACTCAGCAACTTTAATTACAATTCGCTATAAAACGAAAAATACTCAAAAATCTGATAAAACAACGGATTTATATGGTAGAATTATTGATTCCTACTTTAACCAAATAAAACATAGCTTAAGATTACAATTAGATTACAAGCCAATTTCTAATTTGAAATTACGAGGTCGTTTTGAACAATCGAATTTTACATTAAAAAATCAAAGTACCGGTATATTAATTTACCAGGACATTAAATATAAATACTCTCAGTATTTCACACTATATTCGCGGATAACTTTTTTTGATACAGATGATTATGATTCCCGTGTATATCAATTTGAAAATGATGTTCCGCATGTCTTAACCAACCAAATGTTGTATGGAAAAGGGAACAGATGGTATATATGTATGATTTTCAACATAATGAAACTGTGGAGATTTGGTGTTAAATATTCTGTAACGAACTATGAGTATGTCGATTCTATCGGATCTGCACAAGACAAAATATTAGGAAATTCTATACGAAGTTTTAACATTCAAATAGAAACAAACTATTAAACATAGAATATATTTTTTAATTTAGACACTTTTAATTTTATTATTGACTTAGTTATTTAAATGTATTATATTAGCTTTTTAATTTCATTAAGTCAGACGAGTAAACAACATGACTTTAAAATTATTTGAACTAATACTGCCACCATTTCTAAAATTTTTTGCTCATTTTAAACAAAAAGATGAAGTAATAAGTATTATCGATGTTTTGGAAAAAGCGACCAATATTCTCATTATAATGCCAACGAAACTAAATGATTTTGGAACGGCATTAAATTATCTGCCCGTTGTTCGCGACAATTTTCCAAAAGCAAAAATTAACGTTTTAACGTTAGATATCTACCGCAACCTCCTTCATGACAATAGCTTTTATGGCATGATCTTTGTAGAATCCAGAAATATAAATATTTTTGGGTTACCAAAAAGGGAATTGTTACAAAAAGTATCAACATTAAAGAATGACATCGCTATTGACATGAATAATCATTTCAGTCTAATCAGTGCCCATATTTGCCAAAAAAGCGGTGCAATGTTAAGAATTTGTCTGGAAGAATCAAGACGGGATCCTTTCTGTAATGTTAGCTTCCGCTCTCCAATCGGAGAAAACCTGGACTACAAGTATCGAAAGCTGTTTAAATATCTGACTGCTACCGTTGGAAATAGTATTGATCCTTTATAATAGCTGATTTCCCGCCCAAAAATTGATCGACATTTACAATACGTGCTTTGTTTTCGCTAAACAACATCGGAGAACTTTATTTATGACAGAGAACGTTGATAAATTAAAAGATCAGCTTTCCGGGCTTAAAGAAAAATATGATCAAATAGAAGAAACGAACAAGAGTTTAAATGACCGTCTTCTAGAATTATATTTACTTTATCAAATTAGCGTAATGTTAAGTAAAAGTTTTGACCTGGATGATATTTTGCGCTCAATTCGAAATCTGTTTCGTAAAACATTTAGTGTCAACCAATACTCATTAATGCTATTAGATGACACTTCAGACCAATTGCACATAAAATCATCGTATGGCATCCCGAAAAATGTTACACGAAATCAATATTATGAATATGGAGCCAACATTTTTGGCAAAGCTCTTGAAGAACAAAAAATTATCTATCTCCCTAATTTAACAAAGAGTAATAAATACGATTTTTATAACGCACAACATCAATACGATAATGGCTCTTTTTTGACAATCCCGATTAAACCCGAAAATGGGCCTCCAATCGGAGTCATTAATCTATATCGTATGAAAAATAACAGCTTTTCTAACCAGGAACGGATTCTGCTTTCAAAAGTAGCTGATCAAATTGGAAAAGTCATTGAGAAAACATTAATCTACAAACATACAAAAGAATTGTCGATCACGGACGAGCTAACAGGATTGTACAACAGGCGATATTTGAATCAGCGCCTTGACCGGGAAGTTGTTCGAGCAAAACGGTATAAGCGGCCATTGACTGCAATAATGATTGATATTGATTATTTTAAAAATTTTAACGATTTAAACGGACATTTACTGGGTGATGAAATACTAAGAAAAGTTGCTAACATTTTGGAAAATAACATTCGAAAAGCAGATATTCTGGCGCGGTATGGAGGCGAAGAATTTATTGTTTTACTGCCTGAAATTAATAAAGCACAGGCTTTTCGTGTTGCAGATAAACTAAGACAAACAATCGAATTCAGCCATTTTCCGGAAGAACATAATCAACCAAATAATCGTATTACTATTTCCCTGGGCCTTGCCACATTGCTGGAAGATACTTATAGCGCAGATGAACTGCTTGACTTCGCAGACAAAGCCTTGTATGAAGCAAAAAAATTGGGTCGCAATCAGGTCGCAGGCTATCACAATGGTTTAAATGGCAGAAGTAATAAACGTGTCCTTTCTATAGCATCGTGCGCAGCGTCTTTGAAATAAATCAATGATTCGTTAATCTGCTAATTCTGTTGCTGTTATCGCTCCAAATTGGCAGATTTTTATTTCCCCCTTTCGATCAGCCGCACTCCCTGATATTTTATAACAAATCTACTGTTGATAATTAAGTATCTGAATAAAATGTAATTGAATTTAATGTGCACAAACGAATATATACCAACGAAATTTTCCTTATTAGTATTCCTTTTATTTGCAGTTTACAATGTAACGAATTCTCAATCGTACTACAAAAACGTATCTCGATTTCAAAGAAATTATGATACCCAGCATATCAAACTCGATTTGAGTATTGATAATGATAATAAATCTGTAACCGGAGAAGCAACGCTAACGATTATTCCGCTCGATGATAATTTCAGCCAATGTGCTTTCCATGCCGCAGATATGGAGATCTGTCAAATATGGCTAAATGATTCCATAACTGTTGAATTTCAAGCGGATTCGGATATAGTCCGCATTCAATTGGCAGAGCAATACTCACACAATGACACCCTTGATTTTAAAATTTCATATTTCACAATTCCTGAAAGCGGAATTTATTTTAATCAATCGACTTCTGATAGCCCTTTTCAGATTTTCTCACATTCCGAACCAGTCGATGCACGCTATTGGTTACCATGCTATGACGAGCCAAACGATAAGTTGACGTCCGAAGTAATTGTTCGCGTGGACAGCCAATATGTAGCTCTTTCAAACGGACGACTTGTCTCGCATAAATATGACCATGAAACCGGTAAAGTAATTTATCACTGGTATCAAAACAAACCACATGTTACGTACCTCATTTCTTTTGTTGTTGGTGATTATACAATTATCAATGATCGTTATAAAGATATTCCGTTACAATATTATGTATACAAAGAAAATCCAAATGATGCTTTGAAATGTTTTGAAAAAACCCCAAAAATGATGTCCATTTTTGAAAAATTTTATGGTATGAAATTTCCCTGGAATAAATATGCCCAGATTATCGTTCACGACTATGTGTCCAGGGGAATGGAACATACATCAGCAACTACCCTGACCGACAGAATTATTCATGACAAACGAACTTATATCGACATTAATAACGACGGTTTGATTGCCCACGAATTATCTCATCAATGGTTTGGTAATTTGGTAACGTGCGAGTCATGGGATCACATCTGGTTAAATGAAGGATTTGCCACTTTCTCGGAAATATTGTATGAAGAACAGGCAAATGGCTTTGAATACGGTCAATATGAGGTCATTCAGCAACAGCAATTTTATCTGGAAATGGAATCACCGAATTTTTATCAACCAATTATCTACCATGATTATCTGTATCCTGAAGATATGTTCAATCACATTTCATACCATAAAGCCAGTCTTGTTTTGTACATGCTACGTCATGTGCTTGGTGATTCGCTATTTTATAAAGGGTTACAAGATTATTTACACACATATTCCTATAAAACAGCAACGTCAATTGATTTCATCAAAATTATGGAACAAACTGTGGCCGATAGTTTAAACTGGTTTTTCAGCCAGTGGCTGGAAAAAGGCGGATATCCTCAATTTAACGTTGAATACGATTGGAAAGCCGAGAAAAACCGAATTGAAGTTCGCGTTGATCAGGAACAGAAAGATTCCACTGGTATGATCCCGATCTTTCAGATGCCGGTAGATTTTGAAATTGTCACCAATAATGAAACAATACGAGAAACGCGTTGGGTGCAAAGTAAAAGCGACACATTTTATTTTTCAATGACGTCTCAGCCGAAAATGGTGCGTTTTGACAAAGAGAATATCATATTGAAATCATTAACCTTTATCAAAACCCAGGATGAATGTATTTATCAATTATTGCATGATGATCAAATATGGGCGCGTTTCGAAGCGATTGATCAGTTAAAAAAAAATACGATTGATACATCTTCAACAGTTCAGGCACTTCGCTATTGCCTTTGCAATGACAGCTTTTGGGCCGTGCGTGAAAAAGCTGCCGCGACCCTTGATATATTTCGCGGGGATAAATCAAAAGCAGCGTTAATTGCCGGATGTTCCGATGAAAATTCTGCTGTCAGAAGCACCTGCATCAGGAATTTAGCGAGTTATGATGACCCATCCATGTTTCCTATATTAAAAAAATTAGCGTTAGTAGATTCAAGCTATTTTGTTCAACATGACGCGCTTTATACGATGATTCATTATCCCGATTCGCTAAATTTTGAGTATTTGGTAAATTTTATCAATCAAGAATCGTTCAATGACATGGTGAGTACGGCAGCCTTTGAGTGCCTGCGGGAACTGAAAGATAAGCGAGCGCTTCCGATTGCTCAATTGTACGCGTCCGACTCCCTTGCGGTCTTCTTTCGTCGTTATTCTGCATTAAGATTAATTGAAGAAATTGGCATTGGTGAACCCAGCATGGAACGGCTTTTAATAGAGCTATTATACGACCGTGATGAAAAGATCAAACGAAAGGTCATACAAATCCTCAGTAATTTCACTTCCCCTGAAACATTAATGGCATTAAAACAACTTAATAAACAGGAGCTTAGCGATGGAGTGAGGCGGCGGTTACATTATGCAATCGAAAAAATCGAAAACAAATACTCAACTGATGTTCCACTTTATCACGAATAGAACGAATTCATTATTAAAAAGCTATTGCAATTTTAACAAATTATCAATATATTTACATTTCACTTTTATAATGACTAACAGAAAATGACTTTGAATAAACGCTTTTTCAAATTTCAATTTCCGGCGATTTTTTGGGTGTTGGTTTTATTCATCCAGTCATCATTGCCAACATTAAATCCACCATCTTTGGGGATTTCGGCTGAAGATAAACTTGCACATATAATTATCTACACGATACTGGGCTATTTGATGACCCGGGCATTTTTTTTTAGTGAAAACAAACGATTAAACAAAAATGCCTTTTTGCTCAGTATCATTATCGGGTTGTTATATGGAATTTTCGACGAAATTCATCAAATGTTTGTTCCGGGCAGATACGCGGATGTATTTGATGTTGTTGCGGATTTCATTGGGGTGCTGCTCGCCCAGGTTCTTTTTCGATTTATAAAAATATGATTTAACGCGGCGTAAATAATGGTTTTTTACAACATGAAAGAACACGAAATTTTACATAAATTAGGGCTTCTTGCTGATAGATGTGGCGTCCGTGTTTGGGTTGTTGGCGGCTTTGTACGGGATAAACTGTTGGGCATTTCCGGGAAAGATATCGATTTTGTAATTGAAGGAGATGGCCCCGACTTTGCCCAAAAAGCGGCACATGAATTGGGTGGGGGGCAAGTTGTTATCTTTGAAAAATTTCATACTGCCATGGTAAATATCCATAATTATCAGTTGGAGTTTGTCGGGGCGCGAAGCGAAAGCTATCAAGAGCACTCCAGAAAGCCGCAGGTTGTTTCTGGTAGTCTGGACACAGACCTCGCTCGACGTGATTTTACGATTAATACGCTGGCTTATGGTTTAAACAAAGAAAACTTCGGTGAAATTATTGATCCGTTTAATGGCAGAACAGATTTGGCGGAAAAAATTATTCGGACGCCCCTTGAGCCGGACCTGACATTTAAAGACGACCCGCTTCGCATATTGCGCGCGATTCGTTTTGCCACTCGTTTTGAATTTAAAATTGAGGATCGAACCTTTGATGCATTAAAAAAAATGGGCCACCGTTTGGAAATTATTTCTCAGGAGCGAATTACAGCAGAAATTTTTCACATTTTAAAATCCAATAAACCCTCCATCGGATTTTATTTGATGGACGAAGCAAACATTCTGCAATATGTTTTTCCGGAATTTGAGGATATGAAGGGTGTTGATCAACGAGAAGGTTTCCATCACAAAGATGTTTTTGAACATACATTAAAAGTTGTCGATAATGTTGCTAATGTAACCAACAAAATAGAGCTTCGATTTGCAGCGCTTGTTCACGATATCGCCAAACCCAAAACCAAACAATTCGTTCCCGGTACCGGATGGACTTTCCACGGCCACGATGAAATTGGCGCCAGAATGTTGAGCCATATTTGCAAACGAATGCGCATTCCCAATTCAATACTTAATTATGCACAAAAATTGGTACGTTTGCATTTGCGCCCAATTCATTTATCTGATGAAAATGTCACTGATTCTGCCATCAGGCGACTGCTGGTTCAGGCGGGAGACGACCTGGATGATTTACTCATTTTGTGCCGGGCAGATATCACTTCCGGAAATCCAGAGCGGGTTCGTCAACATCTGGAAAATTTTGATCTGGTTACCGACCGCCTTCAGAACGTTGAAGAAAAGGATAAAATGCACTCATTCCAGTCACCAGTGCGTGGCGATGAAATCATGAAGGTTTGTAATATTAAACCCGGGCCTATGGTCGGCACACTCAAAAAAATGATCGAAGAGGCAATTCTGGACGGCGAGATCAAAAATGATCACAATGAAGCGCTGGAATATCTTTTCGTGATAAAAGATAAAGTTTTCCCCTGACAATAATAGCATGTCGCTTACTCCTCTTGAACACTTTCATAAAAACCAACCTGTTAAAACAACATCTACCTCAGAAACGTCTCATTAATAATATTCATGAAAAATGAATTTATTGTTGCATTTAAAATAAATTGAGCTATATTTGTAGTATTCAATTGATATTGCAATCTTACAGGGACAGAAATGGATAAGCGAAACACGGAACAGTTGAAACCGAAACAGAAACTCTATATTCCGCGCATGAGCTATAGCGCATCCCGGGCGATGGCTGCGGCATTCAAATCCATTGGAATTGATGCACATCCCTCACCCCAATCCGACGCCCGAACCCTGGAACTCGGAGCAAAATATCTCAGCGGGGATGAGTGCTTTCCGGAAAAAGTAACGCTTGGCAATTTTCTAAAAATTGTGGAAAACGATAATTTTGATCCTCAAAACACAGCATTCCTGATGCCTACTGCCGGAGGTCCCTGCCGTTTCGGTCAATACAAACCACTATTTGCCAAAATATTGAGCGACAAAGGATATCATAATGTAAGGATATTATCTCCCACCAGTTCAAATGGTTATGAAGGATTTGGCGAAAACGTTCAACAATTATTGCGTACAGGATGGGATGCCATTGTAGCAAGTGATATCCTTCGCAAAATACATCTTCAAATAAGACCATACGCCCATAGTCGTGAAGACGCAAATTTATTATTTCATGAAAGCCTCAATGAATTGTGCGAAGCAATTGCCGAACCAGGTATCTCATCAAAAATGAAATTAAAAAATATGCAATTAGCTCTGGCCCGAGCGCGAACCAGATATTTAAAATTACCGGCTGATTTTTCGCACCCAAAACCTCTCATCGGAATCGTTGGTGAAATTTACTGCCGGCTAAATGAATTTAGCAATGATTATCTTGTCAATAAAATTGAGGAACATGGCGGTGAAGTCTGGATGACAGACATTGCCGAGTGGACCTGGTACACAAACGACGAACAACGCTGGCGCCTGATTCGCACCGGAAAGCGTTTTTCACTGGATATGTTGAAAGCTAAAATAAAGTGGTACATTCAACATAAAGACGAACATTATTTGCAGCATCCCTTTCACCAGGAATTTAAAGGCTATGAGGAACCAACCGATGTTCGGGATGTATTAAATAACAGTCGGCCCTATTTACCACAGGAAGGCGCATTGGGCGAAATGGTTTTGAATGTCGGCAAATCTATTTATCTGCAAAAAAAAGGCGCTGATGGGATTATCGACATTAGCCCGTTTTCCTGCATGAATGGCATTGTGTGCGAAGTCGTCTATCCGCAAGTGAGTCGCGATTATGACAATTTCCCGATGCGAATTTTCTATTTTGACGGCACACAAACTGATCTGGATAGGGATGTCGGTATTTTTATGGAAATGGTTCGGGCATATCAAAAAAGAAAAAAACGCCAACGTACATTCCCGTTTTATTTCCACAAATAATACTGTAAATTATTGTGTTCAAATCGACGATCCGCAGCGGTTGTATTAAAAAGGACAATCATCTTACTGGTTTTAAAATCGAGCGAATTAAAGTACAACTCAACCCTGTGGTGGCGCAAGATGATTTAAAATTCATTTTGTATGAATAATTACACAGAATCTCCGGTGTATTGCTCCGGATAATTGACGTCTTAGCTTGGCGGCAATGCTCGTCATGGATCACATGCTCAAATGGCCCCCAATTGAGAAAACACCTCCGAAGTTTTTATAACTTCGGAGGTGTTTAATTTTTCGATACTCCGGCCACTTCTATCATCCCAAAACCCAGTGAATTTTTTTCCCCAATCCCAGCCTCGTAAGCGACAGTCATTAAGCCAGTATCTCCTTTTAGGGTAAACGGGACCTCAAATGCGATGATATCAGTAGAATAAGCATCTCTTCCCTCCTTAATGGTGATTTTTTTTGTAACTCTTTTACCGGCTTGTTGCCAGCGCTGTACATAATCCATGTCCGGGATAAATTCAATATTCATGGTGGTTGCAGTTTTTCCGTGAATGATTTCGTATTTATGCCGTAAATTATTCTGCAGCACTTCGGACAATCGTTGATCACCCGGACGAAAGTAATATTGTGATAAATTGCCACGATGTTCTTCCAAAGTACTGGAAACAATGGGTGAAAGGCAGATAAATTTCACGTTGTCAGACAAGCTTGGAAAGCCCAGAGTTTCCACGCAGGAAATTGTAAAATGTCCCACTGAATGGGGACCGCCGATTTCCAGGGTCTGTTTTTCGAATAATCCGGTTACAAAATTTTGTATAAAATCATTTAACATCGGGGAAGAAATTAATAGTGTGCATGACCTGTTATTTTGAACGACCAATGAAGACCGAAAGCGTTGGATTCCGGATGAAAATATCTTGGAAAAAGTAAATAGCTTTAATGGTTTGCCTTTAGAAGTGATGTAACCTTTTTTATGTAAAAAACTGGCATAGGCTGGCGATGCGTTCGCCAATATTTTATAGATTGCAGAGGATAGCGGGTATTGGTAATTAATCGGAAACATTTCTTCCCTTGCCACAGGTTGCAAAGTTAGTCTAATCCGCATGAGAAGTACATTCGTTTCTGTTAAGGATAATTTTTATAAACAATCAATTTGTTTTTTTCGAGTGTCTTGATAAATAAACCCAATCGTTCATAAACTGGTTCGATCTTTTCACCAAATTCACCGCGGAGCAGATCACCAATTTCTGCAACTGTATTTTTTCCGTTGCAAGCATTCCAGACACTGGTTCCGTAAGCATCCAGGTTGACTTTATAATTCGGGCTTTTCATTTTGGGTATTATATGTTTTTTTAGAATTCGATTGGTGAATTTGGGTTTCAATAATACTATCATTTTTTCTTCATTTGTCGTATAATCAACATGTTGAACCGGAATAAGATCTAACAGATTAATCGCTTCTTTTTTAGTCATTATCAGCCTAACATAAATTTAAAACCTCCCGCGTTATCTACCAGAGCGGGAGGTTTTATTTAACAAATTTATATATTAAAAATTTAATTATTTTTTCAATACTTCGCCATCGCCTTCTTTCATAGCTTTTACCGGATAGTAAATCAAAACATAGGCAAGAACGGCGAACACGACGATTCCAAGCCAGGGATTCCCTTTTCCCAATCCCAATAATTTGGGAAGCTCGATATTTGCCGCTTTTAAACCAGCGGTTATTACGCCGGTCAAGGCTTCACCAGCGACAAGACCGGACGCAAGCAATAAGCCGGTATTATCGAGAATCGATTTTTGTTTTTCATCTGGTTTGCTTTTCGCAGCGGTTCTATCAGCAAAGAACTTAATCACTCCGCCGATAAAAATACATGCAGTTGAATGAAGCGGTAGATACATTCCAACTGCGATCAGCATCGGAGATGGAGAACCGATCAGTATGAGGGCAACGGCAAACAACATTCCGGCGATTACCAGCGGCCATGCCATTTGTCCACCAACAATCCCTTTTGCCATCATTGCCATCAAACCGGCTTGTGGTGCGGGCAGCACTTCTCCGCCAATACCGCCAGTTTCGATATTCGCGTTATGCAGGAGAGCGAGAGGTATTACCAATGTTAACGCTGCGAACACGACACCAATCATGCCGCCGATTTCCATCCGCCAGGGTGTTCCACCAAGGATATGCCCCACTTTCCAGTCCTGTATCATATCTCCGGCGACACCTGCAACACAGCAGACAACAGCAGCCACTCCCAGGACTGCGGCGACTCCGGGTTCGCCTTTTACTCCGAGAATTACCATAAGCAGAGCTGCGATTAACAAAGTAGTCAGGGTTAAACCGGAAATTGGATTGGACGAACTACCAATGATACCAACAAGATAGCCGGCAACAGCAGCGAATAAAAGACCAGCAAACGCCATTACAACTGCTGCGATAATAGCACTTCCAAAAGCTCCGGTAAATGCTTTGTAAATAAAAATAAGCGGTATAAGAAGAGCGCCGATAACAATTAGCACAGTACCAAACGGAATATCTTTATCTGTGCGTTTTGTTACCTCAGGATCGCCAGTACCGGATTTTTTCATGTCAGCGATTGAGCGCTTAATACCGGCGATCAGATTGTTACGCATTTTATAAAGCGTCCAAAATGCACCAACAAGCATCGCACCGACGGCAATCGGCTTGACAATTCCATCATACACAGAGGATGAAATATCTGTCCAGCTAGCGAATTCCGTATATTGAGACATGGAATTACTCATGAACAATACAATTGGCATCAAAAATAGCCAGCCAAAAACGCCTCCGGAAAATGTGATCGACGCATATTTTGGCCCAATGATGTAACCTACTCCGGTAAGCGCTGCAGAGGCAGCAGGAGATTCGATCATCATGCGTCCTGTAAATGCCTGTGCAATTTCATCCTTTTTGATTCCAACAAACCTTACAACGGAATCACCCAATGTGAACACATGTTTGATATACGGTTTTACCAATAGAATACCGTTCGCATTTTTTAACAATTCAATTAAACCACCCAAACCCATTGCCAAAAAAACATATTTTGCACCACCACCACCTGTTTTTTGTCCGGCTTTTACAATTTCGGAACAAGCCTGGCTTTCCGGGAACGGCAGGGTTGCATCTTCTACCAAAGTTCTGCGGACGATAATAATAAAGAACACACCCAATACACCACCAATTAGCATAAGTAGCGTGCTTTTTACATAATCAAATTCGGTCCAGACTCCGGCAATTAGAAACGCAGGAATGGTAAAAATCGCACCGGCTGCCAGTGCTTCACCGACAGCGCCGGTGGTACGGGCAATATTTTCTTCCAGGATGGTTCCTTTAAATGGTCGTAAACCAGCCATTGCGATAACTGCGGCGGGAAATGTTGCGGCAACGGTCATCCCAGCAACAAGGCCGAGATATGCATTTGCAGCTCCAAGAACGATAGCCAGAATAACTCCTAAAAAAACAGCCTTGAAGGTTAATTCTCGCATATCCGTATCAACTGAAACATACGGTTTGTAGTTATTGGGTTCTGCCATACTTCCTCCTCCATGAGATAGATTTAAAAATTATAAATAGCCTTAAAACTTAAGATAAAATCATTAAAAAGTCAAGCAAAAAATATTCACAACCTAAATAATTCAAGATTTTTATTTGATTTTTGATAAAAAAATTAGTATATTATAATTTTATCTTAATTAAATTACAATCCTAAATAAAGCTTATGCCATTTCTTACTGATATAACATTTGGTCAATATTTTCCGGTGGATTCGTTTGTCCACCGCCTTGACCCCAGAACAAAATTATTTGTAATTCTTATCGGAATGACCTTTTTACTCATCGCATCCGAGATAATCGGTTTAGCAAGCGCAACCGTATTCATTTTGATTTCTATCAAGGTTTCACGCTTGCCAGCTTCAATTGTGTTTCGTAATTTGCGCCCGTTTATATGGTTATTTTTATTAACTGTTCTCATTCATGTGCTATTCTCTGAAGGTCAGCCGATAATGCGAATTCCGTATATTGATCTGAATATTACCAAAGATGGCCTGATAAATGGATTTATTTATTCATTACGACTTGCGCTGTTAATTGTATTTGCATCATTATTGACATTGACGACATCTCCGATAGAAATAACAGATGCACTGGAGACCATTTTATCGCCTTTAAAGCGAATTGGTGTTCCGACACATGAATTAACGATGATGATGACACTATCACTACGCTTTATTCCGACGCTGATTCAGGAAGCAGACAAATTGAAAAAAGCCCAAATATCTCGCGGTGTTAGTTTTCAGGGCAATATTATAAAACGCATTAAAAGCGTTATTCCATTAATTCTGCCGCTATTTATGTCAGTATTCAGAAGAGCTGATGACCTGGCTCTGGCAATGGACGCGCGATGTTATATTGGTGGAAATGGCAGAACACGTTATAAACAATTAGCTTTTGGTATAAACGATTATTTAGTTCTTAGCGGCGCCCTTTCAATTTTAGTGATCTTTTTTCTGGTTAGATGATATAACTTTATGAGAAATATTAAAATTGTTCTTGAATACGACGGAACCAATTACTGTGGCTGGCAATTTCAACCAATATCCACTGTACACACAATACAGGGAGAACTTCTACGAGCTTTGAACGTATTCTTACATGAAGATGTAAAAATCATAGCTGCCGGACGAACGGATACCGGCGTTCATGCATTAGGACAGGTCGTGAATTTTAAAACCAACTCAGAAATGGAACCAAAACGAATTGTCGCAGCGCTGAACGGAACATTACCGGCTGATATTCGCGCTATCTCTGCGGAACAGGCGCCACCTGATTTTAACGCACGATTTGACGCGAAAAAACGAGAGTACCAATATTATATTACAAGACGTGATCGGGCTATTAATCGCCACTATTCCTGGTGCTACAGAGCCCCGCTTAATATGGAACAGATACGGAGTGCCACTGCATTTCTGATCGGATATCATGATTTTAAATCTTTCTGTAAAGCAAATGCCGATGTATCCCATCATAAATGCACTATTGAAAAGATTGAATGGACCGAAGAGAATGATTTTTTAATATTAACCATAATTTCAAACCGCTTCTTACATAATATGGTACGTACTATTGTTGGCACCATGATTGAAGTCGGTTTGGGTAATATCGAAGCATCTGACGTTGAAAAAATATTAGAAGCCAAAGATAGGTGCTGTGCCGGCCCCAAAGCGCCGGCAAAAGGCTTATTTCTCACAAAAGTATACTACTGATATTTTTTAAGGAGTACAATATGAAATTTTTTATCGATACCGCAAATATCAAAGAGATTAAAGAAGCTGCTGATCTGGGTGTTCTCGATGGAGTAACGACAAACCCATCTCTCGTATCAAAAGTAGAAGGAAAATTTGAAGACATTATTAAACAAATCTGTGAAATTGTCAATGGACCTGTTTCCGCAGAAGTGGTCAGTTTGGATTATAAGGCAATGATTGATGAAGCAACCCCACTCTCCCGGCTACATGAAAATGTTGTAATTAAAGTTCCGATGACAATGGATGGCTTAAAAGCGGTAAAACATCTTGAATCTGAAGGTATCCGAACGAATGTAACACTGGTATTTAATGCAAATCAAGCGCTCTTAGCCGCGAAAGCGGGCGCATCCTTTGTTAGCCCATTTGTTGGTCGAATTGACGATTCAAGCCATTTCGGCATGGAACTGGTTGGGGATATCATGGCTGTTTATTCAAATTATGGTTTTGAAACTGAAGTAATTGTTGCCAGTATACGGAACACACTTCATGTGCTGGAGGCAGCGTTGACCGGTGCACATATTGCCACCATGCCGTTTAAAGTAATACAGCAATTAATTAAACATCCACTAACAGACATTGGAATTGAGAGATTTTTAGCAGATTGGGAAAAAGTAAAAAATAGATAGAACAAGGTGTAACATGTTAAAAAAATTTTTAGCTCCGTTTATCTTTTTTGTAATTGGTGGCGTCGTTGGTATGTTTGTACTTACAAAATTTCAACCCAGCGGCGTAAGAGAATTATTTTATTCCAGCCCGAGTCTGGATTCAGCTACTGTTTCCATAACTCCACCAATAAAAGAAGCCACGCTTCAACAAACGGCTGCATCCCGTGAGAACGCAATTACGCGCGCTGTTTCAAAAGTGAGTCCAGCAGTTGTTGGAATTAACGTCACCCAAATTAAACAATATCGCGCCCGCGGTCCGTTTTCAGACGATCCGTTTTTACAGTTTTTCTTCCCGGAGCTTCAACGACAACGGTTAGTAAAGGGACTGGGCTCCGGTTTTATCATTTCACCGGACGGCTATATTGTTACCAATGAACATGTTGTGCATGACGCCAGTAAAATAATTGTTACATTACCGGATAAAACCAAATACGAGGCAGAAATCATTGCTGCAGATTATGTTTCAGATATTGCACTATTAAAAATCAGCGGTCGCCGAAAATTTCCGTACACTATTCTGGGAAATTCTAATGATTTAATGATAGGAGAGTGGTCCATTGCGATTGGAAACCCTTTTGGCTTATTTGAGATCGGAGCGCACCCATCCGTTACCATTGGCATTATCAGCGCTTTGGATCGGGATTTTGGTAAACAGGATAATCAACGTATTTATCAAGACATGATCCAAACGGATGCTTCAATTAACGGAGGAAACAGCGGCGGTCCACTGGTAAACTGCCTGGGAGAAGTCATTGGCGTAAATACGTTTATTTACTCTGGTAGCGAGACAATGACAGCTTCCATCGGACTGGGATTCGCTCTGCCCATTAACCGGGTTAAAAAAATAGTCCGCGATTTAAAAGAATATGGCGCTGTAAACCGCTCATTCTGGACGGGATTAGAGGTTGAAGATCTTAATCCGCTTATTGCTCGCTATTTAGGAAAAAAAGACCGACTGGGCGTAATTATCTCTAATATCGAACCAAACAGCCCTGCTGAAAAAGCAAGCCTGAAGATTGGAGATATTATCGTTGAAGTAAACGATAATAAAATTCAAAATACCAGAGATATCTGGAGCGTCATTGAGAATATGGATATAAAAGGCGGGGATGAACTTAAATTAAAAATTTTTAGAGATCAAAAATATGTTATCGTAAAAATACAACTGGAGAAATTACCAGGGTAATCTTAAAAATTTGCTTGTGAAAAAATTCATGGAGAGATGACCTTGAAAAAGAAAAAAAAGATTTTAGAAGGGAGCTCGAAGAAGCTTTATTCGACCGACGAACCTGAACATATCATTCAGGAATTTTTGGATACTGTCATTATTGGCAGCGAGTCGAAAAGCACGGTTAAGGGAAAGGGTGCTATTAATAATCAAATTTGCGGGCATCTTTTTGAATATTTGGAAGGATTTCACATTCCCACGCATTTTGTTAAATCAATTAGCAATAAAGAAATGTTAGTAAAAAAATTGGAAATGATTCCAATCGAAATTTCTGTTCATAATGTTGCTACCGGTGCGTTTAGCAAACGTTTCGATCTGAAAGACGGTGAAAAATTAGAGCTGCCTATCGTCGAAATGTTCCTTAAAAAACCTGCATTGGATAATCCAATGATTAATAATGGGCATGTTGTTGCATTCGGCATGGCAACGGCTGATGAAATTAGTTTGATTGAACGTTATTCATCAAAAATAAATGCAGTTTTAAAATCTTTTTTCACCAGACGGGGATTACGCCTGGTTGAATTCAAATTAGAATTCGGACGGACTAAAGATAAAATCGTTTTGGGTGACGAAATAAGTCCGGATACTTGCCGATTATGGGATGCAGAAACTCAAGAAAAACAGGGAATCGACAAAATAAACTCCGGTAATACGGCAGCAGAAAAAGTATATGAAGACATTTTTAATCAAATTTTTAAAAACTAATTTTAGGAGATGAACTCACTTGGCTAAAGAAGGTTTAGGATTTATCCTGGCTCTCCTTTTATTTTCTGTAATAATAACATTGGGTTCCTGGGTATCGGGAAACATTTTACTTATCGGATTTACTGGGCTATGTTGGCTATTTCTTTTATTTTCACTTTACTTCTTTCGAGATCCTGAACGGCGAATTCCCGAAGGCGATAATTTAATTATTTCCCCTGCAGACGGCAAAGTGATTGAGATTATAGAGGATTATGAGCCTGAACTATTAAAGAAAAAAGTAAATCGAATTAGTATTTTTATGTCTGTCCTGGATGTTCATGTGAACCGCATTCCAATCAATGGACTGGTGGCACACTTTAATTATCATCGAGGCAAATTTTTTCCGGCATTTCAGGATATCGCGACGACTGATAACGAGCAAACTGTTATTGGCATTAAAAATGATCGCTGCACAATCGTTTTTAAACAGATTGCCGGTATCCTTGCCCGCCGGATCGTTTGTAATGTTCGTGAAGGACGTCAGGTCAATAAAGGAAAACGATTCGGTTTGATTAAATTCGGATCAAGGGTTGATATCTTTCTTGAGAAAGAAATACAAATTACAGTTAACGTCAACGAGCATGTTAAGGGGGGAGAATCTGTAATCGGAAAAATCAATGAAAAATAAAAAAACATTTATTCCAAGTCTTTTTACTGCTTTTAATATTTTCTGTGGTTATCTCGCAATCCTAAAAATTATAGAAGGTAATTATATCACAGCCTGTTGGCTGGTTTTTCTAGCCGCTATCTTTGATTCACTTGATGGCCGTTTAGCTCGCATGATGAACACTGCAAGCAATTTTGGCGTTGAATTCGATTCAATAGCTGATGTCATTTCTTTTGGAGTAGCGCCGTCAATTTTATTGTATAATATTTATTTTAATAAAATGGGAATTCTGGGGGTAATTATTAGTTTTTCTCCGTTAATTTTCGGCGGCATACGGCTCGCTCGGTTTAATATTCAATTGGTTGGCTTTGAAAAATCTAACTTTTCGGGATTACCCATACCAGTTGCCGCAATCAGTTTTATATCATTCGCTATTTTTAACAATTATTTCTGGGACGAAATACACTTAACTCGTTTTATCATTCCTCAGTTGACAGTCGTCTGTATTTTAATGGTCAGCACAATTGAATACCCCACTTTCCCTAAAATGACTTTTAAAGCCGGACGAAAACATTCTTCCCTGATTCTCTTTGTTATACTGTGTTTCATTCTTTTGATGCTCTTTCCGCACCAAACGATGTATCCCATGACGATTGGCTACACTTTATACGGTATTCTTATGTTTTTATATAAACTTTTCAAATCAAACGGAGAGACTGATGATGATAATCAAAACAACAAAAAATCATCACGACAGAGAAGGAGACCGAAAAAAGAGGAATAAAAAATTGTTGTTGTTTTTCGTTTCTTTTTTTCTTATCTTAAATTCGCATTTTATCATTTTTATATAATGGTGCAGTAAATGAGAAAAATATCAATAAGCTTTATGCTACTCATACTGATTATTGGCGCTGTTATTGGTACTGCATTAGGAGAATTAATCGCTTACGTGCTCCCCACCGGAGTAGTGGAACAATTCTTTTTAAGAGCCGCCCTTCTTGGCTTTGAACCGTTTACCCTGAACTTGGGTGTATTTACATTTACATTGGGACTTTCACTTAAATTAAATGTCATCGGAGTGATCGGGATTGTAATATCTGCTTATATTTTACGCTGGTATCATAGTGAGCGGCATTTCTAAAAAAGGGGCGAGCTGTAAAATTTATTGAACGATTTCTAATTCCAAATCGTTTAATCAGTGTTGGTATTTACAAAAGGAGAAATGCATTTATGTTTGGGTCTATCGGAACTCCGGAGCTAATTTTTATCCTGTTCGTGATTTTAATTGTTTTCGGAAAAAACAGATTACCCGAATTGGCTCGCGGTTTGGGGAAAGCAGTCAGGCAGTTCAGGAAAGCGCTTGACGAAGTAAAAGATGAATTCAATATTGACGAAATTAAAAAAGATTTTAAATAACTGCTGGAAACGGAGGAAAATAATATGTTATCCTTTCTAGGTTTTATGGGGCCGATTGGCTTTCAAGAATTAATTTTTATTTTGTTGATTCTGGTTATTTTTTTCGGAGCTAAAAAACTCCCGGAATTGGCAAAAGGATTAGGCCAGGGGATTAAAGAATTTAAAAAGGCCACAAAAGAAATTACAGAAGACGATATTCCGAAAATCGACGAGAAAAAAGAAAAGAGTAAAACTGAATAATTGATCAGGTTTATGTTTTGAAATTCGAGAGAATACCCTACAGGGCGTATCGGCAGAGGTTATTTGATAAAGAAATAACTGCAACAGATATTGCCACATCTTTTTTAAATACTGTAAATGAAGGCACGCAGTACAATGCCTTCATTTCTATTTTAAAACAGCGAGCGTTAAAACAAGCTGCGCAGATTGATTCTAAAATTCGCCAGGGAAAAGCCGGAAAACTTGCAGGGCTGATTCTGGCTGTAAAAGACAATATTCATGTCAAGAAAGTAAAAACCACTTGCGCCTCCCGGATTTTGAGTAATTTTATTCCGCCATTTAGCGCGACTGTCATTAAAAAATTGGAAGCCGAAGATGTTATTATTATCGGCAAAACAAATATGGACGAATTCGCGATGGGATCATCCAGCGAAACGTCCTGGTACGGACCAGTGCGACATCCCATGGATCCAGCACGCGTACCAGGCGGATCATCGGGTGGCTCCGCTGTCGCTGTTGCCGCAGGAATGGCTGAGGCAGCGCTTGGTTCTGATACCGGCGGTTCGATTCGTCAACCGGCAGCGTTTTGCGGAGTCGTCGGATTGAAACCAACGTATGGTCGCGTGTCCCGCTTTGGCCTTGTGGCGTATGCATCTTCGCTCGACCAGATTGGTCCGTTTGCTACAAATGTGGAAGATTGCGCCCGCATCTTGGAGATCATCGCCGGATATGATGAGCGCGATTTTACATCTGCTAATGTGGAAGTCCCGGATTATACAAAAAGCCTGGGTAAAGGCGTCGCCGGTTTAACAATCGGTATTCCGGATGACTATTTCAAAGAAGGTTTGGACACTTCAATCCGTAATTCAATTGAAAATGCCGTTGAGATGCTGAAAGAAAGCGGAGCACAGGTTCGGTCAGTATCGTTGCCACATACAGATCATGCTGTTGCCGATTATTATATCCTCGCCACAGCAGAAGCATCATCAAACCTGGAACGTTATGATGGTGCACGTTATGGCGTACGCGCAGATAATGTTCATTCGTTGGAAGACATGTACATCAAATCTCGCAGCCAGGGTTTTGGAACCGAAGTGAAACGCCGCATTATGCTAGGAACTTATGCGCTGGCCGCCGGGTATTATGATAAATACTACCGAAGAGCACAAAAGGTACGAACACTTATAAAACGTGATTTTGATGAAGCATTTACGCACTGCGATTGTTTGCTCACACCAACCACGCCCACAACTGCGTTTAAAATCGGTGAAAAAGTAAACAATCCATTGGAGATGTACCTGTCCGATATTTACACTGTCACTGCAAATCTTGCAGGCATACCAGGAATGTCGCTACCTTGTGGAAGAGATAACGTTGGGCTGCCCATCGGATTACAACTGCTTGCGGCTCCTTTTAATGAAAATAGCATCTTTCAAGTTGCACATTTTCTTGAAACCCAATTAAATGCACAATAACCAGATTCATCAATCAAATAAAAGTCAAAAAATGGAATTCGAACCTGTCATTGGCCTTGAAATACACGCTCAACTTTTAACAGAATCAAAAATATTTTGTCGGTGCAGCACCAAATTCGGCGCTGATCCCAATTCACAAGTCTGCCCTGTTTGCCTGGGTATGCCGGGCGTGTTGCCTGTGCTAAATAAAACTGTTGTAGAATATGCCCTAAAAATAGGACGTGCCACAAATTGTAAAATTGCAAAGCGCTCAATTTTTGCCCGGAAAAATTATTTTTATCCTGATCTTCCCAAAGGTTATCAAATTTCTCAATTCGAGGAACCACTTTGTCTTGATGGTTATCTTGAGATTTGGGTTCAGGAGAAAGCAAAAAAAATTGGCATCACACGGATTCATCTGGAAGAAGACGCCGGTAAATCGATCCATGCAGAGCAGTGGGTGAATCACGATGAGACTCTGGTAGACGTAAATCGCTGCGGCGTTCCGTTAATAGAAATTGTGAGCGAACCTGATATCCGCTCGCCTGAAGAAGCATACGCGTATCTCAGTGGATTGCGACAAATCCTGATATATCTTGAAATCTGTGATGGAAACATGGAGGAAGGCAGCCTGCGTTGTGATGCAAACATTTCGGTTCGACCAAAAGGCGCCACTAAACTTGGGGTGAAAACCGAGATGAAAAATATGAATTCGTTCCATGGCGTACAAAAAGCCCTGGAATTTGAGATCGGCCGGCAAATTGACATCATAAAAAAAGGTGACACCGTCAGGCAGGAAACGTTGTTGTGGGATGAGCGGAATTCGATTGCAGTGCCAATGCGATTAAAAGAAAAGGCGCACGATTATCGCTATTTTCCGGAACCAGATCTGCTACCGTTAGAAGTTGATGAACAATGGATGCAGGAGGTTCATGATAGTATGCCCGAGCTTCCGGCTGTGCGCCGGCGCCGTTTTATTGAACACTATCAACTCCCCGAATATGATGCCGATATTCTAACGGATAACTGCGCCGTGGCAGATTATTTTGAGGACGTCGCTGAAAAAGTAATCGATGCTAAATTAGCAAGTAACTGGGTGATGGGAGAAGTGTTGCGAGCACTGAATGAGACAAAACAAGATATTCGCGAATTTTCAATCGATGCGAAACGTCTTTCTGAATTGCTTATAATAATCCAGCAGAATGTGATATCCGGTACCATCGCAAAGACCGTATTCAAAGAAATGCTCGTTTCTCAGGATTCGCCACAGGAAATCGTGGAATCCAAAGGACTGGCCCAGGTGACTGATAGCGTAGAAATCACTAAAATCATTGAAAAGGTCATTGAAGAAAATCCGCAAGAGGTGGAAAAATACAAAGCTGGCAAGAAAAAGCTATTCGGTTTTCTCGTGGGGCAGGTTATGAAAGCCACTCGCGGGACAGCGAATCCACAACTCGTCAACAAAGTATTACAGGAAAAATTGAACCAATGATTGAATTCAATTCAGTCAACTAAAAAAGGCGCACGACAATACGGCGCCTTTTTTGTAAATATGAAAGAATTTCCGTTAATTTGCTCGTGAAAACCGCTCTTTTATATAGGGCCACCCGAAACCATTCCACAAATCCCCGACAGACAATTCAGTATTTGCCCGCAGCGGAACATAACATGCTGTGCATGTATTTTTCTTGGTAAAATTTTCCACCAGTTCCTGATGCGTTTTAAAATTGACTTTGTGCATTGCGCATGGTACAAATGAACCATCCGGATTGACAACGTGATGTCGATACCCGGTTTTGCAATTCGGGATTGAATTGGTTTCAAAAAATTTGATCATGTTTTTAAACACTGGCTCACTATTAAAAATCGGTGCGCCGTTTCGTCTCATTTCGATTAGTGCGCCAATTTGTTGCCGCAATAATTTCAGATCCTCTTCCGATTTTATGGAATGCTCATCACTGTTTGTACGAAGTTGTGTGTACGAACTAAAAGTTATGGATGCATTCCATTCCATTGCTTTTTTAGCAATATCAACAAGATAGGGCAAACTTTGTTTTCGAATAACACTAATCATCGCGACATTGTAATAGCCCATCGCAGTCATTTTCGGGACAATATCAGTAAGGTGATTAAATAGCCCGGGAATGGCTCTGTTTTTATCGTGTCGCTCATCAGGCATATCCAAAGAAAAGGAGAATTGATCAACACCCGCTTTTGTCAACTCCAGGTATTTTTCCGGCGTCATTAATGCTGCATTGGAAACAAATGAAACAAGCGGCAAGGTACCATGGCTACGGAATAATTTCACGATATCCAGATAATCATCTCTAAGCAATGGCTCACCTCCTGAGACCTGTGCAAAAACAGGCTTCAATTCCTGATAGATTTCATCAAATCGTTCTGGTGGTGCGATATTTTCATTTTTAATAATTCCATTTTTATCGCAATGAGAACAATTCGCGTTACAGGAATGTGTAATTTCAAAGGATATGGCCAATGGCTTTTTTAGACCAATGTTTTTTAAAGCATTTAGCATGATACCCCTGGCAAGCATTGGAGAAATATTTTTCATAATAAACCTTCGCTAATAACTTATGAAATAAAATTTGTGATAGATGAATTTTTGTATAATGATAAGTTGGTGTTCACAGTGCAAATCTGTCGGTTCAATCAATATTTTTTATCTTACAGTGCGACAACCCGTTGCCTATATTTGTGCCAAACGCCAACCTTAACATGATCGAGATAAAACTTTATAATGCTTTATTACGCTGCAAAAACAACTCTTAGAGCGTTTACTTCAATTTTATATGCTGTGAAAGATTTCAGTAATACGCATAATCGCTAATTTTTTGTCTTGACGATAATTCGATTAACAATGTCCTGCATTGCTTCACCGGCTTTCGTTTTCGCGAAAGAATAAATGAATGCCTCGCCATTATCGCTTGTTTCCACAATGTGCGGATCAATCGGAATTCGGCCAAGAAACGGCACATTTAATGTCTTTGCAGCCTTCTCTCCCCCGCCAATTTTAAATAGATTGATTGGTTTGTTACAATGAGGACAGTTAAAGCCGCTCATATTTTCAATAATTCCCAAAATAGGTATTTTGAGTGCTTGTGAAAACCGAACTGTTTTCCGCGAGTCAATCAGAGCCACATCCTGCGGAGTGGTCACAATTATAGATCCATCTGCTTCCGGTATCAACTGGCAAACGCTGAGAGGTTCATCGCCAGTCCCGGGAGGAGAATCGATGATCAGATAATCCAGATCGCCCCAGTGAATGTCTCCTAAAAACTGCTTTATTGCCCCCATCTTCAAGGGCCCGCGCCAGATAACCGGTGCATCCGAATCCTGCATAATAGAAGCCATTGTTATAACCTTAATGCCATTCACTTCGATGGGTAACAGCCCGCCCTGATCAGCCGGCTGAATAAATTTACCCTCAATTCCAAGCATTTTACCCAACGATGGGCCGTGTATATCCGTATCCATTAATCCGACTTTAAATCCGCTCATCATTAATCCATAGGCCAGATTTGTTGATACCGTGCTTTTTCCCACTCCACCTTTTCCACTCATTACGATTAATTTATGTTTAATTCGTTTCATGTTTTCTCTAATTGCCGTATCCAGCATTTCTTGCTGTAGTTTTCTGTCGTCCGGCTTTTTTTCTCTGTTCATTTATTCCTCCAAATTATCTTAAGGTAACTGTGACAATCGTCTCAAATTCCTCGTCTATTAACTTTGCATGATAGTGCATATCTTCAAACCATTGTTTTACTTTTTCCATTCGCCATCCGTGGACATGGTGAACATTTCCTTCTTTCTGATGCCGTTCATCGACCATTTTTAAACCATTTTCATTAAAATCGGAAATTATAATATTTCCACCGGGTTTTAAGACACGAATGAATTGATTTAATACTGGTTCAGGATCATCCACATGATGAATGAAAGCAGCCGTCATAACAACATCAAAATAATCGTCAATGAATTTTAAATAGTGCGCATCCTGATTCTCAAATTGAATCAAATGATCCAGTCGATAATAAATCGCGTTTAGCTGAGCATAATGCATCTCCTCATCTGAAATGTCAACCGAAATACACTTTCGGCCGGAACGGGCAATAGCAAGGGCTAAATGGCCTTTGCCTGTTCCCACATCCAGCACAAGCGCAGATTTAGGCACATCCCTGATCATCTGTACCATAAAATCCCGCGCTAACGGAAAATCATATCCGAGCTTGCGATATTCTTCAATCCGATCAATATATTTTCTATGATTATCTTTGATTAAATAATCAGCGATTGCGGTTCGTAATCCCTGAATTCCTAATAACGAGCAGTGCTGTTTGTTTTGTGATATTCCGCCCAATTCTTGAATTACATCGTGGTCAGTGAGTAAGGATGCCTCTTTCAGAGATTTCCCGATTGCCAGTTCAGAAACCACGCTTGTGGTTGAAATCGCTCCCCAGCATCCAAAAACTTTAAATTTAAAATCCGCAATTTTTTCATCTTTAATTTCAAGCCAGACTTTTATGTAGTCACCGCATTTCGGATCACCGATAACAGCAAAACCGTCGGCATTTTCAATTTCTCCAATATTGCGCGGATTCTGGAAATGCTCTATTATTTTATCATTTAAAGGCAGGTCAATTACATCTTGTGTACTCACGGCTCTTTAATCTCCAGTCTTTGAATCATTCTGCGTAATGTCCCCTTATCAATATTTAGCTCACGGGCTGTTTTCATTTTCTTCCAATCATTTCGGATGAGTGCCTGCTCAATTGCTCTTTTTTGAATTGCTTCCAATGTTAAGCCAGAGGCGCTATCATCACTTAATTTGCTATATTTAGACTTCAAATTATCAGGTAAATGGGCAATTTGAATGATTTCATCGCGGCATAAAATAAATGCATATTCAATTATATTTTCCAATTCCCGAATATTTCCGGGGAAATTGTGCGTCATAAGTAATGCTAACACATCGTCTGAAACATTCGTAATATTTTTATTTTTCAACCGATTGAAGCGTTGTATAAAATGATCGACTAATAACGGAATGTCCTCTTTTCTATCTTTGAGAGCAGGCAAATTTACAGTGACGACATTAAGGCGATAAAACAGGTCTTCGCGATACTCGTGTTCATTAACCAATCGAGCTAAATTTTTATTTGTGGCTGCGATCACTCGCACATCTGCGTTTACCGATTTCGTTGCGCCAAGTGGTTCATAAATTTTTTCTTCTAACACCCGAAGCAACCGAATCTGTAATGCCGGAGAAATATCGCCGATTTCATCAAGAAAAATGGTGCCGCCTTCGGCCAGATCAAATCGGCCTGGTTTATCTTTTTTGGCGTCTGTAAACGCTCCCGCTTTATATCCAAAAAGCTCTGATTCCAGCAATGTGTCTGGCAACGCACCACAATTGACTGTAATAAGTGGTTTATGGGAACGGTCGCTCAATTTATGAATTGCTCGTGCGAAGAGTTCTTTTCCAGTACCGCTTTCTCCTTGAATTAGTGCTGTGCTTTCGCTGGTAGCAATATCAGGCAAAATCTCAAAAATCTCCTGAATCTTACGGTTCTTGCTAATAATATCCTGAAATGAATACTGCTTGTGTAGTTGCTTGCGCAGTTCCATGACTTCTGATAAATCGCGAAATGTTTCCACGCCGCCGATGATTTTTCCATCTGCATCTTTCATCGGTGCAGCACTAATGCTAATGGGAATCTGTTTTCCCACTGCATTAACAATGTAGATCGACTTATTAACGATCGGCCGGTCTTCTTTGATACTCTGTTTTAAAATGCAGTTCCCGTCACAAATATTTGAGTGAAAAACATCGCGACATGTTTGGCCAATAGCCTCAGATTTTTTAACCCCGGTAATCTTTTCTGCCGCCAGATTAAACGAAGTTATGCTCCAGTCGCAATTGACGGTAAAAACCCCATCGGCAATGCTGTCAAGAATAACATCTGTTTGTTTGTTCAAATTAATGTGTTGCTTTTCATCTGTCATAAGTACCAAAGCGCTTGTTATGCGTTCGTATTTGTTTTATAAATAAGCCAGAAATTGATCCATAATTTCAGTTGCCTTACCCTGCAAAAAGACATCAACAATAGCATTTGTAAATTTCGATTCTTTTATATTTATTTCAATTATTTTTGCGCCATTCTGATGAGCCAGTACCGGAATTGTTGACGCCGGCTGGATTTCTCCGGTAGTCCCAATAACTAAAAAAACATCCGCTATTTCAGCTTCCTGAAATGAACGTCGGTTTGCATCATTCGGGATTGGTTCACTAAAAAAAACGAAATCCGGTTTTAATATACCATCACATTTCTCGCAACGGGGCGGACGTTTTTTTAAGTGTTCTTCTGAATAGGAAAATCGTCGTTCGCAGTGAATGCAAACCAACCGCCGATATGTCCCGTGAAATTCAATGACATTTTTGCTCCCGGCTTCCTGATGTAAATTATCAATATTTTGCGTAATTACAGCCTTAACAATTGATTTCTTTTCTAGTTCTGCAATAGCGATATGCGCCCGATTCGGGCGTGTGTTTCCGAAATGTTTATAAAAAAGCTCTGTAAGCATATCCCAGGTTTTAGCCGGTTGTGTATTAAAATAGAAAATATCCAAATATTTTGGATCGTAAACAGACCATAATCCATTCTCACCCCGGAAAGGAGGAATACCGCTTTCAACCGAAATCCCGGCGCCGGTAAAAACTGTAGTATGTCGTGAATTCTTTATCAGATCGACAGCATGTTTAACAGATAATTCATTCATATATTAAATAACTTTTCCGGCGATCGAGTGCCTTCTGTTCATTTACTTCAATTTTTAAGGATTGCCACGAAGTCTGTAAATTGTTTCTCTTTTGGATTGTAATAACGAAAATATTTTTCTTCGGAATTAAGAAATGAATTAACGGCATCTTCAATGCTGTCCAAAGTTGAGCTGATAACTTCCACATTCTTATCAGCCAATTCAGACAGTGGCAAATTGTTCATATCTCGCCCAATAAATATATCGCAATCCTCTAGCACTTTCAGGCAGCAATTTTTCGACTCATCAGCAAAATTTTGCAAATACGGATTATCCCTTATTTGCTGTGAAAAAATCTGCCCGTTTAATATTTCGTAAACTGAATAATAAAGGCTTTCTTCGAACTGCCTTTTGGTGATGGTTAATTTATCGTCTGTACCGAAAGCAATTTTCATGGAAAACCTCCTTTTCAATAATCGCTCATTATTGATTTATTTATAGAATTTATTAACAACAACAAAATCACCGCATGTCACGCCAAGATGCGCCGCAACATGATCACATTTTGCCATTAATAGAAAATAAATATTTTTTTCACAATTTGCAAGCCCTTCATAATTTCCCTGTCCCTTGGAAATGATCAAATCAGCAGTATCAAACAATTCTCTGAAATCGTCGGAAACAGTCTCAAGCAGAGTGCCCGGTGCATTCTGTCCATTGGAAATTATCGTCGCTATTTTATCAATTCCTACTGCCTCTGCATCTTCAATAGTCACGTCGTTGATAATTGGTCCTCCGCGTACCGCGAAAAACACATTCGGATGTTGGATTGTTTCCAGAAAAAGCCTGTCCAACACAATCTCGCCCGCATTGTCTCCCAAATACAACACGGTTTGTGCAGAATCAAGCGCATCTCGAAGTGATTTCGAATGATCAATCGCCAAATTAACTGATCGTGCCTGCTCAATAGTTTCGTTAATATCAAAATGATGATTTGGGCCGAAATCGATAATATTGCCAGCAATGGCAAAACGCAATGCCATATTAAATGAATCAGCCGCTGTTTTCACTTCTAACTGCAACTTGTCATAATCATCAAGCATTAGCCGATTAAACTCCTGCTTTATCTGCTTATACGGATCCGGATTTTCAAGAATATTTCGAATAATGCGATGCATTTTTTGCCCCAAGGCGGGTGGAGCTTGTTGATAATCCATTTCACTCAAAAATTTTAACAACCCGCGCATCGCATTATCTTTTTTATCTTCTTTAATAAAATTAGTATTTAACAACTTAATTAAACTACCAATTGAACATGGTATACAATCATAAGTAACCTTAAATTCTTTCCTCGTTTCCACTACAATACTCGCTTCCTTTATTCCCGTTATTAAGTTTTATGTTTCTGGTTATTTAAACATACTCGGGAAATCTGAACAATCCAAGATTAATTTAGAAACAATCAGGGATCAATAATTTTTTTTCCGAATAGCTTTGTCCCAATTCGAATAATGTTCGCCCCTTCTTCAACAGCGATTTCATAGCTATCACTCATTCCCATTGATAAATACTGCATTTCGATATTGGGAATATGTTCATTTTTTATCTGATCAAAAATTGACTTCGTTTGTTTAAAAAACATTCTTAATTGATCCGAATCTGCCCCAAATGGCCCCATGGTCATCAATCCCCGCAGTTTTAAATGAGATAGTGAGCTCATTTTTCTGGCAAAATCCAATGCATTTTCCGGCAAAACGCCCGATTTTTGATGTTCCTTTGCAATATTTATCTCAATCAGGACCGGCATTTTTTTGTGTTGTTTTTCACATTCTTTATCCAAAATCTTCGCTAATTTTAAAGAATCGACAGTTTCAATCATGTCAAAAAGCGTAACAGCTTTTTTCGCTTTATTTTTTTGTAAATGTCCAATCATGTGCCATTGCACCTGATCGCCAATCACCCCATAAATTTTTTCAGCCTCTTGCAAGTAATTGTATCCCAATATCTTAACACCAGCGTCAACTGCTGCTTGCACTTCCTCAACATTGCGGGTTTTAGCGGCAGCTACCAACATAACGTGAGGTGGCAAAAAATTAATTATTTTCATAACTGAACGTTTAATGAATTCACTATTCATTGCTTCTCCGAAAGTGATTTGTTCAGATTAACTTTTTCTTTGTCATTCAAACGATAAAAAATGCCACGTTCCAGATTTTCAAAAATAATTAAATTTTGCTTAACCATATCTTCGATATATTTATTAACCTCTCGAATATTCATTCCAAGGGCTGATGCCAGGTCGTCGACTGTACACGGTCGCCGTTTAATTAATTGAAAAATTGCATTTTTTGTGTCCAGATCAAAAATTCCAGTTTGCTTTTTGTTATGGAACCGAGCAATAATTTCGCCGTTCCAGGCAAGTTTATCCAGAATCTGCTGTAATTCAATCGTCAATACGGGACGAATCCAACTTTCTGTTCCCGGACGATCGAGCGTATTGATTTGAATACGCGCTGGCTTAATAACATGAATTGCATCCCGTAACAACGCCAGTTCAGCATCCGTATCGTTAAGACCTTTTACAATAAAAATTTCCAGCCACATTTCTCCGTTGAAATTATCATTAAACGATGCTAACCCTTCTATAATCGATTGAATGTTTAATTTTCGGTTGGGTCTGTTTATTTTCCTGAAAACTGTTTCTGATGCTGAATCCAGAGATGGCAGCAACACATCGATGTCTTTCACTTGTTCCCGCAATTCAGGTAGATGGAAAAGCGTGGAATTTGTAATTAAAGCCGTTTTATAGGCTGGAAACCTTTTTTTTATGAAATCCAGGATCTCTCCAATTCCAGAATGTAGCGTTGGCTCGCCAGAGCCGGAAAATGTAATAAAATCCAAATGCGGTTTATTGGCCAAATAATCTTCCAGTTCAGAAATAATTGCTGAAGTGGGTATGTATTCTTTACGCTTCGTGGTTAATCTGGTCGTAGCTCCGCATTCACAATAAATACAATTCAACGAACAGGTTTTATGCGGAACCAGGTCCACGCCGAGCGAAATATCCAATCGCCGTGAGGGCACAGGCCCGAACAAATATTGATAATTTTTTTTTTCCATAATGATTACTTTGTGAGTATATAAAAATCGCAAACGTTATGTATTGATTTCAAAGTCATAACATCTTTCGTATCAAAGCCCCCCCCAATCCTTAAATATAACATTTAATTCGATTTAATACAAGTAAAAAAAAGAAACCGTAGTTATTATATTCATACAAATTGAATGCCAGTAATTTTTACACGTTATATCTTGTTATCATACAAATAATTAGCGAACGATTTAAAATTCATTTTTAGGCGTAAAATACATCTTAATGTTGGGAAATTGGGTGTTAAATACTCCCATTCATGCGTCCTGTTGCTATCAGATGAAAAGTTTGGTAAAATTTTCCTTGCTTTTTATTTTATTTATTTTAAATTGTGTGTGCCTGAAAATTTAACGGGACAACCTAAAGATTAATTTATATCTAACGATATATTCACTAAACCCTTAATAAGAAACACCCAAAATTTGTTCGATATTTTTATATATAGGATAACATGAATCAAGTCAAGCGGCATACAAACATCCGACAAGATGGTAAATTTTATAGAAAATGAATGTTGAATACTTATCTATCTTAGCGGAGTGAGTATACTTCTTTTATTTTATGACCTAAACAAGACGGTTTTAGAGCCTGATTCAGAGTCTGTGTTGCTCTTCTATATATCATCATTCCTTATTGTCCCGATTCCAGAGATAACGCGGGTTACATACATAGGGAGTAATTAACCGGCTACCGGTTACTCTTATTAAAGAATATTTTTTTTTATAAATTTCAGGTAAAATAATCATAAGGGAGTTTTCATGAGTTTTGAAGGTGATATATCGTTGGATAAAGAGTTGATTAAAACAATTCGCGGGTATTCTGGTTATGAAAAGACAGAGGCGCGTGAAAAAACAGATCAACGATTGCGAGAGCACATGTCATCGCAAATTGAACAAATTGGGATCATTTTCCAAAAATTATCAATACGCATAGAACAGGAAGGGGATTTGGATATTGCCCATTCTGTTAACCGATTGATAAAACAATTAAAAATTCTGATTGAAACTCTTAATCAACCTTCCTATAATAATTCACCATTTTTTAATCTCTCAGAGGTGAACTCCGGAGTCCTTTCTCAACTTTATGAATACGAATCTCAAATCAAAAATCAAGTTGATATTCTGACTGACGAAGTTTACGAATTGGAAAACATTGAAGAAACCCCTGACAAAGACGAACTTATCAACCATCTATTTGACGTTGTTGATAATTTAAATCAGATGATCATGGAACGGGAGTTCTTGCTCGCTGGTTAAAGAACTAATTGTGAACAGAATAGAATAGAGACCCATGAAAAAAGAAATCCGAATTGCTCTTGCTCAAGTCAATTTGACAGTCGGAGATCTCAGCGGTAATCATGATAAAATAATTCATTATATTCAGCAGGCAAAAAAATATCACGCTGATCTTATCGCCTTTCCGGAATTGTCTGTTACCGGATACCCACCGGAAGATCTTTTGCTGAAACCTCAGTTTATTGAAGATAATAAACAATCTGTAAAAAAAATTATAGCTGCTTGTGATAATATCACGGCTATCATTGGATTTGCTGATAAAAATCAATATTTATATAATGCAGCCGCCATTATTCATGATCGCGAATGGATTGACACATATCATAAAATTGAGCTTCCGAATTATGAAGTTTTTGATGAGAAACGATACTTCGCAACCGGAGAATCAGGAATCGTATTTGAGCTAAACAATGTTAAAATCGGTATCAATATCTGCGAAGATATTTGGATTGACAATAGTATTACCGAGGCACAGGTACTTGCCGGAGCTGCCGAGGTTATTATTAATATATCATCATCTCCCTTTCATCAACATAAAAAACAAATACGTGAAAATATATTAACAAGCCGGGCAAAAACGAATCGTGTTTTTATCTGTTATGTAAATTTGACCGGCGGACAGGATGAACTCGTTTTTGACGGCCATAGTTTAATTATAAATGATAACGGAACAGTTATTTATCGCGGGAAACAATTCGACGAGGAATTAATTATATATGATTTGGATGTCAGTGCTATTAACACCGCACGTCAGAGTGATCAAAAATCACAGTCAGGAAAAGCAACTCGTTACCCTATTAGCTTTACAACCCTGAAAACACAAGCTACAAGTGTTAATAAACCTGAAATACGCGCCACACTCCGAAAGCAATTAGATTCCAGCCCTGAAATTTATGAAGCATTAGTGTTAGGAACCCGGGATTATATCCATAAAAATGGGTTCCAAAAAGTCGTACTGGGGCTAAGCGGTGGCATTGATTCTGCGCTGACCGCTTGCATTGCAAAAGATGCAGTAGGCGCGCCAAATGTAATTGGCGTGAGTATGCCATCACACTATTCTTCTGAAGGCAGCATTTCCGATGCTCGACAATTAGCAGAAAACCTTTGTATAAAATTCATGATTGTGCCAATTAAAATCACGTTTGATTCATATAAGAAAATGTTGGCTGACATTTTTAAAGATTTACCCGAAGACCTTACTGAAGAAAATATCCAGGCCCGTATCCGGGGAAACATTATTATGGCCTTATCCAATAAATTTGGCTGGCTGGCTTTAACCACGGGTAACAAAAGCGAGATAAGTGTTGGATATTGCACATTATACGGAGACATGGCCGGCGGTTTTGCGGTGATCAAAGACGTTCCTAAAACTATGGTTTATCAAATTTGTTATTTTGTCAATTCAAAAAATAATCGTAACATCATTCCTCAAAGCACGCTCACCAAGCCACCATCAGCCGAATTAAAACCAGATCAAAAAGATGAAGATAGCCTGCCACCCTATGAAATTCTCGATCCCATTCTGGAAATGTATGTAGAAAAGGACTTTGATTTAAACAAGATTGTCGAGCAGGGTTTTGAAGAAGAAATTGTCCGCAAAGTTATCCGTTTGGTGGACGGCAGTGAATATAAACGCAGGCAAGGCGCTTCTGGCGTTAAAATTACCCCCAAAGCATTTGGCAAAGATCGACGTATGCCAATCACCAATCGATATCGCATATAACGACTCAATTATTATTTGATCAAGCAATACGTTTTGCAGCATATTTAAATTGAACAAATCACTTTTTTGTTCGTAAATTGTAGCAAACTGAACATTTCCATTTTTTATAGGAATTTAAGTTATGAATAATACAGATAAAAATTCATCGATTCCTCCAGGCTCTCGCACGAATAATAATAAATTTGACCCTCACTCACTGAATCAATTTTTTTTTGGATTGATCATTATTTGGATTGGATTATCACTTTTTCTGTACAAAATCGATTACCTCATTTATGGTGACTGGTTGGACTATTTATTCGCAGGTATAGGAATCTTGTTTTATGTTCAAGTTATTGCGTATCTTTTTGGTATATCAAAGGGTCATCTGCTCATCGGAAAACTTATTGCAGGTACAATTCTAATCGCGATCGGTGCCAGCGATATTTACGGAATTCATGAATGGTGGCCACTAATTTTAATCGTGATGGGAATTATTATTCTCTCAAGTAAAAAAGTAGCAAACTAAACGGGAAATCACTATGGATGTATTTCTCATTTGGCTTTTTGTCATTCTAACTTTTTTAACTGCTTATATAATTTTCCTCATAAAACGCTCCCCCAAAGGATTTAAGCTTGAGGTAAAATTAACAATTATTTTCTTTTTACTGCTTTTAATTCCTTCCGTAACTTTAACTTTAATAGTGAGCGGATTATTAACGCAGGGTGTTGAGATGTCATTTATGCCAGGGATTGAAGCCTCACTAACGTCTTCGATTCAGGCAATTAAACATCAGTTAGAAAGTCGCGGGGAAAGATTTATCAACTCTATTCAAGACACACCAGTTATTAACCAGGCCAGGCTGATTGAACACGATGTTACATTTGTTGGGTTATATAAAATAAAGAGAAAAAATATAAATAAATTAAATACAATTTTCATTCAAGACTATCCGTTAGTTCCGTTAAATTATAACCTTGCCTGCCTGATATTTGATAGCGAAACATCCAGTACAATTATTGAAAAAGATGGTCATTACTATTGTCAGGTTTATCGCCCATTTCCCGATTCAACAATTGCTGTTGTAGGTTTCAATGTTGACAACCAGGTAATTTCAGCGAAAAACAAATTGTCCGAATCATTAAAAGTTTACACATCTCTATCGCTGGTAAAAAAATCAGTTCTTGAAGGTCGATTGATTTGGGCGATGGCAACCCTTTTCATCATTATCTTAGTAGTGATTGCAATTTATTCTGCTCGCAAGCTATCCTGTGGAATAAGTGGCCCAATCCAGAAATTAGCACTCGGAATGCAACAAGTGGCAGCCGGCGACTTCTCATCAAAAGTCGACGTCGATGCAAAAGATGAAATAAAAATACTTATCGATTCATTCAATAAAATGCGGGAGGATTTAAAGTCGAGCCAGGAACGGCTGGTTCGGGCAGAGCGCCTCGCTGCCTGGCGTGATGTTGCCAGAAGAGTTTCTCATGAGATTAAAAATTCACTCACACCAATTCAACTTACGTTATTTCGCCTTAAAACAAAAATAACAGACCAAACACATGCAGAGCTAATTCATGCAATCGAAGATGAGTTGGAATCATTGCGTCGAATCTCGGATGAATTTTCGCAGTTTGCCAGAATGCCGAACATAAAAAAAGAACAAGCAAATATCAATGAAATCATTCACAATTTAATTCCCATTTTAGCCGGTGGTTCAAAACCAATTAAGATTGAAACTGATTTTGATGTTTCAATCCCTGAATTAGTACTTGATCGGGATCAAATGAAAAGAGCGTTAAACAATTTATTAAAAAACAGTATTGAAGCATCAAACATCGGCGGGAGAATAATTATAAAAACATCAGCGCAACACCGAGCTAACAAAAAAATAATCATCACGATACAAGACTTTGGGCACGGCATGAACCAGGAAACCCTTGAAAATATTTTTAAACCCTATTTTACAACGAAGCGTCGCGGAATGGGTTTGGGTTTGTCAATTGTTCAACAGATAATAGCGGATCATGACGGAGAGCTATCCATTCAAAGTAATGAAGGGAATGGAACGATCGTAAATATTTATTTATGATTTTTCAAACAAAAATAGCTGCGCCTCCGAATCAACGATCCGGAGGCGCTTTCTTTAGCCAGTGCGAGGAAAGAGGTGGTGGTGGTAATATTTTTATTTATGATATACGGGATTTGTCATTGATTTTGATTACAGAGAACATCATTAATTATAGACAATCTTTTTAACGGGAACATAAATTTTTTCATTTGGCAATAAATTTTCAGGATTTCGGATGTGATTTATCCGAGCTAAAGCTTTCCAGTGAACATCATGTGCTTTTCCGATATCATAAAGCGTTTCCCCGGGTGTTACTTTATGAACCTCAAAATCCCATTTGGTCAGGGGAGAATTTGTCTGCCTCGATGGATTATTCATCTTTTCATTGCTTTCTCCATTTGCAGAATTAAATGAGGATGCAAGCGCTTGTCCGTTTCGTTTAAAATTATCAGTAGCTTTTTGAAATGTATTCTTTGCGTTATCAGGATTATAATTAACTGTGAAGATGCCATTGCTACAAACAAATCCGAGAGCTGCACCCAATAAAAAAATTAGTGCAAAAAATCTCGTAATATTTCCGAAAATGCTTGTGATTACTTTTTCCATGTGACACCTCCGCAAAGTATGGTTAATAATTGATGCCCCGCCATGAAAAACGATCACTGCAAGTGTTCGTAACTCCGTTTTGCAATCAATATGCCATAATGCAGCCTATTTTTAGTAAGTAATAATATCAACAGGTTAAGCGTTGTACTTTCGATCACCGATTAAATACCAGAGTATATCAAAGTTACATCTTCACACTAATTAGTGATGATTTATCACTGGATAACAAAAACCAAGGTACCCAAGATCACTTCATTAAGTTATAATTTAATAAAAATTACATCATGTTTATAAACATGGCATCAATTTTGGCTATATTAGATAGGTTAGATATTGAATTTGGAAAAAATATTTGCTAAATTATAATTATCTCATCTTGGCGTTTCTGTCCCGATTATACTTTGATCTGCTTCCTTGCTTTCCGACTGTCAACATTCATTACGACTATTCAAGGAGTGAAAGATGGTTTCTCCGCAGACGTTTGGACATCAACTAAAACGAAATCCGATTTATAAGCGTTATAAAGAACTTGCTTGTAAAAATTTTAACCAAACCTTGCATCGTTTGGATAAGACGAATAATTGGTGGCAACTTGCTAAAACTGTAAAAATTGATGATATAAGAGAAATTTTCGATTATTTGGATCCTATGGCCAGGAACGGACAATATTATTGTGCATATTCGCTTACGTTTATCAGTTATAGGGTGATAAGAACACTGAATGATAATAATCAACATGACAAACTTACCATGCATCTTGCCCTGAAATTAGGTTGGCTTTGCCTGAAACTGCGTCTCTCAAAACGTGCAATATCGCCATTAAAATTGATGCATAGAATAATGTCTCATTTTGAGAGTTTCTATGAAAACAGGCTCGAAGGATTGAAACTTTTAGCGAATGCCTACCGGAATGTAGGTAAATATAATCTTGCAATTGAGAAATATACAGAAGGAGTTGCTATCGCACAACAGTATAATAACATTGAATATGAAGCAATTCTTTTATTCATGTTAGGGAAAATTTATTGCAACTATCTAAACCAAATACCCCGCGGCATTGATTACTTGAATCAGGCATTAGAACTTTTCAAAGATATAGATAACAAGTTATTTCAGGCAATTTGTCTGGATGAATTAGGGGCTGCCTATTTATCCATGCTTGGCATTTTCAAAAATTTTCCGATCGAGTATAATAAACTAATAAAAAAAATTGAAGATTACCATCATCGTTCCATTCGTTTAGCCGAAGAAATCAATTTTCCGCCAACTAAAAGTCGTAATTTAGCACACCTTGGAGAGTTATACATGAAACTCGGACGAATAGACGAAGCTTTTTACATTGTCAAGAAATCCAAAAACATTATAAAAAACTGTTCAAGCGAACGACGGGGACTTGGAATTCGATTGGGACAATTGGGAGAGTTGTATGTTTTAAAGAACAATTTAACTACGGCCATAAAATTACTAAAAACCGCATTAAAAATAAATCGGGAATTTAATGACTCAAAGAATGTTTGTAAAAATTCAATCCGATTAAGCATGGCTTACAAGAAGTTAAAAAAATGTAAGATGGCGGAAGATAACCTAAAAACTGCGATTAGAACGGCCAGGAGATATAAATTTTTAGAAATTGAGAAGCAAGCAAATTATGAACTGGGATTAATCCATGCTGAGAATTTTCAATACCAAAAAGCCATTACTCATTTTCGGAGAGCCGGTAAATTATTGGAGCATATTCTGGATCGATTGATTAAAGAAAGCATGGAATTTAAAGCCATATCTCCGCAGGAGAATCTAGAATCGATGTATCGTGGTCTGATGGAAAAATATCACATTGAATCAATTACGAACTATAAACAAAGTAATGAAATTTTTCAACGCGCGTTTTATCAACTAAAAAATACTCAACAAAAAGAAAAGGAACATCACGAAACAATTATGAAAGTGGCGATGCGTACTGCTCATAAAATGTATTCTCCTCTGAATAGGATAATGAATCGGATGGAATCTCGGTTGGACGATAAAATAAAAGTCATGCATTCTCTTTTAAAAATGAGTAAAATATATGATTCTTTGGAACAAGATGCAACAATTCATGAAGGAGAAATAACAAAATTAAAAATCACATTTAACAATATACAAAATTGGCTCGAAAATGAGTTCCGAAATGAAAGTTTATTAAAAGAAGATATAGAGACTGTTTTTGATATGGTTGATCAAATGAAAAATCAAAATAATGAAAAAGGTTACATTCCGCGTTTATACCTCGATGAAAAGGTAAATCTTAATCAGATCGTTTACTCCATGTTTCAAGGTGAAAAATCGCCGGACAGTATCGAAGTTCAGTTCAAACTTGATGAACAATTACCGAAGATCCCCGGGAACAAGTATAAATTCCGACAGATTATAGAGCCCATTCGAGAAAATGCGATTCAGCATAGTAACGGGAGTCAAATTACAGTAGTCACAAAACGATTAAATCATGAATATGTTAGCTTAAAAATTAGCGACAATGGAAAGGGTATTCCTCCTGATGAAAAATTAAATATATTTGAAGCAGGTTATTCAAAAACCGAATATACCTCATCACACCAGGGATTGGGATTGCATATTGTAAGAACACTAGCCGACGCCTATCACGCAAAAGTGAAGTGCCGTAGTAAATCCGGTAAGGGTACAATCTTTTCAATCATATTTCCAACGCAAAAAGAAGGGAATTCATAAAAATGAAAAAAAAATTTATTAACGTCGCGATTGTCGACGATGAAATCTCTGATGCCGAATCCATTGAAAATACACTTAAAAAGGTCAATACCGATTTATTGAACCGAAAATACCTGCTAAAATTTCGAAAATATGTAACATGTGAAAAATTTCTGGAAGATATGAAAAGAAATCACCGTGATTTTCATGTTGTTTTACTAGATTTGAGATTTAATAACAGCCGTATGCAAGGAGAAGAAGCATTAGTAAAAATAAAGGAGACGCAGGTAAGTCCGGAAATAATTGTACTTACAGCACACGGAACGCTGTCGCTGGCCTTTGACCTGTCCGAAAAGGGCGCGTTTTTCTTTTTTGATAAATATCAAATTCGCAATGATGCGAAATCGTTAGTTCTAACTATTAGGAATGCGTTCGAAAAAATTCAATTGCAGCGAGAATTAAAACAAAGGAAAAAAAGTATACAACGTCAGGAAATAGAGGAAAAATATGATTTAATGGGATTGATCGGAGATTCTCAAAACTTTCTCCGCAGTGCAGAAACTGCGATGAAAGCTGCAGAATGGGACGTCCCTGTATTACTGTTAGGAGAAACGGGAACCGGGAAAGAAGAATTTGCAAAAATGATCCACGCAAATAGTCTCCGCGCAAAAGAAAAATTTATCCCCATAAATTGTGGGGCAATTCCTAAAGAATTATTGGAAAGTGAACTTTTCGGCCATGAAAAAGGTGCGTTTACCGATGCGCGGGAAACGAAACGAGGACTTTTTGAGGAAGCGAACAATGGTACTATATTTCTTGATGAAATCGGAGATATGCCACCTGAACTTCAGGTTAAATTGTTACGGGTATTACAATCCGGTGAAATACGAAAAGTTGGTAGTAATCACTCTTTTAAATTAAATGTTAGAATTATTGCCGCGACCAATAAAAATCTTCAAAAAGAAGTTGAAGATGGCCGTTTTCGTAAAGACCTCTATTTTCGATTAAATACCATTCCGATCCGAATTCCGAACCTATCGAATCGAGCCGATGACATCCCAAGTTTTGTTAAAAGTATAATCGAACAAAATTTGCCGCGGGGTAAGCAATCAGTTAAAATTAGCCCGGATGCTATTCAATTATTGAAACGATATAAATGGGAGGGCAATATTCGAGAATTACAATCCATTATCAAACGTTGCATGATACTGGATAATGATGGCAATATTACGGAACACGATGTCCGGGAAGCAATTGCGTACTCTTGCTCTGTTGATATTGATGATTTTAATGAGAACAAGGGCACTTTCGATGAATTAGTCAAAAATTATAAAAAGAAGTTGTTACAGTATTATGCTGACCAAACGAACTGGAATTATGAGAAAATCAGTGAGATATCTGGGCTAAGTCGGGATCAGGTGAAACAGCTTTTTCGGAAGAAAACACATTCGATCTTGGTTTAGTATCACATTTGTTAATAAAAATTATTTTGGATTTGATTAAAAAAGTCATATCTTATTTAAGATATGAATAAACAGCAAATTATTATTATTTATTAATCTCTGAATTTCAATAAGGTAACTAACTTTAAATCCTATAATTTTTTAATAATTAACTCTTAATATTAATCGAAAATGGTATGATGTTTGTATATTTAACAACAAAATCACAAACATCTATCCACTCAAACCATCTAAAATGAACTATGAGACGCATCCGTGAGAGTTGGCTTCTTTATCATTTAGACGAAAACCTCAAAGAATTGTATCAGGAGGAAACACTCAAAACATTAATCGAATCAATTGATTCTTTTTTTCTGGATCTAAATGACAGAGATTTTACAGATGAATTAATCAATTTTCACCATCGAATTGCCATATATACGACGTATTTTTTACATAAAATTAATTTTCCGACAGACAATCTTACAGTTGGTGCTCTTTATAACATTTCCCAATTAAAAAATGCACCGAAAAATATAAAAAGGACGTTCATTAAACAATTTTTACACGCTAACCTTGAACTTCTAAGTGATATAAGCAGACTTGCCAAGCTTGAAATCATTATGCCCTGGCGATTAGACAAACGCCACAATTATAAATTTGTCAGGGATGTTTTTGATAAAATTCAAATTCGGGCAATTTATAACGAAGAAGAAATTCGGCTTCAATCAAGCATTTCGCACGAAGAACAGCTCGAAAACCATCGCAAATGTTTTTTAGCAAGCACGAATTCCATCGAAGCGATCCTTATCAAATTAGTAGATCGTCTGGCTGTGCTAAAATGCTTCCATGATGAGATGTATCCGCTACTCAAAATTGATAATTATCTGAAGGAAAATATTGCCCACGAAACGCTAAATATCCATGCTAAGTTGGCAGATTATCTGGGAGTTGGGCATATTAAATGGCAATTGGAGGATGCAGCGTTTCGTATTTTACATCCTGCAAAATACGATGAAATCTGTAGATTTATTCAGCACAACCGCGCTAGTCGGGAGTCGTATTTAGAGAAAGTGGGAAAGTGTATCCAAGAACGTGTAAAAAAATTAAACATTCATGCCGCTGTTGAAGGAAGAGCAAAACACATTTATAGTGTCTACAAAAAAATGCTTCAGCGAAAGTTCAATCTCAACGAAATGAATGATTTATTGGGCATTCGTATTATTATTGACGGAGACAGTGAAAGTGAAAATACGAAAAAATGCTACCATGTGTTAAAAAACTTGCACTCACTGTGGAAACCAATACCTGGAATATATGATGACGGTAAATTGTTTGTTGATTGGATAAAAAATCCCAAGAATAACAATTATCGCTCCATTCACACAACTGTGGTTTGTGAAAAAAATGGAATTATTGATAAAGAGCTTACACTCGAAGTGCAAATCCGAACCAGACGAATGCATGAAGACGCAATGTACGGCGCAGCATCTCATTGGATTTATAAAGAACCAAACAAATCAAACGCCATTTCTATTAAAAAAAATAAGTCATTTTGGAGTCGGATGAAACGTGTATTTATTGAGAATGAAAATGGCAATCAAAAAGCAGGTATTGATTCAACCTTGAAAAACTCGTGTTTCGTACTCACACCGGAAGGAGAAATCCTTGAATTAAATATGAATGCAACTCCCCTGGATTTTGCAATAAAATTACATACAGAATTCGGGGAGATAGTAAAAGCAAAAAAAGACAACTATATCGCGAATGTGAATGGGAAACAGGTGCCGTTAGACTATCATCTTCAAAATACCGATATTGTTGAGATTAAGGAATGGAAAACGATGTGAGTATTTCTTTCAATTACTTTATCAATAACACCACTCGCCGATTTACAGCAACTCCCTTATTATCGATGGACTCCTGAACCTTTAATTTTGTATCCGCATATCCAACTGCCTCAAATCTTTCCTTTTCAAAGTGATGGTCTAAAAAATAGCGGATAACCCGGGATGCTCTTGCAGTGCTTAATTCCCAATTAGACGGATAGATAGAATCTTTGTTAATGGGTACTGTATCCGTATGTCCTGCAACCTGAATTTTCCGCGTCCTGACTGACGAGGTGCGCAAAATATTTGCTATTGCACTTAAAATTGGAAAAGCCTCTTCTTTTAATTCTGCCTGTCCGGAATCAAACAATATTTTATCCTGAAAATTTAATTCCAGCCCATCTTGTGTCAATTTTACATCAACTTTATTTCGGAGATTATGTTTTTCAATTAACGCCTTCATTTGCGTCTGCAGTTCGTGCAAAGGCATTTTTGATGATTGATCGAAATACTCGGTAAGCATTTCGTATTTAACAGTATCCACCCGGGAGATTGCAAAGAACAGCGCAAAAAAACATAACAATAAGGTTACCATATCACTATATGACAAAAGCCAATGATTCTTTTCATCCGGATTCGTAGATTTATCAAATTTTGAAACATCAATTTCCATGTTCTTCTATTTCACTAATTTCTTTCGCTGTCCGGCGCTAATATAAGACGCTAATTTGTCCTGTGCATAAATGTGATTGCTATTATCAAACATCATCATTAACGTTTCTAATTGCATTGTCTCAAGCAAAAGGTTATTTTCACTTTGCTCCCGAATTTTTTCAGAAATTGGGTTAAAAAACATATTCGCCAATAATAATCCGTAAAAAGTAGTTGTTAATGCAATCGCCAGCCCCTGCCCCACATGTTCTGGACCGGAGGACATTGTGACCAACATTTTAATTAAGCCAATCAGGGTGCCAATCATACCAAAAGCAGGAGCAAATTTTGCCATCGTTGCAAATAACTGGTTTTGTTTTTGTTCGCGTTTAAATTTCCATCGTATCTGATCTTCCAGCACTTGTTTCACTTCTTCTTTATTGTAACCATTAATCATCAATTGAATACCATCATTAAAGATCCACAATTTTTTTTGCGGGCGATGAAATTCTTCAAATGATGAAAGACCATGATTGTTATATTTTTCAATATTCAGAACAAGGTATTTTATTGCTTGCACATAATCGTGCGATCCAGAGCGGAAAATAATAAGGTACGACCGGAACGCTCTTAATACTTCCTGAAACGGAAATGAGATGAGTGTCGCGGCTACAGTCCCGCCCAAAACAATTGCAAGGCCTGTTGGATTAATGAAGATTGCAGCAGGAGTTCCGCTGCTTTTTATTCCAATACCAATCAGTATAATACCGGAAATAATTCCAAGAATTGTAATCACTTTTCCACCTGTCTCAGAATATTTTTAACATCTGTCATCTCCGGATTCATTTTTAATGCAGTTTCCCAGGCGCGTATCGCTTTATCAGTTTCGCCGTTCATGTAAAATATCGAACCTCCCAATGCATAAGCAGATGCAGTCGGCTTTTTATGAATAGATTTCTTCACTTCCTGCAAAGCCCGAGGGTAATCGCCCTCATAAAAATAGGACTGCGCTCGATTCAAATCAGATAAGATATCATCCGTTGCGCTTTCGGCCATTGTTTGACTTTTTGTTTCTGATTCATCAAAAACGTTTACACCAGATGTATCTTTTTCTGTCGAATCCGGGCTTATTTCGAGCGAACTTCCGCGCGTGCGTTGTAAATCAATCTGCACATTCGTTTCCAACGGATCAACAATCATTTCCATTTCTGTATCGTGCTGTTTAAAACGGATTGTTAAATATGGATAACTTAGCGTTTTTTCGTTCCCGGATGAATCTTTAACATGAGCGACAGAAGTTTTCTTCCGTTGCACATCGGACTCGCTTTTATAAGCTTCCGCAATCTGCGAATCGCTGTAGCGAGATGTGTTGCAATGTAACGCCAGCAAACATATTACTATCGTCCAAATAATTTTTCCCACGAGGATCACCTTTTAGAATGCATATTGTATCAACATTAAATGATATTGTAATCCATTCAAATTTAATTTTAAAAGTTGGTCGCTGTTTTTTAAAGGAATTGAATTAAATTCATTTGCCAAAACAAATGAAAGGCCAGTAGACAGAGAAAAATTCTCACTAATATCACTTCGTAAACCGACGCCAACACAATTAAAGTCTGGTGTTTTTTCTGCAAAATTTCTGATAAATGAAATATACAACGAAAGCCAATCTGAGTATTCTGCGGTCTCTTTTGCTATCAATCCCGTATATAAGAGTGTTTGAAATCGGAATGAAACCGGCGCTGGAAATCTATTACGCCTTGTCACCTCTCCATAAAACGTATTTTCTTTGAATTGATCGGAATTTAGCGGAATGCCATTATTTAGAAAAGCAATTCCCAATCGTACTTCGTACCGGAAATGACGCTGACTTTCAATATATTGCATAATGCCAAAATCCAGAGTATGGTATGTTAACATACCATTAAAATTCTGTTTTATGATATCGTTTTTATCATAATTTAGATGAAATGTTTCCAATCCTAAATTAAGGAAAAACGTAGTTGGTGGCGGATATTTTTCAGGGATCACATCTTCTGCATAAACAGTATAGGTTTTTGCCCAGAGTATACTCGCACTCCCGGTTTTTGAAATCCGCAAATTCAATGCAACTCCTAATTGTGGAATATAACTACATTCTCCCTCGAGAAATGCCTCCACATTTAAATTACGTCCGATTTTCCACAATTCGGTTAGCGAAGGTACGGTATTCACTATTTGGAACGATGTATCCGATGAACTAATTTTAATACCGTTTAATCGTGGTAAATTCACCAGGGTTATTCCTGCTGCCTCTTGAAAAATTTGATGCAACCTTCCTTCAATATAATTGCTAAGTTGAAGACTAAAGGCACTCCGATCCATTTTAATGTTGTAGATTGCTATACGGTTAGCTTTCCCTTCAATTTCAAAAATATCTTCGGAAATATCGCTAAACAATCTGTTTAGGAAAACAACAATATGCGCTTCATCAATCGTTTTTTTATCGGGGTTAGTACAAAATGCAGCATTAACAACAATGCATATAGAAATCAAAATATATTTAAAAAAATTTAACATCATTCTAATCTTCCATTATGATTTGTGGCATTCCTTTTATATTCTTACCGTACCCTGGCTTTTTATTTCTTTTGATAAAACGATTGCGCGCAGTTCGCACTAATTTTCGCTTCGCTTCTTCGATTTCTGATTCAGGGGCAAATTTTTTCATATTCAATGAGCTGCGTACCATATCTCCCATTTTTGCTGGTAGTGCTGTAATTATTCTATCGATGTCTGTCTCGGTTAAATCAACAATAGAAGCTGCGATAACATCACGATCCGCTGTTCGGAAAATCTCCCGCAACTCAGGATTTGGTAAATTAATGACATCAGAAAACTTAATATACTTTTTGTGAACTCGACCTGCAAATTTCAAATCATTACACTTTAAATGATTCAGAATATCACGCTGGGCTCCTTCATCAAATTGATCCAGTAAATTTACTGTGGTGTCCACGACATCAGCGGTGACATATTTCATATTTGCCACCTTTTGCGCTTTATTTGCTAATCGATGCGCCATTGCTTTATACATTTTTAGCGGTATTTTTTCGATTTTACTCAACGATAGAAAAATATCTTTTTGAAATCCTTTTTCAAACTTTTTTATCAGACTCGCACCTCGCTCTGGCTGTAATTGCGCAACGATTATTGCCGCTAATCCAGGTTCAATATTTTTCATCAAATGAATAAGCTGATCATCTGTTAGTTGAAATATAAATGCAAACAGGTCTTCTTCATTTTTAGAAGAGGTATTTTTTAACGCAAGTAATTTAAAATCATGGTCAAACTTACAGCGTATTTCTGCTAATATATTTTGGGGAATCGGCCTGTTTATTTTACTCATCATCATCCTGATTTTCCCACAATTAACAGTACCAAGATGCGGTTCATACATATCAACCAATTCTGGCGAAATATGTTTTAGTAAAAATGCCGTTTTTTCAATACCTTTGGTTTCGAGATCGTCTATCCAGCTTTTAAACACTTTAGCAGAAGCAACTGGTGCGCCTATTAAATATTCGGTCACTGTTGGTGAATTCGATTGATTAGGCTTTTTTTTATTTGATGTCAGTTTGTTTGGCACTGTTGTTTGATTTATTTGGTTTCGCGGTCTCTGTTGTAATACTGGCTGTCCGCGATTTTTGTAAATTAAGTAAATAATAATTGCTCCTAAAAATAATGCCAATGCGATAAAGCCCCACATTGCAATTTTGGACTTTGCCGGAAAATCATCCTCTACTTTTAATGATGTTTGATTTTCCATCATTTGAAAAGTGGCTTTTTTCTGATTTGTGGGAAACTTTAATACCTCAATGTGAACTCTATCTCCTCGGCCGGGATTGATACCAGCTCGCAATGTCACTAATTTTCTGATAAAAAGAATATCATCCCGATTTAGTGAGCTATCAACTATTGCATTGATTGATATGCGAGAAACGCGGTAGCCGCTTTCCGTTAAGTACTGCTGAAACATCCGAGTCATTTGTTGTGCATTATACTGTTCACGGCTATTGGCAGGTTTGTCCGGGACCATGGGAAGCCCGGGCAACCTCTTCATATCACTGATGTCTGGTAACGAAGGAAGCGAAGGGTTTATTTGCCCTGACGACGTGCGATAAAGACGAATATTTGCTTTGATTGCAATTTTATTATCCGGGAAATAATTATACAATTCATTTTGCAGATCAAACGTCAAATTAGCTTCCATAGAACGCGCAATATCATCAGGCGAAATCGACTGTTCCATCATTTGCGAAAGAATCGGGTTGTACAATATAAATGAAAACAGAATCGATGTTATTAATCTTGAAGTCATTTCAACTCACAAATCCGTGATGATTTTCATGTTATAATATAGAAATAATATCGGCGAAGTGGATATGACCTTTAGATAAAATTTAGGAATGTGGTAATAAAAACGAAGCCGACATCAAAAATGATGTCGGCCTGGCTTTGCGGGAAGGGCTCCCACAAATTCACTGGTGGTGGTATAGAGCAACTTTTGTTAATGAGCGTCTGAAGATGTGATAATTTATCGCCTGTCTGTTTCAAAACCCAAATTCGGTGGTGGTGGCGGAGGTGGTGGTGGCGTCGGATCACCTCCATCAGCCTCTATAAACGTCCCTACTCTTGGGCTACTCTGTGCAACCGTAAAGGTTGCCCCCTGAATAATTGTGATTAAAAGAACGAGAATTAGGAGCCATTTTATTTTTCTCATGATGCGTCCTCCTAAAGAAAAATCTCAACGAACAAACACTTTTCAGTAATGGTACAAAATTTATACCAAAAGAGTTGTAGGCACATAAATTAACGATAAGTTATTAATATATATCATTTTATATACTAACAATACATACGTTAGCGGAATAATAATGTTGCATAAATACAACAACCGCACTGAATATGTGTTGTAAATTAACAACAAATTGTTATTTTATGAAACCACATTATGCGCGTTTCAAACATCATTAACCGTTGTAAATATGTGTAGTCAATTATTTTTAAGTGCCTAATTTTTTACCAATACTTACACAGTTTTTGATGAGGTCTTGATTTTGTTTATAATCCGAATCAACAAGCTCAACTGGCAATTCAAGTTTCGGATAAAGCTCCTGAAGCTGGCTTTTGGACATCATTACCTGGCCAGGCACAGCAAGACGTGTCCCAATAATTGTTTCCAGTAAATTTTCAGGACCAAGCTCATTTGTTAAAAATGTGAACAAATCAACAATCGGAATAGTGTCATCAGTCATGGGCGATCCAAGTGATAAAATTAATACAATTTTTTTTTGCCAAAGTTTCCAGGGTGTGTGCACCAACCCATTTTCTGTTATTCTAACGTGAATAAATGAACGGAATCGGTCAAGAATTTTTTTTAATTGAGCAGAAAGATGATGAAAATAAACCGGTGAAGCAAAAATGAGTGCATCTGATTCAATGATTTTTTGACTTATCTCTTCCCAATCATCTCCTTTAATAACACATCTTTTTGCAAGATTACATCTTAAACACCCTCGACAAAATTTTACATTCGCCTCATCTGCAATAATTTCTTCTGCATCGGCTCCAGCTTCATGAGCTGCTGCTAACAAATGTTGAAGCAATAATGAACTATTTCCCCGACGACGCGGACTTCCGTTAAAAGCAATTATTTTCAACATCCCTCCGGAATTTATTTTTCCTTTAATTTATCTTTGTTAATTGAATCTATTAAAGCGATAATTATGTCTCCCGGTTTTGGCTCAAGCATAGTATCAGTGGTAAACACTTCCAGATATTTGTCATCCTGAACTAAAAACAAAGGTATAGTATTTTCGCCATAAGAATCAAGGAATTTTTTATAATCAAATTCTTTTTTTAATTGAATTGATTTAATGGTAGCGCCAGAGAAAAAGCGCTGATTAAAATTAGAAAAATGAAGATCCGTGCTAAATAAAAAGCGCCCGCGCAGATGTAATGGTGGCAAATTCTTTTCACTGCCTTTTTCATCAGTTACAGATGGTAATTGATAAAGTTGATTCCGCTCGAAAATTTCATCAAAATGAAGAACAGCCAGGGAATTTACTTCATCATTCGGCGTTAAAGCAACCAACCGGCCAATGCCATTTAATGGAAGTATTTCAAAAATATCTTCGGACAAAACACTTTCAAAATAGGCGGGGATACCTGCTTTGCATGCTTTTTTTATATCACTGCGGTTAGTGTCGATCATAGCAACTTTGAAACCATTTTTTTGTAACTCATTTGCCATGTTTCGGCTCCATTCCTGTGCCCCGATGAACAAAATTCCCTGGGGATTTGATTGAGCAACTTTTAACAACCGCGCAACGGGTGAAGATGTAAGTCCATACAAAACCACCGTCGTAACAATGACTAGAAATGTTATCGGTACTAGATATTCGGTTCCCGGAAGCCCGATATCTGCTAATTTAAAAGCAAATATAGAAGAAACCGCGGCAGCGACAATTCCGCGAGGCGCCATCCATGAAATAAATAATTTTTCACGGAATTGTAAATCTGTGCTCAATGTGGAAATAAATACGGCTAACGGCCGGGCTATTACAATAAGCGCTCCCATGAATAATATTTTATTTGTCGTAAAATCTATTATATCAGTTAGTTGAAGCCTGGCTGACAATAATATAAATAAAACGGAAATAATTAGCACCCGGAGATTTTCTTTAAATTCAACGATATGCTTTACAGACACTATTTTCTGATTATCAAGGACAACACCCATTAGCGTAACAGCCAGCAGGCCGGATTCTTCCTGAACCATATTGGAAATCACGAATGCTGTTACAACAAACGTCAATATCGTCGGGACCTGGAGATGATCTGGTAACCAGAATTTCCGTAGTAGGAATAAAGAAAGGCCAGCGAATGCCAGGCCGATCAATCCACCTAAAAAAACAGTTTTCAAAATACTTAGTAAAATGACAGTCACAGCCTGATACGCTTCCCCCGCAAGAATGGCTTCGAAAACGAGTACCGCCAATATCGCGCCAATCGGGTCGATGATGATTCCCTCCCACTTCAAAATATCCGCTACTTTTTCAGTGGGACGAATGTGCCTCAGCAGCGGCCCAATAACTGTGGGACCTGTAACCACCAGAATTGCCCCCAACAGAATGGCAACTTCCCAATGTAATTTTAAAAGATAGATCGCAGCCAGTGTTGTTATTGACCATGTTATTAGCGCGCCGACAGAGATAAGTAACACAACTACCTTGCCGATGCTACGCAACTCATCAAGGCGTAATGTCATTCCGCCTTCAAATAAGATAATGGCAACCGAAATGGAAACCAGCGGGAACAGTAATTCGCCCATTAATTGATCTGGGTGAAGAACTCCGGTTACCGGGCCAGCGATAAACCCAAAGATCATTAAAAATACTATGGACGGGAACCGTAACCGCCAAGATAGCCATTGGGCGCCAATTCCTATAACTAAAATACTGCCAAGACTAATTATGACATATTCAGACATCTATTTTATCTCCGTCAAGGAATTATAATCTCTAAAAACGATTAAAAGACAATCAAAATAACAACATAATCTCAACCAGTGAAAGGTTTTTTAAATACATGTATCATATTAAAAATTTAAATATAAGAAATGATTTTTAATTTTCCAAGACTTATTCAGCTTTTAAATAACCTTAAAAAGTCATCGCCACAGAGGCTCAGAATACACAGAGTTTTTATTTTCAAAACGTTACGCAAACAATAGTAACTCGAATTTTTCTTAACTCATTTTGAAAAGTAATGTGCACACACGTTGTTGTTTCTCTGTGCTTCTGTGGCACGATTTGTGAATAATGCAGGATAAAAAATAGTCATTTTTTAATACTATTATTGTTATATCATATATTTAGAAGTTATTTATATATATTTGTAATTATAACTTGACTTTAATTATATTATTTGTTATTATATTTTAATAATACTATTTTTACGCAATATATATTCTATTTAGGTATTGATAAAATAAAACCTTGCAACATGGATCAAACAAAGAAAGGGTGGTTCTATGAGTCTCGCCCCCTTAATCAAAGTTCGTAGACCGTTACGTGTTTTCTTCTTTGTAATTATTTTTCTTCCCCTGGCCATCTATGCACAGAATTCATATTCTCAGCAAGTAATGGCAGACAATGTACTTATTTGTATTAACAATATTTCGATTAACGAAGAAATCAACTTACGCGGCCTTTCAGGACATTTTCCTTATCCTGTAATTTCCACAATTTCTGTCCTGGACAGTTTTAACAAGATAATTGTTACTGGTCTTGCAGACACATCAAATTGGCTTGGAGTAACTGATATTGCGGAAAACGGGAGGCCTATCTCGCAAATTTGGCAACCTGTTCTTGAATATCATGAACATGATCCATTAACTCCGAATAATCCTGACACTTATCATCAAATTCCAAAGCCGCTATTCACTGAAATCCGTGCCAATATGAATTTCCCGACCAGCACAATGTTAGTCATGGACGCAAGCTATAGTATGAAGAAAGCAATTGCAGACGCCAAAAACGCTGTTCTTAGCTTTATCCATGGAATGCGTCCAGTGGATAGCGCAGGCGTTGTTGTGTTTGATCATGAAATAAAAGCCTATCAGACAATGACTAACGATCAAACCAGGCTAACCGACATTGTGGAAGCTGCTCAATCAAGAGGTAAAACAGCTCTGTATGAGGCATTAATGTTCGCTATTCGCGGAACAAAATCTGCGAGTGGCAGAAGGGGAATTGTTGTTTATGCAGACGGCGAAGACAATAGTTCAAAACCGGAACACTCGGCAAAAGCTGTTATCGACAGCGCCCGGGCACATAATATTCCAATATACACCATTGCATTCAATGACTCGGCAAATACGGACACATTAAAACATATTGCTTTAATGACTGGCGGTCTTTTTTTGAAAACAACAGTCAATATCTCTATTACAGATATTTATAGCCAACTTTACAAGGCCATTCAAAATTTTTACGTCATGGCGCATGCAAGCCCGGATCCGGAATTTAACCGAACATGGCGGGTTGTTGATGTAAAAGCTTATTTTGAGAATCGGTTTGCTAAAGGCAGAGGATTCTATTATGTTGGTGGCCCACCAGATGATATGTCAACTGATTTGACTCTGGATATGAGTTCAAAAACAGACACAACAATCATTGTTGAACCGGATACTCTAAATGCAATTCGCCCCGGCGAAATGTACGAATATAATCTTACCATTGAAAACATCGGTCAGTATTACGCCAAAGATGTAACATTGGTGCAACACTTACCCGATTCTGTTCGTTTCATCGACGCTTCAATTCAACCGATCGAAATCAACAAGGATTCTCTTGTTTGGAAATTTCCTATTTTCCAGGTCAGTCGATCTGAACATATAATAGTTTCCGTACAACTTGCATCAGAGGTACCACAGGAGTTAGAGACATTATCGAGCGAAGCAATACTATATACTGCAAATAATACGCTTTACGAACGAGATGTTGTTACAGACACAGTGGGAATTATTCATCCCGAAAAATCTAAAATACCAGAAAATTATGACCTATCTCTCAGCCAATTGGCAGATACAGATACAACAATTGAAATTGAAGGCCTCACGTTCCCGGCTGTTTTGCAGGGAGATAGCTTATCATATACGTTAAATATCAAAAATTACGGTCCGGGAACAGCCTACCAGTTTGAGGTTCAGAATATTTTTTCAGATTCTGTTTCTGTTTTCAATATAAATCCTGCGCCCTCTGTCTTAAACAGAGACACGCTTTTCTGGCAAGTCGATTCTCTTTTGTCAGGAGATTCCGTTCAAATATCATTTGAGGCTCATGTATTCAACTCATTACCCGTTTATCCATTTCCGCTCGTTAATACCTGTCGCGTTATCGCCAAAAACGATACCCTGGCGGAAAACAATATTTCATGGTTAACTATTTATGCGATTGAACGAAAAACAAAACAACCGGCATTTACAGACATAGAACTGTTACTCACATCTCAAACAGATACATTTAAGGTCATAAAAGACGATACATTAAAAGCAGTAAATCCGAATGACGAATATAGCTACCAATTAGCGATTCGTAATTTAGGTTTGATTCAATCAGATTCCATGACTGTATTTTTTAACCTACCTGATTCTGTTCAGCTAATTGATGCGTCTGTGCCTGCCGCTAAAATTGTCGGGAAAGACGTGCTTGAATGGCATATTGACGAACTTGATCCGCAACAGCAGTTAAATATTCAGGTCAATGTGAAATTCGGTCGCAACATCCCAACAGAACTAATTAAATTAATTAGTTCAGCACAACTGATTGTGGATAATGATTCTCTACTGACAAATAACCTGGCAAGCGACACGATTCATGTCATTCATTCGATACCAGAACCGAGAATTAATTACGACCTTGCTATTTCACAACACACAGAAACTGATACAGTCATTGAATTAACAGGGGTGAAGTTTCCGGCAGTATTACAAGGAGAAAGTTATCAATATTTTTTGAAAATTAAAAATTTTGGACCTGTAACTGCCCGTAATTTAACAGTTGTCAACCATATCGCGGATTCTGTCATGATTTCCGAGACCTCGTTTGTTCCGATCATTCAAGAGAGAGATTCTATCCTTTGGATGTTTGATTCACTAACTGCAGGAGATTCTATTTTAATTTCATTTAGAGCAACATCTACTGATTCGTTGCCATACCTTCCGTTTCCGTTTATTAATACCTGCGAATTAAATGCTGAATATGACACACTCGGAGGTAATAATCGTACTGAGACATTAGTTTATGGCCTAGAGAAAAAAGCAGAAGAACCTGTTGAGCCGGCTCTCACCGATGTTTCAATTATTCAATCCGTATCGACAAATATGATGATTAATTTATCCGGCGAGACTGTGCCGGCTGTATTTATCGGTAACAGATATTTTTACACAATTCTTCTTCGAAACGAGAGCCACGAAACAGCGTATAATATTCAACTTCTAAATAACATTCCGGACTCTGTCAATGTCTCTGACTTTAGTCAAATTCCGTCAAAAGAGACCTCAGATTCTCTTTTCTGGCAATTCGATTCTTTAAGGGGCGGAGATTCAATTAAAGTCGCTTTTCAGGCAAAAGTTACTGACACTCTGCCATTCACCCCATATCCGTTGCTCAGCGCTTGCGAAGTAGTTGCGGACAACGATTCTTTAACAAGCAACAATCGCTTTATTACAACAGCTTATGCAATCCGGTATAATAATATTGAAAAAGGTTTAACTGACCTTGATCTGAAAACTATCGTCAAAACCGACACCGTTGTCATAATAAAAGGAAAACCAGTTAATGCATTGAAGCCAGGGGATATTTATGATTATAATTTAGTTATTCGAAATATCGGTCAAAATACAGCGGATTCTGTTAGTCTATTTTTGAATTTACCTGATTCTGTGCACGCCGTTGAAATGTCACTACCAGCACAAACAATGACTAATGAGTCACTTAAATGGCATATTGAGGAAATCATTCCACAGCAGGTGGTTAATATTGCTGTGAAATTACATCTCAGTCCAAAATCGCCCGAATCCCTCGATGAATTAATAAACTCGGCACTAATTGTTGCAACGAATGATTCATCACAGGGAAATAATGTTTCAATGGATACATTATTGGTAATTCATCATTCTGAACCAACACCGAGCGATAATTATGATCTTTTTGTAAAACAACATGTGGTGACTGATACAACCATCGAAATTTCCGGCAAAATAAAGCCGGCAGTAGTACGGAATGAACATTATAGGTATGATTTGTCAATTGTGAATAATGGTCCGGCAATAGCCCATGATGTTGTTGTTCGGAACCATTTGCCAGAATTTATAGCGATTTCGGAAATAAATCCAGCCATTTCAGATCAAGCAAAAGATACTCTTTTTTGGCAGATCGGTTCACTGGACAGTGGCGATTCAACCTTAATTTCGTTTCAATTAGTGGTATCTGAAACACTTCCCTATACACCGTATCCATTGATTAATATCTGTGAAATAATCGCTGCAAAAGACACAACATCGGAAAATAATATTTCCGCTGATACTGTTTATGCAATAGAAACCCAGATTTTGCCACCCGTTGATTGGGAGCCTTCGATTACAGCAGTACCGTCAACTGTGAATGTGGGAGAAAAAGTTCGTATTGAAGCACAAACGTCGATTTCTGTGCAAAGCTGGGATATTTGGGTTCATTTTGCAAATGGAAGCATTGATTCAACGTATGCCGATCAATTTATTAATTCAACGCCTCTGAAAGCTGATCACGTGACAGAGGTGGAGCCACTGTTTATCGTTACGCGTCTATATACTCAGGAGGTTCAGGAACAAATGACGTTCGAGTTACTTGCTACCGATTCAACTGGTATTACTAAATCTGCTCGTGTTGTCGTAAATGTACTTGATGACGGAATACTGAATTTCGATAAAAATATTTTTCGGCCAGATCAGGACAACAACCTGGAAATTAAATTTAAACTTATAACAGATTCCGAAGTCCAGTTGGAAATTTATGATATTGCTGGCGTCAAAATTTCAACATTAGCTGAAACTCAATTTACAGCAGGCTGGAATACTTACAATTGGTATGGGCATATCCAGGATGGAAAAAAAATCGGAAGTGGGGTTTATATTATCACAATGCGATCTAAAGTTCAAAATGCATGGAAAAAATTACTGATTGTACGCTAAGTATTGCTTAAACGAATGCGTCGTATAAAACATTTGTTCGAAATAAACTTTCAATGACTTAATCCGGCAATGGCGGAAAGTTAATTATATAAACAGCCTATCCTATGGGCTTAACACCAACACAACACAGCTTTGTAATGCTATATAACAACAATATATTAGATCGATGGCAGGTTTTTATGGACAATAGATAAAGGCTGTCTGCGTTGAAAAATATATTTTAATCTCTATTTTCGTTTAAGAATCTTCGAAAATAATTGATTCGCTTACTGAATAAGAGACCATTTTTACGCAACAGTCTGTTTTAAATGTCTTCGGAATAACGCAAGATAGAAAAATTCAAAAAAATATTTGCTTTTTTGTTTTATATTTCATATATTTGAAAGTTAATTAATTGTACACTGTTTTCTTTTTTCTGTTTTTGGTAATGAATATTTTAAAAATCAATGCAATAGCAACATAATAGAAATCGTGGGGAATAGTGTCGTGCCACTATTCGAAGCGATTTTTTTTTGCCCGGAACAGTTCAAAAACACAAGTGTACGTAACAGATATATTTTTTATGAGGTATTTTTCCATGGAAAAAGGAACAGTCAAGTGGTTCAACGGTTCTAAAGGTTATGGGTTTATCACTCGAGAAGCTGGTGATGATGTATTTGTCCATTACAAAGCTATCAACGGCGATGGGTACAAAACACTTGAAGAAGGTCAGCAAGTTCAGTTTGAAGTTGAACAAAGCCCCAAAGGCCTGCAGGCAACCAACGTATCAGTAGTATAAGTAAGAGCTGCTTATTACAAAACCCTGGTCATTCAAACCAGGGTTTTCTTTTTCAGTATAAATCCACTTATTTTATTATCCGCGTATATTCATCAATTAAATCTCTATTTTTCTTTTATTCAATTTTTGAAATTTTTATCATCATAGTCTTCTTTATTTTATCGTTGTTCTTCTTTAAAAATAATTTACTTGAAACATTAAAATTTATTGATTATATTTTATAAAACACTTATCTTGAAAGTACAAAAATGAAATCTATTATTTTAAAACCTAAACGGGAAAAATCCCTAGTAAGACGCCATCCATGGGTGTTCTCCGGCGCTATTGCAAAAACAAATGGCGATCCTCAGTCTGGTGACACTGTTGATGTAATTGCTTCCGATGGCCGGTTTCTCGGTCGTGGATCTTACTCACCTCATTCTCAAATAATCGTACGCATCTGGACATTTGATAAAAATGAGCAAATTACCCCCGATTTCTTCCGCTCTCGTCTTGAACGAGCAATCCATTTTCGTAAATCGCTCCCAATAACAAACGATATCACTGGTTACCGCGTCGTACATGCCGAATCAGACGGACTTCCCGGCGTCATTGTGGACCGGTATTCTGATTACCTGGTCTGTCAATTTCTTACCACTGGCGCTGATTTCTGGCAAGAGACCATTGTCAACCTTTTGCAGGAACTGGTTCCCTGTAAAGGAATTTACGAACGCTCTGATGTTGATGTACGAGCGAAAGAAAAATTAGACAAAAGAACCGGTGTACTTTTCGGTGAAACGCCACCAGAGCTTGTCGAAATCAGGGACCGGAAAAACAGATTCCTCGTCGATATAATCGACGGACATAAAACCGGATTCTATCTTGATCAACGGGACAATCGATATGTAATTGCCGATTATTCGGCTGACAGGGAGATATTGAATTGCTTTGCCTATTCAGACAGCTTTGCAATACATGCAATTACTGCTGGAGCCGAGCGTGTCACAAATATAGAATCTTCTGCAGCAGCTCTTGAACTGGCTATTAAAAACATGAATTTAAACGACGTTGAAGCACATAAAATTGAGCACCTGGAAGCTGATGTATTTGTTCAGTTGCGTAAATTTCGCGATTCACGGCGCCAATTCGACGTCATTGTTCTGGATCCTCCCAAATTTATTGATTCCAAGACCCAATTAAATCGCGGCAGCCGTGGTTACAAAGATATCAATCTTCTTGCTCTTAAATTACTTCGACCTGGCGGAATATTAATGACGTTTTCCTGTTCCGGCTTGATGTCCCGCGATTTATTTCAAAAAATTGTTGCCGATGCTGCTCTTGACGCTGAGCGGGAGGCAATTATTTTAAAATGGCTCACGCAATCAGCCGATCATCCAACATCCCTTAATTTTCCAGAAGCAAATTATTTAAAGGGGTTGCTTTGCCAGGTATTCTGATAAGTCTTTTTTAATTGAATTTAAAAATTAGAGACATCTATTATGAAGATAAATTTTTTATTATTCATAAGCTTTTTAGGTTTAACTTTCGCTTGCTCGCAAAAAAATATTCGCAAACAGTATGATCCCATAAAATTGCACCCGTTAAATTCTAAATACTTTCAATTCAGAGAAAAGGGTAGATATTATTTTAAATCCATCATTTATTCGATATTTTTATTTTCGTAATACGCCCGGGAATTATTCGATAAAAGATGATTGAAATTTCATCGAAAAAGTGATATGTTATATATGAATATATCACTATTACATTTTCGTTATGAAAACTCTACTCTCAATTTATCGAATAAATGTCATTTTAATAATCATTTTTTTTCTTGCGACAAATGGCATGCACCATTCTTTTGCCGCAGAAAATATCGACAGTTCCCGGGACACAACAACAGCTATGACCGACAGTGTCATCAACCAGAGACAGCAGTCACAATTTGACAGCCTGATTTCACAGTATGATTTCGGTTATAGCAGTACACAGCAATATCATCCGATGAATTCTTATTTTAAAGATGTTTACCGTTTCATTTATGATTTACGACGTCTGTTTCGGTTTGTTGATTATCGCTCGGTTCGTGGATACGAATCAATTGATGAATTATATGATATCAGTCAGGAGTTTTCCCCAAAGAAACAGACACTGATGATCGGCACTGCTATGACAGGAGGCGCAGTAAATTATCTATCTGTGCTCACAAACAGACAGCTCGCCAGAAACCGGATTCATTTTTTACGGTGGAAACTTGATAAAATCTATCTAAACAAATCGTATGGATTTTTCCGATTGAATTATTATTATGGATACAATATGCACGGATACGGATTGAATATTCCGAAATATCGTTTTTATTATTCACATCATAAAACAGATCGATATGTCAGTGATAGTTATACAGTTTGGTTTAACCAGAAAATCGGGTTCAATTATTCTCAGACAGATCGATATAAATTGTATACACCATTGTTTCGTACGAAAATCGGATATTTTGCGTTCAGCTACAATCGGGATGCATCTATCCTGACAACCCGCTATGAGATCCGAAAATCACCCGGATTGATTATGCGATTATATCATGTACATTATTTGGACAATCGCTTTCCGGACCGGTTTATGGGCGAATTTCTTTTTAAACGATGATATGATTTGCAAAATATTCACTGAAACAAAATAATCTAACGTTATCGCTAATTCAATCTAAATTTATTTGATTGATATACAATACGGAGATGATCACAAAGAATTACATCGCAATACATGCTGTTTCATTTTTGAAAACCTTCGCGAGGGCAGCTTGCATACAAGCTGTTTATGTGGTCCACTGCAACTTTTTTTATAACTCCAATTTCTAAACGATTTTCTAATTGAAAATACAAGGAGAATATTTAATGAAGGTATTAACGAAAAAATCTTTTTTATTTTGTTTACTTTTCTTTGCAGCAACTGGCGGCTTCTCTAAAGATGAAGCATATAAATTTTATCCGAGAGGAATCTACGAACCAGGTATTCCCACGCCCCAGGAAATCCTCGGATTTGAACCTGGAAACCAACCAGCCACGAATTCCCAGATTGTCACTTATTTTCAACTACTGGCAAAATCTTCGGACCGAGCCCAACTGTTTAAATCCGGGATGACTCACGAAGGTCGCCCTCTTTATTATCTTATTGTGAGTACCGAAGAAAACATGGCTCAATTAGACAAAATCAAAAAAAATGTTGCTAAACTTGCAGACCCCCGCCTTGTAAGCCCATCCAAAGAAGCGAATGAATTGATCTCTTCCTCTCCGATTATCGCATGGATGATGTACTCGATCCATGGTAATGAACTATCAGGCGCAGACGCCTCATTACAACTAGCCTATCAACTCGTAGCTGGAATAGATTCAATCACTGTAAAAATTCGAGAACACGCAATCGTGGGTATCGATCCCAATGAAAATCCGGACGGTCGGGCTCGCACGCTGGCGCAATTGCAACAGTGGAGCGGTGCGGTTGCAACGTCCGACGTGCAGAGCATCTATCATCAGGGAATGTGGCCCGGGGGACGGACCAATCATTATTTGTTTGATCTCAACCGGGATTGGTTTCTGCTAACTCAACCGGAGACGAGAGCGCGCGTAAAGGCAATTACCGGATGGAATCCTCAACTTGTCGTTGACGCCCATGAAATGGGTTCTTACGATACCTATCTTTTTAATCCTCCGCGGGAACCGATTAATCCGTTTGTTCATCCTAACATTAAAAAATGGTGGGCGATATTTGCAAAAGATCAGGCAAAAGCGTTTGATCAATACGGTTGGAGCTATTATACCAGAGAATGGCTGGAAGAATGGTATCCCGGATATGGCAGTAGCTGGCCTTATTATCATGGGGCAATTGCCATATTGTATGAACAGGCACGGACTGCGGGAACAAAAGTGAAGCGCCCGGAAGGGATATTTCTGAGCTTTCAGGAAGCAGTTCATCATCAATTCACCAGTTCCATGGCAAACATCCGCACAGCAGTGGATAACCGGGAAGCAATTTTACGTGATTTCTATGCATTTAAACAAGAAGCAATCTCTGCTAAAAATTCATCGGTTAAAGCATACATTATTGAACCCGGCAATAATCCGAGTCGGGCGTTCGCACTGGTAAACGTTTTACAGCAACAGGGAATTGAGGTTCGCGTTGCGACGGAAAACTTCAAATTAAAGCAATCTCATGATTTTTGGGGCAACACCTATTCCTCAAAAATTATCCACAAAGATGCGTATATCATTGACCTGGCTCAGCCCGCGGGACGACTGGCGCACACGATTCTTGATTTTGATACCCGGATGACAACGGATTTTCTGAAGACTGAACGGGAATATCTGGAAAAAGGCAAAGGCACGCGAATGTACGAAGTGAGCGCGTGGTCTTTGCCACTGGCTTATAATGTTTCTATTTATGAAGTCAATGAAAAATTGGCTGTTAAATCCCGGCCAATTGAAGTATCTCCTACCTCGCCAGGAATACTCATAAATCCAACGCCTGACTATGGTTTTGCAATTAACAATGCTGATGACTGCATTTTAGAGGTTTTGTTAAACCTTTTCGAACTCGGTTATAAAGTTCGCTGTGCTGAAGAGCCATTTAAAATAGATGGCTATCAATTCAAGCGAGGTAGTTTATTGCTGCGGAAACAGGAAAATCCGAACTCACTTTCGGATAATTTGGAAAAAATTGCTGCTGCCGCCGGAATAATGATTTATGGATTAAATTCAGCTTTGAGCACTGAGGGACCAGATTTAGGAGCACGTAAATTTCATTTGCTTGAAATGCCAAAAATCGCAATCCTGGCAGGTGAAGGAATCAGCACCAACAGTTTTGGTTCACTCTGGTTTCTCCTTGATAAGAAAATCGGTTTAAAACACACAATTCTGAATCATGCCAATTTTTCACGAACCGATTTGCGCAAATACAATGTTCTCGTTTTACCTTCTACCTGGGGAGGAATGGAAAGATATAACGCTATTTTAAACAAAAAAGAACTACAAAAAATCAAGACCTGGGTTGGGCATGGCGGCACGTTGATAGCCATTGGCAATGCAGCCGCGTTTATGGCTGACAGTTCATCCGGTATCAGTCGGGTTCAACTTCGGCGTCAGGCGTTGGCACAACTTGATATATATAAACAGGCCGCTAAAGAAGAACAACAAGCTGGCAAAACACGGGTAGATAGTGTCTTCATTTGGGACTGGAGCGAACCACTATCGACGACAGAAATGACCAGCACTCCGGAAAAGCCGAAAGATATCAGTGCATTAAAACAACGTGATGAAAGACAACGCCTGTTTTCGCTGCGAGGAGCAATCCTGAATGTCCGCTTGAATGACGAACATTGGCTGAGCTTTGGAGAAGGCAAAAGTGTACCTGCGCCCCTTTATACATCTTATGCATTTTTATCCAAAAAACCAGCACAAACGATTGGCCGATTTGCAGACGCGGCAAACATCCGGTTATCCGGCCTGGTTTGGCCAGAAGCACGGCAGCGTTGGGCTGAATCAGCGTACGTAACCCGTGAGGCTTTTGGAAACGGACAGATGATTTTGTTTGCCGGAGAGCCCTTTTTCCGTGCCTATTTTCACGGTACCGCCCGCCTGTTTCTAAACGCAGTGTTATTAGGTCCCGGATTGGGCACACACGTTTCCGTGGATTTTTAATAAGTAAGCATGTGAAGCAAATTTTTTGGTGCTTATAAAAAATAACATCATATTTCAATCCAATTTTATGAATAGGTATTGCCATTGAGATTGATAAAAAAACTTTCCGGAAAATTAAAGCCTGATGCTAATTCTGAATTAGAAGAATTGCGCAAACGCGTCGCGTTGTTAGAAAAATCTCAAAAGAACCACAATCTGCCTGACACAGAACTGAATAGATTATTACAGGATCAGCGATTTTTGCTTAAGTGCATTACCGAGCTTTTAGACCTGTCAGATGATGATAAAATTTATCACTATATTGCAAAAAAAATGTCCGAAATCGTACCCGAATCAATTATAATTGTAAATTCTTATAATAATGAGACAGAAGAATCACAAATCCAGTCGATAGTCGCATCGAAATGGATGTTGAATAAAGCGACTAAATTAATAGGACGCGACCCGCGAGCGATGAAGTTTCGCATTGATGAGGCAGGCAGAAAGCAGTTATTGCAACAACGACTTGTAACAGGTCCAAAAGGGATTTCTGAGCTTTCTGCCGGAAAGATCCCCCCAAAGACCGGTGATGTTTTAGATAAATTGCTTCGAATTCATTTAATTTATGGAATGGGTTTTTCCTGGCGAGGTGTGGTTTATGGAAATGCTCTCATTATTACACGGGAAGGTAAGGACATTGAGAAAAAGGAATTCGTTGAAACCTTTATCGGACAGGTTTCCAGTGTGTTACAGCGCCAGAAAGCAGAAATGCAATTACAACAATCACTAAAACGATTAAATGAGGCAGAGCAGGTCGGGAGGATCGGTTATTGGCACCATGATTTTATTTCCCATATCACATGGTGGTCTGATTATGAATATGAAATCCATGGACTCCCGCATTCGGTTCAGCCAGGATTTGATACCCATTTAAATTACGTCCATACGGATGACAGGGAGCGTCATCAACTGACTTTTCAAAATTCTCTGAATAGTCAAAAGGCCGACGTTTTTGATGAATATAGAATTCAAAAGGACGATGGTCAAATTCATTATGTTCAGGCGCATTATCATTTTGAGCGGGATGCAAAAGGAAATCTCATTCGTGCGTTTGGTACAGATCAGGACATCACTGAACGCAAGAAAGCGGAAATTAAGATTGACCATTTAAATCAGGTACTTAGTGCGATTTGTAATATTAATCAGTTAATTGTTCAGGAAAAAAACTCTACAAATCTTATCAACAAAGTATGTGAAGAATTAAATAAAACGAACCGCTACCGAAGCGCCTGGATTGTTTTGCTTGATGATAAGCAACGCGTTATCGATTGTGCAAAATCTGGTTTTGATCAAAATTTTGAGCTATTCACACAGCAACTGAAAAAGGGTCGATTTAGTGGGTGTATGGAAAAAGCGCTTCAGCATGATGATGTAGTCGTTATAAGAGACATTGAATCATTGTGTGATACCTGTCCTTTATATTCAGAAGATGTCGATAAAACGACATATACCACATGTTTAAAACATGGAAATAAAAACTATGGACTATTTTCTATCTCAGTATTAAAAGCATCATCAATAAATGGTGATGAAAAAAAACTCATCGAAGAAATGGCGAATGACGTCTCTCTGGCGTTACATGATATGGATAATGAAAACAAACGCCAACAGGCAGAAAAAGCACTACAGCGCAGTGAAGAAATGTATCGCAGCATCGTTGAAAACAGCGCCGATGCAATCTATATGGTTGATACAAATGGAAAAGTGGTTCTTTTAAACCCGGTTGCAGCCAAACTGCTTGGTAACAGTGTCAAAAATTTGATCGGAAAAAATTTATCTCAATTATTTCCCGAACATATTGCTAATGATTTTTTGGCCTCGCTGAACAAAATTATTACAACCCAAAAAGGACTTCGCAGAAATATTGCTGTGGAATTACCCGAAGGTATCCATCATTTTATTATTAATTCTGAACCAATTAAAGATTCGAACGGAAATGTAATTTTTGTGATAACGCTTGCTACAAATATTACTGACTTAAAACATGTGCAGGAGCAACTCAAGGAGGCAAATACAATCATAAATAGAAGTCACGTCGTTGCATTTACCTGGAAAAATTCGGATGGTTGGCCTATCGAATATGTCTCGAGTAATGCAGAAAACCTGCTTGGATATTCTGCTGAAGAATTAATGTCCGAAAATGTGTATTACGCGAAGTTTGTTCATCCCGCCGATTTGGACCGTGTTTCAGCGGAAGTTAATAAATATAGCTATGAAATGGGTCTTGCCGAGTTTGAACACAAGCCATATCGGATTGTAACAAAGGATGGTACGGAAAAAATCATTGCTGACTGGACCTATATTGTTAAAGACGATGACAATCACATCACACATTTCAAAGGTATTATTTATGACATTACGAAACAGAGGCAGGCAGAAAAGGAAAGAGAAAAACTAAAGAAGCAGCTTCGTCAGGCACAAAAACTGGAAACAATCGGTACCCTGGCAGGTGGTATCGCACATGATTTTAACAATATCCTGACGCCAATTATCGGCTATACAGATATGGCTCTTACTGGGCTTCCGCGGACTGCACCATTATTTAGTGATTTGCAGGAGATCCTGAAAGGAGCCATTCGGGCAAAAGAATTAGTATCCCAAATTTTAACTTTTAGCCAGCACATTGAAAGAGAGCACAAACCGATAAAGCTGCATTTGATAATCAGCGAAGCGCTGAAATTGCTGCGCCCATCCATTCCTGCAACAATTGAAATTCGACAACACATTGACGAATCATGCGATAGAGTACTTGCAGACCCGGGACAAATTCACCAGGTTATTATAAACTTATGCACCAATGGTTTTCATGCAATGGAAAAAACAGGTGGTACGCTTACTATTGAACTGAGTCAGATTCGGATTAACGCTACCACTGCTAAAGTCCGCCCAAATTTATCTCCTACAGAATACATCCGATTGCGAGTGAATGATACCGGCATTGGCATGGACGAAACCACCCTGGATCGAATATTCGAACCGTTCTTTACCACTAAAACAGTGGATAAAGGCACAGGCCTCGGCTTGTCGGTAGTTCACGGAATCGTTCGTAGTCACAATGGTGATATTATTGTGTCAAGTGAACCAGGCACTGGTTCAACGTTTGATATATATTTTCCCATTACAAAGGCGCAAACAGAAGCCGAGTCTTCCGAAATTAACAAAATTCTGGGCGGTCATGAATTAATTTTAGTGGTTGATGACGAACCAGCAGTTTGCAGGGTATTGAAAAAGTCATTAGAACGACTGAACTACTCTGTAGATGTGAAATATAGTAGTATAGATGCATTAAAAGCATTCAGGAAAAAATCAACTAAGTATGATCTGGTCATTACTGACCTGACCATGCCAATAATGACAGGTTTAGATTTATCAAAACAGCTCAATAAAATACAGCCGGATTTACCAATTATTTTAATGACCGGTTATGGGGAGAGCCTGACTGGTGACATAATAAAACATTATGGAATTAAACGAGTTATTGGAAAGCCGCTTACTATTAAGGAATTGGCGGCGGTTATACGCCAGGTTTTAGCGCAATAACATGCGGATTAAAATCATTTAAATGGAATATCGCCTTAATTTGCTGCGCAGAGTTTTGCGGTCAATTCCTAAAATTTCGGCGGCTCTGGTTTTATTTCCATCAACCGACTCCAGCACGGTGCGGATATATTCGGCCTCTACTTCTGCCAGCGTCCGGTTCAATCCGGAACCGCGCAGCGCTTTAAAACGCATCAGTGACGGAAGATCGGGTACATCGATAATACTACCTTCAGTCATAACTACCAATCGCTGAATTACATTTTCCAATTCCCGAACATTGCCAGCCCAATGATATTCTCGCAACAGTTGTAACGCTTCATCAGAAAAGGAAAGCGACGGTTTGCCCATTTCCTCTGCGTATTTTGCGGCAAAATGATGGGCTAACAGCAAAATATCGTCGCCACGTTCCCGCAGCGGCGGAATATCAATTGTAATGACATTAAGGCGAAAAAACAGGTCCTCCCTGAATTTATTCTTTTCAATCAACTGGAGCAAGTTTTTATTTGTTGCAGCGACAATGCGTACGTCCACCTTTCTTGTGCGATTGGCGCCAACCATACATACTTCTTTATCCTGCAGTACTCGCAATAATTTCACCTGCATTGCAAGGCTGGTTTCGCTAATTTCATCCAAAAAAATTGATCCGCCATCCGCGGTTTGGAAAAAGCCAGCGCGCGATTCTGTTGCGCCAGTAAACGCACCTTTTACATAGCCAAACAGTTCACTCTCCAGTAGTCCTTCGGGGATTCCACCACAATTGACCGGAATAAACGGAGCGGATGCACGATTGCTGTTGTAATGAATTGCACGTGCCACTAATTCTTTTCCAGTGCCGCTTTCGCCATATATCAAAACAGTGGCTTTGGTTGCGGCAGCTTTTGATATTGTTTTATAAATCGTTTTCATGGCGTCCGACTCGCCGATGAGGTCCGTTGGTGTTTTTAATGATTTTGGGGATCGACTATTTCTTTTTCGGCGTCGATGCAGTTTCTCAAGTACACGACGAACGGCAGTAAATAATTCCTCATCAGTAAATGGCTTGCAAAGATATTCCTCAGCCCCGCTTTTCACTGCCTTTACCGCGCTATTAACTGAGGCATAGCCGGTGATCATCATAACTTCCGTATCTTTAAAATTTTGGCGCACAAAACGTACTAAATCCAGTCCGCTGGCGCCAGGCATTTTCAAGTCCGTTATCACAAGATCGATTGGAGCTTCATTTAATACTCGAATTGCTTCATCCACACCGGACGCTGTAAAAACTTTATATTGTTTGGAAGTCAAATTTCGCTGTAAAACCTCCAGCGTTGCCAATGCATCGTCAACAACTAATATGCTGTTTTTCTCACGTTCAATAGCCATTTTCCTGGTGCTCCTTCGTTTTTAACGGTCGGGGAACAGGCAGTTCCACGCTGAATTTTGAACCACGCCCGAGTTCACTTGCCACGTCTATTTTCCCTCCGTGAGATGTAATTATTCCATGTACAACAGCCAATCCCAGACCAGTCCCCTGATCAACGTCCTTTGTAGTGAAAAACGGCACAAATATTTGCTTTAAAATTTTTTGGTTCATCCCGATTCCCTCATCCATCACTTCTAAAAGTACTATATTTTTACGGCGCCTGGTGCGAAGGAATAAGCGACCGCCGTTTGGCATTGCCTGAACCGCGTTTACAACCAGATTCACCAGAACCTGATGCAATTGCGATGAATCGGCAATAATTTCTGGTAGCTCGTTATCCAATTCTCGAATAAGTTGAATTCCATTTTTTTGGCAGCGGGCTTCCAAAAAGTAAAGGCCATCCTGAATAATTTTATTTACATTGACAAGGGATTTGCTTGGCGGAGTCTGTCGTGCAAACAACATCAGCTTTCGAATGACTTCTCTGGCATAAAGGGATGCCGCGACAATTTTCTCGGTATCTTTCACGGTTTGCTCTGATAAATCCGAATTTTTTTGAATTAATTGAGCAAATCCCAAAATATTCCCCAACGGCTCATTTAATTCATGCGCCACACCCGCTGCCAGTTGGCCAATCGTTGCCAACCGATCCGCATGGCGCAGTTGATCTTCTAACCGGGTCTTTGCCTGTTGCGCTTCCCGTCGCTCGATAATATGCGATACTTCCCTGGCGATTGCATCAATTAAATTACGCTCTTCACGCAGAAAAGGGCCCTCATCTAAATTCTGCCTGTTTTCTGCATAAACGACTTCCACAAGCCCGCGCCTGACATTGTGCACAATAATTTCGGAGGACTGTTTTGCTCCCTGTTCCGGGAATCCAGGGGTCGAAAAATGACGATCATCCAGAATAATCCTGCCATACGTTATTTCGGGATATTGCCACGCGGCCGGGAGAAGATTCGCAATACCCTGTAAAATATCATCTGATGTAGCCCCTGGCTTTTCTGCAAGGCGTGCCAGATCATAAAGACAAGTTAACTCTTTCACCCGTTCCCGCAACGAGGATTTTGCGCGCTGATTAATGAGCGCAATGCTGAGCACCTGCGCTGTTTGTTCATAACTATTAATTTCGCTGTGCGTGAAAAATGCCGGTTTATGACTCATTAATTGAAAAAGTCCCATTACTGAATCTCCTGCCAAAAGCGGTATGAATACCAGTGACTGAAATTGTTCTTCTGAAAAATTGAGATCAATGTTCTGATCGTCGCCGTCAAAATGAATTGAAATTGTTTCATTTGTATTCACAAGCCAGAAGCTGCCATAAGCAGTCATTACTTTTTTGTCAGATGTGAACTTTTTTTGAGATAAAATAATTTCCCTTAAAAATTGTAGATGTCTTTCACTTGCGTTAGATACCTGGTATTGCTGATGAACATTTTCAAGTACGTGAATTTCGTAATCAAATTGATTATTTGTATATCGGGCAATTTCAAACCAGCGGGATCGATTCGCTTCCTTTAACCATAACTCTACAGTCTCGCAGTGTGAAAATTCAGCTAACATTGAAATAATTTTTTCCATAAAATCATGCCTTGGAACGTCACTATTTGCAACCTGCAGAATCTGATGGGAAAGAGCATTGAAATTGTGTGGTTCTTGCTGAACATTTTTATTTTCGTTATTTATCAAGTGTTTCATAATTGAAAATCTTACTTATGGCTTTATAATCACACCTTCCCTGGTGCGCCCGTTAATTTTGGCGACTACCGGTCTGGAGAAATACAAATGCCTGACAAAACGTGTTTCGAGAAATGCCTTTTGTTTAGCCAGCCAGTTCCAGTCGACAAAATCATTAATTTTATTATGCGTTATCGTAAAATATCCGATACGAAAAGAGGTGATATTATGAAAAAAGTGCGTCCCTTGTGAAGGTTCCACTGAAAATTTTTCAATATCTGTTTCCACAACAAGATTGACATTTGAAATCTGTTCCCAGGAAACTGGAATCCCAAGCCAATTATCAGATGATCCCCACCGGCCCGGACCGATAAGCAAATATTTTCGCCCATTTTTTATCATCTCGTTATTCATTATCCCTATTTCAGCAGCAATCTTAACAGAATTGGCAGCATTAAATGCATCTGGTTTCACATAGACAATATCAAAAATATCAAACATTACACCGTTTCCAAGCGCACTTGATGTGCGACAAAACAGAGATTTTTCATTGATATTTTTGATATCAACAAGTGATTGTTCGCTGCCGCTAATCATCGGGCGAATTTGCAGGAAATAAAAATCTGGTTTTTTATTGATATTATTGTACATATTCACTGCAAACTCGATTTGCACCGGCGATCCGATTCCGTGGCGACCAATTTCCAGCAAGTCAGACAGAATCGCAGAAAGAGGAAATATATTCGATTTTAAGATATGCGAAAATGTCACAACCCTGGGACCGTTATGATAAATACCATCATATACAGCATTATCATCCGGTGAAAAAACAGCTCCGATTGGCGCTAGTGTCCCGTCGCGCTCCGCCTGCACCAAATCACCTTGAATGAGAGTTATTTCATCATTTTTACAAAGTTTAACTTCTGGCGTTGATAAATCAAGTGCGAAAAAATTAATCTGAGAATTGTGCAAGATTTTTTCTGGTGACGAAAACTGCGGTAAAATATTTGGGTGTTTCGGCGAAAATCGAAGCACCTTGCCGCCATCCACAACAATCTTACCAAGTCCCAACGCCACCTGCACGATACCGTCTTCGGGCTTCAGATAAGAGATCGGATAATAATTATACGACTGTGCGACACCCGAAAAACTGGGATAAAATAAATCACCATACTGCTGTCCGACAAGTTCTTGAATGATGACAGCCATTTTTTCTTCTTCAATACTTCGGGAAAGAGCTTTAATGTAGGCTTTGGGCGCCTTGTAAAAAGTGGACGCAAAAACCAATTTGATCGCGTCGCATAGCTGTTGTAACCGGGTGCGGACATCTTTAGAATTGTTCGGCACCATATATGTCGCGTAAAGTCCGGCGAACGGTTGATATTGAGAATCTTCCAAAAGGCTGGATGATCGCACTGCCAGCGGATATCGAACCCGTTTCAGAAAAAATTTCAAGTCAGATTGGACACGAGCCGGAAGTCTGGCATTTAAAAAATGCTGTGTTATTTCATTGTCATTTATTTCTTCAAGCACCAAATGACGTAAATTATTATCATCCATAAATTGATCAAAGACATCAGTACCCAGCACCACAGTACTCGGAATTTTAATATTCACGTCCGGGAACCGTTCTGCAACCTGGCTTTTATCCAGTAATGCCCGGATAAAGGCGATTCCGCGGGCTTTTCCCCCCAGGGAACCACTGGAAAGTCGGATGAATTCATTACCAGGATCGTACTGGAGTCGTGAAAATTCAGTAATAACCCCGCGTTGTTTGGATTTTCGCAAATCCTGGATAGAGCCAATTAAATGCTCACGCAAATCTTTAATACTATCAAAATCTGAAATTTTTCGGGGACGGAGTTTTTCGGCCAATGTAAATTCAGTTCGTGCCATAAGCCAATTGGAAAAATGATTGCGGCTTGCATGATAAGCAAGTGAATCGTCTGTAATCGTCGGAAGCAGCTTGATCATGTCCCGCATACTCGATGCGCGTCCCACTTCTGCGCCATCCGGTCTACGAAACACAAAATCCCCAAATCCCAAATGATCAATAATAAATTGCCTTAAATCTTGTAAGAAACTGGGCGAATTTTTATCTAAAAAACTCACTTTCATCCTGTCAGCACGTCGCGCATTTTTATAATTTGATGACATCAGCAGCAGGGGCATTTCCGAGTTTTCGCTTTTTATCTGGCCTGCAAATTTAAAACCCGCCTCCGGGTCAGTTTTCCCTTTACGCGAATATCGAATATCTGAGATAATTCCCAAAATATTTCGTTTATACTTCTCGTAATACTCCATCCCCTCTTCGAAATTTTGAGCTAATAAAATTTTGGGACGCGCCCGCCGACGCAACTGGCGATGCATTTCATTCAATCCCTCAGCAATAAGCGACTGGGTTTGTTTCATGATTTCGGTGTATATCAGCGGAAGGAACAGAGAATAGTAATGGCGTGAATTTTCGATAACAATTATCACACGAACGTTTCCAAACTGCGTATCGTGGCTTACATTGAGTTTATCTTCCATTAATTTGGTAATTGCCAGCAAGATTTTTGTGTCGCCGGTCCACACAAATATTTTATCAATACCAGGCACATCGCCTGATTTTAATGCATGTGAACTGATATCCGATTCATAAGCCAGTAAAATAATCGGGATATTCGGATTTGCCAGTTTGACGCGTTTTCCGAACGTATGCACATCCATATCACTCAGCCGCATCATCGTGATAATAAGATCAAATGGGCGACTGTTAATAATCTCCAGCGCATGTTCACCTGTGGAAACGCGCGTAATTCTGGGAGCATACGACAGGTTCAAATCAAAATAATCACTGAAAATATTTTCGCTCAGTTGTCCGTCTTCCTCCAGGATGAACGAATCATACAGGCTGGAAACGATCAAAATTTCACGGATGTGAAACTGCATTAAATCATGGAACCCATGGAACCGAGGTTCATATTTATCAATACTATTATTTAATTTCATGGTGGATATGCCGGGAAATATTAGTTCATCTATCTATGAAATATACTTTTTTAAATGTATGTTTTCAACCGAAATCATTTATTTCGTAAAAATAACGGGCGCCCCCGCGGAACGCCCGTTTGTTTAGTTAGATAGATTGCAGATCTTAAACGATTCCTTGATCCATCATTGCTCTTGCAACTTTTAAAAACCCGGCTATGTTAGCGCCATTTACATAATTGCCTGGCGTACCATACGTTTCAGACGCTTCAACGCATGCGTTGTGAATACTTTTCATGATCTGGTGTAATTTATTATCAACCTCCTCTCGTGACCAGGACAACCGCATGCTATTTTGAGTCATTTCCAGGCCGGACACAGCGACACCACCGGCATTTGCTGCTTTTCCGGGACCATAAAGGATTTTGTTTTCAAGAAATAAATCAACACCATCCGGGGTCGTGGGCATATTTGCACCTTCGGAAACAACATAAACGCCATTATCAACCAAATGTTGTGCATCTTTACCATTGATTTCATTTTGCGTAGCCGACGGGAAGGCGCAATCTGCCTTGTGATTCCACAACAAATTATGATCCAGGCTCGGATCAGAAGGCGTATATTCCGCAGATGTATATTTTTCGGCGTATTCTTTAATACGACCACGACGAATGTTTTTCAGGTCCATGATATAGTTTAGTTTCGCACTATCTATTCCATCAGGATCATAAATATATCCACTGGAATCAGACAGAGTAACTACTTTTCCGCCTAAGTCAATAACTTTTTCTGTGGTAAACTGAGCGACATTACCAGAACCCGAAACCAGGCAGGTTTTCCCTTCCAGCGTTTCGCCGCGAGTGGATAGCATTTCTGAAGCAAAATAAACCGCGCCATATCCTGTTGCTTCCGGCCGAATCAGAGAACCTCCCCAGTTCAGTCCTTTACCAGTTAAGACGCCGGTAAATTCATTAACAATCTTTTTGTATATACCAAATAAATATCCGATCTCCCGTCCACCAACACCAATATCACCCGCCGGGACATCTGTGAATTGTCCGATATGACGATACAATTCAGTCATAAATGCTTGACAGAATCGCATGACTTCATTATCGCTTTTTCCTTTGGGATCAAAATCAGAACCACCTTTACCACCGCCCATTGGAAGCGTTGTTAATGAATTTTTAAAAACTTGTTCAAAAGCCAGGAATTTTAAAATACCAAGATTTACAGAGGGATGAAATCTCAATCCACCTTTATACGGCCCGATCGCACTGTTCATCTCAATGCGAAAACCACGGTTCACATGGACTTCGCCCTGGTCATCAACCCAGGGAATGCGGAACATGATAACACGTTCCGGCTCAACAATCCGCTCAATTATTTTGACAGCACGAAATTCAGGATGTCGCTCGATCACCAAAGCCAAAGAAGATACCACTTCCTCAACAGCCTGGTGAAACTCTGGTTCAGATGGATTTTTGGCAATGACTTGATCCATCACTTCTGAGACAAAAGACATAAACTCACTCTCCTTATTTGTTAGTAAATAAATTTATAAAGTAAAAATGATTTGATGCCATTTTTTAAAGAGTGATAACTTTTAAATGAGGATTTTTCAAGGAACAGCCGTTTGGATTTGAGAGGTGTTAATTACGATTTCTGAGTGTCTTCTCTAATTTATTAAGTATAATTACTTAATTATCATTAGAAATATTAGGAATAAAACTATTTCTATAAAATTTAATTAGGTTCGCATATTAAAATATTACAAAAAATATAATTAAAATGCAACAGATTTTTTGTGAGCTGTAAAATATATTTCAGTGATTACCAAAATGTGAAAAAGAGACCTCGCTTTCACTTAAAATTTTTGATACATGGTTGGATCCTGAATGCCAGCTTCACGGAATCCTTTTTTTCTGAGCAGGCAACTATCGCATGAGCCACATGCTTTCCCATCTCTGGACGGATCGTAGCAACTATGGGTTAACGAAAAATCAACTCTAAGCTGTATTCCTTTTCGAATAATATCCGCTTTATTCATATTGATAATTGGTGCGTGAACAAAAACATGCTTTCCGCCAACTCCTGCTCTTGTCGCGAGATTTGCCATTTTTTCGAATGCTGTAATGTATTCTGGCCTGCAATCCGGATAACCTGAATAATCCACAGCATTGGCGCCGATGAAGATATGATAGGCGTTAATCACCTCTGCCCATGCCAGAGCAAACGACAAAAAAATGGTATTACGCGCTGGCACATAAGTAATGGGAATGTCATTTTTTTGCATTGAATCTATATTTTGTGATTTGGGCACATCGATTTTGTCTGTCAATGCCGAGCCGCCGATTTTCCGCATGTCAATGTCCAAAACCAGGTGTTGTGTAACATTGAAATAGCGTGCAATTTTTTTTGCCGCCGCCAACTCAAATTGATGTCGTTGGCCGTATCGAAAACTTAGTGCATACGGTTCATATCCCTCGTGTTTTGCAACTGCTAAAACAGTAGTCGAATCCAAACCACCACTTAATAAAATAACAGCTTTCTCATTCATCATTCCTTACCTTTACTTTACAGATAGAATTTTATGTAATTGAATTTGCAATCGAACATATAACTTTTCGGATAAAATCCATTGAGCAAGTAAATTTTTATTTAAAACATTATATGCCGGAGAAAATAGTATTGCTGCCTTTTCAATTAGAGAATTTTTTCGCGTCACGTTTGCCGCCCAACGGAAATCATCATAAGAAGAAATGACAAACTTTACTTCATCGGTTTTGGTAATTTTTGACAAATTATTCCAATCCACTTTATCAGATTCACCACTATCCGGACATTTAATGTCCATAACTCTTATTACAGATGTTGAAACCAGATTAATATCCATGCTGCCATTTGTTTCCAGAAGCACACGAAATCCTTGTTGTAAAAGCGCATTCGCAAGTTCAGGGGTTTGGTTTTGAAGTAATGGTTCGCCGCCGGTTAGCTGTATTAATGGACAATCAAACTGGCGGATACGCTGCAAAATTTCTGCAATTTCCATGAAGGAGCCATTTTCGTAAGCATCCTTTGTATCACAGTAAACACATCGCAAATTACATCCTGCCAATCGGATAAAAACACACGGCATTCCTGCAAAACTCGATTCTCCCTGAATACTATGAAATATTTCGTTAACTTTTAGCACTTAGTCCTCAGTATATATAACAGAGCATCGATCTGATTCCATCACTTCCACAGAAATGACATGAATATGAGCCGGCACTTTCTTTTTTATTTTATCAAAAATAATCTTCGATAGATTTTCAGACGTTGGATTGATTGTGTCAAACGGAGGAATTTCGTTTAAAAACTGATGATCATAGTTGTTAACGATACTATTTATCACTTTTTTCATTTCACGAAAATCATATCCGATTCCAACATCATTCAATTCGTGAGTACCAACCTGCACCTTAATCGTCCAATTATGACCGTGAATTCGGCGACAACTTCCCTGGTAGCCAATTAATTGATGAGCTGCTGATAAATCAGTTTTTACGGAAATCTTAAACATTTTTTTACAAATTCATCTTATCAGGTTTAAATTAGCTTTCAACAGTTAAATACGATAACGCGTTGAAACCAGACATTACATTTTTTGCCTGTTCCGAGAGGTTAATGATTTTAATATCTCCCGCTTTTCTGCGAACCTTAGAAGTTGCTTCAATTAATGTTGCGATAAATGTATTGTGAGGCATATCAATGCGGCCCATATCAATAATCAGGCGGGAATAACCGCTCTGAAAACATTTATTAATCGCAGCAACAATATACACGATGCTCTTTTGACTTTTCACTTCTTCTGTAAACCTGATTTTTACTATATCCTTATTTTGTCCAATTCTCTCCAAAACAATTACTTTTTTCCTATTGGACATGTTGAAAGCCTCCTTGTTGCAGTGCTATTTTTTCGTATTTTTGTCTAATATTATTTTTATATGAATCGTAACAACGAAAATACATTTTTTAGATAAATTTATCGATAATAAGACTTAATGAAAGCAACAAACCTGTTAATAAATGGTTCATTATTGTCGTGGCATTAGCTGGCGCCAGTTTTAAACTATCATGATAAAAATTACGTGCAACAATTACTGATTTTATTGCCATTGGCAGAGTTAATAAACCGATCAATGAAATCGGAGGGAGAACATCTGTTACAATACCAAGGACTAAAGACAAATAGGTTAAAAACATGATCATCATATAACCATTGGCAGCCTTTTCTTTGCCAAGGCGCACAACCCAGTGATTCTTCCCAACATGTTTATCGGCCTTGTAATCCTGAAATTCATTAATAAATAAAATTGCCATAATTAAAAATGCAACTGGTAATGACGCAACAATGGGATTCCATGAAAATGTCTGAGTTTGCACGTAATAAGCTCCGAACGTCATTAAAACGCCGAAATTCAATCCGATAAGAATTTCGCCGATTCCCCGACTCACAAAATAAAATGGTGGCGCGGTATAAAAAAATCCGGAGACTGCACCAATAACGCCGAGTAAAAAAACGATAACTCCGATTTTATATGTCAGATAAATACCGATGAGTCCGGCAAAAAAGAAACACACCAGTGCTCCGACAAGTACTTCACGGGGGGAAAGCAATCCATTTTGGATCATGCGGCTGCCACCTGTAAACGGCCGGACAAATTCGTCATTGATGTCGTCATCGCTTGTTTTATGATCAAAATAGTCATTTGATACATTTGCGCCTGCGTGGAGCAATATGCCACCTAATAATGTCAGAAAAAAATAAAACCAATCAATACGACCTGTTTGATTAAAAGCTACGATTGTACCGAGCAATATCGGAATAATTGATCCCGTAAAAAAGGGGGCCCTGACTTCCTGAAGCCATATTTGAATTTTATTGCGCATGTTATATCTTCCTCCGCGATTACAGTAGTTATCATGTTTTTATTCAAAAAGAATTGCTTTAGCAATATTAAAATATCGAAAGCCGTTTTTCAAAATCGGCCATTTGATTTCATTCTCTTCACAAACCGTATCGATACTATCTTGTCGTAAATCAAATTTAAGTTCTGCCAGACGTGCTCTTTGTTTTTCATTATCACTGGTTTTTAAAATTTCATCAATGCGCTGCACCAGTGACCGGGCCAGCTCAATTTTTTGATCTACTTTTTGAAATGTGGATTCGTCAATCTGGCCATATTTGAATTTGATCTGATTGAGTTTTTTGCCAGCCTGATATGTCATATCAACAATTTGGTCACGGTTTAACCATTTTGTTTCATAATTCAAAAAATATTTCCAGCTTGGCTTGGTAAGCGCCTGTCGATGTTGTTCCAACGTCCGAAATAATATTTTATAGCCATATTGTTCCGGATTTTCAAATGCAATACTACCCGGATCTAAAAACGGCGCCAGTGGAGCAACAAACGGAACAACTCTTTTGCCAAATTTTTGAAGCAGATATTCACAATAATCAACTGTTTGCATCACCGATTCCGGTGTTTGACCAGAAATGCCAATCATAAAAAATACATCAAATTTTTGGCATCCCAAATCCATGGCGAATTGGATATTATTTTCCATGGCCTCATTTGTGTACAGCTTGCCGCATTTTCTGCGAATATTTTCGTCATGCGATTCCGGTGAAATTTCAAAATTAAAATTTTCAAAAGCTTCGGCAACTTTTTCATAATAAGAACGATCTGCAGCATTAAAAAATTCCAGCACCATTTGGTTTTTCAGGTTCAGTTTTTTCAGGCCGGACAAAACATTATCTGCATATTCTTTTCCGGGTTGATTCAGATCACCGATAATAAAAATCGGGCTTGTTGAAAACCGACTGAGTTGCCGGATATCCTCAACAATAAGCTCTGGTGCTCGATACGCCGGCCTATGCCGATTTGCGTAAAATTTAAGCGCTTTGTGCGCACCGCCGCAAATCACACAATTGTGGGTGCAGCCCTTCACTGTCATCACTGCAGTGATCGGATAACGCCACCAATCATGAATTGCGGTCATACTTTTAATATCACCGTATTTAACAGCAATCTTGAACAGATTTTTATAATTGTTGGAAAAAGTATTGACATTATCCGGAACGTACGTCAATGGATTGGTGTGTGCCTCACCGTCCTCATCCTGCCACGTCAGATTTGGGATGGTCTGATAATCCTGTGTGCCATTCTTCAAGTGAGTCATTAATTGGTGCATCGGAATTTCGGTGGTATCGCCACTCACCACAAAATCAATTTCCGGGTATCGGATCAATTCTTCATGGTAATATGTCGAAGATAGCCCGCCAAAAATAACCGGAATATCCGGGTGATATTTTTTGCATAACTTCGCGATTTCAATACTACCATGACAATGGACCAGCCAATGCAAATCTATGCCAAAAGCTGTGGGATGTAATTTAGCAATCATTGTTTCGACGTCGAAATTGGGGTTATCAAGCATACGATATGCTAAATTTATAATGCGGACTCCAACACCGTTATTTTCCAGATATTCGGCCATTGATGAAAATCCGACCGGGTACATTTCAAAAATCGGTGTTGACGGCACAACGTCGCTTATCGGCCCGAATAAATTCTGTGATTTTCGAAAATCATAGACCCCGGGTGCGTGCAACAAAATCAGATCAGGCTTAAAAAACATAAAACTCTATAAGCTATTTATCCAGTTCACTCAACCTTCGCTCCAGAAATTTGCTAATCTGTTCATTAATTTCATATTCCAGTCGAAGATTCTTTAATTCGTTCCTTAATTCTCGATGAATACGCTGTGTTTCGACATTGAAGTCAAACTGAGCGTATTTCTCATTGTCATCATCCTCTAACAGAGGCTGGTTTCCTGTGGCTGTGCGTCTAAGATGCTTATTCATTAATATCCCCTTAACCTCAATACTTTAATTCATAATTGAAAAATATAATATAGAATCTTTAAATGTGAAATTCAAGTAAATTGTTGTTAAAAAATTAAAACTATTTTCGCTCGACAGGGAATTTAATCTCAACTTTATTATCCCCTCGCAGGACAATAAATTGGATGTCATCGCCCCAGTTCTTAAAATGGAGATGCCGTTTTAAATGGCCTATATCATCAAATTCCTGCCCATCGATGCTTAAAATAATATCTCCGCGCTTAAAGCCGTGCTCATCGGCAAGTGTTTCCGGAATGACCATTTTTATCTCAAAACCAGCATCTTCTTTTTCCCTGATACTCATTCCGAATGAGGGATATTTTTCCTCGGTGATTTCCGGCACACCCCACAAATAATCCGCCAAACTACGGACGACTATTTGATGCGGCGTCGCATCCATCATCATTCCATGCATTCCGTGAGCATGCGGCATTGTGACCATTTTTTTGTCGTCATCTGTTTTATTCTCCGTTGTCTCCGGTTTTTCCATTGCTTTTTCTTTGTCAAGACTTTTCTTCACCTGCATCATAACAGATTCTTCAACTGTATCCGGAACGTCCACAGCGATCAGAGAAGCGACCGGGAAATCACTTCGCTTGCGTATAATTCTGCTGATACTCAAATTATACGCCACATGGCCGCTGCCGGCCAGAACGACGACGATCGCTTCGGGATGTCTTTGTGCAACTTCAATTGCGCCATCTCCCATGGCTGCATCCCACAGGCATTGTGCCGCATACAAATTATTGAATCGCTGCGGCGCGGTTGCATCGATGCCTTCCATTGCGGCTTTAAAATAAAACCGATGCTCCACATCTGTGGTATCGATTTCAGGGAGCTTTTCCAGGTCCTCTGCTGTCAGTGACTTTGTCCCCTCCCGCCCGATTTTCGACGGATAGTCATGGGCGACATTTACGCCATACATCTTAATTTGCTTTTCCCGGGCGAAATCGAAAATTGGTTTGTAATAACGGTAATTATGTCCCCACACATTGAAATAATCCGATGCATCCCAAAATTCCTGTTCATTGATTTTTCCGGTCACAAAATCATCAAGCGCCGCGTTTTGAGCAGGATTGAACATTTCCAGCGCCAGAGAAACCTGTTGGCCGGCGTCAACCAATCCCTGAATAACTTTTAATTGAACCTCATGATGATTTTCGTTTGTATGAGTTTCTCCGACCAAAACGATTCGAAATTGCTTCAGATTTTCGATCAACTGTTGCTCGGAAATATCAACATCCGCGTTGGTATCGACTATTTTGTTTAACTTTACATCACAAAAATCATATTTTGTATTCGGATTCCCGAGTGGTAGTCTGTCTGTATTGAAGAACTCCTCACCGGCCATCAATGGCATTGTCAGAAGAATGCTGAAAAAAAATATATACGGCAATTTTAACATAATTCCCTCCTGCGAAAAATGTGCGATTCTCAAATAGTTATAATTCCACAAGGAGTCGGACGACTCTTGCTTGATGGTAGGATTTTTGAAAATTCGCTTAAACTGTATAACCCGTTCAATTTATACCTGAACAATGAAAGTAAAAAATTAATGCATAAAATGCAAGCACTTTATGCATTGTTTTTATTTGAATAATTCAGTTCATTCCGGCCATGCGCTACATCAAATCCTCCTTCATTGAATAACTTTTTGAGCATAACTCAGAAAGGGAGAATTTTACTTGATTTTGATAATGATAATTGGTACATTGCAAACAATTTTAATTTTTCGATTATCCACATATTTTGGTAATTCAGATGTTTGAATATCAACAATCACATCGCTATTTTGCACAGACTTCAGAGACGATCCAGGAACCGGCAATAGGAGAATTGCAGCAGTTGGGCGCAAAGGACGTCCGGCAGGCTTTTCGGGGCGTGTATTTTGAATCGGACGTCGCCGGTCTGTTTCGAATCAATTATCAAGCCCGGTTTGTATCACGCATTTTAGCTCCATTGATAAAATTTACTTGTCATAATACAAAGTATTTGTACCGCAAAGCAAAAGAGGTGCAATGGGATCAGTTATTTTCGCCTGATGACAGTTTTGCCATTTTTGCGAATGTTGCGAACAGTAAAATAACGCACTCGCAATACGCTGCTCTGTGCGTGAAAGACGCTATTGCCGACTATTTTAACGAGCAATTTAACAAGCGCCCGAATGTTGACAAACAGGATCCGGATGTATGGATCAATCTGCATATTGTTGACAACTTCGCGACAATTAGTCTGGACACCTCCGGAGGCTCCCTGCACCGACGAGGATATCGCGTCGAAACCGTTGAAGCGCCAATGCAGGAAACCGTTGCTGCAGCGATAATTCGCTGGTCTGGCTGGGACGGAACAGTACCACTTTTTGACCCAATGTGTGGCTCCGGAACTCTGCTCGCCGAAGCCCTGATGAGCTACTGCCAGCTACCGGCCGGCTACCGGCGCCCACAATTTGGATTTGAACGGCTGCCGGAATTTGATGCAGCAACATGGAATTCAATTAAAGACGCGGAAAACTCGAAAATGAGCGAGCTGCCGCCGGACATTATTTCCGGAAGTGACATCTCTTATAACGCGGTTCGCGCCACTTTCAAAAATATACGCCAACTGCCAGGGGCACACAATGTTAAAATTAATGTGCTCGATTTTCAAAAAATTGAAAAACTGAAAAACACCGTTATTGTTTGCAATCCGCCTTATGGAATTAGAATGGGGGATAAAGCCAAGGTAAAACGACTACTTGAAGCCTTTGGCGATTTTCTGAAACAACGATGTACCGGATGTGTTGCTTATGTATATTTCGGAGATCGCTCATTGATTCCTGCCATTGGACTACGAACATCATTCAAGCAGCCCTTAAAAAACGGCGGGCTGGACGGACGACTGTGCAAGTTTGAAATTTATTAATTCACGGAAAAATTCCTCCGACTAACTGCCAGTTCCATCGATTTTGAAACTGATCTCTGTGTTTTTATATTCACATCATATACATTTATACACTATTTATCCACACGCAAAACTACTTAATTTTACAGCATTTCCGTTTCGTTCACACCAGTTATCCACGACTTTATCCACACCAATAATATATTAATTTTAATACACTAATGTCAGTTAATAAATTTTTAATTTTTTGCTTGACTTTTCAAGAAATATTTTTTACAATATAGTGTACTTATGTTTACGTTGACATTTTTTCTTTGAAGGAGATAATCATGAACGAGTTAACCGATAAGCAACGAGAGATTTTAAACAGCATTATTGATCGGATTCATGAAACCGGAGTGCCGCCCACTCTGGATGAACTCAAAGAGGAGTTTGGCTTTGCCTCCAAATTTGCGGTGGTACGCCATCTCGAGGCGTTGGCAAAGAAGGGATTTATCAAACGAAGTAACAAAGCGCGGGATATTCAAATTTTGCGCGGCCCCAATAAAGAACCGGTATCAGTGGGGAAATATCTATCCACAGAAGACGATCTGATGCTGCCGTTGATTGGGACTGTCACAGCAGGTACACCGATTTTGACGGAAGAAAATATCGACCGCCACATGGCTGTACCGCGCTATCTTGTGCGAACGAGTCAGGCCTGTTTTATGCTGCGGGTACAAGGATACAGCATGATCCGCGCCGGAATCCTGGACGGTGATTACGTGATTGTACAGTCTACAAATCAGGCGCAAAATAACGATATCGTTGTCGCGCTTGTAGGCAACGAAGTCACTGTAAAACGGCTGGTCACCACTGGTTTGCAAAGCTATTTGAAGGCAGAAAATCCACAATATGCGGATATTTATCCCCAGGAAGACTGGTCAATTCAGGGCAAGGTACTGGCATTGATTCGGGAACGGGTGCAGTAAACAGGACGGGGCTGTATCAAAAATCATTTTGGGGTGTCATTCCTGCGAATGCAGGAATCCCCTCACTTTTTAATAATTAGGAGATTCCGGGACAAGCCCGGAATGACATCACATGAGAAAATCGGACTTTTGATACAGCTCCATGTCGAGAGGGGTTTGATATGCACCCAGGAACAGAGTTTTACCCTTAACGGAGAGACAACTCATGGATCGCCAAATCATACATGTGGACATCAGCACGTTTGCCGTCTCAATTGAGCGCCTGCGAAATTCCGGGCTACGCAAACGGCCGGTAATTATCGGCTATCAGAACATGCCGCGATCACTGGTATATGCCACATCATATGAGGCACGGGAGATGGGGATCAACCGCGGCATGCCGTTGCAATCAGCTCACAAAATGTGCCGCAATTTGATCATCGTTCCACCGGATTACGCGATTTACAGCCGGGCAATGCATGCAATTCTCAAAATTATGACAGACTTTTCGCCAATAATCGAACCGAAAGGATATGGCCACGCATTCCTGGACATGACTGGCACCACCCGACTGTTTGGAGCAACCAAAGATGCCGCGGCGAAAATCCAGAGGGATATCCGGAACCGGCTGCGGCTGGATTCCACACTGGGCGTTGCCAGCAACAAGCTGGTCAGTAAAATTGCGTCGGCAGTGATTAAGCCGGTAAGCTTGCAGGATGTCGTATCCGGTTCCGAGGAAAGATTCATTGCGCCGTTTGCGGTACAGCATCTGCCCATAATTAATACAAAAGTAAAACAGCAATTACTGGATTTCAATATTCGAATTATTCAGGAAATCGCGCAGTTGTCGCTATCCCATTTGACCGCCGTATTTGGCAAAACAGGCTCCCGGCTGTATCAGGCGTCGCACGGGATTGATAATACGCCGGTGCAGCCACCGCACCAGAGTCCGAATATTTTGCAGGAACAGATACTCAGCGAAGATACCAACGATATTGAAATAGTGCGCGGTGTGCTGCGAACGCTGGTGGAACGAGGCTCGCTAAAGTTGCGCCGCGACCAACGTATGACCCGAAAATTTACACTGGAGATCGATTATTCCGATTATCGGGTGGCTTATGGACAGCGAAAATTGCCGGCAGCCACGAATATGGATCACTTACTGTTCCCGGTAGTCGATGCGTTATTCCAAAAAATATTGACACGACGCACACGGGTACGGAAGCTGCAGCTTCGTTTTTTCCAACTGGTGCCAGCGAGTATACAGTTACCCCTGTTTTCGACGCCCAAAGATGCAAAAACACAGCGGCTGTCGCAGGCAGTGGATTCGATACGAAAGCGATTCGGAGACGATGTCGTGCAACAAGCGATGAGTGTTTGTAATTAGCCAGAGTTCGAAACAATTATTATGTGCCACGGATCAACACAGGTTGAATACGGATTTTGAAAATCATTAACCCAAGTTCATCTCAATTTCTAACGGATATTTTTTTATTGAACTTAGATCGATTTTTTGGTATCCATTCAATAATTGATGGTGTGCATCAAAGCTTTCGGATTCTCTTTAA
>CAZCJL010000011.1:0-98871 GCA_964498785.1 uncultured Cytophagia bacterium | reverse complement strand
TAGATTAACTAATTATTTTATAATTAATTGAACGTTTTCGTTCAGACACTATATAGCCAACATTTCCAGAAAGGGAACTTAGCAGCAACAGGAAAACACAAATTTTAAGAAACCTCTTCATTAATCGTTCTTTCTTTATTAAGGATTCATAATGAAGAATATTTTAAAAAATTTAGTGATGTTATTTCTAATGTAAAAATGGTTGAAATTGCGAGGAGTGTGTTCGTCCCGGAAAATGTATTTTATTTGTTCACAAACAAATAGTTATATAAAACGTTGGTTTGGTTTACACAATTGTAAGTATAATAATTTATGGAATTGAGTTGATTTTTAAATTATGACCACCATTTTTTATTTTGTATAGTAAGTATATTACTAATTATATATCATAAAGTCAAGTGAAATATATAATATTTGTCATAATATTTTACTAGCAAGCGATTACATTACTATTTAGTTGATTAAAACATATTTAACTAAACTAATTATTAATAAATGTATTAGATTTCTTTTCTATCTCAATCCAATAAAAAAGGCATCCGATCCTGTTTTTGTTTAACAGGACCGGATGCCCGCAAATAGTTATTCCGATAAATTATGATTATCTAAGCAAACATACTTTTTTAAAGTTTTTATACGTGATCTTAATCGGATTATTCACATCAAATGTGCCGGGCAGTAAAATAACGCCCTGTTGAATATCATTTTCCGTTAAATTTCCGCCAAAGGAAGCGTTTTCACCGAGCGGAAACATGTCAAATGCGTTATCATTATTTTGTGGTGACCAGCGATAACCATCCTGTTCAAAACTGAAATCTGATGGTTGAAAATTTGTCTCAACAAACGGCATAGTTGATACTGAGAAAATTAATGGCGTCACTTTTCCGTTTGTCAGGGATCGTGCTGCGCTGGTAATATTTCTATTATAAGCAATTAACATCGTCAAATCTATTGAATTTTTTTCTGTCGAACGAACAAATAAAGAAGTTATTTTTGTATCAGAATTGTTTCTTTGTGTCTCAAAATAATCTGCTTTAAATTTCAGAATTTCGGCAAATCGATTTACCAAATCATTTTTTGCCGCAGCGTGAGTCATGGTATTGCAAATGGCAATAACCATTACAATTACCATTATTTTGACTGCTATCGACAATAAATTTTTCATTGGAACCTCCTGATTCTAATTGGTTTCATTTTCCATAGATGCAATTAACATGCCAAGACCAGGACACACATCAATGCTATTATTAATTGTTAATTTTTATTAAATTAGTATACTTTCAAAGAAATGTTTCAATTTGTCTTATAACCCTTATTGCTGTATACCAGTGATACAAAAACGCTCAATGCGTCTTTGTTGTTGCTGTATGTAAGGTAATAAAATATTCGGTTAGAAAAAGTGACAGGCGTCAATAACGAGGATTTTTTTCAAAATAATTTCTGATTTATTCATGCTTCTTAAAATCCGGCACCTTGCGAAGAATAATCAAGCCGATGACAATAAACACAACCAGACTTCCCACCGCTGCTTTATATTTGAACACAATGCCGTAAGATTCAAAAATCTCCACCACGAATGCCCAGACTAACGGGCCGGCAATAGCAGCGAGTTTGCCGGAAAAAGAATATAATCCAAAAAATTCGCCCAACATTTCTTTGGGCACAAGCGAAATCATCAGAGGTCTGGCTGATGTCCACGTGGAGCCGAGAAAAATTCCGGTGATGCAGCCAATAACCCAGAATATCCATGTTTCCATTGTAACGATAAGCAATATGAGGTTAATGATCCAGCCCCAAAGAACAATCATCAGTGTTTTTTTGGGGCCAATGTGGTCGGTAATTATCCCGAACAAAGCAGACCCCACAATGGCTGAGGGAATAACAGCGATAAAAAAGGTAGTGGTTTCGGGCTTGGAAAATCCCATCACTTTCTGGGCATAAACAGCCATAAATATAATGATCGTCTGGATGGCATCTTCATAAAAATATTTTGCGATTAAAAATCGGGTTACTCCCGGATATTTGCGGGTATTTGTTAAACTTTCCAGCACCTTTTTGAAAGATTGCGTGATATTCAGCTTCATTTGTCTCAGTTTTAATTTTGCCGGGGGATCTTTCACAAAGATAAAGATAGGTAATGCAAACACAAAAAACAACGCGGCAGTCGGTACAAACGAGGCAACACTTCCGCCGCCGTGAATAAATGGAATTTGCAGGCCATAAATATTACCTTCTACAAACGGAAGCACGAAAATCAATCCAAGAATAGATCCCATGTATCCAACTGCGACACCGTATCCCGAAACACGTCCCACGCTTCGTTCTGATGTTATGTATGGGAGAAGAGCGTTATAAAAAACGAGTCCTCCCTGGTATGCATAATTTGCCACTACAAAAAATATAATCGCACATAAAATTTTTAAATACTCATCACCGATGACCTGACCGCATATACCAATTCCTGCAGTCGCAAAAATGCAGATCATTGTATAGATGATTAGGAACGGCATTTTTCGACGGTAACGATCCGAAATTTCACCAAGAATTGGCATGGTTAGCGCCACAAAAATCATGGAAATTGAATTTGCATAACTGACAAAACTATCGCTGTAATTGAGATCAACAATTATCCAGGTGGAGAAATACATTGTAACGACGTTCATCGAATAGATGGTGTTGGCAAAATCATAGATAATCCAGGAAATTGTTATTTTTGAGGCAGGGATTGGATTGGTGATTTCTTTCATTGGATCCTATCATCTAATAAAAAACCGCATACTTAAAATAAATAAGATGCGGTAAAATTTGTTTGTTCAAATCATATTTATTCTGATATTTTTTGCACAAGGCGAACAAGTTGATTCGTTAACCCGCGATAAGTTTTCCTTGGCGATACGACCAGCGCCAAAATGAGTGATTGTTCAAACCCCCTAAAAAAGCGAAAAATAATTTTCCGTCTATTATGGCCTTCAATAATAACTTCATTCAACTGATCAATTCCGCCCATTACGTCAGCCATTTTTAACATTTCCTGAATCAACATTGAAATTTCAATTAATCGATCTTCGGGAATTAATCCTTCTCCCTTAACTTCAGCCATCGGAAGTCCTTCTTCGGAAAAAAGGTATGCCATTTCATAATTTCCCTGTCCGATTACATCTTTCATGAATTTTTCGATCAGTTCTTGTGGTGATTTTTTCATGATTTTCCTTATATTATTATACACTAAATCGATTGGATATGTGTAATGACACGTTTAATAATCTCTTTAAGTGTCGGAAACACGGCAATGCCTTTGTGAGCGACACTTTCAAAATGTGGAACACCCCAAAAGTTCAACTTTTTTTGGAGTACTTGAATTGATTCACGATTGGGCAGATCTCTCTTATTATATTGTAACACCCAGGGAAATTTTTGAAGACTCTCGCCTTTATCGATTAAATTATTTTCCAAATCCAGCAGGGTATCCAGATTTTCATCGTTTCGTTCTTTTTGAGAATCCGCGACAAAAACAATGCCATCAGCGCCATTTAAAATAATTCTTCTGCTATTTGAATAATAAACCTGACCCGGAACAGTATACAGATTAAATTTTGGTTTCTTTCCTTTAATCTCCCCGATCTCTAATTGCATAAAATCGAAAAAAAGAGTTCGATCCTCTTTTGTACTTAAGGATACTAACTCAGTCCTCATCGAAGAATCGAGTTTATTGTAAATATGCATTAAATTAGTCGTTTTACCACTAAGACCCGGCCCATAGTAAACTATTTTCAAGTTTATCTCTTGTTCAGCCCAATTAATATACATGAGTTTTAACTATCGTTAAAATTGAATGCTTTATCCAGCTCCTGGTTTAAGTAATTGCTAAATTCCACATCGAGAAATTTAGAAGCTTTTTGTTCTTCTTCTTTCGCATTCGCCAATAGCTCGCTCAATGTATCAATTGCCCGTTTTGTAAAAATACGAATCATACCCAGGGCAATATCCGCGTCGAAAATGACGACAAGCAGAAAACCTTCTCCAACATTTAAAAGGTAGATATTTGTTTTTTCCCCTTCATGGAAGATGTACTTAAACCGTTTCTTTTCTCCTACCATTTTAGCCATTTCAGAAGTTGCTGCAAAACCACCAGCAGCCAAAGCAGCCATATTGGGGATATTAATCTCAGTTGTCTGGCCACGCTGCGTAATCGGATGACCATTCATATCAGCAAAAATAATTGTTTTTGCCCGTGTCTTAGAGGATAAATCAGCCAACACATCTGCAATCGCTTTATACATTTCTCCTGATAAAACGATTGGCTGACCGTTTCCTCCTTTGTTCGTATTCATTTGCATTGGTCTCCCTTTGTTTTAAAATTATCTACCACTTGCCAATCTTTCTATTAAAAAATTTGGTAAATTCGATTCCACCATTTTTTTCTGAGTTTTACGAAAATCGTAATTAACCCGCCTGAGTTCATATTCCATTTCGTCTGTATCAAAAATCGCATAACAAGCCGCTGCGTCAGTATCGCGCGGTTGTCCCACGCTTCCGACATTTATTAGATAACGTTCGTTCCCGTTAATTTTAATATGCTTCTTTCGTTCTCGAGAATAATCATTTCCATCTGTTTCTACATAAATCGTAGGTTTATGAGTATGTCCGATAAAACAAACTTGCTCATCAAAATATGAAAAATTATAGATCGCCTGATCTAACGTTAAAATATAATTCCAAACCGGAGGACTATCCGGACTTGCGTGAACAAGATTAAAATTCGCAACTTTTTTTTGAAACGGCAATTGCGCTAAATATATAATTGCTGAATCAGATAAAACCTCAATTGTCCAGAAAATTGATTGACTCGCAAACACATTAAAATGCTCAATCTCCGAGCGCTCAAGACAGGCATAATCATGATTACCGGTAATAACAACAGAACACTCTGAACGGACTATCTCAATGCATTCATTCGGATTGGGACCGTAGCCGACAATATCTCCCAGACAAAGTATTTCTTCCACTGCTTGTTTTTTGATGTCATTATTTACGGCTGTTAGCGCTTCCAGATTACTGTGAATATCCGATATAATCGCATAACGCAAATCAACTCTCCAGGAGATAAATCCTTAATACAATCTTTTTCTGTATTAACTGCATAAAACTATTGCAACTCCGAGTTAATACATTTTTTATAATATATAGTTTTGTCTTTTGTTTTGCAAGAGAAATTTTATTTTTTTCATTAAAGTAATTTTTATAATAAAGATAACGAGTCAACGTTTACGCTAATTTTAAGCCCGTCTTTTTCCAGAGATTTTCTCATCTTTCCCAGATTATCGCGAAACATTTGATTGACGATTTTGTTTGAGGGATCCTGCTTTTTATCGACCTTTAATATAAAATGCCAGCGATATAAATTATGAATTTTTGAAATCGGAGCCGGAACAGGGCCTAATAATTCATATATAGAACTTTCGGCAGCAAATCGAGATCGGATTGTATGAATTGCCTGAATGACATTATTCTCATCTTCTCCCCGAACCAACACCTGAATCAAGCGGGAAAATGGCGGATACTTTAACTCCCGCCGATAATGAATTTCAATAGAAAAAAATTTTTTAAAATCATGGGTTCGAGAACATACGATTCCGTAATTTTCCGGTGAATATGTTTGAATAATAACCTCACCTTGAAATTCCTTACGCCCGGCTCGTCCGGCAACTTGTGTTAATAATTGGAACGTCCTCTCGGATGCGCGAAAATCAGGGAGCATCAACGCAGTATCCGAAGAAACCACTCCCACAAAGGTAACCCCCGGGAAATCATGCCCTTTGGCAATCATTTGCGTCCCCAGCAAGATGTCATACTTCTTTTGCTCAAAATCTTGTAAAATGCGATCATGAGACCTTTTCTGAGCGGTGGTATCCATATCCATTCTCACAATCCGGGCGCCCGGGAACCGTTCGCGAAGCTCTGACTCCACTCGCTGAGTACCAACCCCCTGAAATATGATATCATGGCCGCCACATTTGGGACAGACTTCCGGAGCCCGTTTGATGTAATTGCAGTAATGACATCGCAACCGATGCGATGTTTTATGGTACGTTAACGTTATATTGCAATTTACACATTTCTCGATATATGAACAATCTTTACATTGAATATAGGAAGAAAACCCGCGACGATTCTGCAGAAGAATAATCTGCTGCCCGGCTTCCAATTTCTCCCTGATTTTATCTTCAAATGGTCTTGCCAGTATCGCAGCTTTATCCCGCGGAATTCGTCTGCTAATTTTAGACATGTCAAAAATTCTGACCTTTGGCATCGGGATATTATCAACCCGGTTTGGTAGCTCCAACAAATGATATTTACCAATTTTTGCATTATAAAAAGATTCGATAGAGGGAGTCGCAGAACCGAGCACAACGACGGCTTCATTTAGCTTACTGCGCACCATGGCAACATCACGGGCGTTGTAATAGGGCATTGTGTCTGTTTGTTTGTAACTGGCTTCGTGTTCTTCATCAACAACAATAAGCCCGATATTTAGAAGTGGGGCAAAAATCGCAGAGCGCGGCCCGATGGCAATTTTTAACTCGCCTTGTTTTATTTTACGCCAGGAATCATATCGTTCGCCAGTCGACATTCGACTGTGCAAAACAGCCACGGTGCCGGGAAAATTTGCCGTAAAGCGGCTTACGGTTTGTGGGGTCAGTGATATTTCCGGAACCAGTACAATCGCTGTTTTCCCTTTTGCCAGGGTTCGCCGGATTGCCTCGATATATACCTGGGTTTTACCGCTGCCTGTAACCCCATATAATAAAAAAGGTGCAAACAGCTCGTGTTGAATGGATTGTTCAATAACCTCAATTGCTTTATTCTGATCCTCATTCAATTGAATCGTTTTCAACGGAACATTATTCACAGAAGAATAATACTCGCGAACAACCTCTTTTTCAAACTGTTCAATCAGACCCTTATCAATTAACGCTTTTATAGTAGATTGGCCGGTGCCAATGCTTTTCAAAACAGATTTTTGACTGACCTCATTCCGGGCACGAATAAATTTCAGACAGGTTTTTTGTTTTGGCGCTTTTGTTGTCAGTTCAGCCAACATATTTTCAAAATCATTTTTATCAACGAGCTTTTTCGATATTCTCACCCATTTTTCTTTTTTGGGTTTTGCCTTTAACGAAGAAAGTACAACATCACGTCGGACAAGTCCTATTTTCTCCAACTGCGTTATTGCAAACCCCGGATTTTTGACGCCTTGTTTTGTACGAATTTGCTGCATTGTAACCTGATTTTTCTCAATCAATATTTCTAATATCCGTTTTTGCTGCCCGCGTTGCATGTAAGAATAATACTCGCTTGCTTGATTCTGTCCCATTTTCAGAGTTATGACAATTTTTGATTCCAAATTAGATCCGGCAGGTACCATCGCCCGAATCACTTCACCCAGAGGACAAATATAATATTCCGAAATCCAGTGCGCAAGTCGTAACAACTCTTCGGAAATGATCGGTTCTTGATCAAGTATATCCAGAATGGATTTTATGCCAGGAACATTCGTTGTATTGCTCAAAGAAATTACATAACCGGTTAGGCGGCGGGGACCAAACGGAACCAGAACGCGCACTCCAATGTTTAAAGCTTCACATATCTCGTGTGGTACTCGATAGGTGAATGTCTGGTCAACAGGTATTGGCAATGCAATTTGCGCATATATAGTTGTATCTTTGCTCATAGCCTGAATATTACTAATTTCGCGCCTAAAATGCAATATAAATATAAACCTTTTTACTTGACTTTTTTAAGAATAGTTACTATAATAATAAATACATATAACCACTATTCAGGGAGGATTGCTATATGCGAGGTCTCAGGATTTTTTCTTTGATCCTTATAATAATTATCGCTATTGGTTGTGAGAGCAAAAAAGAGTTCAAAACTCTTACAGAAAACGATATTGATGCGATTATAAAAAAAGTTCAGGCGTTACCGGATGTCCCTGTCACAGAAAATGAAAAAGCTGTCATTAAAACAACAATGGGAACAATCGAATTCGATTTTTTCCAGGACATAGCGCCCAATCACTGTGCAAATTTCAAAAAGCTAGCGAATGCCGGTTTTTATGATGGCGTCACATTTCACCGTGTTATACCTGGGTTTGTCATCCAGGGTGGTGATATTCGCAGCCGTGACGGCGAACCAAAAAACGATGGTACCGGCGACGCCGGCTATAGCGTGGATGCCGAATTTAGCGACTTGCACCATGATCGCGGCATTATATCCACGGCCCGCAGCCTGCATGACATTAACAGCGCCGGCACTCAGTTTTTTATCTGTGTAAAAAATATCCGCCATCTCGATGGTCAATATACAATTTTCGGTAAAGTGACAAAAGGAATGGACGTTGTCGATAAAATTGTCGCTGTTCCCAGAGATGGTCGTAATCGCCCCAAAGAAAATGTGGTGATGACTGAAGTAAGAGTTGTTGAAAAATAAATTTTCTTTGATTTAGAACAGATGAACCCCGGTTTGAAATATTTCGATCGGGGTTACCATAATGAGCCGGGTTTAATCGTAAATTGTGCACGATTACTTTGTTAGGAGTTTTTGATGTCTCGAAAATGGATCGCTTTATTTATTATTTTATTCGCCTCCTGCGAATCATTTGCACAGCAGCAACCTTTAAAATGCTGGATATTTTTTAAAGATAAAGGATTAACTGCACAATCCTTATCAAAAAAATCCGCGCTCATAAAGCAGCATATTTCACCACGTGCACTTAAACGACGGGCAAAAATGTTGAAGCCAAATCAATTAATCGATCAAACGGATTATCCACTCCACCAGCCGTATCTTGATGAACTACAAAAGATCGGAATCAAGCCCGTTTCCAAATCACGCTGGCTAAATGCAATTAGCGCGTATCTTACGCCGGAACAAATCGATCACATTAAATCATTGTCTTTCGTTAAAAAATTTCAACCCGTGGCTCAATATAAACGGCGAATTTTACATGATGATGATAAATCTCTGATCCCTAAAATTCAAAAATCGCAGTACGCCTATATACTCGATTACGGAAATTCGTTCACGCAAAATGAGCTCATACGCGTGCCCGAGGTTCATCAACTGGGAATTAATGGAGAAGGTGTGCTGGTCGGACTGCTGGATACCGGTTATGAATACCAGGAACACGAAGCCTTTGCCGAATTGCAGGTCTTTGATGAATACGATTTTATTAATAAAGATGATGTCACGCAGAACGAAGATGAAGATGGCGACTGGAGTAACCAGACTGATCATGGAACAAAAGTATTGTCCATTGTTGGTGGTTTTCGGCAAGGCAAATTAATCGGACCTGCTTTTGGTGCTCAGTATATTCTGGGTAAAACTGAGGATATCCGTTCCGAAACTTTTATTGAAGAAGATTACTGGGTGGAAGGCATTGAATGGATGGAGGGCCAGGGCACAGATGTTGTGAACAGCTCGCTGGGTTATATTGACTGGTATACTTATGAAAACATGGATGGCGAAACTGCGGTCACCACAATTGCTGCTGATATTGCAGTTTCCAAAGGAGTTGTTGTCGTCGTTTCTGCCGGGAATGAAGGAAATGATACCTGGAGATATATCGGCGCTCCGGCTGATGGCAAATACGTGATCAGCGTTGGTTCTGTGAGCGGTAGTGGTCAGCGTTCGTTTTTCAGTTCACTTGGCCCCACTTATGATGGCCGCACAAAACCAGATGTCTGTGCCATGGGACAGCAAGTATGGTACGTTACGCTCGGAAAATACCCGGACTATGCCAACTCCTCTTACGGCACGTCATTTTCAAGTCCCTTGACTGCCGGAGTTGCTGCGTTGATTTTGAATGCTCATCCCTATTTAACGCCCTTTGAAGTCAGGGATGCGCTTCGCGAAACTGCAACAAATGCTTCTAATCCTAATAATCAGATTGGCTGGGGAATTGTAAACGCGTACGAAGCAATTTTTTATTACGGATTGTTTTTCAGTTCGACGCCTGCTGTCGAAACCGATGAAACCGGGCACAATATAAAAATTAATATTTTTTCAAAGCACGAACTCATCACAGACTCGTTGTTTGTTCATTATGCTGTCGGCGACAACGCAGATTTTGTTCAGCTTCCGCTCACTCCGGCAGGAAATGAGAATCAATATCAGGCCTGGATTCCATTACAAACCGAGGGGACACCAGTTAATATTTATTTCTCAGCAACAGATATATCAGGAGATTCCAAGCGTCATCCGCATATAGCGCCGGATGAATATTTCTTTTTCCATGCGTACGACACAACGATCAATCCGAACGAGCCGCCGAGCTTACCGGAAACATTCGTTTTATATGATAATTATCCCAATCCATTTAACAATCAGACAACGATACGTTATGACTTATCCGAACCGAGTGATGTTCGGTTAAAAATTTATAATATAAACGGCCAATTAGTCAGGACCCTTGTTGATGGCTATCAACAAGTCAATCCATATACAATTACATGGGATGGGACAAACGATAGAGGATTTACTGTTTCAACAGGAGTTTATCTTTATAAACTCCTGGCAGGTAATAACCTGACCATTAAAAAGATGTTATATTTGCGTTAAGATACATCATCGCTTCTATGAATTGCACCCAGCACCAGGATAAACATCACGATGCAAAAAAAACACATTGTAGCGATCGGCGCTCATCCGGGCGATATGGAAATTAGTTGTGGCGCGGTACTCGCAGCGCACAGAGCAAAAGGGAATAGCGTTACTATTGTTTATTTGACAACTTCTCCCAAATTTTCTTCACAGTTTGCAAACAAGCTCTATTGCCATCAGTTAAAAGTAGAAGCAGAAGATGCAGCAGCAACAATTAACGCTAATGTTATTTCAGACATTATCGAGAAAGAAGATTTTTGTTACAACCGGGAGAATGTAAATCTCATTATTGAATTGTTCCGAAAGATACAACCAATATGCGTGATAACGCACTGGAAAAAGAGTCTTGTACAAGATCACATTCTGGCGCATCGTCTGGTCACCGGGGCTTTTAATCAATTCAATTCCGAGACAAAAAGCAATGGTCGAAGCGGATTATTTTTTTCAGAGCATATCGAAGACAAAATTGATTTTGAGCCATTAATTTATGTAGATGTGAGTAATTATATGAATGCCTGGTTCAAAATGGTTACGTGTTATGAAGACTTCAAGCAGTCAAACGGAAATTACATTCAACCGATTGATTACTATCAGGCATTAGCAAAAGTACGAGGGCGCGAAAATCATTTTTCTTATGCCTGTGTCTTTAATTCATATCGAAATATGATACAATCCAAATACATTTTACCATAGGAGAACTGTAATGCCTATTACATCGATTGAAAAATTTGGAATAATTCAGCGAGATAAATCGTATGAAAATTTAAATAGCATGCCTTCTCCATCATGGGCGAGATCTGCAATAATGTACGAAGTCTATATACGCTCGTTTAGCAAAGACGGGACGATACAATCCCTGACAAAAAAATTACCGGAACTTAAAGAGTTCGGTATCGACATTATCTGGCTGATGCCTATACACCTCATCGGTCATCTGAAACGAAAAGGACCTCTCGGCAGCCCGTATGCAATTCGCGACTTTTATCGTATCAATCCCGAATATGGAAATAAAGACGATTTTAAAGAACTGGTGAATACATGCCACGAACTGGATATGCGCATCATCATGGATTTTGTTGCGAACCATGCTGCAAATGATCATGTGGAAGTAAAAAACCATCCGAATTGGTTTAAGCAGGATGATAACGGAAATTTCTCCAGAGAAATTCCCGGATGGTCAGATGTCATTGATTTTAATTATGAAAATAAAGAACTTAGAAAATACATTAAGGGTGTTGCACTGTATTGGGCGAAAGAGTTCAAAATTGATGGTTACCGTTGTGACGTCGCCGGCATGGTTCCCGAAGATTTCTGGGTTGAACTGCGACAGGAGCTAAAAAAGGTCTATCCTGATTTTTTCATGTTAGCAGAATGGGAAGATCCTGAAATGCATTTAAATAGTTTTGATGTAACCTATGACTGGTTGCTCTACTATAAATTGTATGATGTTTATAATGACTCTGCGACTGCAGCGGATGCCGCAAATTTAATTGACCAGCGCATTCGTGAATTTCCACAAAACGCATTACGACTCCGTTTCCTCGAAAATCATGACCAGGCACGCGCCACGTACAAATTCGGGGCCAATTCTTATAAACCTTATTCAGCGATCACGTTTACGTTGGATGGTATTCCGTTGCTTTATAATGGTCAGGAAACCGGCGACTCGAAACATTTAACATTGTTTGATAAAAATCCGATCAACTGGAAAGTGAAAGGCGCCAACGATACAAAAAAATTCTATCGGTCCCTAATATCTTTGCGCAAAGAAAACAAGGTCTTCACTGATGGTGAAACACATATTATCGAAAATGATAAACCAGAACATATTCTATCATTTAGCCGTTCACTGGGAGCGCAAAAAGCGATTGTTGTTCTTAATTTAAAAGATTTTGATAGCGCTGTTTCCTTGCAGCAACCAATTGACAATAATATAACCTGGAAAGTATTTGATATTCAAACACTGTCGGAGGTAAAAACTAAAATGACCAAATGGAATCTGGTCCTGCCACCTTATGGTGGTAAAATTATTGTTTCAGAATGATAAAAATAATCCGGGAATTACGAACCAATGTGGACAACACCTTCCTGACCCAATGCCCCTTCGATGCGAATTCCTACATTCGTAAATTGTTGTATTACCTCGCGATTGGTAAGCAGATGACGCGTTATTTGCGCTGTGCGATAGTGTGATTTTCCATTAATAAATACAAGCGGCAATAGTAATTGATCTGCCAGATATTTATCGACACAGGCAGATGTATCCAGATATTCAAGCAATGCATCAACAGCTTCATCTGCTACTTTTTCCGCACGTTTTCCCAACGCGCCAAGAGCTGTGAAACATCCGCCTCCATTTTCATATCCTGCATATAACAATGCCATTGTATTTTTCCATTTGGATGGCATGGCTTCTTTTTGGATATCGCACTTAATATTCCTCCCGGAAAGCCGTTTTAATATTTGATTTTTTTGACGTTCAATGATGCTCGCATCAAGATTCGCTGCTGCTGAAATTCCCCATATTTTCGTTAATTTGCCCCGTTCAAGCAAATCAAGTGGTTTAAGCCGGGAAGCGGGTTTGATATGTGCAATAATTCTACCACCCCCTCTTGGATAGAATCCCGCCTGTTTGAGTGTAATTTTTATATTAAAACCCAGTCGCCGAAGGATTGGAAGCCATTGTAAATCGAGATAATGAAATACCGGGCTCCACGGTACATGTGTCCCGCCTGTAATCGTAATTGTTGATTCCCTTTCAGAAAAAGCCAATGGTAAAAAAATCGTTTGTAAAACAAGTGATGTCGACCCTGCTGTACCAATATCAACCTGATAATCTCCGGCAATGGCTTTACCTGGCGAAAAAATCAATCGCGTTGAACCAATCGCGGCGCCTTTCTGGTCAGCCTTAGTTATAGCAGTTGCTGCTTCAACGCATTTTAAGTGCTGCGGTTGCAAACCCGGCTTTTTTCGATTCAACCGAATGTTGTAAATTTCAAACGATTGGCCAGTAAGAATGGCTAATGTAAGGCTGCTTCGTAAAACTTGCCCCCCACCTTCTCCTTGAGAACCGTCAATTTTGATCATTTTTAAGTCTATCCTGTTGATAATTCATCAAATAATTTAGAAAAATATTTTTAATTTGCAAATAGTAAATATTTTTCTTATATTGCTTTATTAAATTTTTGAAAAATTTGCATTAACTAACATCCAGGCAGAGAGTTATGAAACTACTTTTAGTAACAAATCCGGCTGCTGGTAAAGGCAAAGGGTTGAAAGTTTCTGAACAGGCTGCTCAATCTTTTAAATCGTATGATATTGAACCGGTGGTCACTGTATCGGAATACCCGGGACATATTACAGAGCTTATGTGCGCAGTGGATGTCGAAAGTTACGATGGAATAATCGGAGTTGGCGGCGATGGTACTCTTTTTGAATTAATCAATGGATTATTTAAAACACATGAAAATTTCTCCGTCCCCCTGGGACAGATACCAGTGGGAACCGGCAATTCTTTCATAAAGGACATGGGAATCCAAACGCCTGAAGATGCGCTTGAAAAAATATTATCAGGGAATACAAAGCCTGTGGATGTAGGTTTCTTCTCTTACCAGGGCGGAGAACATTATTTCATCAATATTTTAGGATTTGGATTTGTTTCCAACGTTGCACACCGTGCGCGCAAATATAAAATGTTTGGCGATTTGAGCTATATTTTCGGAGTATTGGAAGAAGTCATCATTCTATCATCAACGCATCTGGATATTACGATTGATGGTAAAACATATCACAGGGAAAATACATTTGTGGAAATTAGTAACTCTACCTGTACCGGAGGCGATATGATTATGGCGCCGGGCGCTGAAATCGATGATGGCTTCCTGGATGTGGTTCTGTTAAATAAGGTCTCCCGAACTAAATTATTAAATGCATTTCCCAAAATTTTTAAAGGAACTCATGTGGAAATGGAAGAAGTAGAGGTATTTAAGGCAAAGCATATTATCGCCAAAACAGATAAACCACAGATTTTGACACCTGATGGCGAAGTTTTTGGCTCAACTCCAATTGAAGTGAAAGTATTACCTAATAAAGTTCGGATGTTTGGCTAATGAAATATCTTGTTTCGATTCTGATATACATCCCGGGAATTATTGGTTTTTTGCTGCTTGCTGTTTTGGTAATTAGCGTAACAATGATCTGCAAGCCGCATAAATGCGATAAATTTATCAAATTTATTTCCAGATTGTTTCTGAAAACATTCTTCATTCGGGTGAAAGTGAAGGGACTTGAAAAAATCGATCCAAATAAAACATATATCTTCACCAGCAATCATGTAAACATTTTTGATGTTTTTATTTTAACTGGATACATCCCCAATCTGACTCGTGGCGTAGAACTGGACAGGCATTTTAACTGGCCAATATGGGGAACAATTATCAAAAAATATGGCAATATTCCAATCAGTCATTCAAATCCGAAAAATGCGCTCAAAAGCCTGGAAAAAGCAAAAGAGCACTTTGAAAAAGGTGTATCAATTATTATATTACCAGAGGGACATCGTACGCGGGACGGGAAATTGCGGCCATTTATGAAAGGTCCCTTTTATCTTGCGACACGGGCACAAGCTGAAATCGTTCCCACAGCGATGCTCGGTTCCTATGAAATTAAAAAAGTAACCAGTCTGTTAGTCAGACCGGGCACTGTTGTGTTGAAAATCGGAGACGTCATCCCTTACGAACAATACTGTCATTCAACAACCGGCCAGTTACGTGATTTGGTAAGACAAAAAACCACAGAATTGTTGAACGAAAGGTGAACTTATGAAAATACGTTATCTTGATGGTGTAAGATTAAAACAGGCAATTATCGCAGGCACTAAAGTCGTTAACAGAATGCAAGATCATTTAAACAAAATAAACGTATTTCCGGTACCAGATGGTGATACCGGCATCAATATGGCGTCCACAATGAATTGTATATCCGAGGACCTGGCGTCATGTTCAAACCGCTCAATCGAACATGTAAGCCTGAGAATGGCGAAATCAGCTCTCATGGGAGCGCAGGGAAATTCCGGTGTTATTTTAGCGCAATTTTTTAATGGATTTGCGGAGTCACTGGATGGTAAACTAAAAATTTCCACGCATACTTTTGCTGAGGCAGTTCGAAAAGCCCGCATCTCTGCTTATAAAGCAATGAGTGAGCCGCAAGAGGGAACCATTTTAACTGTGATCAAAGATTGGTCGCGACAAGTTGAAGAGCTTTGTCACAAACATTCGGACTTTGCCGAAATTTTACAAAGGTCACTGGAAACAGCACGTAAATCGCTTGCAGATACGCCCCAAAAATTGAAAATCCTGGCGAAATCAGGAGTTGTCGATGCAGGAGCCCAGGGCTTTGTTCATCTTTTGGAAGGAATTACTCATTTTATTGATAAGGGAAAAATTGTTATTTCAGAAAAAATGATTGACGTCGAAAACTTCATTGCTCCTAAAATTGGCCACCAACATCTGGATTTTAAATATTGCACTGAGTGTGTTCTCAGTAGCCAAAACGCTGACAGAGCGAAACTGGAATCATTATTAAAACCTATGGGAAAATCTTTAATTGTTGCTAATACTCATAACTTATTTCGAATTCATATTCATACCAATGAGCCAGAGACTGTTTTTAGCATATTAGAGCAATTCGGAACTATTGAAAAACGCAAAGTCGATAATATGATTGATCAGCATGACCATCTTTACCCGCTAAAAGAAATTGGCATTGTGACAGACAGCTCATGTGACCTACCGCAACTAATTGTAAAACAGCACGATATTCACATTATTCCCACGAGATTGTCGTTTGGGCCAGAAACATTCCGGGATAAAGTGGATATCACAACGGCAGAATTTTACCGAAAATTGATTGAATCAGAATTTCATCCGTCAACATCTCAGCCAGCGTTAGGCTCTTATAAGGAAGTCTATGAAAATATTATTAAAAAATGCAAACATGTGTTGTCAATTCATTTGCCAGCAGTTGCCAGTGGTACATTTCAGTCAGCAGTAAACTCATCCGAGACATTCGGAGAAAACAAAATTATCTGCCTTGACGGAAAAACGGTTTCCATCGCCCTCGGACTTATTATCATGGAAACTGTTAAAGCTATAAGTGAAGGATGCAATTTAGAAGAGACCATCCGTCGCACCAAATTAGCGATCAAAAATGCTTATCTGTACGTTCCGCTACCAACACTCGATTATCTGATGAAAGGCGGGCGAGTTACCAGGCAAAAGTATTTAGTAGCGAAAATGCTGAATTTAAAACCGATTATCACCTTTGACCGCGATGGTTATGTTAAACCTGCCGGTAAAGCAATTGGTTATAAATCTGCAATGAAAAAAACGCTAAATCTGGTAGCAGAAAAAGCAAAATCTTTTCGAAAAGTAAAATTCATGGTGGCTCACACGGATGCTGTGGAACAAGCGGAATGGCTTGCAGTACAATTAAAACAGATGTTTAACGTGAAAGACATTCCGATTGTTGAAGCAGCACCGGTACTTGGTGTACACGCAGGGCCGGGCGCCGCGGCAGTCGCCTTGTTAGGATATAAATAAAAAGGGGATATTCAGTGATCTCAATAATCGTGATTATTTTGTTGAGCTATCTTGTCGGTTCAATCCCGACGAGTATTATTTTTTCCAAAGTTTTTCGGGGGATCGATATCAGAGAACATGGCAGTGGTAATGCCGGCGGAACAAACGCCATGAGGGTATTGGGTTGGAAACTCGGTCTCTCAGTCATGCTGATTGATGTATTAAAAGGCGCAGTTGCAACGCTGTTCGTTTCCCAGATTCGAATTGATCCCATTAGCTGGCAACCAGAGGTCGTTCAAATCATTGCCGGTCTCTCTGCTATTTTCGGTCACATCTGGACTCTTTTTGCCGGTTTCCGCGGAGGAAAAGGCGTGGGAACAGGCGCAGGAATGATCGTCGCACTTTACCCGGTAGCGGCGTTAATTTGTCTCGGAATCTTCTTCATCGTTATTCTCATTGGTCGCATGGTTTCCGTGGGGTCCATAATTGCCGCATTATGTCTTCCAATTGTTTTGTACATCATGTCTGCTTATTTTGATGTTGCTGTCTCTCCGGTATTGCTCTATTTCAGCATATTTATCGCTGTTCTCATCGTTTTTACCCATCGCAGCAACATTAAGCGCATTCTCAAAGGCGAAGAAAATAAAATCAGCTTCAAAAAGAAAAATAAATAATTAAATTTAAGGAGAAAATGATGAATATTTCCGCGAAGAAATTCCGTCGGTTTATTTTCTGTCTCTTATTTTTAATTACTTTTTCAAGCTCGGTTTTCGCTGTCTCAGAAGCTACTCTTCTTTTTTTGTTAATTTCACCCTCGCCGCAGGCAAATGCAATGGGTCAAACGTATGGCAACGTACTTGGCGACGATCCCATGGCAACACTTTTCAACCCGGCAAATGTCGGTTTAATGGCGCAGAATTACTACTTTGCGTCGTCGTTTAATTCTCCCGAAATTGAATGGCTGCCCTCTTTCGCCGGAGACCTGAACTTTCATTGTAATTCTTTTACAGCAGGGATTAATCTGAAAGATGTTATCGGAATTCCGGTTTCTTATGGCATTGGTTACAATTTTAGAAGATTTGATATAGGGGAACAGATTATTACCGGAGAGGACAGCCCGGAACCATTAGGATATTTTGATAGTTGGGACGAATCGCGCGATCTTAGTATGTCATTCGCAGTTGATTATATTTTGAGAGCGAGTATTGGCTACAATCACAAGAATATTAAATCCAACCTTGCTCCCGGTGCATTAGTAGAAACAAATGCTTATGATCTCGGTTTTATTCTCAAAATTCCGGTTATCGAACTGGCAGAACGATTTGCGTTGATCAATACGGAACATCTATTCGCAATGAAACCGTACTTCGTCCCCGGACTTTACTACAGTGTAACCAATATCGGAGACAAAGTCGCTTATATCGATGCAAGTCAGGCAGATCCCATCCCCAGAAATACCTCCGTGGGAATGAATATCGACACCGGCTTGAAATTCAATTTTAAAAATAATCTGATCGATCTGTTTTCATTTCGCTGGGCAAGAGAAGCCGATGATCTGCTTATCGAAACTCATACAAACAAACCATCGGAATATGTCAACGGGCTGAAAGACATCAGCTTTTGGAATACTATTCTGCTTGGCAAAGCAAATGAAAAAGCAATCACCAAAAAAGGATGGCAATACGATTTCGCCAATATTTTCAGTTTAAGAAGGGGACGCTATGACGACATCGAGGGAAAGGTGATGTACAAAACCCGTGGATACGGTATCAATTTTCTGCAACCTCTCAAATTATTGATTGCGTTAAAAGAACCTGTGGCAACAGATAATTTTTTACTAAAATTATTCATGAACTTAAACGTCGAACAACATTACAGTGAAATCGATGGGATTGAAGGCCACCCGCTCGATAATACAAAATTCAATTCGTATGTGATTAGTTTTAGCAATTTTCCGATTCGTTAATGAATCTCTTTCATTTATGATAGAGTGAGAAATACACAGTAAGAACCCGTGAACTATTTTAAATTTTGTTCATGGGTTCTTTTTTTTTATAATTATTTATCTTATTTCTGTGTAATCACATAATGTGTTTCCGTCGGAAATGCCATATATTAAAAATATCAATCAAAATATTCGATATTTTTACAACATTTTTCATTGTTGGAAAATAAAATATTCTAAAAATCGTTAGTTCAATTTTAATTCATATATTCATTAATAATTTGCAGCAATCAAAGAAATAAATACATTTTTATATTGACATTTTAAGGAAAGTATGTTAGATTAATACAATCGCTGGACATTCCGAATTTCCTGCCACGCATCCTGCACTTCATTTTAATTTTCTGAGGCCAATCAGAATAAATTTATCATGCAAAGGCAGGTTGAAATAAAATTCAAAAATATGATTTTGAATTTTTGATTTTTCAGGAGAGAAAATGAAAAACAAGCGAGTTATCTGGACAACGATACTGGGGACGGTTGTGTGCCTTGTTATTGCTGCACTATTTTTCGGCATCAAATTCAATGATTTCCAGCGCGCACCTATCTATTTTCTAATACTTGGTTTCGCGGGTTCTGTCTCGCTTGCACTATTCAGGGAAAAGCAATTACGAGATGTGATCTATATAAATATCATCATCTATTTTTTATTTGTTATTGGCTTAACTTTTTTACGGCCAATTACCACAAAATCTTTTCATTCGCCCGCTGATTTTAGCGGCGTTGATCAGTATATTTTTCATTATAGCAACTTTCATTCACGGATTACTGTTCATCAGCAGATTTTACTTAGGATTTTTACTGCGGTACATGCCCATCGGATTTTGGGTTGGTCTGGAAATTGGAATCGGGAGTGAAATATCAAAAAGTTATATCCGAATGATTTTAACCTGGAGATATAATGGATTTTAAATTTTCAAAAGATCAATTTCATCATATCGAAATACCTGAAATTTTTTATTCTGATGCGAATAAAAATATGTTCACACATTGCATTAATTGTAATAAATATTTATTAGAAGATGGCGTTCAATATTTAATTGAAAAAGCGATAAAACGATATCCTAAATTTGAGTCTGTCGATACAATATTTGAATATGCAATTTGCATGGACTGTTACGAGGAGATGCGCAAATCATTTTCTGAAATATCATTACAAAGGATTGAAAATTATTTTAACAATAGCGTCGATTGGGTAGAGCGACGTATGAATCTGCTTCATCAAAAAGAGCTGCACTTAAAAGATTGGCTCTCGAACTGTCTGGTTAAAAATACCCCGATAGAAGAACTGCGCGAATACCAAATTGCCTGCCATTGTGATGGAAAAGATATGCTCTTTTCTTTTTTACCATACCTTATTAGCAGTGTAGCAATGGACGAGGTTGCGAATTTACTTTCTAATAAAACAATCGATGCTATTAACGGATTTCGTGATCGTTTTTTCAAATATCCGCCTGAATTGCAAGACATTCTTTCCGGGCGACCAGTCATGTTATTATAACAATTCGACTGCTTTCAGATATCTATTTTTGAAAAATATTTTGATTTTTTAATCATTTTTCCTATATTAAAAATCCGATAAGGATTATTAACTTAATAAATGTAAAAAGGAGGGAAGCTATGTTAACAACAAAAAGAGTTGTCATTGCAACCATACTGGGTCTTTTATTCGGATTGTTCTGCATGTACCTTGCCAGCAATAATCCAGGCTCCAAAGAACTAACCACAAATACAAAGGTAATGATTGTCATCAGCCGTGCATTGCTTGGTTTTACTATTGGTATCAGCGCTCTGCGTCTGTCCTGGTGGATGCATGGCATTGTTCTCGGAATCGTCTGCAGCATCCCAATGGCGGTGCCTGAGATCAGTGATTTCTTTATCGCACTTGGAACACTTATCATGGGCGTAATTTACGGAGTGCTGATTGAACTGATCACCTCACTTCTGTTCAAGGCAAAATCCGTGGGTCAACAGCAAATCGGATAATCTTGCCTGAAAATTTATAAGCAACTTACATTCAAGCCGGTGATTTTAATACCGGCTTGTTCATATAATACAGATATTTTGCTAAATCAACTAAATATGAAAAAATCAACCTTTAACTTTGCAATCACGCAACGACCATGCAAAAATTTAGTTCACGGCCTAACGACAGCACATTTGGGGAATCCCGTCTACGAGAAAGCGCTTTTTCAACATCAGGAATATGTTCAAACATTAATGAGCCTTGGGCTCACGGTCACCGTTCTTGACGCAGATGAAACCTTTCCTGATTCGACCTTTGTAGAGGACACCGCGATTCTCGCGCTTTTTTGCGCAGTTATCACAAATCCCGGCGCTCCCAGCCGTAGAGGAGAAATTACATCAATCGAACGGATAATAAAAAAATATTATTCCAATATTGAGCACATTCAATCTCCGGGTACATTAGACGGCGGGGATGTAATGATGGTGGGCAATCATTTCTATATCGGCCTTTCCGGGCGCACAAATCAGAATGGCGCGAATCAATTCATTCAAATTCTGAAAAAATATGGAATGACTGGCTCCTGCGTTGAACTAAAAAATGTGTTGCATCTTAAAACAGGAGTTGCGTATCTTGAAAATAATAACCTGATCGCTGCAGGAGAATTCATAAACCACCCGGATTTTCGTCACTTTAACATTTTGCCTATTGAAGCTGATGAATTATATGCAGCAAATTGTATCTGGGTGAACGATGTCGTGTTAATCGCTAGTGGATTTCCAAAAACAAAGCAAATAATCGAACGTGCTGGCTATAAAACACGTACTCTGGATATGTCAGAATTTAGAAAAGTCGATGGCGGATTGAGTTGCCTTTCTTTACGGTTTTAGAGTTTAATACTATAAATTAATTTATAGACTAACGATGGAAAACAACTACCAAATTAACTCTATTTTAAATCATCATGGCTTTATTGTTAAGCAAATAGAGCCAATTACTACAGGTAAATTCAATACATCTTATTTTTGTGAAATTAAAGCGGACAAGGGCGGCCGATTAACTCAAAATGCTAAAGTCGTGCTGAGAATTGCTCCTCCGGATGATGCTGGTTTCATTTTTTATGAGCAGAATATGATGGCACAGGAGCCACATCTTCATCAAATCATTCGAGAAAAAACATCATTGCGAATCCCAGAAATTTATGTTTACGACGATTCCAGGAAAATTATCAATCATAATTTTTTGATTATGGAATTTTTACCCGGCGCCCCTCTTTCCGAATCATATTTAAGTCCGGCTAAAAAAGATCATGTTATGAGGCAAACCGGTCGTTATTTGCGTGAATTACACGACACATGCCAGGCCACAGAATATGGATATCTTGGCGAACATCATTGTATGAAACCGCAGGAAAGCTGGAGTGCTGCTTTTGAAATAATGTGGAACAAATTGATTGATAACATCGTTGACTGTGGTGTTTATGATGCGGAAGATTCAAAAATCGCACGACAGGCATTTAAAATCTTTCGTCATCTATTTGAACGAGATGTTCCGGCATCTCTTTTGCACATGGATGTTTGGGGACAAAATATTCTCGTTGACCCAAGCGGCACAATCACCGGGATCGTGGATTGGGATAGGGCTTTATGGGGAGATCCGGAAATTGAATTTGCCGTCCTCGATTACTGTGGCTTTAATAATCCCGCATTTTGGTCCGGTTATGAATATCACCCCCGTGAATCTCTGGAATTTAATATACGAATGAAACTTTATCATCTTTATGAAGTGCAAAAGTATCTTATTATCTGGACATTGAGAAGAAACCAGCGAATGCGTGTATTACAATATAAACATTATTCACAAAAGGTACTTCACGAATTAATTTCGATGAAACAGAATCATTAATCGGATGAAATTGAATATGAAAAGAAGACGAATGAGAAAAAATGATCCCTGTCCTTGCGGAAGCGGTTTAAAATTTAAAAACTGCTGCATGAGATTTTCCAATAAAATCAATTTACGCGAAATAATCCGTTTCTACGTCGAAACATCGCCTGAATTTGAAAAAGACTTACAGGAACGGAGCCGGGACGAAGCATCTTACGACACAGTTGTAATCAATCAATTAAAAAAAGGACGCTCAATTAACGAAGCGTTGAATTTTGCGAGAGTGAAATATCCTGATGAAGCACTGCATTATGATTCAGATAATCTTAGCGATATTATTGCTTATTATGATTATTTATTGAGCCATGAATTAATAAAGCAACGTATTCATGAGCTATCAAATTAAATCGCGTATAATGCAAAACCTTAAATTAAAAATCCGTCGCTATAACTCTAAAGACCGGGATATTGTGATTCAATTATGGGACGAATGCGGATCACGAGTACCCTGGAATCACCCGGCTCACGACATCGCCAGAAAAATGAACACAACAAGTCCGGACTTATTTTTCGCCGGGTTGATAGCGCATAAACCAGTCGCCACGGTCATGGCAGGCCATGAAGGACATCGGGGCTGGATTAATTTTGTTGCCGTATCACCAAAACATCGTCGCTGCGGATTTGGTAAACAGATGATAGAATTCGCCGAGGCGACACTTCGAAAAAACGGATGTCCTAAAATCAACTTGCCGGCAAGAGAAAACAACCAGGACGTTATCCGCTTCTGTCAAGCAATCGGCTATAAAGACAATCACGTAATAAGTTAGCGCAAGCGCCTTACATCAGACCCCACATATAACATTAAAGGTTATACAAATGGAGAAAACGCCTACAAAACCAAACCTTCACACTGAAATAAGCATCGTTGAAATTCGCTGAAATCAATTTACTACTTTTACGACGCCTCACTACCAAACGCTTCATTTAGACCTGATTGACATTGGAAAAATTTCACCAGTTCATCTAACCTGCCTTATTCTCAAAACATGGCACAGAAGCACAGAGGTCACAGAGAAACAGCAACTTGTGTGAATATTACTTTTCAAACTGAGTTAAGAAAAATTCGAGCTGCTATTATTTGCGTAACATTTTGAAAATAATATCTCTGCGCCTCTGTGGCCATGACTTTTTCAGGCTAAAAAATATTGTTACATAAAATAAACTTTTTGGAAAATTCAATAATTATTTTATATTAGGTTGTTAAAATAATTTAATCGTTAAAATCAGGGATAGTGGAGTGAATATAATGGTAAAACAAATAAGCAATACTCCTGTATTTGATTTCGTTTTGAAAAATGTATTCTCAAAAAATCAAATAAACACCTTCAATCCGTTTTGGGAGTGGGAAAACAGATATCGTATTTGGCCAAATAATTCTTTGATAAAGCATCCCACTGAAAAAGATGCGAGTGGAATTTTAACAATAAAAAAAACCTTAAAGAGTGAAAATTTATTTGAGCTAACTGTTAAACAACATCTTCAGTTGGAGGAAGAAAGCCATTTTTACAGTGCTCATGTTTTAAAGGCCAGCATTTTATGCAAAGCCGACGCTTTTGCCACTCCGATACAATGGGAGTGGACCAGTTCCTATAAACACAATAAAAGTAACACAGAAATTTTACGATTGCAAGAAACAGCAAATTATAAAGATGGCCGGATTGAAAGAGAAACCAGGAACGGGGTTTTTCATGTCGCTATTCAAGGGCATTTTTGCCTCGAATGGTGTCTACTGGAAGCTGTTCAGCGAAGCCAAACCGTCTTCGAATATCCATTTACTGTATTTGAAAAATTCTCGCGTTTGAAATCGAACCAACAAATTACAAAAATTGGCAATAATAATGATTCACTTTACAAAGAATTCCACCGCCTGACACGGTACATTCGTAACAACAACGGTATTAGCCATCAGGAGTATTGGTTAAATGAACATAATCGTCTAATTTCATTTAACGACGTCAACCGAATTTACGTACTTGAGCAATCGGATTCAAAAAATACAAAAAATCTGAAAAACTTTAATATTCAAAAAATTTAGGACATTCCGGTATTTTTATATTATTTTATTGATAAAACTATTGCAAATTAAGATAAAATGTCGTATTTTTATCAAAATGAAAATCGTATGAACACTTACCGAATAAAATTGCTTAAGGATGCTATGAACGAAAATATGCCAAATATGGAGGAGATCTCTCAAATATCACTATCAAAACAATTGATGGAAGCCAGAATTATTACCATTTTCGGAGAGATTAATCAAAAAGTTTCACGAGCAGTGACAGAACGGCTGTTGGTATTGGCCAGCAAATCAGATGACGAAATAAAAATCATTATCAATTCTCAAGGCGGACATGTGGAATCGGCGGACACAATTTTCGACATGATTAATTTCGTCAAAGCGCCGGTGAAAGTCATTGGGACAGGCTGGGTCGCCAGTGCCGGTGCATTAATTTTCTCTGCACCAACTCTAAAAAATCGTTTTTGCTTGCCCAATACCCGCTTTTTGTTACATCAACCAAGTGGTGGAATCGGTGGAGCTGCCGTGGATATCGGTATTGAAGCCAAAGAAATGATACGAATGCGGCAGCGTTTAAACATAATCTTATCAGAACAAACAAAACAACCTATTGAAAAAATCGAAAAAGACACGAATCGTAATTTTTGGATGAATGCACAAGAAGCGAAAAAGTATGGCCTGGTTGGTAAAATTATAAAATCGATAAAAGATGTATAACAATACTATTGAGGTTGTGTCAAAATATTTCTGGTAATTTGATGCAACCTTTATTTTCTCTCAAAATCCCCTGATCTCAAAAATTACTCCTAACAAAAATTCGTAATCACAATAGTTAATTGGGAAATTAATATGGAGCATCACATTAATCTTTTCTGGACCGGTGGTTGGGATTCGACTTTTCGCCTGGCATATCTTCTTATTGTTAAAAAAAATTCCGTACTGCCTCATTATATAATTGACCCACATCGAAAATCGAGTTTAAACGAATTCAGAGCAATGGGGCGCATTAAGAAAGAATTAATCGGGCGATTTCCGGAAACAACTTCTTTACTGAAAACAACTCGGTTATCTCTGCGTTCTGATATCATTTCCAATGAAACGATCACAAATACTTATAAACGATTGAAAAAAAGTGTACATCTGGGAAAACAGTACGAGTGGATTCCCCGGTACACAGACCAACATCAAATCTACGACATGGAATTGGGCTTGATTTCGCGGACGCATGGCGAGCAATCTAATTTACAGGATTTAATGAAGCCAGCGATTATCGGGCAGGATCATGATTGCAGACTCGATGTAAAAAATATGAATAAAGATTTGAGCCTGTTCCAATATTTCCGTTTCCCGTTGTTTTATCTCACTAAAAAAGATATGGAAAATTTGGCTATCGAATATGGTTTTTATGATGTGATGACCCATATCTGGTTTTGTAACCGACCGAAACGCGGGAAATACCCCTGTGGCAGATGTGCTCCCTGTAAAATTGCAAAGAACAGCGGACACAAAATCGGTCGCACTGGCCCACGGTTCTGGTTCTTTTAATTAAGCAAGTGCTTGCTGCGTTTGAGCCTTTTTTTGACTTGCTTTTTAAATCTGAACGTATTAAATTAGCCATACTCAATAAAAGAGCTCATAAAATTTATCCATAGATTAATGCAGCCATACCGAAAAATAATCTCGCAGTTCGCTCAGTTGGAGAATGCGATCATCGATACCTCCTCGATCATCTATGCCGGGAAAGCCGGCTTTCTGGAAAAATTATGTGACTCATTAATATTATATTGCCTGCCGGAAATTCTGAACGAGGCAGGGACTCCCGAAATCCCGGTCAAATTGATTCATTCATCTCAGAATCATAAGTCCAATGATGAAAAACTGATTCAAACAGCGATCAAAATGAAATTGCCGCTGATCTCCGAAGACAGGCAATGCCTTATGCGAATGAAAAGAGAAAAGCTCGATTATTACAACACGCTGATGATGCTCAACTATCTGTATTTCCGGCAGCAGGTCAATAAACAGGAATATTTTAGCCATCATTCGCAAATGCATTCCTTTGCGCGCTATTCAGAAGAAGTGTGGGAATTCGGGCATTCGGTTTATAAAGCAATTTGCGAGAAAACAACTATACCTCTGCATTGAAAAAACTAACGCAAAGCCGCTGAGGACGCAAAGTTACGCAGAGAAAAAATAAAGATAGGTAAAAAATTTTGAATTCAACCATACGGCATTTATTAAATTCCAAAAACTACAAAAAAATTTCTGCGATCCTCTGCGCTTTGCGTTTAAAAATAGACTTTTTTGCAGCAAAAAAGGGGCTGCAAGGGGCTGTATCAAAAGTCCAGGATTTGTATTTTGCGAATTTATGAGGGATAGCGATCCCAGTGCTTGGAGGGATGGGATCGCTGGTCTAATAAAAAATCTTGCATAAAAAAGATTAACTTTTGATACAGCCCCTTTCACTTTATACGCTTTGAGTCGTTCTCCCTGAAATTAACATGAGTCACTTTATTACTCGACTTTCTTCAATAGTACTATTACTTTAGCGTGTTGATGATACCGTATTAGAGGTTGAGGCTAAGTTTAAAAAGAAAAGAATTAATTTTCAACCTCAGCAATTTAAAAAATTAAGCCACAGATTAACACTGATGATTTTATGGAAAATTACAAGTTTTTAGAATCAGAAGAGAATCGAACTTTTCAAAAATATTCTGAATTGCTCCAAAAGTGGTATTTGTATTCCGAAAAAGAACTGATTGATAATGATGGAGTAATTAAAGAAAAAATTAAGTTTGATACCAGGGCAAAGTGGATTTACAATCAAAGATCATTTAAAAACGGAAAATACGATTTCGATCGATATAGATTTTTAAAAAATCTGATTTAAAAGTAATTCAAATAAAAAAGCCGGGCGCTACATTGGCGAGATTCGGATGCAATTCGAATTCAGGGAGATGTGCAGCCCCTATTTTGGCTGGCTTCACGTGGATCAGCAAACGCTTGCTGAACACGCAGAGAAAAAGGGGTTGTCGTGTGAAATAATCCGTCGTGAAAAAAACGGAGAATATCTTGCTGCGTTAATTAAATCATAAAATAATACCAGTATGAAATTCTCGATTCGGTTAAAATCCGATAACTGCGCCGAGTCCGATTTCCCAACCAGCGATGGACGTTCCACTGCGAAAATCACCGAAAAAATATTTAACTCGCATTGGAATGGTGATTGACTTTTGCACGGAAAAATCTGACAACAGGCCAATCCCCACGATATCCAGACCTGCAAAAACATCATTTGATAAATAAGAATGAACTTCTCCCAATATGCCAACATTTACGCGCGGGTTCAGCCGGATTCGATATCGTCCAAACGCCTCCACTTGCTCCGGATTGGTGTTGAATTGTTCCTGCTGAAAAACACCGCCAATGTTATAACTATTTTTTGATTTTGACCGATAGCGCGCTCTTAGCAACAATTCATTATATTGAAAGTAATGTTTATATTGAAAATTCAACAAAAGTGTGTTCCCCGAATCGAAAACTTTATTACTCCCACTTTTATCTGTGGTGTAAGTTGTAAAAACAACGTCACCCGTAAAAGTTGCTAACTCATTTATCCTGATATCAACGCCACCGGTGAACAGAAATTCATCACCCGGATCATAATCAACGAGCATATATTTTTTCGGTTTAAATTTTCCCCGGTATTGATAGGAGGCGCCGAGTCCTACCGCAATCTGGTCATTTATCATGCGGGCATAAGTAAATCCTGGCGATACATTGAATCCCTGCCCGAAATTCGGAATCTGGAAATTTAAATACTGCGCGCTCAAGACAGACGATGTCTGATATTCCTGCGGAGACAGTTCGTTTTTTCCATTGGGAATATTAAGTCCAAGATTAAATACAAGGTTTTTCGATTCCCAATGATAATTGAACATCAGCTGCGTATCTGTCAGTCCGCTTAATTCCGGCAAATCACCGCTGATATTGCCGCTATTGCCTCGCAGGGAAAAACTGATTTGCCTTTTCAAGGGAACGTATAAAAATATCGGAGCGCTCACCTGACTGACCTGATAGATATTTTCAATATCCCAACTCTGGTACGCAGGCATTATTTTCAAAAATCGACGTTGGCTGATGAGATAGCTGTCATTTTCAGCAAGCAGTAACGTTGCTATTGACAGCAAAAATAAAATACATTTCAACAGGATTTTCATCTTAGAACCTCATAGAAATTTTCATAATTATTATCGAATAAGCACCAGCTTTCGTGTATGCGTGAATTCAGATGTTTTTAAACTATATATGTAAATTCCGCTGGCAACTGAATTCCCGGCGTCGTTCGCGCCGTTCCAATGAATTTGATGCTGTCCCGGACTTTGACTCTTATGAACGAGTGTGCGAATTTTTTGTCCGAGCATGTTGTAAATTTCCAGTGTCACCTGTCCCCGTTGTCCGATTTGATAACGTATGGTCGTTTCCGGATTGAACGGATTCGGATAATTCTGATATAGTACATTCGTAATCGGAATCAGAGAAATTCCGTTGTTATTGTTTTTCGCGTATTCATCCGTGCCGATGATAATTTTTAACTGCCGCGTCGTCCCGGAATCGCCCATTGTAATGGTAAATGTACCTTGATTGATTTGAATCGGGCACTGATAATCTTCATCCAGAATGTGCAGCTTAAAATTCTCAGGCAGTGTCCCGAATTCTGTAACCGACATCTGAATTTTTCGCTGCGGAATGGTGGCATCGATCGTCATGTCCCAGCACTGACCTTCCTGATTGACTGGTTTGAATTTCGCAGCGTATCGATGCTTTTCTTCAATAACAGATAATCGAACAAAATCACCAATTGGCGGCGCTTCGGAAATATCAGCTTTTTCACAGCCAACTGGCGATGTTTTCAATAATCCCACGAAATTATTTTCATCCACAAGCAGCGTGTTTTTCATTTTCCCGGAAATCTGGATATAATATTCTTCTTCTAAATTGATGTTTTCAGTGAGTGTCTTTTTTGGCAATCCCGTAGGGGCAGGGATTGGTAGAATTTCCACTGTGATTTGATCTGTAAACAAATTATAAACAAAATACCCTTCCCAGGGATTGAGTACTGGAATATTATATTGATAATCGTTTCCATCGTAATAAACCGGTGGTTCTATTTCGTCAGGAGCGATCACAGAGTCGGTCGCAACAGGAAATGGAAACGGATTTCCGATCTGATTCCAGCCCGGATTCAATCTAAAAATAAATGGCTGTGATAAATCCATGGACAGACAGTTTTCAAGATCAAATGTAGCGCCTGTGCGGGTAATGAGCCAGAATGCTGTCCCGGGAGTTAAATTTGCCTGAAAATCCGGGAATTCACGATATGCGGAATCCTGATCTGACCATTGAAGCAGTCGCCAGTGTTTAATATCGTATTCACCATAATTGTCAAATAACATCGAAAATAAATTCGTGTTCATCGGCAGCAACGGGGCTGAGAACATTTTGTAAATCCCGGGGCGTAATTCAATTTCCGCGCTCACCTCTTCTACATTCACTTGTAAGCTGGCCGGTTGTGACTGTGGATTTGTAGCAGGATATGTAACTTCATTCTGGCCGTCTGAAAAATAAACATAATATTCTATTCCTTTATAGGTGACTGAATCCGGAGGAATCATCGCATTATAATCTGTTTCTGTTGAATCGAGCACGACCGAATGCCAGCTCGTTTCGCCGGGCTGGCGATAATACAATCTCCGAATTTCCGGTCTGAAATTTGGCGGAGCTGTTACGCTAAGATTGAGCGTATCTCCGGCGACCGGTGTGGTATCGGGTTCAACATTTATTGCAAAAGTTTCCGTTGCTTCCCCAAACATGAACACAGAATCCGGACTGCCGGGATCATTGCTGAATATTAGCAAATAAGTTGATTGATAGCCGGTAATTGTTGGCTCAAAATCAATTTCAAAAATAAGGGAATCTCCGGAACCAAGTCTTGGGGAAGGACTGGGAAACGACATCCCCAGGCCGGACATGTTATTATCGGCTGTTTCAATATTGTAGAGAATTAACGTGTCCTGGCCAACGTTTTTTACGGTCAAATGTGCGCTTTTGGTGTCATTCACTTCAACACTACCCAAATCAAGCGTATCACTGGATAAATAAATTACTGGCGCACTGGCAGCCCCACTGAGTGCGACTGTGGTATCTGCTGCGTTACTGTAAATATTCAGGACGGCACTGAAATTGCCACTGGTGATTGGTGCAAAATTCACTTTCACGAAATGGCTATCTTCCGGCAAGATTGTAAAGCCAGTGGTATCCACACTAAAAACAGTGCTGTCGTTTCCGGTAATTTTGAGAGACGATACCAGCAATTCAGCATTGCCGGTATTTTTGACTGCTAACGAGTCGGTTGAAAATTCATTGACTCCAACAGTTCCGAAATCAAGATTGGTCTGCGAAAGAGCTAAGACAGGCGATTGACCGGTCCCGATAAGAGCGACTGTGGTATCTGCGGCATCGCTGAAAATATTCAGCACCGCGTTGAAATCTCCCATCGCGTTTGGAGTAAAGTTTACCTGCACAAAATGACTGTCGCCCGGTTGAACGAAAAATTCTGTTGTCGTTGCACCAAAAACGTTATTATCGTCCCCCGTAATCTGGAGCAAGCTTACCTCCAATTCAGCATTGCCGGTATTTTTAACAACAAATGAATCTGTAGCAATCTCATTTATATCCACAGCTCCGAAATTGAGTTCAGTTGCAGGTAATGATAACACCGGAAAAATCCCGGTGCCTGCGAGCACAACAGTAGTATCAGCAGTATTGCTGTAAATTTTCAATGTTGCAGTAAAATCTCTGATCGCATTTGGGAAAAAATCTACCTGTATTAATTGGCTATCTGCGGGCAGGATCGTAAATCCTGTTGTGTCCGCTTCGAACACTGCACTGTCAGTGCCGGTAATTTGGATTGATGATACGCGCAATTCAGCATTGCCGGTATTTTTGATTGTTACAGGCGCCGGAACTCCCTGATCAAGCCGCACGTTTCCGTATTGGGTTGTGTCGGGATCGACAGAAATTTGCGGCGATGCATCATAAAGGTCGGCGACTTCGGTTGTGGAGAGTGCCCGTTGATAGATCCGTATTTCATCGATAGCGCCCTGATAGTAATTATCAAACCCTGCCAGTCCTGATCGGGCGCCAATATACAAATCCTTATTTGTGTTTTCGAGCTCCAGCGACAAAGTACTCGTGGAATCGACAATACCGTTGAGATAGATTGTCCATTCATCTGTGGAATCATCAAAAGTGAAGAAAAGGTGTGTCCAGACATCTAACGGCACCGTGGATTTAGACATGATCATGTTGTAATCAAAAAAGTAAGAGCCTTCAAAGGTAACTTTCAAATCAGGCGTGATGCCAATCCACCAACTGCCGTCATAATTATCGGATGCAAGATGCTTGTTAAGCAGTACATAATTTGCAGCCGGATTGCCCGTGGGCTTAATCCAGAATCCGAGCGAAAAATCATCAGGGATATCCACATATTGCGTGTCGGGTACGAGGATATAATCGTTCGAACCATCGAAATTGTACGCGCCATCCGGGAATCCGAATCGATCTTCGGTGAGCCCCGGACCATTTGCGACAGCCGATGCAACGTTGCCTGTGGCATCGTTGGTATTTCCCAGGAACATATAATATGCAGACATACCATCGTTATCTTGTGCGAACAGTAACAACGGGTAAAATAATATCGTTATGAATAATATCATCTTTTTCATAAAATTCACCTCGGTTTTTCGGTTTTTGAAATGCTATGGTCTTTCTGGCAGATCAGGCGGTGGCAGCAGATCTTCAAATAGATCAACGCCGGAGTGTTCGGCTTCTTCACTGGTCTCGCGACTGTCCTGGCCCGGGATAAAGAATGAACCAATATTAGAATTTAAATTATTTAGACGGTTATTGACCAGGCTGTTTTCCTGGCCAGTGTCTGAAAACTGAGATGGCGCAAACGAGGACGGGTCGGAGTTAAGTTCCGTTGCGCCGGACAATGTTCGGGTGTTACTCAGATGTTGTGCTGCATTTTTGAACTGCGGATCCAAATTTACTGATTGCTGAAAATATTGTGCAGCCTGAGAAAAATTACCGGCGTCTTCTTCATTAAGTCCCATGCAATAAGCCATAAACGCCTGGATATTTTTTGTAGGAATGTGTTGAATTCGCTGTCGTTCAAAAGGCGTTAATTCAATGTCCATGTCTTCGATAATACTGAACACCAATTCCTTTGCCAATTTGAATAAATTGTCCAGTTGATCCTGCTTTTCTGTAAACTCCGGGAGGTTGTCATTCAATATATCCCAGAAAGCAACATTCAATTGCAGATTATTTTCCTGCACGACATCAAAACCACCGTGAACAATTTTCGATGCTCCAAGGAGCTTCCCAAAACGGGGAGCAGTGCTTTCATCAACCATGCCGGATTGTCCCAAAGACGTTTCTTCCATCAACGCCTGTAACCGGATTCTGTCAATGATGGTCAAATTGTTGACCTGGCTGAGATCGGTAATCATCATCTCGCTGATGCCTTTGCCCAGTGCTTTGTATTCTTTATTGGTACCGCGGTAGGTCATTGGAAAGACAGCAACGGATTTCGGCTTTATGTTTGAAGCATTTAGTGCGTGCTCATTTTTAAGGAGCTGTTTCATTTCATCTCTGATGATTTTACGATGTAAGAATTGATAGCGTGCAATCAGGGTGTCGTAGAAGGGGGCGGAATCAGAAATCTTTGTATAGCGCTGATATATTTTTAGAGCGATCGCATTCTTTTTTTGCGCTTCAAGCGTCATCCCCAAATATGTCATTGTTTTGGCATCATTCGGATCTTTCTTGAATGCCCGAACCAAATATTTTAGCGCGCTTTTATAGTTTCGTAATTCATAATGCGCGATTCCTAATTCCTGGAGAATGGATTGATCACCCGGATTATCAATCAGTTTTTCCAGAAGGATTTCAATATCCCGCTGATATTCAGCATCTGATTTTTTTTGATATGTTGTCCCACAACTGTACCATAAATTCGCCCCCACAATGAATAACAAAATAAATCGCTTAATCATGTTACCTCAATAAATTGGATACTATTACTTTGTTTGTGATTTTCGATTTTGCAGCAACTTTTTAACATGCGCGTGCATTTTCTTTCTGACAATGACCGCCCGTTTGAATTTTGGACATTCCTTTATCACATCAATGAGCAATTGATCTGCTTCACGAAATTGTTTTTTTTCGATTAAATTCAAAGCGGTGAAATAATCCATGAGCACGTCATAAGAACAGCTTTTATCTAACTGTTGAATGGACATTTTCTCCTTTGAATTGAGCTTTATATCAAGATTTTTAATGACTTTTTGGCCAAGTTTATTCATCAACTTCAGAATGTCCTCCAGATCACCACTCACTTCTTCGGCTTTCAAAGTGACGGCAGTTTCGGTTTGAACGATGCGACAATCAAGCCGGATGTCATCTTTAAATCCTTTCATGAAACTTCCCAGCACAAGATAATGTGCGCCAATGAGATTTCCGACTCGTTGTGCACTACTTTCATCGATCATACCGGATTGACCCAGCGCCATTTCTTCCATGATGGCATTCAACTGACTGCGTTCAACTATCTTTAGTGCTTCAACTTGCGAAAGAGTAGTAATCATCATATCAGCAAGCCCCTGTTGCATTGGTTTTAATTCTTCTGATGATACCGGAGAGTTATTTTTAAAATCCATGACCGCAATTGTTAATTGTGCTGCACTAGTGCTGCTTAATTGACCAGAAAGAAGCACGATTATGATTAGAATGATTCGGTAAAAAAATTTCTTACTATGCATTTTACATCCTTTGATTTATGACAGGGGAAATTTATTGCCTGACAGCGTAACAAAATAACGACATGTATTATTTCTGTACATATTTCTGAATACTATAATATATCGTCAATTTCTGTGTTTTGCTGAATTATATTTAGTGTTGACATTTATCGATTTTTGATTTAACTTTAGTACCACGCATTAAATCAAAAATCTGACTGATTGCAAGAATTAAACCAATCCAACTTGTTTATTAAAAAAGGACAATCACATGAAAAGATATTTTCGCAAACCAATTTTTACTGCCTGTTGTTTTTACATATCTCTTTTGCTTTTTCCATCATTTTTTTTCGCACAGAGCCAACGCATTCTGTCTTTAGATGATGGCCTGATTGAAGACAAATGCGGATATTATGATAAAGCGCTGGCAAAGCGGCAACTACAAGCGCTGGGAGATCACTGGGGATATGGTTATGATAGTTTACTGGTGGATTTGGGAAAGTGGGCACGCAGTCCGTATGTGACTGTCGATTCTATCGGGGCAAGCGTCCAGAATCGGGGAATTTGGCAACTGACTATTACATCGGTTGCTCCACAGGTTGAACCAAGGCGAACGGTTTTCGTTCATGCACGCACACATCCGGGGGAAGTTCAGTCGTGGTGGGTGACGGACGAGCTAATCAACCTCCTTCTTTCGGAAGATGAATTTGCACAACTGGTGAGACGTAAATGTGTTTTTTACATCATACCGATGTACAATCCCGATGGCGTTGAGCTGGAATATCCACGTGAAAATGCCCATGGAATTGATATTGAAAGAAACTGGAGCGCCAATCCGGTCGAGCCGGAAGTCGCAGTGTTGCGTAGTCGCTTTGCCCAATTAATGGCCTCCGATGCGCCCATTGAGGTGGCGTTGAATATGCATTCATGCAGCAGTTGCAAACGATATTTTGTCTATCACGATGCAGCCGGAACGTCAGTGGATTTTACTTTATTGGAAAAGCAATTTATTGGCGGCGTTCGTTCCTATTTCTTGTCTGGTATCCAGCCCTGGTACTATTTTGTAAGCTGGAAAAACGGGACGCCGGACTATTATCCGGAAAGCTGGTTCTGGCTTAATTTCGGAGAAGCTGTGATGGCCTTAACTTATGAGGACATGAATTGCTCGTCTGCCGGAGATTATGATAAAACCGCGTACGCAATTTTACACGGCGTGGCTGATTATCTGGATGTTGTCGAAACAGCAGTGCTCAGCGATCCACCGACGGAAGCAAGTACTTTTACGCTTCATCAAAATTATCCCAATCCTGTAAATTTGAGTAATCGGTCAACCTTGTCGACAATAATACAGTATGAATTAGAGACGCCTCAATACATACGTTTGGTCATTTATGATATTTTAGGGCGAAAGCTCGAAATTTTAGATCAGGGATTTCGTAATGCAGGTGAACATCGTGTATTTTATAATGCGGTCTCGCTTGCAAATGGTCTTTATTTCTATCGATTGGAAACAAAAAACGAAGCGAGGATCAGGCAGTTTTCAGTTATTAAATAGGATTGTATGACCAGATGATAGGTTAACTATTGAAATGTTAGTTATTTGACAGGATAACAGGATAGACTGGATTTAAAAAATAATCATTTTAGTCACAAAAAAAGAGAATCATAACCTGAATGAGGTTTAAAAATTGAACACAAAAAATTAGCAGAAAGAATTATTGGAGAGTATATAACAAAATAGGCTTTGACTTTTTGGAATCGATTTAAGAAAAATGTCTGGCAATAGAATTTAAAAAACAGGTTGAGAGCTGAATTTCAATTACCTGTCCATGTTTATTATGAGAACTGGCTCGTCGAAGAATATGATCAACTGTCCCGCTTAAGCGGGAATGTAAATCCTGTCAGCCAAAGGCTGATCTGCCCATGGCATGATTATCCTGTCCAAATTAAATTAGTTATGAATTTATAATTTCATTTGCTACTTACTATAGATAAGCAGGAGATAATGAATGACAAGTTGTCGTGAATGCCGGCACATGGTCAGCGAACAGGCGCAGAATTGTCCGAATTGCGGGGCGCCGTATCCAGCAAAAGCAGATTGGGATGGCTGGGGGTTTGAATACAAATCAAACTTTCAAATTATGGGTCTTCCGTTACTCCATATTTCTTTTAAATATCGGCCAGACAGAGTCCCCGTCCCTGCGAAAGGAATTATTGCCATTGGTCAGTTTGGAATGGGGATCGTTAATATTTCGCAATTCGGAATTGGCGTGTTCAGTCTGGCGCAATTTACCGTTGCCGGATATGCACTGGCACAGTTTGGCATTGCGTATCAATTAATTGCACAAATAGGATTATACATCGATAAAGGATGCGGTCAAATCGTCGAAAGTCTTACGAAACTGTTAGCTTTTTAGATGTGAAAATAGATTCATTGATCCAGAGTTTAATTGTCGTCATTTGGAAAAGTCATTGCGATGTATGGTAGATCTCCCTTTTGGGCTTTTGACAGCCCAACGATGACTTCTTTAATTCGCTGGCAGATTTTTTCAAAATAGTCTTTTCCCTTTTCTGCACTCGCTGCAACAGGATTGCCTGCGCCAAAATCAGGATGCGATTGTCGCCAGGGTCTGGGCGTCCACACGCCCGATTGATTTAGCCCGGAAATCTGAAAGGGAATGCGTGCACCATCACCGGCACATTCCGGATGAACACGGCCCGGGCATAAATGCAACATCAGGCTGGTTTCCATTTCACCGGCATGATCCCCGGGTTCATCAAAGATTTCCTCCAATAGCTCCGGTTCTATTTGATAAAAATTGACCAATATAATCAGAATATTAAACTCATTTTGCAAGTCACGAATGAGCGGTTTAAATTCATTCCCCCCGTGCGAATTTAAAACAACGAGCCGATCAATCCCCTGTGAAGACAGTGAGTGCGCGACATCTTTAAGAATAGCATAAGCTGTGGTTGTGGATAAATGAATGGTTGCCATTTGATCCAGTTGCTGGGCATTGTTGCCAAAAGGAATTGGCGGGTAGACAATAACGTTTGCACCTTCATTTGCCGCTAACGTTGCGGAACGGACGGCAAATGCTTCTGCCTCCAGCACATCGGTCCCAAAAGGCAAATGTTGACCATGTGCCTCAATCGCGCCCCAGGGCAAAATTGCGACATTCGGAGGCGTTTCCTTCAACTGGTGGTAGCATACATCCGTGCTACGAACCGGACGGGTTGGCATGGAATCATTCCTTTCAAATAAACTGCTTTTTCAACAAAATAGAAAATGCTAAGATTTTTTCCCCATCTGTGCAGCTTTTTCTAAAATACCCGGAATTGCTTCGTCCATGATGTCTTTTACATCGCGATAGTTGAATGTCCGTTGCTCAAAAGTTCGTGAGTCCAACGCCTTCAGAAAGCGTTGTTCAAATTCTTTAAAATACGAGCCATAAATATGATAGCTATCTGCCTGATGAACATAGCGGCCTAACTTAACTGTTTTTCCGGAAATTTCTGAAATTCGGTCCGCAATTTTTTTCTGCAACTGAATTAAGGCAAACATATTCATAAACGCGGCTTTGTACGCATCGTTGGAACGAAACCGAATATTCGTGTTCAAATACCAGTCCCCATCATCTGCCGGCAGCATCCGACACCAGATGCTTTGCAAACAAGCCGGGTCATAACAGAAATTATCTTCCCACACCTTCCATGTAATCGCCTGTGCCCGTCGGGTGTGTGGCGTGCGTGCCAGTTTTTGCGCCATGAGTTCGATCTGATCGTATACATCCTTCATTGCAGGCACAGTGTATTCAAACAGCCGTTGGTGGTACGTGTATTCCCAGCGGGTATCAGCAGGATCCTCGGCTGAATCGCGGACACAATGGTCTTTTATACCATCGAAAACTTCCATGACATATTCCTGCAAATCTTCCAGCCCACCCGGAAAATCACGATGAATCATTGGCTCTGCAAGCGGGTCTTTTACCACAACGACCATTGTACTGTCTTTGCTTGGGGGATCGTCTGGTTTATCATACTCGGTTTTAATGCTGCAACCGTTCATATTCACGGCAATCAATGAATTTTCCCACGCTTCTGCGAGATTATTACCTTCAACCATTAGAACAGGAATATGGCCTGTCATAATAATTACTCCATTAGTTTATGGTTTAAAAGAATTAAATGAAGCAAAATAGTCATACCTTATTTGTCGTTATGGTGTAATCGAAGTCGAAATATCGTCCCTTTACTTGCGGATGTCGAAAAGTCTACTTTCCCATTGAGGTAATTTTCACCTAAAAATTTCATGGAAAAAGTACCGAGCCCGCGTCCTGGTTCTTTTTTGGTGCTGAAATGTCGCTGGAAAATTCTGCGTGCGATCTCATCAGGAATGGCCGATTTATTCCATACACAAAACGTCAGGGTGTCATTATCTTTTTCCACGTAGAGTTTTACTTCGCCGCCATCTACCGTTGCTTCAAAGGCGTTGGTAACCATATTACTTATTATCCGGATGACCATTGATGGATCAGTGTTGATCAGAAGATTTTGCTCAACTTCAGAAATCACTAGCGTTTTTCCGACAGAAGCCGGATGTTGAGAAAAGAAAGAGTGGATGTCCTGCAATATACTCGCGACACGAATTGTGTGAAGATTAAGTGAGTAGTTCGAAAAATCATTATTAGAGAGCGCCTTTTGGAGGGCGATTTCTTCGGAAAATCGAAGAGACATCTGGTGAATGCGTTTGATCATTTTTTCGCGCTCATTTCCATGATCCAGTTGAACCATTTCCGATGCGCCAGTCAGTCCCATCGCTAGATTACTCAAATCATGAAAAAAAACTCGTTGTAACGCTGCCCATAGATGCTGTTGCGTAATATCCTGTAAAAAAAGTAAAATAAATTTTCGTTTCGATATCAACATCGGTACTGAACGAACGCTGAAATAAAAATCCTTTGTCCTCTCGCCCTGATTAACTGTCATGGCACAAGTACGTTCCTCGGGCACATCCGTGCTAAGCGAAGTGACAATCGCGATGGCGGCGCCGCACGTTTCGCAATATTTACTTGTTCCGCAACCGCCTGGCATTTCTTCGGCATAAATACAATTAACTGCTTCGCCAGGTCTCAGGCCGAGGAAATGTTTCACGTCCTCACAATCCAGCAACTTGATTAATGTATCGTTCACTGCCAAAATTTGACGATGCTCATTTAGTACAGCTAACAAACCACCAGTGGTTTGCATGATGCCGTCAACGACAGGATTCTGGCTGATGATTTGAATATCATATTGAAGTTCATCATCTGTTGCACGTTCAGGAGGTGCAAAAAATGTAGGAATACGTTCTTTGTTGATATCAGATGTCATAAATTGTCTTCATGTTCGTTCACGGATAATTTTATAACGGTAGGTTTTAAAACTTATCTAATGTAAGACAAATCAGGTTAAATGTCAACAAAAAGTTGACGGTGATTGTGAATTTTTGGGATGTTGATAGCGGAGTAACTAAATTGTTTTTGTTTACTGCTATGGTATGTAGTTGGTTGGTCCCGGTATAAATAGAGTGGCTCCCATACAAAACTTCTTTTTAAGCTCGTGTGGGAGCCATCTCATTTCATCATTATTGCGAATAGCTTTTCTCTGAGAAATTGCTATTAACGCTTAAAATAATAATTATCCTACGTTAAAATCCTTTCACAAATGTTCCTAACCATAAAATAACAAAACCGACTAATAAAATAATAAATCCATAAGGTGTTAAAAAGGTTAAAAGTCCAAACCAATGTACTACAACTGCTATAATGGCAAGGATTAATGAAATCCACCATGTCATTTGTTTCGGGGCATTTAATCTCATTTTAAACCTCCCTTTCAAAAAATTTAAATACAATTTAAATCCCCCCCCAAAAATTATTTAGGAGAAAAGCTATAATATGATGATTTCTTGCTATGGATTCAGTGCAAAAGGTGTGATGGAAAAATTATAATGAAATTGCATGTATAATTTTAATAATATTTTTGTAAAAGTCAAGTAAAATGTTAAGAAAGATAAATTTAATCACAATCTTTATTAATCTCTGAAAATTATTAGCCTTCCTGTAAATCGTTATCTGCATTGCTTCCATAATGTTGCTATTAATTTTGTAATCGAATCAGACAGTATACCGGGTTTAAATAGTGATAAAGTTCACCAGGTGGTGTCTTCTCGTGATACAATGTTTAAATTTAACACAAAGGAAAATATAAAATTAGTCAAAATAAGACTATAACTTACTGAAAATAAAAATGGTTTTCGGTATATAATTTGCACATTAAATAATTTTGATAAAATATATTGCTCAAAAAAAAGGGGTTGAACGTATATAACATTAAGCAAGTATGAACGGCATGGAATTTAATCATTGATCTTAAATAAGGGTTGGTTTTATGAAAAAATACGGAAAATTATTATGGATTATTTTGATCGTTTCAATTTCAGCTAATGTATACGCTGGTTTAAATGGAACGATGAACGGCACATTACAGCCGAACGCTTCATTTCTTGGGACGCATTATAAGGAACGAGTTGGTTATGTGATTGATAGTGCCGGCGATGTGAATGGAGATAATTATGATGACATTATTATCGGGACATTCCATAATCACACAAAAGGATGGGATGCAGGCGCGGTTTATTTAATTTTGGGTCGACAGGTTGCTGATTGGGGAATGCAGGACAGTTTGACACATTCAGATGTTCGATTTTTGGCGAGTCAGCGGTTAGAAGCTGTTGGCTTTGCAATAGCCGGAAAAGGCGATGTAAATGGCGACGGTCTCAGTGATATTTTAATTGGCGCTCCGGCTGGTAATGATGCGGTCGGAAGTCGTCCCGGAAAAATGTATGTTGTTTTTGGCGATTCTACAGCACCCTGGGGCTATGATTGTATTTTGGATGATCGCGCGGATTTAATTTTTCATGGAGAGAATCCTCAGGACCTGGCAGGACGAGCGCTTGAAATTATAGGTGATCTGAATAATGATGGTTGTGATGAAATATTATGCGCAGCACCCTATAATGACGATGCAGGAACTGATGCCGGAAAGGTCTATTTGATAATGGGCAGAAAAGACGGCTGGATGAATGGTTTTAAATTACCCTTAGTTTCAATCGCATCTTTTGTTTTTCCAAAAGCTTATGCGACCTGCGGTTATTCTGTGGCACATGTTGGGGACGTAAACAATGATGGGTTGCCCGATTTTGCAATCGGGGCTCCGGGCGCAAACAGAGCGTTTATAATTTATGGTAGAAGCAGAGCAAATTGGGGCGATAATTTTAATCTGAACAATGCAGATCTTATTATTGAAGGTGAACATCGATTGCGTGATACAGAATTAGGATGGAGTGTCGAAGGCGCCGGAGACGTCAACGGTGATGGTATTGACGATATTATTATTTCTGCAATCGAAGATAATTCAGGTGGATATCATTCTGGTAAAGTATTCCTGGTTCTGGGACGAAGCGGAGGATGGCCGGAAAAAGAACTCAGCCTCTCTCAGGCAGATGCATCTTATATTGGTGAAGGTACAGGTGACCAGGCGGGATGGGGAATTGCCGGTATCGGAGATGTGAACAGGGATGGCTACGATGATTTTATGATAGGCGCCTGGAAAGCCTTTTGCGACTATCCCGAAGCAGGAAAAGCTTATTTGATTTACGGCAAATCCAATGGCTGGGAACAAAATATCGATCTGGAAGAAGTTACCGAATATTTTTCCGGTATTGCAGACACAAATTTTGCCGGATATGCCGTCAGTACTGCCGGTGATATGGATAATGACGGCTGGCCAGATTTTTTCCTCTCTGCTCCTTACAATGACGGAACATCAACCTGGAGCGGGCAAATTTATTTATTCGCAAGCCAAAAATTGGAATTTAATCTTTCCGGGAATGTCAACTATCACCAGTCTGAAGTACCGATTCAAATGGCGCAATTAATTGCTGTTGGGGCCGAAACTGAAAACGATACGTTAACGAATGAACTCGGTGATTTTGCTTTCGATCTTCCTTGGAAAAATGATTACACCATAACACCTTTTAAAACACCGGGTGAAGATATGGGCGATAATTGCATCACTGCGTATGATGCAGTGTTAACAGCACGCCATAGTGTGAAATTAGATACATTGAATTTTCCGATGCGTAATGCAGCCGATGTGAATAAAGATGGCAGAATAACGATTTACGATGCATCCTTAATCTTGCGACACTCCCTCGGATATCCTGAAACCGATGATTCACATATTGGTGAATGGTTGTTTGAACCAAATATGATCATTGTCCCTCAGTTTGATAGTGATCTGAATGAGCAAAACTTTGAAGCGATAATTCGAGGCGATGTGAACGGAGACTGGGCATCAACCCGGCATTTGATTGAAAAAGATGTGATATTTGCCTTCAATGCTCACGAGGAGAACGATCAACTCATTCTCCCAATTAATTTGAATAGCGAAAATCAAATTTTATCCTATGAATTATTTCTGGAATATAATGATGCAATGCTGGAGTTTCAGCGAGTCGAAGCAAGTGAGAATGGCAAAAAATTCAGACTGGATTATTTCAATGAAAACGGTAAATTGAATATCGGCGCTTTTTCGATGAATAATGTCAAATCAGCAGGAATTGTGGCCAACATTATTTTCAAAATAAAAGAAGACGATTATGGTGTAAGCGATATCTCGATTTCAAAATTCAGAATTAATGATCACCAATTTACTGCCTCGGTGTTGAGTCCTTCAATCAGCAATAAAATACGCTCGTTTCAATTATTCCAGAATTTTCCCAATCCGTTTAACGGGGTAACGGATATTAGTTATCAGATTGAGCGTCCCGGAGAAATTAAATTCAGAATTTTTAATACATTGGGACAGCAGGTTTATGAGTACAGCGAATATAAAGAGCATGCCGGACATTATAAGTTTAGCTGGGATAGTCGAAATTCAAAAGGCGATTTCGTTACAACAGGGCTTTATATGTGTCAGGCAACATGGGGAAATATAAAAACGCATATTAAAATGTTATACATCAAGTGAGAATGGTAAATGAAAAAAGTGTCCTTTTTCCGAATAGTTTCTTTCTTGTTAATTATGGTTTTTATTGGTAGCGGAGTATCCAAAAGCTTCGGGCAAAGCAGACAAAATATAATGGGTCTTTTAACGCCGGACTGTTCTTTTTTAGGGAAACAATATTCCGGGCGTATCGGATATTATTTGTCAGAAGCCGGAGATGTAAATGCGGACGGGTATGATGATTTTATGATAGCTGCATATCATGTTTCTCTACATGGCTGGAATTCTGGCGCGGTCTTTTTATTTCTTGGTGGTGAGAACAAATGGGGTCTTAATGCTTCAGTAAATGAAGCCGATGCAATTTTCAGGGGGAAAAAGGCCTTCGACATGATGGGCTATCATGTCGAAGGTGGCGGCGATTTTAACGGAGACGGATTCGATGATTTGTTGATCGGCGCGCCCGGGAATTGGGAACGAAAACCTGGTTTCCCGGGGAAAGCCTATATTGTTTTTGGCGGGAAAAATCCTCAATGGAGCAGCGATTTCATCCTGGAAGATCACGCAGATGTGGCTTTCGTGGGTGAAAAAAATTTCGATCAGTTCGGATATGCTGTTGCTTTCGCAGGAGATTTAAATAACGACGGTTGTGACGATATCCTTTGCGGTGCAGCGTTCCGAACTGAATTAAATGAATGGAGCGGAAAAGTCTATCTTATTTTCGGACGCAGATCAGTTGACCAACGGGAAATGGCTGCTGTGGACGTGTCTGCCGCAACTTTTATTTACGATTCAGTCAAAGGCAAATTAGGCTCATCTGTGGCTGGTGTCGGCGATGTGAATCAGGATGGATTCCCTGATTTTATGATGGGCGCTCCGGGTATCGGTACCAGCTTTTTGCTGTTCGGAAATGCCGAACAAAATTGGGGACAAAATTTTGATCTCAGTCAGGCCGATTGCATTTTTACACCGGAATTTGTACTGGATGACGCCGGCTGGCAAATTAAACCCGCGGGTGATGTAAATAATGACGGCTTTCCGGATATTTTAATTTCCGGACTCGAAATTGAATATGAGAAAGGAAAAGTGTACGTAATTTTCGGTAAAAAGGACTGGAATCAATCAGTGTTTCCGTTATCTGATGCCGATGCATCTTATATCGGCGAAGGAGGGAGAAATCAAGCCGGTGTGTCGATTAATGGAATTCACGATTTTAACGGAGACGGTTTTGATGATTTTTTGATTGGCGCCCGCTGGTATGGTAACACCTATAAAAAAATCGATTTAGGAAAAGCGTATTTAATTTATGGAAAACCTTCCGGATGGTCGCGAGATGTAGACCTGAGAGAAATCGATACATATTTTATCGGCGAAGATACGGTGAATTGCGCTGGATGGGGCGTCAGTTATGCTGGTGATGTGAACGGCGACTTTCGGGATGATTTTATCATATCTGCTCCTTTTAATAGCCAAATAGGAAATTATACCGGTAAAGTTTATTTATTTAAAGGAAACCATACTCTGAATCGAATTAGCGGACGAATTCACTATCACTCAAATAATATGAATATTCAAAATGTCCGATTAAAATTAAATAATGCTGAAAATATGGTTGTTACCGGTTTGGATGGCTATTATTTATTTCATCAGCCTGGTGAAAATCAGTTTTATATAAAACCATATAAGGAAGCGAATACGGATATCGGTGGTCGCAGTATTTCGATCTATGACGCTGCTCTTACAGCATTCCGGGAACATGAATTAAATGAATTCCAACGAATGGCCGCTGATGTGAATATAGATGGTGCGGTGAATTTTGACGATGCCCAATTGATTGCGGAGTATGTAATCAATGTGAACTCCGATCAGGAATCACATGTGGGAGAATGGGTATTTGTCCCGGAAATGCGACAGTACCTGAGAAATCAATTGCCCAAAACAGATGAGGATTATGCCGGAGTTCTGTTGGGAGAGGTGAGTGGCAATTGGAAGCCAACTGCTGAAGCAAAAGCACTTCGCAAAACGGTGAATTTTACACCGGAATATATTCATCAGAATGTAGTGGAAATACCATTTCTTTGGGACAGTAACAAATCTTTGTCTGTGGCGGAGATTGTAATTTGCTATGATCCTGATTTACTTCAATTCAGTCATGTTAAAAAAAACGAAAACATGCAAAATTATTCACTGTTTCATAATGTTGAAGAACCAGGGCTTCTTAAAATCGCTCTCATGGGTGAAAATAATATTGAGGCGAACTATAATTTTTTAAATGTTTATTTTACTGCTAATGAGAGTATGTCAAAAATTCAGGCGAGTATTGATCAATTTGATTTTGAAGAATATATGAGTTATGATTGTGAAATTACGGCTGCGGATGATTATCAAAATCAAGTATATAATTTTCAACTGACAAACAATTATCCGAATCCGTTTAACGCGTCGACAACGATTGAATATTATTTATCGAAACCATCTGAAGTCACACTGAAAATATTTAATGTTTACGGACGTGAAATAAAAACATTGTATACCGGAACTCAGCAAAGCGGCGCACATCGATGTGTTTGGGACGGGACAGATAATGCCGATAATAATGTGAGCAGCGGTTTATATCTGTTTCATATAGAATGTGCAGGGGAGTTACAGACGAAAAAGCTGATTTTGCTGAAGTAATATCATATAACCAGATGATAGGTTAATCATTGAAAAAGTTAATTATTTGACAGGATAACAGGATAAACTGGAAGAAAAAAAATACGAATCATAGCCGGATGAAGGTTTAAAAATGGAACACAAAGAATTATCGGATATGCCTATCGAGTGTATATAAAAAAATGGGCTTTAGCTTTTTAGAATCGGATTATGAAAAATGTCTGGCAATAGAATTTATAAAAATAGGTTTGCGAGTTGAATTGTAATTACCTATTTGTGTTTATTGTAATAACCACTTTTGGGAGAATTTTTAGCAGATATATCAGCAGCTTGATCAACTGGATAATTTAATCATGTAAATCCTGTGCGCCTGGGCGCATCTGCATATAATATGGTTATCCAGTCTAAATCGGTTACGAATTCATGAGGTCATTTGATATAAATTATAAATTAGGGTTAGGTGAGTATGCGTGACGTGAAAATGATCGCATTTTTCTGTTTTCTTTTTATTGGAAAAAGTTTGGCCCAGGTTGTTGTATCACTCCCTGATACTATCGTTGCAGGTGAAAATATTGTTACTCTTCCGGTCGTCGTTGATTTGAAGGAATATAAAATCGCAAGTTATGAATTTGAGATTCAGTTCGATCCGCAGGTGATCGAAATTAACGACGTTATCAGAGACAGTTCATTGACCGGCAATTGGGCGCAACCATACATGAATCTGAATACACCGGGAACAGTCATTGCCGGTAGCTATCATCTGGCAGATTCAATTCGAGGCAATGGAGTGCTGGTGTACTTGAAATTAAATGTTGTGGGAGAACCTGGCGATCATTCTCACTTATTATTTGCACATTGCAAATTTCACGGTGATTATCCGCCGGTGGTTATGAATAACGGTAATGTGTGGATTCAGTATAAATCAGGAATTGCTGATTTTGAAAAAGAACCAGGGCTTCCGGTAAAATGCACGTTGAATCCGAATTATCCGGATCCGTTTTCCCGGTCAACAAGCATTCATTATAACGTTCAGCAGAGCCAGTGCGTTTTAATAAAAATTTATGATATTACAGGAAAAGAAATTCAAACATTAATAAATAAACAACATCAACCAGGAAATTATAACTTAAACTGGAACGCAAGAGACAGGTTTGGCAGTGCTTTGCCAGCAGGAATTTATCTTTGTATGCTCAGAACTGAAAAATCGATTTCTCTTGAAAAACTGACATTAATCAGATAACATGGAGATGATGGGTCTTATGAGAAGGTTAATTTTTACCACATTGATACTGATGGTTGGGATGGTTTACCAGGGAGTGGGCCAGATCAACGTTACATTGCCGGATACATCGATTGACGCTGGTGAATTCGTTTTAATTCCGATAACTGTATCAGACGTCACAGATTCAAATTACACCTCATTTCAGTTCGATCTCAATTTTGATAGCTCGGTAGTAAAACCAATCGAAGTATCAATCGAGAATACAATCTCAGCACCGAACGGGCAGTTGTATTACAATTTAAATAATGAAGGATTTTTAACGGCTGCTGTCATTACCGATGGTACATTGGTTGGGTCTGGCGAATTAATAACTATTTTATTTGAAGCTGTCGGAGCACCTGAAGATTCGACGATGCTCAATTTTACCTATTTTGAATTTGATGCAAAAACAGACGTCGCAAATATGAATGACGGAAAAATTAAAATCAATTCCAATTTTGTAAAAGTTGATTTTTCTGCAAATGTGTCTGATAATGTCAGCATTATCGTTGATGATACACTCAGGAGTTTGCCATTTTCCACACGCTGGCTTAAAGATACGCAGCATACAATTGATGTCCCGGACCCTCAGGATATGGGAAGCGGTGTTCAGTATCTATTCCAACAGTGGAGCGATGGCAAAGCAAAATTGCATACTGTCTCTTCGATTGTTGATACGTCTTTTGAAGTGACATTTAACACGCAGTATTTTTTAAAGTTAATCACTTCTCATGGATTGACACATGGAGAGGGATGGTACAATTCGGGAGCAACTGCTTATTTTTCAATTGATTCATTAGTATCAACATCTGATAATATTCGCCATAAATTTATTTCCTGGACCGGGGCTGGTGAAAATAGTTATTCCGGACCTGATCGGGAAAGCAGCGTGGAAATGACGAACCCGATTACAGAGGAAGCGAATTGGGAAAATGAATATTTACTGAAAGTTATCTCGCCATACGGAAGCCCTTTTGGACAGGGCTGGTATGAAGACGGAAGTACCGCAGAATTTGGTGTTGATAGCACAGAAATATTGACTAAAAATGAACATTTTACTTTCAGTTCATGGTCAGGAGTCGGTGAAGGAAGTTATAATGGAAATGAGCCACAACATGAGTTAGTGGTTAATAATCCTGTTGTTCAGCAGGCAGAATGGAAAGAAGAGTTTTTTGTTCGATTTGATTCAAATGTGGAAAATACAATTGACACAACTGGCACCGGCTGGTATTTGAAAGGTGACAGCTTAACGACCTCGATTGCGCCGGACAGCGTGGTTGTTGATACAATAATGTATTTTTTTAGAAGCTGGCAAATCAACGATAACCTTGTTTACGAAAATCCGGCAACCGTTTCTGTTGATAGTGCGCTTGTTGTAAAAGCGCTCTATAGCAAACACATTCAGGTAACTATTACAACAACTGTCGGAGCCGGGACAAAAGTGCTGGTTGATGGCAGCGAAAAAGATGCTCCTTTTGCCGTACAGTGGTTATCAGATTATACGCATACTATCGGTGTTGATCTATATCAGCAATTTACAAGCCAAACTCGATATAGATTTAATAGCTGGCTTCATGGCGGAGAGCGGATACAGGAAGTTGCTCCCGGAGAAAATTATGCATTCATCGCAAAATTAGACACGCAATATTGTGTCGTAATGGCAACATTGCCGGCAGAATTATATGAAATTGAAGGCTCAGACTGGTATAATGCCGGAGAGACAATTGAGTTGCCATCAATCGAAAAAATTATTGAAAAGGCTGGTAAATTTTGGCGATTTAAAAATTGGCAAACAAACGGGGAAGATGTTGATTTAGAAGCCACATCTTTTCTGGTAGACAAGCCTCTGCTTGTTACTGCTTGTTACGAAGAAGCATTTCAGATTACCGGAGTTGCGATATTCGGGGACAAGCCTCTGGAGGGTGTGGAAGTGACTGTCACCGGAGATGAAATTGATACTGTATTGACCGCATCAAACGGGGAATACACTATTCCGCCATTATTTTCTGGTAATTATGAAATTGTGCCAGTGAAACAAGGATATCGATTTGAACCTGAAAAACTGAGCTTTAATCCATTAAATTCCACTTTAGCAGACCAGAACTTTGCGGCCTTTGAATTATCATCGAACTTAGATGGTGAAAACAATCAGCCGGAAAAATTTCAGGTGAGACAAAATTATCCGAATCCATTTAATAGTACCACAATCATACCTTTTGAAGTGGAAGAAAACAGCACTGTGACATTAACGATTTTCAATGTGTTGGGGCAGCCAGTTAAAAGCTTAATTCGGAATAATGTACTGAGCGGAATTCAGAGAATCCAGTGGAATGGCGACGATGAAAATGGGAACGTCGTTCCATCCGGAGTATATTTTTATAAATTAATGATTGATGATCGTGTTTTAACGAAAAAAATGATTTTACTGGAATAGGAATCCGGGGGGCGCTATGCACAAGCAGAAGGTGATAATTTTACTTATATTGTTCATGATACAGAGCGTACATGCACAAACAAACGTTCAGACGCAATTTGATTCAAAGGGATTAAACGGAAGTCATCTGTCGAAAGATAGCAACGTGATGGGATTATTATCTCCTTCTGCGTCTTTTCGCGGCGAAAACAGATGGGAACGAGTCGGATATTATATGAACGGTGTCGGAGATGTGAATGCAGATGGGTGTGAGGATTTTTTAATCGGTACTTTCCACAATCGAACGAATGGCTACGATGCAGGAGCGTGTTATTTACTCTTGGGAAATAGAAGTAATATATGGGGCTTGAACAGACCGCTGGCCTATTCGGATGCGCGATTCCTTGGTAAAGAGGCTTATGACGCTTTCGGATATTGGATTTCAGGACGTGGTGATTTAAATAAAGACGGATATGATGATATGATTATCGGCGCGCCTGCTGGCAATAAAAAGGGCGGATTGAAACCGGGCAAGACTTATATTATTTTCGGGAAACAAAATCCTGATTGGGGATATGATTTTGTGCCTGATGATCAGGCAGATGCATCCTATATCGGTGAAAATCCATTTGACCATTGCGGCCAGTCTTTATCAATTGTTGGTGATATGAATGGAGATGGATATGATGATTTCATCGTAGGTTCACCGTATAATGACGATGGTGGTACTGATGCCGGAAAAGTATATCTCATTCTGGGGCGATCGGCTGGCTGGAGCAGAGACATGCCGGTTTCTGGTGCTGCTGCCAGTTTTATAGGATCTGATTCTTTAGGATTAGCCGGCTATTCCTGTTCCTGTGCTGGAGATGTGAATGGAGATAATATACCTGATTTTATTATTGGTGCACCGGATGACCGAGAAGCTGGAATTCATGCTGGGAAAGTATATTTAATTTTTGGAAGACCTCAAATTAATTGGGGCATCGATTTTAACCTTGCTAACGCTGATGTACAATTTCTCGCTGAAAAAGCCAATGACCAGGCAGGGTGGAGCCTTGCTGATGCTGGTGACGTGAATGGTGACGGGTATGGTGATCTTGTTATCGGCGCGTGGGGAAGTAACGACGGAGGTATAAAGTCGGGGAAAGCATATTTAATTCTCGGAAGATCAAGTTGGCCAGCAAAAATGAGTCTGTCGAATGCGGATGCCTCTTTTTACGGTGAATTCAGTTGGGAAAATGCCGGATGGAGTGTTAGCGGTGTAAAAGATCATAATGAAGATGGCTACGATGAAATACTGATCGGAGCATGGCACAATAAAGCTGCTGGATACGATGCCGGAAAAATGTATGTGATTTATGGGAAATCCGAAGGTTGGCAGAAAAACGTCTGGTTGGGAAGTATCCAGGAATATTTTACTGGTGAAAGGGATGGAGATTACGCGGGGTATTGTGTTGCCGGTGCCGATATGAATGGTGATGGACTTGGGGATTTTTTGACATCCGCAACTTATAATAGTGAGAGAGGTGAATGGGCCGGGGAAATTTATCTGTTTTTAAGTAACCGAAACTACTATAAGATAGGAGGTAGTGTCCGCTATTATTCCAACAATCTTCCGGTTCCATCTGTTGATTTAACGATTCAAGGTGATATAAATTCGAGTGTTACGACCAGCGATAGCGGTGGTTATGAAATTAGCTTGTATAATGGTGATTACCTGTTCTCTCCTGCAAAACAAACCGGCGCTGATATCGATGAATTCTCCATTCTGGCGTATGATGCCGCATTAACGGCGCAAGCAGCGGTGCAGTTAATTCAATTGAATCCTGAACAAAGCGTAGCTGCCAATGTAGATTGTGATACCGCAGTGACCATGTTTGATGCAATGCTGATTGCGCATCATGTGGCAGGATTGGCAAAACCAGCCGAATCGCATGTCGCTGAATGGAAGTTCGAACCGGCAAATCATCATTATGAAAATTTGTATGGGGATTTTCTGAACGAAAATTATACCGGAATTATTTTAGGAAATGTGAATGGCTTCTGGCAAGTGCCTGGAACCGTGCAAAAGCGATTAGAATATTACAATATTGCTCAGTACGTAAATGTACAGGATGTTGGCATCGGAGAACGAATCTCAATTCCATGTTTGATTGATCAATCAGAAAAAGATGTAATATCTGCTGATGTAGATATTAACTTTGATCAGTCTGCGTTGCGATACGTGGGATTTGAAAAAGGTGAACCTGGCGCACATCTGAATGTTGTGGATAATGCGCAAGACGGTCGACTGCGAATTTGTATTTACGGAACAGAGCCTGTGAATCAAGCTGGTCTTTTGGGCAATATTATTTTCGAAGTCTTAAAAACAAAGAACAGCAGTACGTTTATTGACATTAATCGCTATCAATTAAATAATTTTTCTCCGAAGAAAACGTCGCTCAATGTTACTTTTGCAGGACAACTGGCGGAGATAAAGACATTCACTTTAGAGCAGAATTATCCGAATCCATTCTCAGACTCGAAAGGAAGCGTGAACTCCGGCACCATGATAAAATATGAGATTCCCGAGCAATCTCATGTCTCTGTTCAGGTGTTTAATGTACTTGGGCAAAAGGTCAGAACTCTTGTTGATAAAACGAGAGAACCGGGGCGCTATGTTCTTTTCTGGGATGGGAAAAATGATTCCGGCGGAAAATTATCAAACGGAATTTATATTGCTGTGCTTAAATTCAAAGGATATACTAAAACAATTCGCATGATAAAAATGTAAATGAATATTACTTTAAAACAGGTTGGAACGTTATGAAGGGGGCTAACACTTATTTTCTGATTTTCATCATTTTGATGGGAATTATAACCGGAGCGTATTCGCAAATTGAAATAACCATACCAGATACATCAATCGAAAGCGGAAATTTAATCGACTTGCCGGTTCTAACAGGAGATTTGACAAGTTCTGGCGTCATCTCTTATCAAACAACAATCAAATACGACCAGGATGTTTTAAGCATAGACAATGTAGACGTTATCGGCTCGCTGACTGAAAGTTGGGGTGATCCGACAGTCAATACAACGAATCCGGGTGAAATCCGAGTTGTTGGTTACGGCGTGAGTCCGTTAAGCGGAGATGGCGTTTTATTTACATTAAAATGTGTCGTCAACGGTCAATCCGGAGATTCCAGCTTTATTTCCTTTGATAAATTTTTATTCAATAATAATTCGCCCCAGGTTATCACACACAATGGCCTTTTTAAAATCCCTGTTATTCCGGTACAGGTTTTCATCCAAACAAATTTCCCAGACATCACTCAGGTCATGGTCGATGGCGAATACTATAACGCCCCCTATACTGCCATCTGGAATAAAGGCTCAAATCATGAGATTGGCATTGCTGAATTCCAGGAAATTGAAGCGGGTATCCGCTACGCGTATGATCGCTGGGATAATGGCAGTGATCGAATTCAGACGATAGAAGTTCTTTCGGATACATCTCTTTCAGCTACACTCACAGAACAGTTTCTCGTTGATATTCAATCAGACTGGGGAAATCCGAATGGCGCCGGATGGTACACAAATGGAGATACTGTTAAGATTTCAGTGGATTCACTGGTGACGCATGAAAATCAATCGCGACATCTGTTTTTGGAATGGAGTGGCCAGGGAGAAGGCGCTTACTCCGGCGCCGATACACAGGCGTCGATAATTGTAAATAGTCCGATTACAGAAACAGTCCGCTGGCAAAATGAATACTATCTCTCAACTCAGATAAATATCGAGGATGGCGGGACGATGACACCGGCAGTGCCAGGCGGCTGGTACAAAGAAGATTCAATGGCTCACATCAGCGCCACGGCAAATCAGGATTTTATCTTTACAGGCTGGTCTGGTGATTTGGAAGGGACAGAAAATCCAACCGCTATTTTGATGGATGGGGCACAGTCAGTCACTGCTAATTTTTCACGTAACGTAAATATTACAATTCTAAGCGAACCGAGTGGATTAAAAATAGAAGTTGATGGCGAGGAGTTTATAACGCCGAAAGAATTTTCCTGGTTATCCGGTGAAGTCCATCAGGTGAGAGCAGCGGCTCAGTTTGTTAGCGAAGGCGTTCGCTATTCGTTCTCAGAATGGAGCGATGCCGGCGCTGCGGAACATGAGATTACCGTACCGTTGGAATCGACCACGTATCGCGCTCACTTTGATAAACAGTATTTTCTGAGCACCTCAGTTCAACCCATTGGCGGAGGCAGCGTATCGCCGGCGCTCCCGGGAGAATGGTATACTGAAGGAAACGAAGCTGAATTATCGGCAGAAGCATCGTGGGATTATGATTTTGAAAAATGGTCAGGAGATGTGAGCGGTACGACCAATCCCACATCTATTATAATGGATAGTCCGAAACAGGTGACTGTTGATTTTGTATATAATCCCCGACAATCAGAATGGCGGGTAAATGTTGGGGGCAACCAGTACGAGAATGCTGAAGGCCAAATTTTTGAAAAAGATCAACAATACAGTGCAGGAAGCCGGGGCTATGTAAACGGCAGCGATTGGCATAAATATGATCCGATTGAGAATACGGATGATGATATTCTTTATCAAACAGAACGCTATGGATTGTCCGAATATCGGTTCGACCTTGATAATGGAGACTATCTCATTAAATTGCATTTTGCTGAAATTTATTTTTTCAGTAAAAATCGGAGAGTATTTTCGGTCGCTATCGAAGGGAAAACCGTCCTCGATGGATTGGATATTTTTGCCGAAGCCGGACATGACAATCCTTATGTTTATACATTTTCAACGCAGGAGCACGATGCCACAGTTAATGACGGGCAGCTAAATATTTCATTTACAAAAATAGTTGATGAACCAAAAATATCAGCAATTGAAATTATCCGGGAGGCGGAACAAACACCACTGCTTGCCGTTTTACCGGCCACAGTGAATTTTGATTCTTTAACGAATCAATCAACTATCGATATTTTAAATACTGCTGGCGGAGAATTAACATGGTCCATTGACAAAAATCATGGATTGAATTGGCTATCGTCCGTTTCACTGTTTGCCGGAACCATCGGCGTACATTCACAACAAAGTGTAACGTTATCTGTTGATCGTACCGGATTAGAAAGTGGCGACTATTCGGGCTCGATTCTTGTCAATTCAAATGGGGGCAGCCAAAATGTCCAGTTGTTCATGAGGGTTCCAAATCCAATGCCAGAATTAGCATTAACGCCAACCGAATTGGATTTTGGAGCCAGTGAAGATACGCTTTATTTCCAAATCCGGAATAATGGTGAGGCAGATTTAGTATGGTCGGCGAACAAAACTCCGGACGATGCATGGATTGAATCGCTGATTCCGGCAAGCGGTGAATTAACGCCGGGTTTGCAGCAAGAAGTGCAGGTGATCATTAACCGGGAAGGAATGGAGGGGGGCAACCACACCGGGCAGATTTCTGTTACCTCAAATGACGGAAATGCTTATGTCGATCTCAGTATGGATGTCTACGTACCGTCCCCCCAATTATCACTTAATCCTGATGCTTTGAATTTTGGCACAGCAACAGACACTTTGCATTTTGCAATTCACAATAGCGGAGATGCAGTCTTGAACTGGTCATCGGCAGAATCCCCGGAAACCTCGTGGCTGACGTTGATGACGCCGACCGAAGGTATAGTTGCGATGGGTGATTCAGCACTGCTGACTGTGATTGTCGACCGTAGTGGTTTAGGCGAGGGAGATTACACCAGTAATATTGCAGTGAATAGTGATGGTGGTAACGGAACAGTGGACGTGAGCATGTCAGTGCATATTCCATCTGCAGAAATGACGGTGAATCCCTCACAACTAAATTTTGGAATGACAGCCACAACATTAAACATTACCGTGGAAAATAGCGGAGAACTGGATTTAACCTGGTCGGTCTCTGAGTCTCCGGCTGTGGACTGGATCGTTTTGGTGACGCCAGAAAACGGGACATTACCGAGTGGCGCCAGCCAGCAATTGCAGGTCGTCATCAATCGTGACGGATACGCTGCCGGAAGTTATCAGGGCTCGCTGGTATTTTCATCCAATGGCGGAGAAACAACCGTACCGGTATCAATGACAGTTGGCGAGGCGATTTCGTATCACATTAATGCCGGCGGAACTGATTATACTGACGGAAGCGGGACAGAGTGGGAAGCGGATCGATCATATACAACAGGCGGATATGGCTATGTTGGCGGCAAGACATATGCCACATCAGATCCGATCTCCGGGACTGACGATGATGCATTATTTCAGAGCGAACGCTGGGGCATGAGCAGTTATCGTTTTGATGTTCCGGATGGTCGCTATGATATTGAATTACTGTTTGCCGAAGTCTACTACAAGTACACGAACAAGCGATTGTTTGATGTTTCCATTGAAGGAAGTGCAGTATTATCTGCTCTTGATCTTGTTGTCGAAGCGGGTCATGATGTGGCGTTGCGTTATGAATTTACGGAGATAGAGGTGACAGACGGTCGGCTGGATATCGGATTTACAGTGTTGAAAGATGCAGCTAAAATATCGGGAATCGGTGTGAGAAGCACGCCCCCGGCAGCGCCGAAGCTGGAGATCACACCGCTGACGTTATCGTATGGTTCGGAGAACACGACCCAACAATTTACAATTCGTAACAGCGGGTCGCTTGATTTAAACTGGAGTATCACCAAATCACCGGATGCAGCATGGATTACCTCAATGACGCCTGCCAGTGGCACATTATCTGAGGGATCGAGTCGTGTGGTCACTGTGGATGTGAGTCGGGACGGCTTGAATGGCGGAAATTATACCGGAACATTGAATGTGAGCAGTAATGGCGGACAGAGAGATGTTGCGGTATCCATGGACGTGGAAGAACCGTCCCCCCAATTATCACTTAATCCTGATGCTTTGAATTTTGGCACAGCAACAGACACTTTGCATTTTGCAATTCACAATAGCGGAGATGCAGTCTTGAACTGGTCATCGGCAGAATCCCCGGAAACCTCGTGGCTGACGTTGATGACGCCGACCGAAGGTATAGTTGCGATGGGTGATTCAGCACTGCTGACTGTGATTGTCGACCGTAGTGGTTTAGGCGAGGGAGATTACACCAGTAATATTGCAGTGAATAGTGATGGTGGTAACGGAACAGTGGACGTGAGCATGTCAGTGCATATTCCATCTGCAGAAATGACGGTGAATCCCTCACAACTAAATTTTGGAATGACAGCCACAACATTAAACATTACCGTGGAAAATAGCGGAGAACTGGATTTAACCTGGTCGGTCTCTGAGTCTCCGGCTGTGGACTGGATCGTTTTGGTGACGCCAGAAAACGGGACATTACCGAGTGGCGCCAGCCAGCAATTGCAGGTCGTCATCAATCGTGACGGATACGCTGCCGGAAGTTATCAGGGCTCGCTGGTATTTTCATCCAATGGCGGAGAAACAACCGTACCGGTATCAATGACAGTTGGCGAGGCGATTTCGTATCACATTAATGCCGGCGGAACTGATTATACTGACGGAAGCGGGACAGAGTGGGAAGCGGATCGATCATATACAACAGGCGGATATGGCTATGTTGGCGGCAAGACATATGCCACATCAGATCCGATCTCCGGGACTGACGATGATGCATTATTTCAGAGCGAACGCTGGGGCATGAGCAGTTATCGTTTTGATGTTCCGGATGGTCGCTATGATATTGAATTACTGTTTGCCGAAGTCTACTACAAGTACACGAACAAGCGATTGTTTGATGTTTCCATTGAAGGAAGTGCAGTATTATCTGCTCTTGATCTTGTTGTCGAAGCGGGTCATGATGTGGCGTTGCGTTATGAATTTACGGAGATAGAGGTGACAGACGGTCGGCTGGATATCGGATTTACAGTGTTGAAAGATGCAGCTAAAATATCGGGAATCGGTGTGAGAAGCACGCCCCCGGCAGCGCCGAAGCTGGAGATCACACCGCTGACGTTATCGTATGGTTCGGAGAACACGACCCAACAATTTACAATTCGTAACAGCGGGTCGCTTGATTTAAACTGGAGTATCACCAAATCACCGGATGCAGCATGGATTACCTCAATGACGCCTGCCAGTGGCACATTATCTGAGGGATCGAGTCGTGTGGTCACTGTGGATGTGAGTCGGGACGGCTTGAATGGCGGAAATTATACCGGAACATTGAATGTGAGCAGTAACGGCGGACAGAGAGATGTTGCGGTATCCATGGAAGTAACAGAACCAACGGCGCAGTTGTCACTCAATCCGCAGACACTGGATTTTGGGACAGCAGAAAGCACGAAAACCGTGATCGTAAAAAATACGGGTGAATTAGAATTGAACTGGGGTCTTGATACATCTTCACTACCATCATGGATTACATCGGTAACGCCTGATACTGGCGTCTTGCAAAGCGGCGAACAGGCGGTTGTTCGCGTTGATATCAATCGGACAGATCAAACCGAAGGTGTGCATCAAGCGGTACTGATAATTCAATCCAATGGAGGTACAAAAGAACTGCCGGTTCAGATGGAAGTAACAATAAATGCGGCGGTGCTATCGGTGGATGTTGATACGCTCAATTTTGGTGCATACCTATCGGAAATGAATTTCAGCGTGCATAATAGCGGTGATCTGGAATTGAATTGGAATGTATCCGTACAGCCAGGTAGCGAATGGATAAGCTCTGTTGCTCCGACGAACGGTGTCGTGTCAATTGGCCAGAAAAGTTCTGTCTCCGTACAAATCGACCGGGCAGAGATGGAAGATGGTCAATACGAAGGACGATTAACGATTCAATCGGATGGAGGGAACCATGAGATTGTGGTCCTAATGAGTGTTGAAACATTGCCGGTATGGCGAATAAATGCTGGCGGCAGTCAATACACGGATCATAATGGAGATGTATGGAGTGCAGATCAGTCGTATGGCACGACCAGTGGATTTGGCTACGTTGGCGGAAAAACGTACTCGACCTCAGATCCAATTTCCGGTACCGAGGATGATATGCTCTATCAATCCGAACGTTACAATATGGCTGCTTACTACTTTTTGGTTCCCGATGGTACGTTCGATGTTACGATTCATTTCGCTGAAATTTATCACAAGAGCGCTGGCGAGCGGTTAATGGATGTTGTTATTGAAGATATGTATTCTCTGGACAGAATTGATATTTATGATGAGGTTGGCCACGATGTTGCGTTACAATACGCAATTACAGGCATTGTGGTAAATGATGGCCGCCTGGATATTGATTTTATTGGTGTAAAGGATTATGTTAAAGTAGCGGCAATTGAAGTTAAAATGACAGGTTTTCCAAAGAATTTACTTAAAAAGTACAACTATGCGAACCGGTTAGTTGATACAACACCACCGCAATCACCTGAAAACATTCATACGAAGGGGGATGTTGGCAAAGTAATTCTGATTTGGAATAGCATCGATGAACCTGACTTTGATAATTATCGCATTTATCGAAAAGGTGATGATATACAAAGCGAATTTGAATTAATATCGTTTAATTATTGTGGAACAATGTTTAAAGATTCTACTGTAATTGCTGGCTATGACTACTGTTATGCAATAACAAGCGTTGATGTTTGGGGGAATGAATCAGACATTAGTGAATCCAATATCATACATATTCGAGTTCTTGAAAAACCGGAAACATTTTCAGTGGCGCAAAATTATCCCAATCCATTTAATGCGTTTACAAAAATAAACTATCAGGTCAAAGAAAATTGTCGTGTGCAAATAAAAATATTCGACATTACCGGAAGACAGGTGCGTGTACTAATTGATGAAATGCAAAGTATTGGACATCACTCAGTTATCTGGGATTCAAAAGATGGTCATGGCAATGATTTAACATCAGGGGTTTATCTATATCAATTTAAGGCAGAGCATTATTCAAAAATAAAGCGAATGGTTATGGTGAAATGAAAAGAAAAAACAAAAAGTATTGACTTTTTAAATATATTTGGTTAATTTACGTTGCCAACGTAAGTTCGAGCGGGTGCACAAACTTAGTAAATCAGTTTTTTAAAGAGTATTTTGACTGATTGCAAGAAAAAATTGAATTGTAACCCGCTTTTTTTATTGATAATAATGAGGGAAAACGACTACAATGGAACGATTGGAATGCGCTATTATTGCGGCAAAGAAGGCCGGAGAAATTTTACTGGAATCAATTGGCACTATTGAAGTAAATGAAGTTGAATCAAAGAAGACATTTGATTACGTAACCAGAATTGATCGAAAATCTGAACAAGCAACGATCGATATTTTACAAAAATACTTTCCTGAATACTCGATTTATGCAGAGGAGAGCGGAACGCAAACGAAAAGTCAATCTGTTCGTTGGATAATTGACCCGCTCGATGGGACCACAAATTATATTCATGGTTATCCTCACTCGGCAATTTCCATTGCTCTGGAAGAAAATGGTGAAATTGTGGTTGGTGTAATTTACGATCCTTTTCGGGATGAATTATTTTGGGCAGAGCAAAATAAAGGCGCTTTTTTAAATGATAACCGTATTTTGGTCTCGCAGGAAACTAAAATGTCCCGTTGTCTGGTCGCTACCGGTTTTCCTTTTAAGGATAAAGCAATTTTGGAAAAATACTGGATTACCTTTTCTGAAATATTTTACAAAGTTAGTGATATTCGTCGTACCGGGGCGGCGGCTCTTGACTTGGCTTATGTCGCCTGCGGCCGGTTAGATGGTTTTTGGGAAATTATCTTGAGTGCCTGGGACATGGCTGCCGGAGAAATTCTCATTCGCGAAGCTGGCGGAAAGATAACCGATATTGGCGGTGGTTCTAAGCATCTTCGGAAAGGGAATGCGATTGCATCGAATGGCAAAATTCATGATGCGTTATTGTCAATTGTCAGTCCCATATTTTATTAAATATGCTATAAAAGGTTCCGAGATGAAAGATGCTAAAAATGCCCCGAAAATATTAGTTATTGATGATAATCAGGAAATACTCGAAGTCTTGACAAATATTTTAAAGTTCGGTGGCTATAATGCTTATGGTGCGCTAAGTGGTACGGAAGGTTTGGAAAAAATCATAAACGATGAATTCGATCTGGTTTTCCTGGATTTAATTATGCCAAAACCTGATGGAATGATCGTATTAAAAGAGATTTTACAGAAAAAACCAAAAACAACTGTGATTATGATTTCAGGTCACGGATCAATTGAAGTCGCTGTGGAAGCAACCAAGATCGGCGCTTATGATTTTCTTGAAAAACCTCTTGAAGCCCAGCGAGTATTGCTCACAGCGAAAAACGCATTGGAAAAGTCTCACCTTCTCAAAGAAAAATATGCATTGCTGGAAGAAAATAAAAAGCGATTTCAGATGATTGGCATCAGCCCGGCGATGAAAAGTGTGTTTAATATGATTGATCGGGTGGCGTCTTCTCAAAGTCGCATTTTAATAGAAGGGGAGAGCGGTACCGGCAAAGAACTTGTCGCACGTGCTATTCATTTTAATAGCCAGCGTGTCAGCGCCTCGTTTTATAGCATGAATTGCGCAGCGATTCCTGAAGATTTAATTGAGAGTGAATTATTTGGGCATGTGAAGGGCGCTTTTACCAGTGCAATTTCTAATAAAAAGGGTGCTTTTCAGTTATCCCACAAAGGAACATTATTTTTAGATGAAATTGGTGATTTAAGTTTAAGGGCCCAGGCCAAAGTGTTGCGAGTTATTGAAGAAGGTGAGGTAATACCGTTAGGTGGCCAGGAGGTTGAAAAGGTTGATGTGCGTATTATCTCGGCTACAAATCGTAATCTTGAAGACATGATTGAAGCAGGATTTTTTCGTGAGGATTTATATCATCGCATTAATGTTGTCAAAATTCATATCCTGCCCTTAAGAGAACGCCCGGCAGATATTCCTCCGCTTGTAGAACATTTTATTAAACTAAAATGTGTGGAGAACAATATCGTTCAAAAAAAAATTTCAGAGGGGGCAATGTCTTTATTCGCGAGCCAGGAATGGAAAGGCAATGTACGAGAATTGTGCAATTTTGTTGAAAGACTTATTATTATGACCGATTCTAATATCATTACGAGTAAAGATGTTATGGCTACTTTACATCTGCGTGAAATAAAAGAAGAACCGTATGCGATCAATGATTTTAAACGAGCCAGAGAAAATTTTGAGAGACTTTTTATAATAAATAAGCTCATTGCGAATAATTGGAATGTTACAAGTACTGCAAAGCTGATCGGGATTGAAAGGACTCATTTACATCGTAAAATTACGAAATATAATATTCGGTCAAATTAATTGAAAAATATTATGTATATTATAATAAAATGAAAATAGAACACAAATAACATTTTATTATGTTATTTTTTTTTAATATTTTTCTTGACTCTTTAATCATAATTAACTATATTACTACTAATAAAAAAATTGAAAACCAGGTATCAAATGAATTATAATCCATCTAAAATAGCAGCACTGTCAAACAGAGTTAACGTAAGTTGGCGCTGGTGGTGGTGGACTGTATTTAGTGGGTTGCGTCCGTTTATTTTTTTTTGAGTAGAAGTCGAAATTTTAAATAAAAATGAAGTAAGCCCACTAAGCAGTTAGTGGGCTTTTTTATTATTAACAGTAATATGGAGGAATTAGTGAATTTAAATAATCATCAGTTAGAAATCGGAGAACTACCGGAGCTTGAGATTGTTTCCTTGGACCAGGTTGTATTTCATGAAGATCCGGATGTTGAACGCTCTTCTTCGCTTGTAATTTATCTGAGTAAAGATGGACGTCTTAAAAATCCACCAATGGTTGGCTACTATGAGGATAATTCTCGCTACATTCTTCTTGATGGTGCAAACAGGATGACAGCTCTAAAAAGTCTTGGCATTAGAGATGTTGTTGTTCAAAAGGTCGATCTGTTTGATGAAAAGCTGCTTTTCTTGCATTGGCATCACGCTGTCGAAAAATTTACAAAAGAACAATTTTTAGAAAAATTAAAAGCAATTGATGGACTATCAATTACCCTGGATACCTCTGGAATATTAGACCTGAAAAATGATTCTGATTTGTTATGTCAAATCCAGTTTGCTGATATGGAGCTTTACAAAATTTCAGCAGACTGGGATATCTTCCAAAAAGTGGAATTGTTGAAAAAAATCACTAAAATTTATAGCGGATTTGCCAATATGGATCGGGTGAGTTACACCAATTTAATGCATTTAAAAACGAATTACCCTAACTTCTGTGCAGTCGTTTGCTTTAAGAAATTTTCTAAAAATGAATTGGTACAAATTGTAAAAAATAATTACAAGTTACCGAGTGGGATTACGCGCATAATTCTACCGAAAAGAGCATTGCGGCTGAATGTCCCGTTGGATATTTTAAGGTTTGAAGCGCCTGTTGAAGAAAAAAATCATTGGCTTCAGGAGCGGATAAAACTTCAGGTAAAGGAAAAATCGATTCGGTTTTATTATGAACCCACTTTTTTGTTTGATGAATAAATAACTATTAATTCTAACCAAAAGGAGACGATTATGGAACCAAGAAAAATCGTTTTAGAGGAAAAAGACCTGCCGACAAGATGGTACAACATTTTATCAGATTTACCAAAACCAATGCTTCCACCGTTACATCCTGGTACAAAAAAACCTATCGGACCTGAAGATTTAGCGCCATTATTTCCGATGGAGCTCATAAAGCAAGAAGTTAGTCAGGAAAAGTGGATCGAAATTCCGGATGAAATTCTGGATATTTACCGTATCTGGCGGCCATCTCCCCTTTACAGAGCAAGAAATTTGGAAAAAGTTCTGGATACCACGGCAAAAATTTATTATAAATACGAGGGTGTAAGTCCGGCAGGAAGTCATAAACCAAATACAGCAATTGCACAAGCGTATTACAATAAACAGGAAGGGGTTAAGCGAATTAGTACAGAAACCGGCGCAGGCCAGTGGGGAAGCGCACTCAGTCTTGCATGTAACTTTTTTAATATTGAATGCAAGGTTTATATGGTAAAGGTGAGTTATCAACAAAAGCCATATCGTCGGTCATTAATTCAAGCCTGGGGAGCCACGGTGGTTCCGAGCCCGAGTGAAGATACTGAAGCCGGCCGGCAAGTACTTGCTGAAAATCCAGACTCACCCGGAAGCCTTGGAATTGCCATTAGCGAGGCAGTGGAAGACGCTGCCAAGCGTGATGATACGAAATATTCGCTGGGAAGCGTTCTCAATCATGTCATGCTTCATCAAACAGTCATTGGCCTGGAAGCCAAAAAGCAGATGGAAATTTTCGGAGATTACCCGGATATTGTTATCGGATGTGTCGGTGGCGGAAGCAATTTTGCCGGATTAAGTTTTCCGTTCCTGGCAGACAAATTTGCCGGAAAAAATATGCGAGTGATTGCAGTTGAACCGTCATCGTGTCCTACTTTGACCAGAGGGCCTTTTGCTTATGATTTCGGTGATTTGGCAATGACGACTCCGCTACTTGCTATGTATACATTGGGACATTCATTTGTTCCCCCGGCAATTCATGCAGGCGGATTACGATATCATGGTATGGCTCCTACTGTCAGTCATCTGGTGAAAGAAAAACATATTGAACCGGTTGCCTACGATCAAATCAAGATTTATGAAGCGGCAATAACTTTCGCTCGATCCGAGGGATTTATTCCGGCCCCGGAATCAGCCCATGCCGTTCGTTCTGCGATCGATGAGGCATTAAAGGTTAAAGAAGAGGGGTCCTCAAAGGTGATCCTGTTTAACCTTAGCGGACATGGTCATTTTGATATGTCTGCATACGATGCGTATTTTGCCAAAAAATTATCTGCTCATGAATTACCAGAGCAGGAAATTCAAAAGGCTATCGATTTAATCAAAGATTATCCGAAAGCTGAATAAGCAATTCGTTTACAGCGAAATTTGTGGCGGTAGAACATTTTCACTCCTATTTCGCGCTGCGATGCGTGCACGTTTTTCACGCTTCTGTGCAAAATATGCTTTGTTGATACTTAACCTTCCGTGACCCATGAGTCACGGGAGGTTTTATTATAGGTTTAAAAATTAAGGACTGCCGTAAGAGAAACAGAATCCCGTGAAATAGATGGTACAACCGACAAAGAGCGTGGTTTTTCAGGAGATGGACAGAGAAGGGCGTCAGTCACAGAGTAGAACCAGAAAAATCCTGCGACAATGGCACTGATTTGCTGTGCTTTATATAATTGATTGTAACGGTCATATTTATCTTCAATAACAGATGGGAGCGTGGCATCAAGATAGGCATCATGTGCATTTTCCTGCAGGGTATAAAGAGTTCCCCACGTAATCAGGCTAAAACCGGTTGCAGCGGCAAGAAAATATCCCTTCTTCTTATGTCCTTTGTAAATTTGTCCCCAGCCAGGGAGAAAAAAAGATCGAACTGTGGCTGAAGGCCTTTTATCCACTACCAGCACGTATCGTATATCCGAAGGCTGAGATTCTGTAAAAGTAAATTCTGATTTTACTTTGTTATAAAATGAAATAATTTTTGGAGATATTAGAACTGAGTCCAGTTCGGCTTTAGTATTTAAAGACAATGCCTGCTCGAATTGGCTTTTGGCGTCATTCAGGTTACCAGATGAAAAATAGATAACTCCTGATATTTTATGAATTTCCACCAATTCATTGATGTTATAATTTTGCCATGATTTAAGTATTTGCTCTGCCAGTGTTTTTGCAGTTTGATAGTCTAATTGTTCAAAAGCCTGAATTGCCTGAGTGACCTTTTTGTCAATGATTTGGCAAAAAACAGCACTGGCGCATAATAAAACTGTTAGAGAAATAATGAAAAGCCATCGATTATGCATTTTTAACCTATCGAAACTTAATGTAGTAACATCATTTTACGAGAAGTTACTTGATTTTCGTTTGTTTTCATTCTGTAAAAGTAAAGACCACTGGCGATATTATTTCCGCAGTTATCTTTCCCATTCCAAATAATCCGATGTTCACCAGCAGGAAGACCAGACAGGTGAAACGTTTTAATTATTCGACCGTGAACATTCAAAATATCAATCTCCATCGATTCTGCTGAGAGATTATTACTAATGATAACGGGAATAACAGTTTGATTATTAAATGGATTGGGAAAGTTTTGAAGTAACTGAAATTCCTGAGGTACGGAAGAATTGTGTTCAACAACAGTTGTGGATTCCTGTCCAATTTTAATAGCTTGTACAATATTGAGCACTTCACCGTTATCATCTGTTCCGCCAAAAATGAAAAGCGTACTGCCAAAATATTCGGCTGCCAACCCCGAACGTCCTATATTGGTTTGGCGTTTTTCCGCTATCCAGCTATCTGTTGTCGTTACATATTTATCAACCGTTGATGATAAATCGGCTGTACTGCTTCCGCCGATAACGAAAATTGTATCTTCCACAGCCACTGCGGCAAAATTAAAACGCGGACTTGGCATACTGGAGCGGACCTCTGTTCCCCTCGCCAGCGAGAATCGTTCCACGAAACTGACAGGCCCAAAATACGTTCCACCGAGGGTGTATGCCGCATCGTTTACGACCACAGTCACCATGGAAACGCGTGGATGCGAAAGCGTCCATTTCGGATAAAATTCCCATTTTCCGTTGGTTGTATCCCAATATTCCACATCAGAAAGATTGGTTGCATCGATGCTGAAACCTCCGATAGCGAACATCGTGTTATGAAGAACCACGGCAGTCAAAGCTTCGCGAGCCATATTCATATCCCCTGCGAATTTCCACTCGTTCGCTTCAGAAGAGTAGTACTCAACAGAACGTAACGCCCTGTTTTCTTTGTCTCTTCCACCAATGACAAAAATTTTATCCTGACAAACAACAGCAGCCGCATTTGATCGACCGTGCAATAGTGGTGGAATATTTGATTCCCATCTATCCTCAAAAGGAAGATAACATTGAACGCTGTTTAATATATTGCCATCGCTATCCTGTCCGCCAATAATCCATATCATGTCATCATAGATAACTGAGCACATCCCATGTCGTGCCGTTGGCATGGGAGTTTTTTTCATCCAATCGTTAGCCTGTGGATAGACATTACAAAAAATAAATAAAAGGATAGTTGTGGCGATAAATTTTTTCATACGAAAAATTTCCGTTATTAAAGCTTATAAAAACTTTACTTCATAAGTCTTGATCAAAGCAACATCTATGCCTGATTTAGCGCACGTGCTTAAGCTGATAAGTTTTCGTTAAAGTGTCTCCAGGTGCGATGTAAATGTTCTCTAAAATACTTTTGCTCGCCGGATGCCTGATTTCGAGCACATGCAGTCCCCTGGAAAGAATGATTGGATGCGGCCGTGGCGTCACGTCGACGGAATCGCCATCGATCCATATTTGTCCCCAGGGATTTATTGTCACTTTCAAATAACCGACTTCCTCCCACAATGAAAAGGCAAATTCCTGATCCGTTTGTTCAGCTATTTCAATTTTCTTATCAATTTCAGGAAATCCAGGATTATTGATCTTTGTATTCAGTGTTGTCGGAACAGATTCAACAGGATAGGAAACCGGTGTAATTCCAACGGTATCATCATTTATAATTAACCATGCCCGCGGATCAGTATTAATTGTAATTTGAATTGTTCGTGTCGTGCTGTCTTCAGTTTTAGAATCCGAACTATTTTTTGATAATTCGCGTTGGCTCGATATTCGATTTAGTTCATTCAATTCAGTCGACGGTTTTTCAATTTCCCCATGCATCGCGGAATCAATTTTAGTAACAGGTGAAGTCGTTATTTCTTTTGCGTATGTTACTGAATCTTTATCCGGAATATGAGGAGTCGCCAGGTTTTCGCCATGATTATTTTGTTTTTTCGGATCAATTATTTTAAACATTATTAAGATGATAGTCAAAAATCCAATCATGCTTATTGATAGCCAAATTATTTTTCCTCGATGCGGTTTCGCTGTTTTGACAGGCGCCTCTGGTTCTGGCTGACCGGATTCACTTGTCATTAACGTTTCTTCATATTGATTCGGGTTTTGAAAAAAATCGGTAATCGCGTCTTTATCAATTTTTTTAGTAAATGAACCAAATGTTTGAATTATTTGGTCCACAGAAGAAGGTCGCCTTTCAGCCGATTTTTCCAACATTCGCATGCATAATTTCGCCAATTCATCCGGTAATTTCGGACAAATTATTTTAATAGAAACCGGATCAAAATTGACAATTTTTTTAAAACACGCCTCTGTGGTCGTTGCCCGGAACGGATTTTCACCAGAGAGCAATTCATAGAAAATAACACCCATGGAAAAAATATCACTATGTTCATCCACTTCCTTCGAAAGAATATATTCCGGCGCTATGTATTCTGCTGTTCCCAATATCTGATCCCCGGCCAGTGACCGGCTTTCAGCAAATCCAAAATCACCAATTTTTACCTGCCCCTCTCCGGAAATCAGCGTGTTTGCCGGTTTGATATCCCGATGAAGGTAATTCTTTTTGTGTAGCGCCTGTATTCCACGGCACATTGAATTTAAAATAGTGATGACAATATCAACCGGTAGCGATGCGTATTTCGTGATAACTTCTGCCAGCGAAATTCCTTCAATGAATTCCATGACAATGAACGGGCTGTATTTTTTATCACTGTAATCATAAATACCAATCACATTCGGATGGTTGATCTTTGCCGTAATGAGTCCTTCCTGTTGAAATCGGCTGCATATTTCGTTATCCCCGATATATTCCGGATTTAACTGCTTGATGAGTACGACGCGATCCAGTTGCGGATGAAACGCTTTATAAAGCGTCGTGATTGGTCCTTTATGTATTTCAGCAAATATGTGATACTTATCTATTCTCTTCATTAGCCCATTCTTTTAACCGATAATGAAGCCAGCGCCGGGAAACGTCCAAAATTTTTGCAGTCTCTGTAATATTTTGATTCGTGCTGTTCAACGTTTTCATAACCAATTGTTTCTCAAAATCTTTCAGCGTTGTTCCCACTTGTATCTCAAAATCCGCCTGCGGCAATTGTAAATTAGACGGCTGAATCAATGATTCTTTTGTCATAACTACAGCCCGTTCGATTATGTTTTCCAGTTCACGAACATTTCCCGGCCAGTGATAGGTTATGATAAGTTTTAACGCTTCCGGAGAAAAGCCTTCCAGCGCTTTATTAAATCGATTGGCATATTTATCTAAAAAATGATGCGCCAGCACTGTAATGTCTTTGCCTCGTTCCCGTAGCGGCGGAACCCTGATCGGGATAACATTTAGGCGATAATAGAGATCTTCGCGAAAATTGCCTTGTTTTACTTCCTGGTACAGGTCTCTGTTTGTCGCAGCGATTATCCGAACATTTACCTTTCGAATCTGGTTTTCTCCGATTCGCTTTACTTCACCTTCCTGAAGAATGCGCAATAATTGAATTTGTATCTTGGGCGTTAAATCACCAACTTCATCCAGTAAAAACGTTCCTTCCGAAGCCGCTTCGAATAAGCCTTTTTTGTCGGATGTGGCTCCGGTAAAAGATCCTTTTTTATGACCAAACAATTCACTTTCGATCAACGTTTCCGGTAGCGCCCCGCAAAACAGCGCCAGAAATGGTTTGTCTTTGCGCAAACCATTATAATGCAATGCCCGAGCGATTAATTCTTTGCCAGTGCCACTTTCACCCTGTATCAGGACAGTGGCGTCAGTGTTTAAAATATTATTCATCACATCAAAAACCTGCTCCATAGCCGGGCTGTTGCCAATAATTTTATCAAATTTATTCTTCCCCTGAATTTCCTGTCGCAATCGGCGATTTTCCAGTCGTAATGTTTCATAAAATTTTGCATTCTCGATGGCAATTGCCGCTTGATGCGCAAATGCTTTCAAGAATGGCAGGCTGGCTTCTGTAAATCCGCTGCGATGGTGAATGCTGTCCAGGTAAATAACGCCAATGGCATTCTGCTTCAGAGTAAGCGGAACTGCTGCCACAGATTGAATTTTTTGAAGCACAATACTTTCAGCGCCAATAAATCGGTCATCAGACTGCACATCATACGATAAAATGGATTTGTTTTCGTCCAGAGCTTCACGAACCACACTATTGGAAATTTTTGTTAAGTCCATCGCGATATTGTCGGAAATATTCCGAGCCGTGCGAACAGAAAAATTCCCATCGTCATCCAATAATAAAATAAAACCCCGTTCCGCACCCAGCGTTTGAATGGCAATATCCATGATCTTTTCTAACAAAGTGTCAATCTCTTGCAGTGTATTGATCGCGTAACTTATTTTGGACAAAGCCTCTATTGGCATCTGATCATGAATGTGTGTATGTAGCGTATTTTCTGTCATATTATTCCATGTTGTCAATCTTTAAAAACTCTGCACCTGAAATGCCGCTTCTTTGGAACGACTCCAGTTTCCGAATTCATCTTTCACGGTTAACGTCCAGAAATATGTGCCTTCCGACAAAAGGATTGGCACTTGATAAGAAAGCGAATCCGAGGGAATCCCGGCCGATTGCCCGACAAGTGTATTAATGCCCTGGTCAATGCGATAAATATTGATGTCATAAGTAAAGGGAAATGGTAATCGGGTCTTTTGCCAGATAAGAGTAGGGCGACCATCAACAATTGCCAGACTGATTGGTGAAAGGGGAGTCGGAATATCTTCGATAACACGCGCAGCATAAAAAGCATCTGTGGTGCAATGCGATTCTGGCAGGTCATGAAAGTGGATATACATCGGGTAGCCCAGAAGTTTGTGAACGCTTGATAGCGGCAGGTCTTCTTCGTTTAGCATTAATGAAAAAATAGCCGGATTCTGAGTCCGATCCAGATCTAAAAGAATGTCATAGTCTGGGATACTTAATTGTACGGATTGAATATCAGCAACACCATCCGGGTCAGATACCTCGGCCTCAATTTTAATGGTATAAAGATCGTTTGTTGGCCACCAGCGACTAATATGTCCAATAGAGATTTTGTTAGAGACAAGACCTGGTAATCCATTTAAATTAAACTGAAAATATGTATTATCGCCTGGTTTCAGCGTCATGTTCAAAGAATCCGGTCTGTATCCTTCTTTTTGCACATGAATCGTGTAATCACCAGCCGGGAGTTGTGTTAGCGTAAAATCACCGTATTCGTTCGATGTTGTCCAGTGATGATCGGGGTGAATTATGATATCTGCATAATGGATCGGACGAAACGGTTGATAATATGAATATACTTTTCCGCGAATCGTTCCCCGGTCGTTAAATAAATCAGACTTCGGATCGAGCGGATTGTCCCGTTCGGCGTCTTTGACGCACCCGGTAATGATAATATGGAAAAAACTTAAAATAAATATAAATATTTTCAGTTTTTTCAATGTACTTTCCTAATCAAATATCATACTAAGGCCGATTTTTCCGGCCTCGGGTTTTACAGCAACTATTTTTACTTTAACAATATCTCCGACACTAACGATATCAGTGGGATGTTTAAAACGGCTTTTGGATAATTGGCTGCGATGAATTAATCCATCGGTCTTAACGCCGATATCGACAAACGCGCCAAAGTCGACAACATTGCGCACGGTTCCTTCGAGGAGCATCCCCTCTTTCAGATCTTCCATTTTTAGCACATCGCGGCGGAATATAGGTTTCGGTAATTCATCCCGGGGATCACGATTCGGCTTTGCAAGGCTTTCAATAAGATCCTCTAAAGTCGGTTCGCCTGTACCACATTTTTCAGCTAATTCTTTTATCGAATATTTTTTATCTCTGATCTGCTTTTTTAAAATAGAACCGTCTTTCCGTACAGTTACAATATCCAGTTCTAACAATCCCAAAAGTTTTTCAGCAGCGTCATAAGATTCGGGATGTACAGCGGTTGAATCAAAAAAATAATCAGCTTCGGGTATTCGAAGGAATCCGGCGGACTGTGTGAATGCGTTTGCGCCCATTCCTTTTACATCCAACAGTTTTTTGCGTGAAGAAAATTTGCCGTACTCATTGCGCATCGCGATGATGTTTTCGGCAGATCGACTATTAATTCCGGCAACATAGCGTAGGAGTGCTTTCGATGCGGTGTTCAAATTTACGCCGACAAAGTTCACGCATGATTCCACGACCCGATCCAGCATTTCGCTTAATTGAGTCTGATTTACATCGTGCTGGTACAGCCCGACACCGATGGATTTCGGATCAATCTTGACCAGTTCGGATAAGGGATCCATTAGTCGGCGGGCGATGGAAATTGCGCCGCGCACGGATACATCCAGTTCCGGAAATTCTTCTTTAGCCAGTTTTGACGCGGAATAGACCGATGCGCCGGCTTCATTGACAATAATATATGCCAAGTCGGATTCACTCTCTTCGATCAATTCAATCGCCAATGCTTCTGTTTCCCTGGACGCTGTGCCATTTCCGATGGCGATAATCTGAACATTATGTTTTTTTATGACAGCATGAAGAATTTGTTTTGATTTTTCCCATTGCTTCTGCGGTTCATGCGGATAAATGGTGATATCTTCCAGAAATTTGCCGGTGGAATCAATGGTTGTCACTTTGGAACCAGTGCGAAAACCAGGATCAATGCCCATTATTGTCGCGTCATTAACTGGTGGTTGCATTAGCACGTTCCGTAAATTTTTAGCAAAGATGTCGATTGCATGTTCATCCGCTTTTTCTGTTAATTCGTTGCGGATTTCCCGTTCGATAGATGGGGCAATTAAGCGGTTGTAAGAATCAGCAATTGCTTCTTCTAAATGATCTGAAAATGGGGAGCTCTTGTTGGTGATATATATTCGTTCGATAATCGCGATACATTGGTCCACCGGAATGTCGATTGATACACGCAAAATGCCTTCCCGTTCCCCGCGGTTGATCGCCAATGTACGATATGGCTGGATGGATTTTAATATTTGGGTAAAATCAGCATACATTTCATAATGGATGATCCCTTCTTCAGACTTTGCCGCCGAATGAATGAGTCCTTTGTTACGTGTATGCTCACGAATTGCCTTACGAACATCGGCATTGTCAGAAATATTTTCCGCGCAAATATCACGAGCTCCGGCAAGCGCTTCGTTTGTATCCCTGACGCCTTTTTCTTCATCTATAAATGACGCAACCAAAACATCGAAATCATCAATTTCGGTTTCCAATTTCAGCATCATTTCTGCCAGTGGCTCCAACCCCTTTTCTCTGGCAATAGTCGCACGAGTGCGGCGTTTGGGTTTATACGGCAAATACAGATCTTCTACTTCCTGCAATTTGGTGGCGGATAAGATTTTTTCTTTTAATTCATCCGTTAGTTTGCCTTGCTTTTCAATAGAATTGAGAACCGTTTCTTTCCGGGCATCCAAAACCCGCAAAAATCGTATACTGTCCTCAATAGAGCGGATTTGTTCTTCATCCAAATTACCGGTTACCTCTTTCCGATAACGAGCAATAAAAGGGACAGTATTCTCACTGTCCAGCAGCTCCACTGTCTTCTGAACCTGAGTCTCCCGTATGTTCAGTTCCTGTGCAATTGTTTTGGAGTGATTCTGATTATTCATGCTTATTAAGTTCCTGATTAAAAATAATTCCACTTATCAATTGCCATAAAGTAAAGACTTTTTGAATAAATTGCAAGATTTTTTTAATACATTTTTGATGAACATGCTGATATTATATTGTACCGATTTTCAAAAAGAATTGTGAAAATAGTGGATCAGATCAAATTATTTAAGATTTTTCTTTCATTTTTCAGATAGATTCATATATTATATTTTAAAAATAATTTATTATAAGAGGAAACAACTGTGACAGAAAACATGAAAGACCCAAATGCGGATCTGTTTTCAGAACAAACAGAACTAAAGAGAACATTGGGACTTACAGAGGCATTATCCATTGTAGTTGGTCGGATTATTGGTTCAGGTATTTTCCGAACACCGGGACCTATTATGATGCTGGTGGCATCAATTAGTATGTTTTATGGCGTCTGGATTGTTGGCGGTATTGCAACGTTATTAGGTGCATTCTGCTATGCAGAACTGGTTGCGATGATGCCCCGTTCCGGTGGACCGTATGCCTATTTAAAAGCGGCATACCCTGAAGTCTGGACATTCCTCCGCGGCTGGGCAATGTTTTTTGTCTCAGAAACAGCATCTATCGCTGCTGTTGCTTTGGTATTTGCTGAGTACACGAACGCACTTTATACAATTTATACCGGAGCACCGTATTCCCGCGGGCTTGAAGTAGTAATCGCGTTAATGGTTATCTGGGCGCTAACCTCCGTTAATTGTTTTGGCGTGATGTTAAGCGGTGTGTTACAAGACATTTTCAGTTTTATAAAATTGATTGCCCTGGGAGCAGTTATCGCAGTCGGATTTTTAAAAGCAGGTGAATTAACACATTTTACCACATCATTTTGGCCTGAAGAATTTAACTGGTCTACAATGCTTGCGTTTGGCGCTGCAATGCGATATGGATTTTTTGCCTATAGTGGTTGGGAGGGAGCAACTTATGTTGCAGAGGAAGTGAAAAAACCGCGCAAAAATTTGCCATTGTCTATTATCCTGGGAATTTTCGGGATCATGCTTCTTTACCTGGCGGCAAATAGCGCGTATCTTTATCAATTACCGATGACTTCTATTCAGGGCGCAAAGTGGGTTGCCGTCGATGCCATGCAAATGGCTGTCGGAACTGCCGGAGGGACACTGATTTCAGTAGCTGTCATGCTAAACACATTTGGTAATGTCAGTTCCCAAATTTTGTGCAAAGCAAGAACATGGTACGCTATGGCCCGGGATGGATTATTTATTAAAGGCCTGAATAAAATTCACCCCAAATACAAAACCCCAAACAGGGCGTTGATTGTTCAGGGGCTTTGGGCGACAGTTTTATTGATAAGCGCTGCGTTTGCCGAAAATGCTTATGAGACAATTATTGATTTCTTTTCGTTCACATCATCGGTTTTTAATGTATCTACGTTCGCTGCCATTTGGGTGTTACGTCGCAAGTATCCGAATGTCCCACGGCCTTATAAAACATGGGGATATCCGTTTACACTTATTGTTGTACTGATAATACAGGCATGGTTTATGGTAGTCACGTTGATTACAGCGTTTATCCCTTCGTTGCTTGGCACTGTTTTGACGTCGACAGGTTTGGTCTATTATTACCGCCGTCAAATTTTTGACTGGTTTAAAGTGAAGTTTCAATAAAAAAAGTTTGATTAAAACAAGGAGGGATTCTTTTGCATAAGCTTGAAAAGTTAACCTTAAAAAAGGTGCTAAATAAAAGCACTGAACTTTTTTCGAAGCGACCGGCATTGGCATTAGTCGGTGGAGAACCTATCAATTATGAGGAGTTGGGCACGTATGTCCAGGATGTCTCTCATTTTTTGAGTGAAGAAGGAATCGCTCGCGGAGATCGGGTAGCAATTTTGAGCGAGAGCAAACCGAATTGGGGAATTGCCTATTTTGCGATTACAACAATGGGCGCAGTCGCAGTTCCGATTCTCCCGGATTTCCATCAGTCGGCTGTGCAACATATTATTCGACATTCGATGTGCAAAGCTGTTTTTGTTTCTAAAAAGCAATATGAAAAAATCGAAGATTACCATTTCGAGGCGCTCAAAACAGTTATTTTAATTGATGATTTTCAACTCATTGAACCGAATACGAGTAAAGACAAATTGGAAGAAGCGGTACAGAATGGCATTCGGGAAATTTTGAAATTAAAAGATGCCGCCCTTCGACTGACTGGTATAAAAGGAAATAACGTCAGGGAAGATGAATTAGCAGCAGTCATTTACACTTCTGGTACAACCGGCCATTCTAAAGGAGTGATGTTGACACACAAAAATATTGTCTGGAATGCGATAACAACTCGGAGTATTGTGAAAATTACGGAGAAAGACCGATTGCTTTCAATTCTTCCACTCTCACATACTTATGAATGTACGTTGGGATTTGTTATCCCTATTATGGCAGGCGCTTGTATTTATTATCTGGACAAACCGCCCACACCACGACTCCTGGTGCAGTCGCTGCAAAACATAAAACCAACAATGATGTTGAGTGTTCCGCTTGTTATCGAAAAAATCTATAAAACACGGATTTTACCTGAACTCAGGAAAAACGGACTGATTCGTATGTTAACCACATCTTCTATTATCCGAAAACGACTCCATAAAATCGCTGGGAAAAAATTAATAAAAACATTCGGCGGGGAATTACATTTTTTTGGCATTGGCGGTGCATCGTTAACCCCGGAGGTGGAAAAATTTCTGAGAGAAGCGGAATTCCCCTATTCAATTGGATATGGATTGACGGAAACATCCCCGTTAATCGCTGGCACAGATGCGAAAAATACCCGATTACGTTCCACTGGCCCCCCGCTTCCGGGGCTTGAGGTTAAAATTGAGCGGCCTGATGAAAAAACAGGCGAAGGCGAAATTCTGGTGAAGGGTCCCAATGTAATGAAAGGATATTACAAAGATCCCGAACGAACAAATGATGTATTTACAAAAGATAGCTACTTTCGAACCGGTGATCTGGGGCTTTTTGATAAAGATGGTTATCTTTATATCAAAGGTAGATTAAAAAATATGATTCTGGGGCCAAGTGGTGAAAATATTTATCCGGAAGAAATTGAAGCAATTATTAATACACAGCCTCGTATTTTGGAATCCATTGTGTTTCAACAACAGAATAAATTAGTGGCTCGGGTGCATTTAAATTACGAGAAATTAGACCAGGAATTTAGTGCGAAAAATTATACGGAAACACGTATGAAAAAGGAAATTCAAAAATTAATGGAACAATGCAGGGAAGAAGTGAATGAAAATGTACCCGCGTATGCAAAAATTACTAAATTTATTGAACAGCAAGAACCATTCGAGAAAACCCCGACTCAGAAAATTAAACGATATCTTTATATTGAAGAATAAGGAACGAATTTAAATAAAATATTGTAAAATGAATACGAATCATAAAAAACTCCCGAATGAATGAAATGCGGGAGTTTTTTTATACAGTAAATCAAAAAAAATTAAACAGGAGAAATATTATGAAATCTTTGATAACAAATTGAGTATTGGTTTTCAGTTTGTAACTGCGAAAAATTCCAATAGTATAAAAATCATTTTCAAATTTCAGGATAATCCGAAAGAGGTGAAGCCATGCATAAATGGAGCGGATTAAAAACCGATGCGGAAAAAAGCGGTATATCCAAATCGTTGAGCTATCAAATCAGTTTGTTGGGAACATTATTTGGGCACGTGATTCGTGAACAGGCTGGCGAAGACTTATTTTCATTGGTTGATGAGTTTCGAAGTCAGTGCCAAAAAGCCAATAATCCCGGAGAGGAATCTTTGTATAAAGGCGTTCATCGTCAAATGCGAATGCTGCCATTAGAAAGAATCATTTGGCTGGTTCGTTCTTTTACAACATTTTTTCATCTCATTAATGAAGCCGAACGGCAGGAGATTATTCGTATAAACCGTGAACGGGAAAAGGCTGCAAATCCATACAGCCCGCGCAATGAATCAATTATGGAAGCAGTGCACAATCTAAAACAAGCTGGTGTAAACTACGAACAATTACTTGAACTGATTGATAGATTAAACGTCCAGCCGACCTTAACCGCACATCCAACAGAGGCCCGACGGCGAAGCATTTTATATAAGCAAAAAAATATTTCACACCTGTTAAGTGAGCTAAAATCTGATACCGATTTGCCTGCTATCGAGAAGGACCGCATTTTAGCGAACGTTTATCATCAAATTGCACTATTGATGACAACTGACGACGTACGTAGCGAGCGGCTGACTGTGGAGGATGAAGTCGAAAATGGCCTGTTTTTTTGTTCAAATGCAATATGGGAGACAGTCCCGAAAATTTATCATGATTTAGGCGATGCGATTGAAACGTATTTCGGAAAGCGTCCGGATTTACCCACCTTTTTTCGCTACCGATCATGGATCGGTGGTGATCGAGACGGAAATCCTTACGTTACACACGATGTGAGCCGAAATGCACTATGGGCGTATCGGCGGAGTGTGATGGAGCTTCATCTCAAAGATTTAACGCAATTACGCAGTGAACTCAGTCTATCTTCCCGTCGGATCAGAATACCGGATGAATTGATGGAATCACTAAAAGAAGAAAACAATGCAATCGATTTATTCCCTGAAGATTACCGGAGATTTCAACATGAGCCGTATCGGTTGAAAATTACATGCATGATGCACAAAATTAATCAATTAATGAATGATCCGGGCTTAGCCAACGATTTATATACCAGTGATGATTATTTAAATGATTTAGTGCTGATAAAAAGGTGTTTGATCAAAAATAATATGCATGATTTAGCGAATCATGGGTTAGTTGCTGATATCATCGTTCGGGCGCAGGTATTTGGTTTTCGGATGTTATCACTGGATTTTCGGCAACATAGTGTGTTACATCAACACGCTGTTGATGAAATATTCTGTCTTGCCGGCGTGGAACCGAAATATTCAAATTTACCCGAGGATAAGAAAATTGAATTATTAGAGCAGGAGTTGTTTAATCCAAGACCATTATTAGCCTTTGATTCAGTTGTTTCAGAAAATACAGACATGGTATTAAAAGCACTAAAAACAATGATGGAAGCGATGCATCGGGATGAGCAGTCTATCGGCAGTTACGTGATTAGTATGAATCATGAGGTGAGCGATATCCTGGAAGTACTGTTGTTGGCCAAAGAGGTCGGATTGTGGCGGCTACGTGATGGCGTGGTTCAGACAGAATTAAATGTAGTGCCATTATTTGAAACAGTTGGCGATTTAAACAATGCATCAAAAGTAATGAACGATCTATTTAATGTCAAAGTATATCGAATGCATTTGCAGGCATGTAATAATTTTCAGGAAATCATGCTTGGTTATTCGGATAGTAATAAGGACGGTGGCTACTGGATGGCAAACTGGGCTCTTTATAACGCGCAGGAATCCCTGGCAAAAACATGCTCTGATCATAACGTAACATTTCGATTATTTCATGGACGTGGCGGCACTGTCGGACGCGGCGGAGGGCGGGCAAATCAGGCAATTTTTGCCATGCCAAAGTTAAGTCAAAATGGTCGGATTCGTTTTACGGAGCAGGGAGAAGTAATTTCGTTTCGTTATGCCGAATATGCCATTGCCCGACGTCATCTGGAACAAATAGTAAATGCCATTCTGCAGACAACGAATAAAACAGAACCTCAACCCTATTACACCCAGGACATGAGAGAAATGATGGAAGAAATCGCAAAACGCTCGATGACCGTCTATCGGAAATTAATTCATGATCCTGCTTTTTGGAAATGGTACAAACAAATTACTCCCATCGATTACATCGGTACTTTGCCAATTGCCTCCAGGCCGGTATCGCGCAAGCCGATGAATGAACTTGATTTTGAGAGCATTCGTGTGATCCCATGGGTTTTTGCCTGGACCCAGACTCGCTATAATATTCCGGGATGGTTTGGTATTGGAGAGGCGCTACTTTCAATCATTAATGAAGATAGCGACAACTTAGATCGTCTGCGTGAAATGTACCAAAAATGGCCATTTTTCCGGGCAGTCATGGAAAATGCCCAATTGGAAATGGCTCGCGCGAAGCTCAATATTGCTGTTCATTATTCGGACTGGCTGGAAGGCGAATTCCACCAACGTATTAGCGCTGAGTTTGAGAAAGCTGAAACAGCCATTATCAAAATCACCGGTCAAAAATCATTATTGGAAAAACAGAAAGTTATTCAAACCACAATTCGGTTCAGAAATCCATACACTGATGTTTTGAATTTATTACAAGTAGAATTACTGCGTCGTTACCGGAAATCAAAAGATGCTGATAATGAGGCAACGCGATATGCCCTTTATTTAAGCATTAATGGTATTGCCGCGGCAATGCAAAGCACTGGCTAAATCTGGTGTGTTGAAAATCTATCTTTCAATTTAAAAATGAATGCCGAACTAAACTTTACGAATTAAGATATGCTGACGATAAAATGTGCAGGTTGCAAAACCAAATTGTGGAAATATGAAAAGCTGGGGCACGGGGAAGTATTAAGGTGCTATAAAAAACGGATTCACAAAATATACAATATTGAAAAGGAGGCAGATAAAATTAAATGCCCGTGCGGCAACGTCATCGGAATCGATAAAGGTGGGCGCATCAAAATGATTAGTAAAGCATTCACTTACAGCGGGACAAAACAGCATAAATAAACTTAATAAGGAGTGTAAAATGAAAAACATAAATCATGTTATCATAGGAATCCACATTCAGGACAGAGTGAAACAGGCGTCGGAAGTACAAAAATTATTAACCGATTACGGATGTTATATCAAAACACGGCTGGGGCTCCATGAGGCAGATGATGACGTCTGTGCAACCAATGGCTTGATTCTGCTGGAACTGGTTGGTGATGAAAATAAAAGTGATGAACTGGCTGTCAAATTAAACGCATTTGATGGTGTGGATGCACAGAAAATGATTTTTATTCATGATTAAAAATCATTCTGAATCCTGACATAATAATGGATTCAGAATGATTTTTCACATTACAAATGGCAAGATTTTAACTAAAAATCAACAACAGTTTTTAATTTTTTCTCTTTTTCATGACGTTCAATGGCCAGTTGAATCAATCGGCTAATTAAGTCTTTGTATGGAATACCGCTCACTTCCCACAGCTTCGGGTACATGCTGATTTTCGTGAATCCGGGTATCGTGTTAATTTCGTGTATAATCACCTCATTATCTTTTTTGCGCAGAAAACAATCGACCCGCGCCATTCCTTCACAACATAAAACTTTGAATGCTTCCACTGCCCGCAGTTGGAATTTTTCAATAAGATAATCCGGTAAATTGGCAGGGATTTCCAGTTTTGCGCCCCCCTCGTCAATATATTTTGCCTCATAAGAATACCATTCGTGCTGCGGAATAACCTCTCCGGGCAACGATGCGATCGGATTCTCATTCCCCAACACAGAGCATTCAATCTCGCGCCCATCGATGAATTCCTCGATTAAGATTTTATTATCATACAAAAATGCATCCTGAATTGCGTGGTCGAATTGGTTGGCGTCTTTCACCTTGTTAATACCAACAGAAGAACCGAGGTTGGCAGGTTTTACAAAAAATGGGAGGCCGAGCCGTTTAACTATTTCCTCGAAGTTAATGGTATCCATTGCAGATTTATGAAATACCAGAAAATCTGAAATTGGTAAACCGGCGTCTCGCAAAAGGCGTTTCATCACGTCTTTGTCCATGCCAACGGCAGAGCCAAGAACTCCGGCGCCGACAAAAGGGACACCTGCCAATTTTAAAAATCCCTGCACGGTTCCGTCTTCTCCGAAGGTTCCGTGAAGAACCGGAAATATGACGTCCAACGGACCAGCCGATTGATTGCTCGTGAGCATGATTAACTCGTTTTTATTCTTTTTGGGAATCAACGTTACTTTTTCGCTCGCTTTATTAAGCGCGATAAGTTTTGGATTGTCCGCATTTAAAAGATAATTGGAGGCTTCATTTAAATGCCACTGTCCGCTTTTATCAATCCCGATGAGAATGACATCGTATTTATCTTTGTCAATAGCATCCACAACATTTTTTGCTGATTGAAGGGAGACTTCGTGTTCCGCTGATTTTCCGCCAAATAAGATTCCAACCCGTATTTTTCGATTCATTTTATCCTCCATAAAAGTACGCGGTGCGCTTTTTAAAAATGTAAGCATCGGTTATTTGTTTATTAAATCACCCCAATTAATTAACCGGATATTTTCCTGTTTAAGCAGAGTTCTTGTTTCATCAGATGTGAAAACTTTCAGGTCATACTCCCGATTGTAACTGAAGCGTGTACGTTTTTTCAATTCGTTGTCATCAAACCCCGGATGAATAATGATTTGCGATAAACCCGCCGGTAACTGTTGAATGATGCGATGATATGTTCTGCTGCGATCCTCAAACGATTCCTTATCATGAATATCGGCCATAAACAGGAAATCCAAAAAAGGAAGGTCGATTTTAGAGACCTTTTTCAGGTCTTCGATATTTAATGATAACCCTCGGGATTGAATAAGCTTTTTGGTAAAGTCGTTTGGCTTCAACAACATCGGTATTAAATTAAATTCGTGTGCCAGTTCAATGTAAATCTTCAAAAAATTGAGATCCAGGAAAACAGTCCCCTGGTGCGTATCGATATGAGAAGGTTTTAATTTGAGTTCAAAAAATCGTTCTATTTGTGCTCTGATTTCTGTTTTAACATCGTCTACCGTTGCGTGGGCTGCAAAGCTTTCGGCGGTCTCCCTGAGAAAACCATCTGCATTGACCAGGCTGGGAACTGCTTCCGGCGGGGTTACAGGTTTCCATGGGGATTTTTCGTACATACAGTTCAGGGTCACATGGACTCCCACGTCAACGTCCGGCATTTGGGAAAGCTGGTTCGCAATTTCTTCAAAATAGGGGGTGGGAGCCATTAAACTGGTGCTGGTTACAATACCGGCGTTTAACGAGTTAATGATCGCCCGGTTTACCGATCGGCATAATCCGCCATCATCGGCATGAACGATGAGATAACGCGTATTTGAATCTAATTTCATTTTATCACCTGATTCCGCTTGATCATTTTTAAAATTATTTAATTTTGGATTAGCTTAAATTTATCAATTATTTTGTAATCAACTGGCTGAAAATTTTTTGAAATAAACATTTCATGGACTAAAAGCGTTGAAAGTAGACCAACAAAAATCATGTTATCGCGTTCACTGGTTAAATTACCAGCGGCCCGTTTCCATTTCTCTAAAAATCGTTTCAGAACGTCCGATTGAAAATAATGATTCCTGGCATCTGAATTAAAAATCTGGTGCACGTAATTCTGCTCATCGGCAGAATAAAAACACTTTGCCACTGGTGCACGATAGGGTTGTTTGGAACGCTGACTGATGAGGGGCGGCAATAAATGCTGCATCGTTTTTTTAAGGATATATTTTTCATTCATTCTGTGCAATTTGTATTTAGGTGGAATTTTTGAACAAAATTCAACAAGCCGATGGTCCAGAAACGGAAATCGTCCCTCCACGGAATTTGCCATTGCCATGCGATCTCCCTGGGAAGAGAGTAAATATCCGGACATGAATAAAGAGATTTCTATATATTGAGCCTTGCTCAACGGCGCCCATTGATCGAATCCGTCCGGGATGAATTGCAGAAAGTCATCAATCGGTTGATATCCGTTTAATTGAGCTTTCAAATCAGGTGAAAAAAATTTGGAAAATTGCTCATAATTACGCCATCGAACCAGATGCGAATAGGCAGGATGTGATGTCTCCGATAATTTATATGCAAAAAATTGTTCTGTAAAACGTCTGATTTGCGGCGAAGAAACACTGAGATATGGATACAATTTTTGAAGAAGTAGCGGCCGTAACCGGCTATTCGGATATTTGAACCAAAAATGACGAATAATATTCTCTTTGAAAATGTTGTATCCTCCTAAAAACTCATCGGCTCCTTCTCCGGTAAGCACGACTTTAAAATTATTTTTTCTGACAAGTTGTGATAATAGCATTAACGGTACCGGCGCTGTACGCAAGATAGGTTTCTCGGTGAACCAGATTGTTCTCGGAAAATTTTCCGCGACGGAATTGTTCGAAATGGGTTGGTCCCGATGGTCAGTTCCCAAATGTTGGGAAACTGAGATTTGATAACGGCTTTCATCAAAGGCTTGTTCCTCAAAACTGATTGAGAATGTTTTCATTGGATTGTTGGTATAGTTCATGATAATGGCCGAAATAACGGAAGAATCCAATCCCCCGCTGAGATACGCGCCAACAGGAACATCCGCGCGCAGTCTGATGAGCGAGGCATCGACAAGCAGTTCTTTAAAACGTTCTTCCCAATATGAGAAGGGTCGATCATCGTAATCATCAACTGCAGGAAAAGATAATTTCCAATATCGATGGATTTGAAATTTACCGTCTTTCAGAATCAGATAATGTGCCGGTGGCAATTCAGATATATTTTTAAAAATCGTATTCGGGTAAAGCGTTGTCCAAAAGGTGAAAATTTGACTTAATGCCAACGGATTTATTTCAGCAGCAATATTCTGATGTTGTAATATGGACTTAATTTCGGAAGAAAAGATGAATTGCTGGCGGTCATAAAAATAAAATAACGGCCGAATTCCGAGCCTGTCTCTGGCAATAAACAACTCTTTATTCGATTTATTCCAGATCGCGAACGCGAATTGACCATTCATACGTTCCAGTATCCCGCGGCCGTATTCTTCATATCCATGTAAAATAACTTCTGTGTCCGATGTCGTCGTAAATCGATGCCCCTTTTTTATTAACTCTGCCCGCAGCTCCGGATAATTAAAAACTTCACCATTATAAATGATCCACAAGGATTTATCTTCATTGTGAATAGGTTGCCCTCCTGAAGTTAAATCAATAATGCTGAGCCGAGCATGGCCGATACAGGCATGATTGTCGCTGTAAATACCAAATTCATCCGGGCCGCGATGACGGATAGCAGAAATCATTCGTTTCATGAGATCAATGCTCTCCCCCTGATTATTTTCAGTAATAATTCCTGCAATTCCACACATGTTAGATATCCTTATTGTCGAATATAATGTATACAAAAATAAATCCATTGTCAAGATTAATTTAATAATAAACTTAGAATAAATTTGACAATATAGTAAATTATTTACTTATCATGCCGATAATTTAAGCGAAATATGAATACAAAACCATATTCAGGATAAATGGAGGGACTATGCATAAAGTTCTCATTGTGGATGATGATCCTAAAATATGTCATTTATTTCAGGTAACTCTTAGCAAAGCAGGCTATGAAATTATTGTCGCGCATACAGCAAAGCAAGGGCTGGAAATTGCCCTTCAAGAACGACCGGATGTTATTATTTCAGATTATATGATGCCGGACAAAGATGGGGTACAGTTTTGCGAGGATGTCCGAAGTGAAAAGAGTATTGCCTCTATTCCTTTTATTGTGATTACCGGCAGAGGAACAAACCGCTTAAAAACCGAAGGCCTTAGCAGTCTGTTTGATGATTATCTTGAAAAACCTGTCGATCTTGCTTTTTTAGTAGCCAAAGTGAATGCCGTCATCCGGCGTCGACGAGAGGATTCTATCAGAGAGAAAAAAAAAGCAACCCGTGTTAAAACAGTTGTTGTGAGTCTTGTAATAATTTTTATTGTTGCGACGAGTTTTGCTTCTGGTTACAAAATTATGCTTAATTCAGAAAAAAAAGAAGTTGCTCGTTTAATGCAGTTGAAGGAGAGATATGATAAGCGAATCATTGCATTGGAAAATCAACTGGATTCACTTGGCTGGGAACTGGATGACCTGGATTTTGACCGTTTAAATCAGGAACTAAACCATCTTATTCGTAAAGCAAAAAAAATTTCCAGGGAATTACCGGAAGAAAGAGAGCGGGATCTGATTATTCGCGGGATTAAAGAAGTGATGGCAGAATTCGGAGAAGAAAATTACATTGTTCCGCCGTTGTTTGCTTCCGAGGTTTCAAAGATGATTAAATACTTTAGCGGACCAAAACGAATTCACATGAAAAAAAATCTGCAGCGAAGTAATAAATATTTGCCGATGATTAAACATGTATTCAGCGAAAAAGGATTGCCGGAAGTCCTTGCCTATATTGCAATGGTGGAGAGCGGATTTAATCCTGAAGCATATAATCAGCGATCAGGCGCCGCTGGCATGTGGCAATTTATGCCTCACACTGCTCGTGAATATGGCCTGCGAGTAGACCGCTATAAAGATGAGCGGAGCGATCCATTTAAATCAACACTTGCAGCACGCGAATATTTGATAGATTTGATCGGTATTTTCGGGAAAGAGTCTTTTATGCTGGCTATGGCTTCTTATAATGTTGGAGATGGTAATGTAAGACATCAATTAAAAAAATTATACAATCCGTTTGAGGAACGGGATTTTTGGTATTTGTTCCGAAAAAAAGCGTTACCTCAGGAAACGCGCGAATATATTCCCAAAGTAATTGCTTCAATTATTATCTACCGTAATGCTGAGAAATTCGGTTTCAATGAAAATCTGAATGAAAGGCAACATAAAATATAACTATCTATTTAATTAGCATATAGCTGCTGCTTTGTTTGCGAAATGTTGCCGTATAAATGTGATGTGCGTAAAAAATATTTCTGGAAAATGGCCTTTATGAAGGTAGTATAAATAAATAAGATAAGTGATGCATATTCACTAAAAAGTTTTTTGAATCCACACTTTAAAATAAAATGTTTTTATAACACGCCATGATTAACTTAAACGAACAATGAAATTAATCTGGCTAATTCTGGCATTTCTATTGCTGTTATTCATTTCCAACTATATAGTAATATAACAGTATTTGACAAAGATGATGGGCATTTAGAGGGGAAATAGGGGCGGGTAATGGAATTTAGTAAATAATAAATTTTTGTAAATATAAAAGTTTTTATTGATAGATTGAATAATCTTTTTAATTTTAGAGGATTATCATTCTTCTTTTGCAAAAAGAGCAGAACTAAATCCAACAGCGTTCGAGTTAGCATCATGGAAAATACAGCATTTTGCAAGGATTTAAAAAAACAATTAAAAGATATAATTGAATCCAAAGACCTTACAATCCCTATCCAGAACGAGCTAATTAACAAGTTTGTTGATAAACTCGAAAATGAGCTTCGAGCGAAACAGGTTACCGGTAATGACATCAGGATAGTAACGATACTTATAAACCGCATCCGTGAATCTTTTGATAAACTAAAATATTTTTCATTTGATAATAAGCTTGTTAAGATACTGAAGTTTATTTCAATGTTGTACACGGCCTGCCTGTGTGTTAATATTTTTAAGGATTCCAGCTTTCGTCGCAAATTAGTATTTTTAGCGCTGCTGGATTATTCTCACTTTGAACGAAACATCCCCCTTCGTAAATTCCAAACCTGTTTTACAGATGAAGAAATTCATGAATACAATGATTTAGTTTTAGCGTTGCAGGAAATTCATCTTGTTGAATATTCGGGTAAAAAGCATAAGAATGGTGGTATATCTGAAAAGCATGAAAGAATACGCTCGTTATTGACTCGTATTTTAATAAAGAATTCAAAGCATAGAGATAAATTAAATGAGAAATTCTGTGAGACATTTGTGACATTGTGCCGAAAAAAAGACGTGTTAGCGCTGGTTCTCGTTGAACGCTTTGTGTTGCTGAAATTTCTTGAGTTTTATCCTACAACATATTTTTCAAACAGAGACAAGTATAGACTGTGCGAAGAAACAAAGATTGTGCATGCTCGTATTTCCGACAGACTTGGATTTTATTGGGCTAAATGGCGGTTGGTGGATACTGCATTCAAATATTCGGATCCGGATAATTTCAGACGAATCGTTGACCATTTAAAAAAAACTCGGAAAGAACGGGAAAAATTTATTGAAAAGAAAATAACAAAACTATACTTATTAATAAAAAAAAGTAATTTAAACGAGGGTAAAAAAGGATGGAAAATCCTGACAGGCATCAAAGAGCAATTGGCGCTTTTAAACATGAATCAACACAACGAGGAAATTGTTAAATCAATTTTTAAATTTATTGATTTTTTAATTGAAGATTTAAAAGGTTTTTGTTATAACTGGAAAAACGATGTTCCACCCAAAAATAAAAAACCAATCTGGCGAAAGCGTACCTTTGCTGTCGCATCAAATTTAATAAAATACATAGAACAACATGAATTGCCGGAATCGATAGAACAAATACTAAATTCCATTGAAAATAGCTTAGGAAATATAAAGTTAGTTGAAATTCAAGCGATTGATGGCAGACCCAAAAATATTTATAGCATTTATAAAAAAGAACTCGAACGAAAAATTTCAGTAGATAACCATCCGGATTTGATTGGCATCCGCCTGACGGTGAAGCCGTCAAAAGTTGATAAAATTCGAATTTTGGAAAATATGAATAAAAAAAATAACAACACGAACGGCACATTTAACGTTGTTAAATTTTTATATTGTTATCATGTACGGGATTTATTATTAACTAAATTTGGTAATACTTTTAAAGATAGGTTATTTTTCAAATTTGACCAGGAAGTCAAGGGGATAAATAAAAATAAATATCCGGCACTACTCAAATATAAAGATTTTATTTCCTGTCCAAAATCGAATGGTTATCAGGCAATTCATTTGGTTTTTGAAACAGGAAATAAATCATTTCCATCAATTGAATTTCAGATAATGGATTTAAAGATGGAGCAGACCGCGGAATTTGGAATAGCTGCGCATTGGCTTTATGACAAACATAAGAAATCGAAAAAAAATGGCAATTCAATATGGAAATATTTTCAAAAAAAAATGTTAAATAATTCAAGCAACAAAATATGCGTCTTAACTCCTGATTTGGATTTAATGCATTTACCGAAAGAATCCACTGCTCTTGATTTTGCATATAATATTCATTCCGAAGTCGGCCATCAATGTGCCTCGGCTATTGTAAATGATAAAGAAGTTGAAATCGGAACAAAATTGAATGATGGGGATATGGTAGAAATTGACAAATCGATGACTGTAACTCCGAAAGATTATTGGCTTAACATGGTAAAATCCGGGCGAGCTCGATATAATATAAAAAAATATTTTGAACAAAACGGGTATGGTAATAGTTAGTATATTTTTTTGTTGCTTTTTACCGCAGAAAAACCTACTTTATAAAATAGCCAGTCAACAAGTTTCCCACACCATTTATTCCGCAGATATTTGATTCACTCTAACAGGTATACATCAGGGATAGTCGCCGGAGTTTTTTGTATTTTAAGGAGGGAAAATGAAACAAAGGACGAATCCTGATAATCCAATTTTTAGGCTCGCGCATGATGTATTTGCAGCAACCCACAAACAAAAGGAAGATTATAATCAAAAGATATTCCCACAGTTTATATCAACAAATTATTGGCCGGATAATGCGTATTTCTGGGTTGGTAGTAACAAATTAAAAAAAGACTGGGTGGGTAAATATTATGTCGAGATTGTTTCTGAATCTGAGAAAGACATCTCAGAAAAGCATATTTCAGAAGTGAGGGAATATATTTTGTGCCATGGCAAAACAGAACGAGCATTTTGTTATATTCTGGCAGAGCTGAATTTTGAGGCAGCTAAATATTTTGTAAAAAATTCTGAATTGATTAGAGATTGTGGCTTTCTTCTAATTAAACGAAGTCTCGGAATTATTTTTCCGGAGACCGTATTAAAAGTTATTAATGTGCTTTTGCCTAATTTAGAATCTCTCTCACAGCAGAAAAATATGGTATTAATGTATAGCTGGCAGGCAAAAGCCTATCGATACATGTGTTCTTATGATAAGGCGACAGAATACTACAAATTAGCAAATGCGAAAGCCAGAGAAATTGAAGATCAAAAACTTGTTGCAGATCAAATTTACATGCTTGGAAAAATGTATTGTAATTATAATCAACATCCGGAAGAAGGATTAACATGCTATAATAATGCGTTGGAGATATACAGAAGGATCGGCAATAAACGATTTGAAGCGGCCTGTTTGGATGACATCGGAAATTTTTATAGCCATTATATTGAAGACTTTGAACTCGCGAATCAATATTTTAAAGATGCGTATGCAATTAATAAAAAAATAAATAACAATGCCGGTATTGGCCGCAATCTTTGCCATTTAGCGATGCTAAATTATAGTAATCTCAATTTTGTGCGCGCAAAAGAAATGATGCTACAGGGAATTAGCATATTAAATAAAAATATCGATCAACGTCGCGGATTGGGTATTCGTTACGGTCAATTAGCGCTTATGTACCTTGATGAAAAAAAATATGATCAGGCGTTTAAATTACTGTCAGAGGCACTCATCATTAACCGGGAATTTAATGACAGACCTTATGCAGCTAAAAATTTATCTTATTTGGCAGACCTGTTATATCTTCAGGAAAGATTTGATGATGAATTAGTGATACTGAATAAAGTTTTGGATATTTGTCATGAGAACTCTTGTGAAAATAACAATTCCCGCTACCCGGATATGGCAATGGAGTGTTACAATAAATTAGGTGCATTATATCGGAAAACAGGAAATTATAAGGAAGCTTATGAAAGCTATTTAAATGCGCAAGAGCTAATTACAAAGGTTCGGAAATCGCTGATTGAGAATGAGCCGTCAAAAAAGAGCGAGAAAATCACCAGAGAAATTGTGCGGATATATCACTTTTTATTGAAACAATATAATAATAAAATACAGGAATTCAACCAGATTATTCGATCTACACTTGAACTATATCATAAGGAATTAAGTGGAGAAAAAGAACCCGATTTAAAGACAAAGCTGGAGAAAGAGTACGACATTAAGAATGTCATCGGGGGTAGTGAAAAATTACTGACACAATTGGAATATGGCTTAAGAGCAGCAAAGACAAATGAGCCAATTTTGTTATTAGGCGAAACAGGTGTGGGGAAGGAGGTTTTTGCATGGGCAATACATGTCAATAGCGAACGAAAATGTGAATATAAATCGCTGCAGGAAAGTTTTTTGGCTGTTAACTGCGGTGCTATTCCAAAGGATTTAATCGAAAGTGAGCTGTTTGGACATGTGAAAGGCGCTTTTACACACGCCACATCGGATAAAAAAGGCCTTATCGAAATTGTAGATGGCGGAACCATTTTCCTCGATGAAGTAGCGGATATGCCTCTAAATGCACAGGTAAAACTCCACCGGTTTTTACAGGAAAAAGAAATCCGAAAAGTCGGTAGCCTGGATGTACAACACGTAGATGTGCGCGTTATTGCGGCGACAAATAAAAATCTGGAGGAAGAAATCGAAAAAGGGAATTTCCGGGAAGATTTATATTATCGGCTTAATGTGATTCCTATTCAAATTCCCTCATTAAGAGAACGACCGGAAGATATTGATGCATTGATTGATTATATTTTGACGAAAAAATTAGGGGAGGGTAAAAAGCCAGCTTTTGGTGAAGATGCCATTTTGCAACTAAAAAAACATGCATGGAAAGGAAATGTACGAGAATTGGAAAGTATTATTGCCCGTTGCATTCGGGTGATTGATGAAGATAATTTTATTGATAGCGATGATGTGAATAAAGCAATTCATTTACTTCCGCTTCGGCGGAAGAAAAATGCTGTCGAGTTCACACAATCCGATTTTACGATGTGCGTCGATCTTGATAATATCGCTTCGCTCGGTATCCGAAAAATTCCCACCGAAGGAATTAATTTCCAGGAAATTTTAAGGGAATTTGCTGAAAAACTGCTGCACATAATTTGTGAACAAAATAAATGGTCCAGTTTAAAACGCATCTCTCAATTAACCAATATTCCCTATGATAAAATGAAACATATCATTCGTAAAAAGGAAAGACGTATTATTATTAATCGTGTGAATATCTCTGATAAAAAACCACAAAATGGTCGTGAATGAAAATTTGTATAAACGTATTGATGTATTGAATAGTCTCTCAAATGATTTGCAGCATTTCGGAAAAATAAGCCTTGCTGTCAGCGGATCTGTTGCGTATGAACAGGTTAAAGCGAATTCTGATATTGATTTAATTATCATCATCCCGGCAGAAGACCTTAGTGGTTTATTGCATACTCATCTTTTTAAAAAATATTTTTTCTGCCATGCCAGATCAAAAAAAATTATAATGGATTTTGAACGCGGAGATATCGATGCTTTCTCTGTTAATGGAATGACACGAGATATTAAATTAAGCGCTTATATTTATAGCATTCAATCCTTCCAAAAATTGTTGTCTCGTAAAGTAGATACAATAAAAATTTCAAAAAAATACCAATTCTCAAAAATTAAAAATAAATGGTATTCCCGTGATTCCACCGGAAAACTTCACTCGTTTCGCGGCCAGTATGTGGTTACTGATGACGCGTTTTTACTAACCCGAAAATTGATTCTGTTTTTCGACAAAACATTTTGTTGGGGACCAGACTTTGATCGAATTTTTATGAGCAAATTTTTCGTGGATGGTTATAACGTTATCACAATAATTCAAGATGCTCTTGGTTCACTCATGAATTTTTATAATCATGAAAACATGAACCAATATGAAATTGAAACCTTGTTTTTAAATCGATTTTATAAAGTAAGATACTTCTCGGAGGGTATCAAGAAACACATCCTGTCCCGCCTTTATTAATCTCACTTTGGCACTTACATGGCTTAAGCTCTATATTTTCAATAAAAAATTATTCGAGTCTTTACTATATTTGCACTTGATTTTTGTAGGGGTGAATATTCTACACTACAGTAGTGCAAATTTTCCACTGGAGAATTTGTTGTGTATGTTCGCAAAAAAAATGAATATTAAATAATTGTTTAAAACTTAAACAGTTATTTTACTTTTTTTTTGATAAAATCTCCTGGCATACGAATTGCCTTGTAGAGGGGTAGAACAATATAAACAGGAGGTTTCAAATGAAAGAAGCCATTGATTCCTTATTTCGCTTTTTAAAAATACTGATCTTTTGGACAATTTTGTTCCTGTTTTTGTTAAGTCAGGGCTGGGTTCGATGTGATGTTGTGGTAAACAAGGGAAAAATAGAACAGGATGTTCAGACAATAATAAATAGCTAATTATTAAGGACTAAAAACGCTAAATAGCGCTTTTATAATTCTTGATAATGTCGCGAGAAATTAGCCAAACACTCATCCCGTCCTGTTCTTAAATCCCCTTAACTTCAATCTTTAGAGAAAACCTGATCTATCGTTAACAACATTGTCGAACTAAAAAATTGAATTAGTGACCATCCATTCTGAACATGGTTCTGACCGAGTTCCGAAGGACATGGTTGTCATAAAGTATTCCGAACTGTAACTGGATGTAAGGTCCGGCAATATGTTTATGGGGTCCATCTGGTATTTCAAAATTATCGACGTTCCATTTATTTTCGAATGGGGCGAAAATATATCCGGCACGGATTCCGAGCATCAATCGATAAATTAAATATTCTCTGAGATTACTATTATTGTCGGCCCCGAATTCCAGAGTGCTCACTTTTAAAAGCAAAAAATTTGTTTGCAAGGCAAGTTGATATATCGTCCCATTTTTTGAAATAGTCACGCCACGATCGGGATTCTCGAGGAGGTTATCATTATCAATAGACCGAGCTTGAAAATTCAAAAACAACACAATATGAGATTTTGTACTTTTCCTGTTGGTTGCTCATTTATTAAAAATTTTAAGTTGTTTGCCGAGTTGATAGTTTGCGTCTCTCTTTAGTGATTATTATGTGAATTCATTCTTGTATTATTTTTCCAAAGCGAATCACGGAAAATGCCAAATTTCCCAAATAATACCTATAATAATGATAGCTTTCAATTTTCCGATTTTCTGCAACTTTGATTGCAGAAATCCGCTCCAGCCGTATTCTTTTCTAAACACGGCGAATATTAATTCGATCCAATTCATACCTCCTTTATCTTTTTAATGAAAGGCATCGATGTGCTATTTCATTCCTTGTAGTTTATACCGAAATTCAAATTTTCTGTAAAATTTTACTTTGACTTAAATCCTCGGAGGTGATATTATCCATATTTGCTGATGAGACCAATTCGATGTTTTGTGATGAATAGACTTTATAAATCAGTTTACTACACCACAAACGATTTTTTTCAAAACGCAATAATGGCTTACTAAATCCCAAAAATTTGGAAGGGATATTTGTGATTAATCCTGCATGATCCAGTTTTTTATGTTGATATTTCAGCGCTTCTCCGACAATGCGCTCTCTCTGTAAATCACTGAGATTATTTACGCGAAAAATTGTATAGCGTTCTTTATAGTATATTTTTTTTGGAATTTTATCGATGATTACGCCGTGTTTCGAGGTTGTATGAATCATCTTGCTGTTTCCGATATAGAGCATAGTATGAACATATCGCGAGCGTAGCAGGATACGATAGATTAATGCAATCGGTGAGAGGCGCATGGTTTTGGGGCTTGCTAAAATAACATCCCCTTTTTTCATTTTTGAAACAACTCTCTGGCGCCGGTATTTCCCGGATATGTGAGCACATTTATCGATAATCCAAAACAGGACATCTGTAAGTACCAATCGTATCTTATCAATAATGATGCGCAATCGCTTTTTTCTTTGAAACGGATTTTTGATTTTCATGCGGAATTCATATTGAATTTAAAAAAATCGATTTCACTATAATGTAATTATTTTAATGGCCTTAATCAACAAGATTATAAAATAAAATTAGTTCGAATATGAAATAAAGTCAACTAAAAATTTACTATCTGAAGAAAAATTCATTTCACTCTTGACAACTTTCGGTTTTTATGTTACATTTAAAACAGATTTCCGGAAATAAAATAAATCATTCGCTGTACATTAATCCGGTCAGGAGAGGATTAAAAACAACATGGAAGTTGTTATTTTTATCGGAATTCAGGCAGTTGGTAAATCTACTTTTTACAAAAAAAAATTCTTTAAAACACACATTCGTATCAATCTCGATATGCTGCAATCCCGTGCCCGGGAATGGCAGATTTATAAAACCTGTCTTGAAACACAGCAACCGGTTGTTATTGACAATACAAATACGACTCTTAAAAGTCGGCAGCGTTACATTCAACTGGCAAATGAATACGGGTTTCGTGTGATTGGCTATTACTTTCAGTCTAAACTTATTGAAGCGATCCAGCGCAATAACCAACGGCCGGGAAAAGAGCGGATACCAGAAGAAGGCGTCCGCGCCGCTTACAATCGCCTGGTAATTCCTGCTTATGAAGAGGGATTCGATCAGCTTTATTATGTTTATATCGATAGTCATGATGAATTTATCTTCAACAAATGGGGGGAATGATAACGTTTTTTCAATATCGAAAACGAGCGAATCGGGTTGATGCTGGCGAGTTCGATCCCATCGCTCATAAATTGGCGATGGAATCGGGCTCTGGGTAATTAAGGGGAAATCGAGGTTTTTTGCCGGGAGGGCTCTGCTTTCTGAGCAGAGCCCTGCCTTATATTATAGAGAGTGATATGGGGTCAAGTTTATGACTATTATAAAAATTTTACTTCAGACGCCGTGATCGTTATGGCGCCAAACTCCTCCTCTACTGTTCCGCGGAGCAGATAGGGGCGGGAGTGTGATAGCATATAACAGAATTTATGATACACTTTGGGAAAGAACACTGATTCATAAATTCCGGTGGTGTCTTCAAAGCTGATGAATTCCATTGCCTCATCATTTTTAGTTTTGGTCATTTTACGGGTTACCAGCCAGCCAATCATAGTGACATTTTTCCCTGAATATTGTTGAATGTCCTTCGCCAGGATATAATTATGTTTTTTGAGCGTTTCCCGAGAAAGGGTCAACGGATGACAACTGACCAGGAAGCCCAGCGTTTCCACCTCGTGTTTGATTTGTGTGTTTAAATCGTAATTTTCCGACTTGGGCATTGCCGGAATTTCATCTTCAAACAGCGGTAATGTAGTGGCATGCTTTTTCGGAATTTTGTTGTATTTTAGCGAAAGCAGCCACATCAATTCCGGTCGCGTGAGCTCTGGTTCCAGTCTGTCAAATACACCTGCTTTGATGAGAATTCTCACATCGTTGGGATCCGGGTTGACACGTTTCAGAAAGTCGTTAAAATTACGATACGGGCGTTTTTTTCGTTCCTCCAGAATTGTGTTCACCGTGTCCCGTCGGACGCCCTTTAACTGCATAAAACCCACCTGAAGCCTGCGGCTATATCCGGTATATTCCCACTCGCTTTCGTTAATATCTGGCAGCAAAATGATCAGTCCCATGCGCCGGGCTTCAGAAATGTAGGCAAATGCTGAATAATATCCTCCCTGATTACTGATGACCGCGGCCATAAATTCTGCGGGATAATGTGCCCTCAGATAACATGATTTAAATGATACCAGCGCATACGAGGCAGAATGTGGTTTACAAAAACTGTAGCCGGTAAAGCTCATGATCATATCCCAGATTTTTTCAATCGTCTTATCATCGATGTTGTTGCGTCGGGCGCCGTGGTAAAATTTTTCTTTAAAATCGAGCATTGTTTTGCTGATACGTTTTTTGGACAAAATTTTGCGGAGCTGATCGGCCTCTGCGGCATCAAAACCTGCCAGCGCCATGGCCACTTTGGATACATCTTCCTGATAGCACATGATGCCATACGTCTCTTGGAGAATTTCCCCCAGTAACGGATGAAGCGGTTGGTACGGTTCACCGTGCAACCGGCGTAAATATTCGACAATGTAATTGTTCGCAGCCGGTCGAATAAGCGAGCTGTGAATAACAAGATGTTCAAAATCACCGACGTTGCTTTTTTTCTGGAGCAGCCGCATTGCCGGAGATTCAATGTAAAATACCCCAATTGTGTCGCCGTTCCGAATTAGTCGTTGTGATTCGCGATCATATAGCGGATTCCATGTTTCATAATGGATGTCGATATTATAATTCCGTTTGATTGCGCGGATTGCATCTCGAATAACTGCCAGTGAACGATTGCCCAGTAAATCCATTTTCACTAATCCTGCTTCTTCGGCCTGATCCTTTTCCCATTGAATTACATTGACTCCTTTGGGCATTCGTTCCATCGGGCAATAATTATCAATTGTTTCCGGAGTGATAATCACGCCACCGCAATGCACAGAAAGATTTCGGGGGATACCGTCCAGTTTTTGCGCCTGCTCAATGATTTCCGGCCAGGGTTTTTCCAGCTTCATCCCGCGGTATGCCGGATGGTTTTTTACAATATCCGAAACGCTGTCTGCCCGCCAAAAGCCTGAAAGTTTCTCAGTAACAGTTTTAATCTCTGCCTCCGGGAGTCCGTATACTTTGGCAATTTCCCGCACCGCGGCCCGGGCTTTAAATGTGACGTGATTACTGATCATTGCTGAATTTTGTTCTCCGTATTTTTGAAAAACATAATCCAGAATGGCGTCCCGTTCATCCCAGGGAAAATCCACGTCAATATCCGGCGGATCGACACGCCCGGGATTTAGAAAGCGTTCAAAGAACAAATCGTGCTCAATGGGATCGACATGCGTGATGCCGAGGCAATACGACACGATACTGGCAGCGGCAGACCCGCGGCCACAGGTACGGGGGGATTGCCGAACGATGTCTTCCACTACCAGAAAATACGGTGCAAATCCTTTGTCCCTGATAATTTTTAGTTCATAGTCCAATCGTTTTTTTATCCGGTCATCGATTGTTCCATAACGCCAGTTGGCTCCCTCGTACGTTTTGTGCTTCAGATAATCGAATGTTGATTTATGCGAGTTTATTTTCAATTTCGGAAAAATGGTGCCGCCAAAATCCAGATCATGCAGGCATTGTTCTCCGATTTTTAAGGTGTTTTCCAGTGCCTCCGGACAGTCGGGAAATGCGGCAGCCATGTTCGCTGGCGACTTGAGCCACGCGGTCGGGCGAACAATATCATTCGCTGACAACCGGGAAATGGCAGTATTTTTATCAATTGCCCGCAACATGTAATGTCGCTTAAATCCTTCGGCATCAACAAAATGAACATTATTTGTTGCCACCGGAGCCAGACCATTTTCGCTGGCATATTGCAGTAATTTCATCCGTTCCGGTCCGGGCTGCAATTCCACATACAAATTTTCCGGTGAAATGCGTTGTTTAAGCAACGGAAGCAACGAGAGTGAATCGGACAACACAATCAGCCCGGCGGAATTACGGCTGACTGCATGAGTAATTGAAAAGCAATTTTCCGTATCCAAATGCATTTGCGTCAGAATACGGCACATATTGGCGTAGCCCTGTCGGTCTTTCACCAGCAAAATTGCCCGTGAGTTTCCGTTAACAATTTCTGTTCCGATGATAGGGGTAATATTCATTTCCCTGGCAATTTGTAAAAACCAGATCAATCCGTAAATTCCATTCGTATCGGTCAGCGCGATCTGATTCATCCCGTGTTCTTTTGCTGCAGTACAAATTTTTTCGATTGAATCGACTCCTCTGCAGAAGGAATAGTAGCTATGTGTATTCAGATGGATGAACATCATTCCTCCCTGTTGATATATCAAAGTATCTGGTTTTTTAAGTTTGATCTAAGCAATCAAAGAAATTTTAGCCACTGATTGACACTGATAAACACGGATTATTAACCCAAGTTCACCACACTATTTAAAAAAGTATCTTAAAATTGGCAAAAATCAAGGTTAACTTCAATATTTACCTTCAAAAAATAGATGTAGTGACCCTTTAACGTATTTGTGAACAAAAAATGTATCTTCTCAATATTTTATGGTAGATATGGGCGATTGCTGCTATGTCGTATTTAAACAGATTCCGTAGGTGTCATTTCGAGCGAAGTCGAGAAGTGACTCACTCGATACCTTTAAATTTTCGATGATGT
>CAZCJL010000010.1:92346-99253 GCA_964498785.1 uncultured Cytophagia bacterium | reverse complement strand
GCGGCTTCCCATTCCGTCGGACATACAAGACGTGATTGCGTTCCAGCGTCACGCAGTGAACCGTACCACTGTAACTTACCCAGCGCTCTTTCTGACCGCCTTGCGTCTTAGTATGACCGTGATTGATAGTCGGGGCGAGCTTCGAGCGAAGAATGTGCACGTCATAACGGCGACGGAAGTGAGACACCGTCGCACCGCCGTTCACCCGTCGCAGAGAAGACACAACCGCTGCACGTCATCGGCAAGCCCGGCAGACGTCGTCGTATACAACGCGCTGCTCTTCCCCACATGCCCGTCACCGAGCATCACCCACTTGAAAAGAAGCAGAAGATGCTCTCGGCTGTAGCTGAAGACCTCGGAAGGAATGCGCTTCTCGTGACACTTACCAAAACCACGGAAGTGCTCCATGAGCTGCCTGTTATGGATGCGGAGCTTACCGTGGTTGTTGTCACAGAACTTGATGCCCGCCGCTTCAAGCCCCTCGACGATCTGAGCCTTCGTATGCGGCTTGATTTGAGTGATGTCAATACCGTAAGAACCACTCGACGGCTGGTTGAAGATGTTGCCTTCAGAGATGAAGAGACCGAGCAGCATCATGTAGGTATCAACCGGCAAATCCCAGGAGGGGATCTCGCGCGAGCCTCGACCACCTTGCCCAGCGGCCACCCGAAGACCCGGTAGCGTCACGACATCTGGCGACTCCCCCTCCCACACACCGTCCATCTTGAGTCGATATGGCTTGCCAGCAACGTCCCTCGCCTGGCGGAGCCCGTAGTCGAGCTTCTTGACGTTTCGCGACGCGTACAGGTGGTGATCCGGGGTGACGCACATCGAGACCTGGGTTGTCTCCACCTCGTACATCAGGTCATCGTGCTGGTACGCGTGGATCTTGACTGGGGATACGTACTCCACCCGGTGGGTTTCGGGGTTAAGGGACGCCACCCTGTCGTGGCGTGTGACCTCGGTCACAGGCACCCATCCCCGCTCGGTCAGCACATCGTGGTCCGGGCTGTAGCAGAGCTTGTCGGCCGCCCGCATCAGGTCGTAGCTCTTCACGCTGACCTTGATCCCCTTGCGGGTGCGGACGACGTCCGTCACGACGCCCGGGGCATGGTGGTCCCAGGTCTGAGCCCGGTCCGTCACCTGGCTCTTGGGGCTGGGCATGACCGCGCCCACGCCCCGCTTCGGCTTCCGGGCCATGCCCAGGATCAGGGGATCGCCCGACTTGACCTCGACCCCCTCCCGAATGACGCCGTCGTCGTCCAGCGCGTCGTACTGGGCTGGGGTGAAGCGGTCGGCGTAGATCGAGCGGTAGGCCTGCTTGTTGGTGGTCTGAATGTCCGACAGGTCGAGGTCCGACTTGTAGAGGGCCTCGGACGTCAGCTTCTTGGCCGCGCTCTCGCTGATGACGAACGCGTCCTCGATCGTGTCGCCCTCCGCCGCCATGAACGCCACACGCAGGTTCCGGCCGATGGCCGCGGTCCCCTCACCGTCCGTGAAGTTGGAGCGAGCCACCAGCTGCCCGGGCTTGACGTAGCTGCCCTTCTCGACGACCGGCGTGTTGTGGAGCACGGTCTTCCGGGCGGCCGGGTAGTTGTTGTAGAGGGTGATGACCTTCCGCTGGCCGTCGGGCGTCGTGACCTGGATCTCGTCCGGCGTGACCTTCGTCACGACCCCCTCGATGTCCGAGAACTGGGCGCCGACCGCCGAGCCCATCGCCCGGTGCAGGGAGCTGCCGTCGGGACCGGCCGTCTGCACGAGCGGGGCCTCGGCCTCCTTCAGCGGCATGGCCTGCTGGGTCATGCGGGCGCCCATCAGCAGGCGCTGGCCCTTCACGGACTCCGGGAACGGGATCATGGCCGTGGCCCGGCTCATGAGGGCGTTGGGGTTGGGGATGATGTAGTCGACGTCCCGCTTCAGGACGTGCGTCATCCCGTCGTCCTTGACGGCCGGCACCCGCCGACCCTCGCGCTCCATCTCACCGGGGAACGTCACGACCTTCTGAGAAAGTGTCCGCGCAGACACAATCTCCGGCTCGCCGGTCCGGGCGTTGATGACCTTGGTGTAGAGCTGGTTGTCCGGGCCCTTGAGCGCGCTGTCCGTCACCCGCAGGTCCAGGCCGAGGCGCGAACTCTCCGGCCCGCGGCCCGCGTCGATCACACCGACGTACGACGCCTGGACGCCGCGGGCGTCGCGGGAGACCGCCCGCTCGCTCGAGATTCCGCCGTGGCCCAGCCGGGTGACGGCCTGGCGCGCGTCGTGGATCTCGAAGGGGTTGATGTCCTCGACGGCCATCGCCAGGCCGCTGCCCTGGAACAGGCCGTCGAGGTTCCGGTCCAGGACCCCGGCCTGGATCTCGGGCAGCCTACCCTCCTTCGACGCCTTCCACAGCAGGCGGCGCAGGCCGCCGGCCTGGTCCCGCTTCAGCCGCTCCTCGATGAAGTCCTCGGCCGAGTGCACGGTCTGGAAGGCCTGGCTGTCGCGGTTGTCGGACCGGCGCTCGCCCCGCTGAACGGCCAGAGCCCGGGTCGCGGCGTCCAACAGGTCCTCGGGCGACAGGTTCTTCACCTGCCGGCCCATGGTGATCTCGGTGGTCTCCGGGTCGACCTCCGCCCGGGCCAGGATCTCGTGCATGACCTTCGGCAGGAGGTCGGCGTCGACCGGGCCCCCGGTCTTCGGCCCGAGCTTCGTGACCAGCTTCCGCAGATCCTGCTCGTCGTGGCCGGAGGTCCGGCGAAAGTTCTTCTCGAAGAGCTCCGGGCCCCACGCCTGCTTGATCTGCTCGTCCTTCACGCCCAGCGACCGGAGCAGCGGGTAGAGCCGGGTCGTGGACTGGCCGACCTGCAGCTTGAAGAGGCCGGACTCCGGCTCCATCAGGATGCGGAAGCCGCGGCCGGTGGACGGTTTGATGTTGAAGTGGGCCTCGGACCCGCCATCCGCCTTCCGCCGCATGTAGATGCCCGGCCGCAGCCGCTGCTGGTTGCGCAGCGCCCAGACCACCCCCTTGCGGATGAACAGGCCGCGGGAGTTGAGGTGCGGAATGCGGGCGATCGGCGCCCGGCGCTCGTCCAGCACCTGGCCCGTGGCATTGTCCCGCAGGCGGAGGGTCGCGTGCAGCGGCCGGTGCAGGCTCACGCCCTGAAGGATGGCCTTCTTCTCGGTGGCCTTCGGCGGCCGCCAGTCGTCGTCGTCCTCGTCGTACCCGACGTCCGCCAGCTCCAGGCTGTGGGTGGCGTTGGTCAGCGGCCCGACCTGACCCAGGCCCTCGCGCGCCCGACGATACACCTGGCGCCGCTGGGCGTCGATGTCGTCGAACGGACGGAAGTCGTCGTCGCTGAAGATGTTGGCCACGCTCGCCTCACTCGTAGACGACGGGCTGCATGACGGCGACCGGCGCCTCGACCTTCTTGCCGCGCAGGAACCGGCCGAGGTCCGACACCCGCTTCTTGTGCTTGGACTCGGACTTGGCCTTGCGCATGCCGGCGAGGAACGAGAGCAGGGTACCGGCGCCGATCGCCAACCCGCCCGTCGCCTTCAGCCCGTCCCAGAACGGCCCCAGCTGGTCGGTCTCCGGCATCAGGTCGTAGGCCTTCTCGCCGGTACTCCGCAGCCAGCCCTTGGTCTGAGCGGTCTTCGAGATCTGCTCTTCGGCCAGAGCCAAGGCCGCGGCGACCTTGATGTCCCGGTCCTCGGGGTCTGCGTCCAGCAGGCGAGTGAGGCGGCGGCGCGTGCGCTTGACATCGGACTGGGCGTGGGACTTCCGCAGGTTGTCGATCAGCCAGTCGGCCAGCTCCCAGCCTGCGAGACCCGCCCCGGCCACCGCCCCGCCGTAGCCCAGCGACTTCCAGAAGGAGGGCTCGGGCGGGGCGTCGCCCGCGGTCTTCGTCCGGCGCTTCAGCGCCCGGCGAACGCGAATGCCCTTCCGCCGGAGCTCCTCGGCCTCCTCCTTCGACACGACGACCGGAATGTCAGCGACCGGGGCCTCGGGCCGCCGGATCTTGCCGCTGACCTCGCCCGGATCCTCCTGCGCACCCTCCCACAGGCCACGAAGAAAGCGTCCGCCTCCGCCCAGCGCCAGGGCGCCGAGGGTCGCGGCCGGCAGCGCACTCCAGTCCCCGGTCCACGAGAAGAAGTGCGGGTCTTCCGGCTTCGGGAGCCTGGCGGCGGGAGGAGGTGCGGCATCACCCATGATCAGTCCCCGGTGGTCGAGCTCGGAGGCTTGCAGCTCTCTGGGACTTTATACTCGAACTCGGACCAGCGCAAGAAGGCCAGAAACTTGCCCTCGTGGAACTGGGTGTTGTTCTCGGAAACCTGGGCCTGGCCGTCGCACACCAGCTGCCAGACCCGCTCGTACTCATCGCGCTGGGTGTCGTCCGTCAGGTCGAAGACCTTGACCCGAGCATGCCAGACCTGCTGGATCTGCTGATCGGGGGGCGTGTCCTTGTCGAAGAGCGGGAGCTCACGCACGCCCTCCGGAATCTCGACCCTTGGCTTGGGCTGGTGCCGGGTAACCGGCATGCCCTTCGGCAGATCCAGCGCCCGCCGCATCGCTTCGTCCATGGCAAGAAGCTACATCACAGACGGTCTATTTTCAAGAACCGTCCCCGGTTCTCCGCCGCATCTCGAAAAGCTGGCGCATCACCCGGTTCCGACGCTCGGCCCGCACCCGCTCGATCTGGTCCTCGAGAAGAACCCGCTGAGCCTGCAGGCGGGCGATCTCCTCCTCGTCCTCGTCCACCGATCCGGCCAGGCCGGCGGCCGTGCCCCCGACGCTGCCGGCGGAGGTCGCGGCGTGGGCCAGGCCCTTCGGGATCTCAAAGAGGGATGCCGGGTCGAGGCTGATCACGGGAAGGGGGATGATGGCCGCGGTCTTCGCCTGCTGGCCGAAGTAGCCGGCGGCCAGCAGGCCCTTCACCGCGCCCAGGCGGAAGGCGTGCTTCCGCAGCTGACGGACGCGGGCCCCGACCTGCGCCCGTTTGATGACTCCGGTGTTCATGGCTGCACCCACTCCCATTCCCGCGGTCTCGAGCTTGTCGGCCAGCCGCGGGCTCAGGCCGAGGGTGGAACTGACGCCGCGGGCGACGCCCGCGCCCATCGCCGCGCCCATGGCGCCGTGCAGGACGTCGCCCAGCGTCCATCGGCGAGGCTGGGGTGCAGGACGATCGGCGTGCAGCGACCACTGGGCGAGCAGCCGCGACTTCTCCAGGAGGCCGGTGTTCGGATCGTTCATGATCCGATCACGTCCCTCCTGGGCCTGGGACCAATCCGCGGCATCGCGCAGTGTCATCCCATCGCCTCTGCGGGCTGGGAGGCCTCGGTGGCCGCCAGCTGCGGATCCTCAGCATTGGGCTGCGGGCGGAGTCCGCCCCAGGCGAAGCGGTGCTCGCGCTCCGACTTCTCCCGCACCCCGGACTTCACCGCTTCCCGTAGCTTCTGGTGGTAGCCGACGCGGGTCAGCAGGCCCATGTCCCGAATGCCCTGCATCATCTGCGGCTTCAGGCCGAGGGCCGCTCGCTGCTCTTCCGCCGGAAGGTTGCTGATGTAGTCGTTGACCCGAGCCTCGACCAGGTCGTCGCGGAACGGGTCGGCCGTATTGTCCTCACCCGCCTCCCGCAGCTCGCCCGCCTCCCTCACGGCATGGCCCAGAGCCCCCTGGACGTGCTTGGCCGTGGGGTTGGTCTTGGGGTCGCCGTTCAGGTTCTGGTAGCGATTGTAGAGGTCGTAGGCGCCGCCCACCAGGCCCAGCGTGCCCAGGATTCGGCCGGTCTGCCCGCCGAACAGCATGAGCAGGACGCTGCCCGGGACGAGGAAGTTCTTCCAGTTGGAGGCGAACCAGTCTCCCAGCCCCTTCCACTCGAAGTCCTTCTTCGCCTGTTCGTCGATCGCGGCCAGCATGTGCTTCTCGCTGCTCCTCGCCCGCTCACCGACCTCAGACTCCAGCTGCTGGGTGATGGCCTCGCGGACCTGGCGCCGGGCATTGGCCGTCATCTCCTGGCCGATGTCCGTGTTCAGTGGCACGCGGGTCGACGCACCGGCCGGCGTCATGCGCTCGACCACGCCGTTCTGGAAGCGGTCCCACTGCTTGTCGGTCCACTGGTCGCTGCCCAGCTCCTTGAGCAGGCTCCGACCACTCTCGATCGCGTGGTTGGCCAGTCTGTCCATATCGCTGTAGAGCTGGGAGGCGCGATCCGTCTTGTCGGTATTGCCGAGGTGCGCGCGAAGCCGGAAGCCCTGCGCGTACAGGTCCGCGGCCGACGACTCGACGCGCCCCCGAATCATCTGCATCTGGTTCGCGGGGATCTCCCTACCAGCCTGCAGGGTGGCTTGCAGTGTGTCGTAAGCGTCGATGGCCTCTTCCTTCGTGGTCAGGTAACCCTGCCACTGGGTCATGCCCCAGACGTCGCCCGGAGGGACAGCACGACCCTGATACTCCGGCGATCGGGCCATGGCCCCTGCGAGCCGCCGGTAGGCGGCAGGGTACTCCTGCCGGAAGTGCCCCGCCATCTGAGCAATGCCGTCTCGCTGCAGCGACTGGGCGTCGTAGGTCTCGTTCTGATACCGGGCGAAGTCCTGTTGCAGGTTGTCGCGGACCAGCTGTCCTTCGCCCTCCTCGACGCCCGCGCCCGGACCGGTGTCCACGGTCCGGACCTCGTCCGGCACCTTGGCCCGAGCGTTGAGCGCGTTACCCGCCTGGTCGAGATTGTTCAGCACGGCTAAGGCCGCGGCGTTCGAGTCGGCTGCCGGAGGCGGAGCCGGAGCACCGGTCGAAGCCGAAGCCGCAGCCGAAGCCTCCGCCGGAGGCTGCGCCGAAGGCTGCGCCGGAGGCTGCGCCGAAGGCTGCGCCGAAGGCTGCGCCGGAGGCTGCGCCGAAGGCTGCGCCGGAGGCTGCGCCGAAGGCTGCGCCGAA
>CAZCJL010000010.1:63029-92246 GCA_964498785.1 uncultured Cytophagia bacterium | reverse complement strand
CGATTGCACCCACCTTGCGCATCACCCGCCGGGCAAGCACCCGGGCGGCGGCCCGCTTGGCCATCATCTTCACGTCCTGCATCGGCCTCTCCCTAAGATGCGCCCGAAGGTGGATTCTCCGCGCTAGCCCAGGGCTGGTCAAGGCGGGCGAGGAACTGGGCGCGAGCCGGGTCGGCGGGCGGCTGGGTGATCGGCGTCTGGGCGGCGGGCTGCATGGGCTGCGGCGGCCGGGCCAGAGCCCCGTCCAGGCCGGCGAGCTGCCGCTGGTACCAGCGGCTGAGGCCCGAACCGAGGGTCGGGGGCTCGTCCGCCCAGAAGTCGGCGTCCGCCGTCTCGTCCTCGATCGCCTGCCGGACGGACGCCTGCGGCTCCTCCTGCCGGAACCGGGGGTAGAGCTCGTCATCCGCCTGGCGCGAGCGGTCGATCATCCGCAGGAAGGCATCGTGGTCCTTGCGCTTGAGCTCCATCTCCTGCTCGAACTGCTGCCGCTGCCTGGCCTTCCACTCCTCCTGCTTCTTGTAGAACTCGGCCTGCTGGGCGTCGAACTGCTCACGGCGGGCAGCGGCGCTCGCGTCCAACTGGGCCATCCGCTCCTTCTGCTCGGTCTCCAGCCGGGTCTTCATCTCGAGCGCCCGACGCTCGCGGTTCGCCTGCTCGAACTGGATCTCCTGCTTCGACCGCTCGTACTTGTTGCGGTAGTGGAGCGTCAGGTCCCCGTCCCAGCCCAGGCGGTTGGGCAGCTCCCGATCCACGCCCTTGAGCAGGGACTGCCAGGCCGTCCGGTTCACGACCTGCTCGCCGGTCCGGGGGTCGCTGACGAAGAACACCTCCCGGAAGGCCGTCGGCCCCGCCAGCCGGATGAGGTCGGACGTCCGCTTCTTGGCGGCCGGGGTCATGGCCTGATAGAGCGGGGACTGGCTGATCTCGTACTCGAAGCGCGAGACCTGGCGCCGGCCGCTGAAGTGGGGGTCCTGGTACCGAGTGCCGATCCGGTTGGCGGCCAGGGACTGGGCGGCGCCGTACAGCTGGAGCTCGTCCATGCCAGGAAGGGCCCGAGTCAGGTCCTGCATCGCCCTGTCGACCTCGGCCGCCGTCCGCTTGTCGCGGATGTAGCCCTGGGCGAGCTCGTGCTCGGTCTGCCGCCAGTCGTCGTTGAACCGACGGCTAAGGTTGATGGCGAGTGCGGCCCTGGCGTGCTCCTGATCCCAGAAGTAGGCCTCGGGGATCGAGACCAGGTCCCGGAGGAGGGCCTTGTCCGGGTCGTCGATCTTGTCCAGCACCTGCTGGCGCATGGCCTCGTCCAGCGCCTCCTGCCCCTCGTCCGTGAAGCTGTAGTACCAGGCATCGCGCCAGCCCTGTGCACCGGCCACGACCGTGCCGATGACGCCCAGCGGCCTGAGCAGCTTCAGGGCCTTGCTCGCGCCCCGCGCCCAGCGACCCGCTCGGCCCAGCTGGCTGGCGACCCTCGCCCCGGCCTTGCCCCGGGACGCAGCTCGGAATAGGGCGCCCGCCACCTGACTCCGACCAGCAGCCATGATCGCTGCGGCCTCGTCCGCCCCACCGAGTGCCGCCCGGGCGCTGCGGGACAGGAGCCCGCGCTTGAAGAAGCGGCCGATCTTGTTGTTGCTCACCCAGTGCGTGAAGCGGTTGCCGGCGGACAGGCTATGCGCCACCTTGTTGCCCATCTTGGCCAGGCGTCCGGCCCACTTCGCCGCCCGACTGCCGCTCTTCGCCAGCCGGGAGTAGCGGTGCAGGTTGCCCGAGACCTCGGCCAGGCCCTCGACGATCTTCATCCGAGCCCAGTAGCCGGCCGTCATCAGGCCGACACCCTCGGCGACGTCCGGGCCCTCGATCTTCAGGTGGTCCCACATGCTGTTGGACATCACGGGGATCGTCTGGACGGATGGTGCCTTGTCCCGGATCTGCTTCATCATCTGCGGGGTGATCTTGGTGCCGGCCTTGAACCCGTAGTAGTCGGTCATCAGCCGATCGCCGATGATGTCCGGGTCGGACATCTGGGCCCACTCGGTCTCGGCCAGCAGCCTGGCGCGCACGGCCCGGGAGCTCCGGAAGCGCGCCCGCTCACGGGCCGACGCGTTCTCCCAGAACTGCGGGTTGTCGGCCTGCGGGTCGCCCATGAGGTATCGCAGACCGACCCGCGCTACCGGCGTCATCGTCGGGCTGAGGGCGTAATTGAAGTTCTGGTTGGCCAGGCCCTGGAAAGTCAGCCACATGTCCTCGGCCATGTGGTCAGCGGCCCGGTCTTTGTTCGAGTACGGGTTCTGGTGGTACTCGGTCTCCTTGGCCGCGGTCTGGAACGCCAGCTGAGCGACCTTGAACTCCTTGTTCGACTCCCGGAGCTGAGCCTGGACAGCCTTGATCTCCTCCTCGTCCGCGTCCTTCGCGACCAGCTCCTCGAGCTGCGTCACCAGGCGCCCGGTCTTGTCCCGCGCCTCGATCATGTCCATCGACGGGTCGATCATCCGCCAGTGTCGGCCGACGCCCGGCCGCCACCGCTCGCCGGGCTGCAGGAGCAGCTCCTGGCCGCCCAGCGCGTAGCTGAGGCCGGGCGCCCACTGACCCACCTGGCCCAGAGCACCGGTCAGGCCGCGGGCCGGGGTCACCATGGCCAGAGCCATCACCGCGTTGCCCGTGGTGTCGATGTCCTCGCCCAACTGGGTCATCGCCCGCTCAACATCGTCCCGCGCCTTCAGGTCGCCCTGCAGGAGGAGCATCCGCTCCTCGGGCGTGAGGGTGTCGAGCGCCGTCTGGTCGTCGATGAACTCCTGCCGCTGGTAGTCGGGATCGCGGACGCCGACCCGTCCGACGCCCGGGTCCCGAGGGTCGGTCTGGGGAGCCGAACGGTACCGGATCTTGCCGTCCTTGTCCTTGTAGGGCTGCACCGGCCGGCCGATGATCTCGTAGGCCACCTCCTGGAAGATCGGCGCGCCAGCCGCCTGACCGAACCCCTGTAGGATGCTCGCGGTCTTCCAGGGGTTGGCGGCCGTCTGCTCAACCCACTCCCTCTTCGAGATGTGGCCACCACGGCCGAAGGTCCGGCCCCGGGCCTCCAGGACGCCGGCCACCCGGGTGAGCAGCACCTTCATGTGCCGGGACTCGGTCGACTGGTCGATCGGCGACCGGGGCGTCAGCTCGTCCCGCTCGGTGATGCCCAGGCGGTCGGTGATGCCTCGGACGTAAGCCCGGCTGAACCGGCCCTTGGTCTCGGCCTGCAGGCGCTCGAACTCCTGCTGGCGGCGGTCCGTCAGCTCGCGGGTCTGACCCGCTACATCCCGGGCGTCGGACGCCAGCCGCTCGTCGAGCTGGGCGGTGTCCAGCAGGTCGTCGACCCGCTCCTTGGCCGCCTCCGGAGCCACGCCCTGCTCGATCATCGACCGGACCATGGCGTTGCGCTCACGCCACAGCTTCTCCAGCTGCTCGCGCTCGCGCTTCCGCCGCCCGTACTCCAGCTGGCGGATGGCCTGGCCCAGCTGCTGCTCCTGAAGGGTGGGCGGCCGGCGGCCGACAGCCGCCACCTTCTGCCGCGCGACCTGCGCCGCGTGCTTCAGCCGACGGAGGTTGACCGTCGGGTAGAGGTGCGGGGTCTGGTCCTTGCCCTTGGCCGTGATCTGTGCGCGACGCGGACCCTCGACCTTGAGGTCAGGCTTCCTCGTCTTCGTCTTCATTGCGGCTCCGGAGCATGCGGTAGAGGCCGTAGAGGCCGAGGGAGCCGAGGGTGGCGACGCCCGGGATGTAGACCTCGGGCCGGTTGCTGATCCAGTCCCAGGCCTGGCCCATCATGCCGGGCTGGGCCGGAGCCTCGCCCTCCGCACCGCCCGCGCCCGTCTGCTCCTTCGCCTGGCCGGCGGGGCTTTCATTCGTCGGCAGCTCAACGGAGGGCTTCGGCTCCTCCAAGGCCATGACGGCCCGACGAAGAGCCGCGATATCCGGAAGGCCACTGTTCAGCCTGTCCAGGTAGGTGCTCGAGACGTCGCCCATCACGTCCATCAGGTGTTTGTTCTTGTAATCCGGGTCCAGGTGCTTGAGGCCGTAAGCCGCCGTCCCACCTATGACCGTGTAGACCGGCAGCCGGGACAGCGTCTTGGCGTAGGACTGGCCACGTCGACCGAGCCAGGAGCTCGCCGTAGGCTTGCCCGATTTGAACGGGTACTTCGCCGCTCCCCAGAGCCCGCGGCCCAGGTTGCCCCAGAACCCGCCGGCAGCGGTCTTGGTCATCATGAGCTGGCGCAGGGCGACGGTGGCGAGCATGGCGAATCCCTCGTGGGTGCCAGGTTACATCATCCCGGCGGCTTGTGAACGCAGCATCTGTTCCCCCTGGCTCCTGCCCTGGGAGCGGAGCTCGTCCAGGTTCTGCATGACCAGGGCGTGGAGGTCCTTGTTCCCCTCGCGCAGGGCCCGGAGCTCCTGCTTCCGGCCGTAGTCGTCCATCAGGTAGAGCTGCTGGGCGATGGTCGCGGCCTGCTCGGACATCTGTTGGAGGGAGGTCGGGGTCTGGCTGGTCGGGCCGGGCATGCCGCCCATCGGCATTCCACCCATGCCCCCAGCGGCCGCCGCGCCCGCGGCCATCGGGTCGGCCACGCCGCCCGGAACACCACCCTGGGCCTGGGCCTGCTGCATCATCTGCTGCTCCTGCAGCTGCATCGGACCCATCTGCTGGGTCATGCCGCGCAGCGCCCCCATCTCCTGGCGCTGCATCTCCTTCTCCTCGAACTCCGACTGGACGCGGGCCACGTAGTCCTGGTGGCGCATGACCCGCTTGACCTCCTCGTGCGCGTCGATCCCGAAGGGCTGGAGCGCGGTCTGCGGGCTGAGCTGGTTGGCGGACATCAGCTGCAGGAGAACGGCCTTCCGCTCCATGTCGTCGGCGATCGTCGTCTTCTGCATGACGACGGCCGTCGAGTCCAGGCTGTAGACCCGGGACAGGAGGCTGACCAGCCAGTCGAGGACCCGGTTGTAGAACGCGGGGATCGCCTGCCAGTAGCTCTCGAACAGCCGCAGGGCCATAGGCGCGGCCTGCACCTGGAGGCTCATCTGGTGGTACTCGAGCGGCACGCCCAGCTGGTTCATGTACTCCTGGTGCCGGAACTTCAGCTTGTCGGGCGGAAGCAGGTTCTGGCCCTCGCCGCCCAGGAACTGGTACTGGACGGGGTAGGGCGACGTGTGGTAGGAGGCCGGGTTGTTGCGGTGGTATTGGACGATGTGCTGCAGCCGCTGGACGAACTCCTCCATCCCGTGCGTCTGCATCGGGTCGTCGCCGCCGGGCGTGGGCGTCGGGCTGAGCATGCGGATGCCCATCGTGTAGTCGATGGAGATCGCCTGGTCCATCTTGTTGGTCAGCTGCTGGAGCCAGGCCGTGCGGAAGTTCGAGATCGACCGGGGGATGCCCCAGCCTCGGCTGCGGACGCCCGAGATGATCGGCTCGTCGGCATGCAGCATCATGTCGTCATCGAACTTCAGGCGCCCGCCGACCGCCACCGCCTCCAGCACCTCCATCGGCGTGTCGTCGATGTGGATGCGGGCCCGGCTCTGAATGTCCCGCCGCACCTCCTCGGGAATCCGCCAGTAGAACTCCTTGCGTAGCGAGAACCGGTTCTGAGCCAGTTCGATGTCCGACGGGTCGTAGCGGTTGAGCTTGACCCGGGACAGGTCCTTGTCCCGGCGGTCGAAGACCTCGTAGTTCTGGCGGTTCGAGCACCGCGGGCACTCGGTGTGCCGCGCCCAGTGCAGGTAGGGCTTGTTCGAGCTGAAGCTCAGGTTGTAGCCCACGCGGTCGATCGGCTGCTCGAGCTTGCAGTTCTGGCAGCGGACGAACCGCTTGAACGGCAAGTACGGTGTGACAAAGAGGTTACCATAACACAGAAAATCGTGGGCGCAGGCCAGGAGCTCGCGCCGGTAGTTCATGTCGTTGAGGAAGAGGTCCTTCCACGTGTTCTCTTCGTCCGGCTCGAGGTCCGGGAACTCGATCACCGTCATGAAGTGGGCGGCCACCCGCTCCATGGCCGTGCGGAAGTTGCCGTCCGTCAGCCACAGGTACTGGGCCCACCACATCACCAGTTCGTGGTTGTCGGGGACGGTGGTCGTCGAGTAATCGAGCCACGGCGTCATGAACGGCTTGCTGCCGGGCGCCTGGCCGCTGCTCGTGCCCTGTGCCTGGTCGAAACTGAAGTTGGGGATCAGCGCTGAGGTCGCCATACTCCTGCCAAACTTACTCGTCGACCCGAGTCAGGACAACTAGGAAGAGGACGGCGCCCTCCACCTCCATGTAGCTGGACATGCCGTAGTAGGCGCACGGGCAGCTGCCCTGGCCGTCGATCTCGACGATGATCGGGTCGTCCCGCTTGCAGAGCGGGGGCTCGACGATGTTCGCATCGTCGTCGTCCACGTAGCCCAGGACCACGCAGACCTCGCTCACCCCGACGTAGTCGACCTTGATCCGGTGGGTGCCCATGCTCTGGGAGCTGAGCTTCACCCGCTTCTTCGGCCCGCGCGCCCGGCCGGGGGCCGGGGTACTGACGGTCTGCTCCTGCCGGACCGGACCCTCCATCTGCACCGGCGGCCGGCTGGCCCGGGCCAGGATCGAGGGATCGAACTCGCCGCTCGCCCGCTTCTCCTGTGGGGCCGGGACCCTGCCCGTCCCCAGCTGGGTGACGGTCCGCTCCACCGGCTGCACGCCCACGCCATGCTCGGCCGAGGGACCGGGAGTGACCGTGATGTCCGGCTGGGCGACGCCCACCGCCCCATCGGCCGCCCGGGGCCGGGCGGCGATCGGGGCGTTGGCCGGCGGGGCCGCGCTGTCCGTGCCGAGCTTGGACATGACCGGGACCTCGTTGTCGATCGTCCCCAGCTCCAGGTCGATCCGCTGGACGGGGATCGCCTGCTCCGGGGTGTCCGAGCGACCGATGACCGACGCGCCCTTCTTCCCGACCACCTCGCTCGGCAGCTGAGAATCGTGCTCGACCATCTCGCACTTGGTCGTGGCCTTCGGGTCATCGCCGAAGCCCGGAAGCCGGTACATCGGTCGACCGTCATTGCACGTGACGACCGCCGGGCCCTCGTCCAGCGACGGGCTGAGGGACGTGCGCTCGGAAAGCGGGACGCCCTGCGCCGCCTCCATCTCCGCCCGCCGCATGCGGGCTGCGAGCGCAGCGTGGTCGGCGATCGGTTGGGGAGCGGGGACGTTGATCGGGTCACTGAGTTCGGCCATGCCCGAAAACTACCTTCAAGCGACGCCCTTTGCAAGATCGAGCATCGCACGCTCGAGGAACGCCTGCCACATGCGCTCCTGGCAGTATGGTTGGAACTCGTACGCCTGGGCCAGGTCCACGTTCTCGGAAGTCACGACGTAGTTCGACTTTACGCGAAGTGGCGGCGGGACCGGACTGAGCAGGGCGCTCGGTGGCAGGGCACGAAAGATCTGGCGAATGGGCTTGTTCTTCGACCGCAGGGTGCGGGCGACGTGCGTCATCATCGGCCCTGCCCACCGGTCGATGACGTTCAGGAAGATTCTGTCCGCGCGGTCACAAAGTAGCGGGAGGTAGTCGGTGACCAGGTCCGGGTCGCCGGTGTAGCCGTCGGCGAAGCCGTAGTCCCAGACTTCATACCGGCCCGCCAGGTAGTCGCGGGCGTCGCCGATCTCGATCTGCAGGCGTCCGCGGTCCATGTAGAACTCGATCAGCGGGTAGGTGTCGAGCGCCACCTGAACCATGACCGGGTCGATCTCGACGACCGTCAGGTCGATCTGGGGGAAGTTGTGGATCAGCTGGACGGCGCCCGCCCCCGACCCCAGCCCGACCATCAGCCCGCTGCCATTGGACTTCTCGAGCCCGGCCAGCAGCCAGCCGAGGGTATAGGGGGACTCGGCGCAGGGTCCCGGGGCGTCGGCCGGCAGCCGCGGGTCGACGTCGACGGCCGGCGGCTCGAGCAGGGCCCCGCCCTGCACCTGGCCGTTGAGCGCCACGCACCGGGCCATGCCCGCTCCGCTGAAGCTGACGTCCGCCACCTCGATCGGGCCGAACATCCCCTGTCTCATGCCACGGCCCGCCGCTTCATCAGCCGGATCAGGGCCCGGGCCCGCTGTCGGTCGACGTCCCGCCACGGCTGGTTCTCGGGCTTGCCCATCGACGCATAGAGGTCCTTGAGCACGTCCTCCGGGCGCAGGCCCTCGAAGCCCTCGGGCACCTCGTCCGCCTCATCCAGGCCCAGGGCATACTCGTAGCCGTGCACGCCCTCCTCCGGCACGCCCTCCGGCGGGATGTAGCGGACGGGCCGCTCGTAGGGCGCGTCGACCCCGCCCGGGCCCTCGGGCAGGGCGAAGCGCCGGCCCGGCAGCCGGCGGACGATGACCTGGCCGTCGGGCGTGATCATCAGGCGCTGACGCCGTCGGAGAAAGGAGGCGGCGTCCGCCACCTTCTCCCCTCCCGCCGCGCCCATGCCGGCCTGCTGCGTGCCCCCCTGCTCCGGAGGCTCGCCGGTCTGGGCCGTCGGCTGCATGGCGGCCTGCTGCTGCTGCGGCGCGATCCGCTGCGAGAGCTGGTGGATGAACTCGGCGTTCCGGTCCTTCTGCATGCCGGTCACCGGCGACTGCGGGTGCTGGCTGACCGGCTGGATTCCCTGAGGCATCGCGCCGGGCTGCGGCGGCGACTGCTGGGCGGCCGGCGGGCCGCTGGGCGCGGTCTGGCCGCCGGTCGCCGGGTGCTGGGGGCCGGCGGCCGACGCCTTCTCCATCGCCTCCTCCGCCTCGTCCTGCTCCTCCATCCGCCTGAGGTCGGAGTAGTAGTCGTCGGACTCCGCCAGGTGGTCCTTGGCGATCTCCCGGGCCAGGGACCGGTCGGAGGTGTGCTCGAGCTCGTGCCGGACGCCGGCCTCCAGCTCCTTCTCCGGGAAGGCGGAGTCCGGTCGGTCGTCAGCCAGGCCGCCGGGCAAACAGTCGGCCGCCTGCTTCAGCCGGTCGAGGATCCGGGGGTCGGACCCCGGCTGCTCGGACCACTGGAACTGGCCGTCGCACGCCCCGCACTTCCAGAGCTCGGTCTGGTTGTCGTACAGGAGCCTGCCCCGCTCCGGGAACAGACGGTCGCAGTGCGGGCACGCCGGTTCGTAGCTGACGCTGACCTTCTCGATCCAGCGGAGCGCCGGGTGGCCGCTGTCCGACGCCTGCTTCCGGGGCCGGCAGCCGTCGAGCGTCGAGCACAGGCGGCGCGCTCGCTGCACCAGCCGCAGGCGCTCCTGGTTGTTGCGCTTGGCCCACGCCTGGTCCTGCCGGTCGACCAGCTCCCGCAGCCGATCCTCGACCTCGGAGAACGCGTGGTGCTCGAAGTCCTCGAGGTCGTCGTGCGTGATGCCGGCCGGGCCCGCATCCAGGCCCAGGAAGAAGTAGGTCCGCTCGCCGTCGAAGTCCGAGGTGTCCCAGAAGTCGTTCTGGCCCTTCGGCCAGACGGCCTCGACCACGCCATGCGGCTCGACGTTGATCGGGTGGTGGTTGGACTCCTCGATCGTCTCCCGGATCGCGGCGTCCCGCGGCTGCTCGCCATCATCCACGCCCCCGCCCGGGAACAGGAGGTAGTCGCCGTGATCCCGGCACCACACCCCGCTCCGGTCGAAGAGGATGATCTCGGCCCGCGGCCGCATGGCCTGGTCCGGCGAGCTGGTGTGGCGGTCGGGCTCCGGCTCCCGCTCCTCGCCCGCGGTCCTCGACCAGGGGATCGGCCGCTCCGGGCCCAGCTCCCGTTCGATGGTCGCAGCCTCCTTCCGGAGGTCGGCGTTGATCAGGGCGAGGGCCGCGTTGACCTTCATCTGGAGGGGCGCCGGAAAGCCGGCGGAATACCGGTCCGGGGCCGACATGCCTCGCATGAGCCCGGCGTTCGACGGCCGGGCCGGGTTGCCACCGGTGATGGCTGGCGGCGGGGCGTTGGTCCGCGGCTGGAGGTTCTTCCTCTTCTGCTTCTGCTCAGCCATGGCCGGCTGCCTTCTGCTGGCGCCGGGGCTTCGGCCGCTCCTTCTTCTGCTCCTCCTCCTTGTCCTCGCTGCCGGAGGTGTACTTGAGGATGGTGTAGAGGAGGGCCAGGCCACCGATGCCGATGCTGCCGTAGACCGCGACGTCCTTCAGGGTGTCGACCAGGTCCTGGACGGGCTTCGTCAGCTGCTCGGCGGCCGTCGGCCGGTCCTTGCGGTACTGGGCCATGCCCTGCATGGCCTGCGCCCGGCTGGCCTCCGTGGCCTCGGGATCTCCCTGCCAGTACCGGAAGGTGACGGCCCGCTGCTGGCCCTCCGGCGACACCCACCCGAGCTGCCAGTCGCCCCAGGGCCCGCGCTTCGGGTCCACCCCGTGCTCCTTGAGCTTCCAAGGACCGACCTCGCGGATCTCGCCGAGCATCGTGGTGATCGGACCGGCGGAGTTGAGCCGGTCGCCGGACAGGTAGTCGATCGCGATCTCGGCGTCCGACTTCTTGAGCGCATCCACCGCCTCCTGAACCGAGCCGGTGGCCTCCTGCATCTTGCCGCCCAGCTCCGCCAGGTTCTTTGTGGCGGCGGTCAGCGAGCCGATCGACGCCCTGTCCCGCTTCTTGCTCAGGACCTTGAGCCGTTCCGTCTGCTCGGGGGTCGCGTTCTCGCCCGCCTGCAGGCTCTCGGAGACCTCCTGCTGCTCCTGCGGCGTCAGCCCGACCATCGACTGCTCGAAGGCGCCGGACGTCCGCTTGAGCGACTCGCTCGTCTCCCCGAACGACCGCAGGGTACGGCCGCCGGCCGCGAACATGCCCAGCCCCAGCTTCCGCTTGAGCTGAGCGTAGATCTCCTCGTCCCGGACGTGGCCAGCGCGGGAAGAAAGCGCGCTCCGCGCCCGGCGCACGTCGTCCGCCATGGTCTCGCCCGGGCGGATGCGAAGCCGCTGCGGGAGATCGCCGCCCTGAACATCGAGCTCCCACCCGCCGCCCCGCGACCTCGGCTTCCAGAACTGTGGCTCGAACCCCTCCTTGCCCAGTTGCCGGGCCTCGCGCATGGCCCGGCCGTAGTCGCCGCCCATGAACTTGCTGCGCGCACCCTGCGTGCCCAGCGAGTAGCCCATGATCGCGAGGACCGCCTTCTCCTCCGGGTTGAGGGGCATGCCCGTCACGTCCTCGAGCTTCTCAGCGCCGTACCAGCCGCCGGCGCCCGCAGCAACAGGCAGCGCCTTGTTCCACAGGGCGCGGGCTCCACGACTGAAAATGTTGTCAGCTGCCTGCTTGCGCATGTCCGCCCCTCAGCTCAGAAGGTAACGCAGGGCGCCGAGGGCCGCCCCGGCTCCCGCCCCGTACAGCCCCCAGCGGCCAGCGCGACCCGGGCCCTCGCCCTCAGTCATGCCCTTCCAGGTCGACCCGATCGGGCCGCCGCCCAGCCGCTGCTTCTCAGCCTCCATCTGGCCGGCGATCCGCTTCTGGGCCGCGGGCTCCGGCTCGCCCTGCAGCCGGCTGGACTCCAGCGCCTGCCGGGAGAGGGCCGGCTCCTGCTCCGTGTGCTGGCCGTAGGGCTGGTAGCCCTTCCAGCCGGACCAGCCGGCGCCCGCCCCCAGCCCGCCGAGCCCGCCGTACAGCGCGCCCTGGGCCATGGAGCCAAGGAGCGACGGTCGATCCTCCTCGTCCTCATCCTCGTAGACGTAGGCCGAGGCCTTGGACAGGATGCGACCCCAGCGGGCGACGGTCGCCCGCTTCTCGAGGGCCGCGCATGCCCGCTGTCCCAGCTCGCGTATCTGCATCTCGGGCCCCTAATGCAGCGGGCCAGAGGGCGGCGGCGGCCGGTCCGCGGTCAGACCCGCCAGGCCACCGGCGACCCCGCCGCTGATCGCGCCCAGGCTGCCTCCGCCCAGCGCACCGAGTCCCGCACCCCAGCCCGCCGCCTCGCCCAGGTCCGGGTCCTTGCCCCGCAGCTTCTGGATGAGGTAGTAGAGGGCGCCTCCAGCCAGGCCCGTCAGGCCGCCGGACAGCGCACCGTGCAGGCCACCGCCGACCGTACCCAGCGCGGCTCCGGCCAGCGAGCTGTGCTTCTGCAGGCAGCGCGTGAGAACAGCTTGTGTGACTCCGGTCATCGTCATCTCTCCTCGAGAATCTGCCGCAGAAGAGCAGCACTACCCAGGCCACCGCTCCACGCCATGCTCCGACCAAGGTTACGGACTTCACCGCCCCGTTCCAGCATCCGGGCTCGCCGGTTTTGGATGATGCGCTGCATGGCTGCCCGCCGACGGAAGCGTCGCAGCATGCTCTGGGCCTGCGTCGATTCCCGCATCACCCGCATCAGCTCCCGGCGGGTAGCAGTCGGGCTCAGGCCGAGGCCCAAAGCCGCATCCTGGACCCGAGCCAGGCGATCCACGCCCTCCGCCCCGTACTGCTCGAGCCGGCGGGCCAGGCGGTTGCGGCCGGCGACCAGGCTCGGGATGTCGGACATCGGACCGAGGGGCTGACGCCCACCCAGCCGGGACAGGGAACTGGTCGGAATGTCGCTGAAGTCGGTCATCGCCCGCCTGTACCACTTCGGGGTCTGGCCGAAGTAGACGAGCGGGGCGTCGCTGAAGTCCCGCTGCAGGTGGCGGGACAGCCGCCAGGCGTTCATCGCGGACTCCGGGAACTCCCCTCGCTCCAGGGCGAAGGGCAGCCGCTGGCGGATCAGCGGGTTCATGGCCTCGGCCTCCGCGAACTCGGACCTGCGGAGCGGGGCGTCGACATACCGCCGGAGCTTGGCCAGGGTGTCGGGCGAGAGGTCGGAGGCCGCGTCGGTCACCGGACGCAGGCTGCGGGTGGTCGGCGGGAAGAAGCCAGCGGCGTCGGCGAACGGGTCGCGCAGCTTGCGAGTCGACCGGCTGCCGAACTCGGCCGCCGCCTGACCGGCGGTAGCCGACCGGCGGGCGAGGGTCTTGGCGACGGTGGTCAGCGGGTTCTCGGCCGCGGTCTTGGCCTCACGCGCCAGATCCACACCCCTGACCGCCGGCCCGAAGATCAGGCGACGCAGGACCTCGACCGCGATGCCCGCCCCGGTCGCCGCCGGCAACCGCCACAGGGTCTGGTCACGGATGTGGTCCCAGGTCGGCTCGGGCCCCGCGCCCATCGCGTGCATGAGCGGGGGCTTGCCGAAGGCGAAGGCCGCGCCGGCCAGGCTGCCGCCGGCCGCGCCCCGGCCGATGGTCCGCCACCAGCTCTCAGGCTCGGGGTCGATCTCGATCCGGTCAGCCATCGGCCTCATCCATCGTCCGGGGCAGGAAGAACTGGGGGAAGGCCTTCTGCAGCGCGTACTTCAGGGCTCCGACCGCCACCCCGACGCCCGCCCCGGCCAGGCTGTCGGAGATCGCCTGGCCCCCGCGCATCGGGTCCCAGGCAGCGGACTGGGCGGTGACCGGGTCGGTGCCCGGGGCCCGGCCGAAGTGCGCCTTGCCCGCCCCGGCCATGGCGCCGGCGCCCGCGCCCATCAGGCCCATGGCCGCCATGTTGGCCAGCAGACTCGGGCCGGCCGCCGTCTTCTGCCGAGTCTGCAGCAGCCGGGCCAGGGTGGGGGCCGCCACCTTCATGGACTGGGGCTCGGTCTTCTGGCAGCGGCCGTCCTTCCACCGGCTGCCCGGCGGGCACCGGTCGCGGACCTTGGTCTTGGGCGGCTCCGGGCTCTCAAGCTCGGTGGCGTCCTCGAACATGTCGCCGGCCGTCTTCTTGCGGCGCTTCGGCCGGCAGCTGTCCTCGGAGTACGGCTCCTTGCCCGGCACCGGCTCGTAGCCCTCCCAGCACCGGCCCTTCTTCCGCTTCTCGGCAGCCCGCTTCAGGTAGAACTGGACGACGTCCGCCGGCGAGCTGGCCGCGGTCTTCGGCAGACCGCCTGTCAGCCCGTCGAACATCCGCATGTCGGTCAGGACGCCGCCTTCGAGCGCCTTCTGGGTCCGGCGGTCGAGCTCCTCGCGGGTCTCGCCCCGGCGCTCGGCCAGGCGGTTGAGCCGCTCGTCCCAGTCGATGTCGGAGGCCGCCTTCTGCTGGAGCATCCTGCGCATCCGCTTCTCCTCCTCGTCCTCCTCGTCCTCCGGCACGAAGTCGTAGTCCTCGTGCAGGGCCAGGAACGAAGGCGCGCGGTGGGCGCCGGACGGGAACTTCCCCTGTGAGGTTATCCGAGCGATGCGGCCGATCCAGGCGCGGGGATCCTTCAGCATCTCCCTCCGGGCCTCGTCCGTGAACCCCGACCCGATCCGGCCGACGACCGGCCCGCTCTTCGTCAGGCTGTACTCGAGACCGCCGGCCGCGTCCCGATACTTGCCGGTGCCCGGGAACACTCCCCGGACCACGACCTTGTCCTCGGGCCGCTGCTTGACCTTGATCGGCTTTCCGCCCTTCCGGCTGTGGACGATGATCCCCTCGCTGGTCAGGGGGTTTCGGCCGCCAACCGTATCCTCCCAGAGCCCACGCATCTCCTCTGGGCTCTCTGCAGTGCGAGGTAGGTGGAAGAACCGGGCAGGCAGATGCCGGGTGGCTGCTCGGAGGGCAGCGAAGCGTTCAGGATACGGGCGATCCTCCTCTCCTGCGACGTCAAACAGGGCGACACGCAGGTCCGTGCCCCGCTCCTTCTTCCGACGAATCGTCTCAGCCAACGTCGCATTCAACAGCCCTCCCAGTTCCTGCGGGGGAATGGCCTTCCCCTCGCGCACCCCATACAGCTCGCCGCGGAGGGTCTTGCCCCGCAGCTCCCTGGGGATCTTGGCCCGAATCGGGCCACCGGCCAGCCGCTCGGTGTGGACGATCGGCCGGCCGCTGGCCGAGGTCCGGTAGCTCAGCACCTCGATCTTGTCGTCCAGCAGCTTGATCAGGGCACTGGCCCCGTCGATCTTCTCGCTGGCCAGGTACTCCGGGTCGAACAGCCGCCCGACGTCCTCCGCCGGGACCTTGGTGTAGCGGAGCTTGCCTGCCGATTCCGGCTTGGTCGGGGTGGTGTTGATCATCAGCCAGCCGCGGTTCGGACTGGTCGGGCTCCGGATCAGGGTGAAGCGCTCGGGGAACCGCTTGTGGGCCAGGACGAAGCTGATCTTGTCGTCCGAGGCCTCGGTCACCAGGACCCGGCCCCGGTCATGCTTCTTGACCATGCCCCGGCCGTAGCCCTTCCCGATCTCCCCCTCGAAGTCCGCGTACTGGCCCTCGTGCAGCGGCTGCTGCCAGACCATCCGCCGCTCGCCCGGCCCCGGCAGGTGCTTGCCGGCCCAGGAGAAGAGCTGGCCCCAGGGCGTGCCGACCCGGATGTCGTAGTGCGGGCCGGCCCTGCGCGCCAGGTGGCGCTGGACGACCCACTCCGCCAACCCCGGCCGCAGGCTCGAGCCACGGCCGAAGATCGAGCGGTCCGGAATGCCGACGGCCGATCGGGCCATGACCTGCTCCTGGGGGCGCTACTCGGGGTTTGCCTCGGCCGCGGTGAACGAGCGACGGGACTTGAACTGCGAGCCGGGCAGGAGACGGAGGGCGGTAGCGTGGTCGTCGACGACCTGCAGGACCTCGCCCTCGGCGTCCTTCAGCACGATCTGCCGCCCGACCGTCACCCGGTACTCGGCTTCCGGCGTGTCCACTTACTCTAATCCGTTCCAACGGTAACGTTGGGGTCCGAATACGGCGTAAGTTGCCGTGTGTGGGCGAGAAGGAAAATCCCTCTCGCCCCATTATAGTCGCGGTCCACTACAATCTCACCATCACTGATTGTCGTGGCACCACCCAAGTTCTTGTGGATTACACCATCCCAAGACCTTGTCTTTGACGTGTATGCTTCCGAGCACGCAACAAACTTGTTGCCGTATTTCCGACACATCCACCGCAGGTGCTGTTGGAACGCATAGTGACCCAGACTCTGCATCTGGCGAACCGAAGACCGACGCAACTTACGCCCCTCTTTGGCCACCATCTGCGAAGTCTCAAAAGGTGGACAAATGATGGTATCGTAATGCGATACCAAGTCATAGGCCACCCGCTTATGCAGGTCACTAACCAGATCATCAACACGAGCATTCAACCGATCTATCCTACGGTTGACACATCGCATCTGATCCCGCCACCACTGCTCATCGCATTTCTTGTTGAGCAAGCGTTGGAGATTTCCTAGTAAGGTATCTTTCTTCCGCAGCAAAGGAAAGATACGATTTGAGGCATAGTCATCACCGTACTTGATAGCCTCTGATGGTGAAAACGCCGTCATGAACGTCCGAACTCCAGGATCAAGAGCGATAACGTTGTGCGCTTGGTTCTCGCTTTTACACACCGTTATCATTTTCTTGACTGAAAGATACCAACGCCCATGACGGCGGGTGACTGTTGCCATCTTGCCGATGGCCTCTTCGGGGATTTCTTCTGTGATATGGACTGAACCTGCCACCCTTGGGTATGGGCCAGCCGGCGATAACTTTTGGACAACAAAACTCTGTACTGGGTCTTTGCGACTACGAAATCGCATCTTCGCCTTCTGTCCTTTGCACCACCTTTTGATACAAGATTTGAAAGTATCAAATGCTTTGTTGACGGCTTCATCGGAAACAACCGAGGCATAGGCACGGTCTTCCCACTCTTCGCAGACTTGTTCACGAATAGCTCTGCGAACCTCGGTGTGTTTCTTGATGTCTACTCGCTCTTGGGCGTTGAGCCATTCAATCGCCAAGTTATATGCTCTGCGTGAGAGGGATAAGAGTTGAAAATACCGATCTTCATTCTCCGGGTAAATCCGAATCTTTCTGCTCCCTACGACCTGATCGTTTCCCGTGGTGACTGGCGCAGAAGGAGGTAAGGAAGGCAAGCAAGGTTCTGGTATCGAACTTATCGGCCTGGTCGTCCTCTTCCAGGGCTGTGACGGCCCCTCCGTGTAGTTCCAGCAGCCATCGGATAAGGGGGAAGGCTGTTCGGCAGAGACGGTCCTGTGTGGTAACCACAACGTGGAGCTGAGCCCCGCACAAAGCTTGTTCCAATAAGGTCTGAAGCCCCCTCCTGTTGAAGTTGAAGCCTGAGCCGATGTCTTTGACGATTCGAGCTTCGGGGTACCGTTGAGTGATAAGGGCTGCTTGGGTGTCGAGACTACTGGCCTGTTTCTTGGACGAGACTCGGCAATAACCAACGAGGTCACTGTGCTCTGGCTCGCACCAGACACGGTAGTGCCCCCCTTGGGTTTGCTCGACTCGTTCATACTTCCCTGCCCTAATCCAACGGAAGACCGTCTGCCTTGACACGCCAAGCTCCCTTGCGAGCCTGACGCTTGATTTCCACATAGGCGATAGTCTACAAAGGTTTGTTACCTTTGCAACTTATATTCCCGTCAGCGCCCCCGCGAGCCTGCCCACCTCCATGATGAGATCGTGCTCGCCACTCGATTGGACGTGTCCTGATCCTGGTCTCGGCGTCATGAGTCTGCCTTGCTCTTACCTGGGAGGAATGGGTTTCATGGGAAGATCAAACCGCCTTCAAGGTGATAGAGATGATGCCGTCGCCGCCGTCTTCGCCATCGAATGGGGTCCCGGTTTGCGAATCGTCATCGTAGGCTACGCCACCACCATCGCCGCCAGCGCCGCCGGGGTTGTCCTCATTCACGCCGCCAACGCCGCCATCCAAATACTCGGGCAGCGTGAAACCGACCCAGGAACCCTGATCTCCATCTTGCCCGAGCGAGAAGTCGCCTCCAGGCAGGTTCTGGAAGCCGCCGATGCCCCCCTCGCCGCCATCGGAATCGGTCCCCCCGAGGCCGGGGTCGCCGCCTGTCGCCTCGAAGATGGCGACACTGTTGAGCTCGACGGTGCTGGTGCCGCCGGCAGTGCCGTCGCCTCCAGAGGTGCCGACAGTAGCTCCAAGACCGCCTGTGCCCGCAGCACCGGAGGTCAGGTCGACAACATCGCCAGCGGTCACGGATGTGGAGCCGGCGGGTCCGCTCCAGTGGTTGCCACCTTGGCCCCCGCCGCCTCCCGACGAGAGACCCAGGCCCTCGACGAAGGGCAGATCCACAACGAAGCCACCGCCTCCGCCCCCGCCGGCGCCGGCGCAGGTGTTGACGACAAGTGTATTATATCCGGCCGGGACGACGATCTGCTGCGTACCCCCGCCCTGGACACTGTAGTCAAGGTCGGGGAGGACCACCGCCACCTGCTTACGTGCAAAGGTCCAGGGCATTAGAACACTATCCAGTTCCCGGCCGAGCTGTCACCGACGAAGGTCCGGCTCTCCCCATCAGGCAGGGTGTAGTCGGCGGTAATGCCGTCGATCTTGTTGTCGCGGCGGCCGATTGTCGCATTGCTGCCACTGGTGTTCTTGATCGCGTAGATGCGGCCGTCGACGATCGTGCCCGGCAGGTCGAGGGTGTAGGTGCTGTCGGTGATGTTGATCATCGACTTATTGCTGACAGCGGCGTCGGTCTCGATGACCATCGTCCCACCGATGGTGCTGGTGTCGGCATCACCTAGGCTGCCGGTCTGGTTGCCGGCCCAGGCGAGGTCTCCGAACTTACTGACCGCGAACTTGTCCACACCACCAACCTGCAGCGCCATCAATTTCGACGAGCCACTAGACATCATATCAGTGACGTCGAGCTTCCACGCGGTGAACGCCAACGCGCCGTTGTTCCAGGTCACCGTCGAGTTGAGCGTCTTTTCATCGGTGGTGATCGTGTTATGTGCCAAGAGCAGGTTAGGTGCGCTGACATTCCCGAACTTACTGACCGCGAACTTGTCCACACCACCAACCTGCAGCGCCATCAATTTCGACGAGCCACTAGACATCATATCAGTGACGTCGAGCTTCCACGCGGTGAACGCCAACGCGCCGTTGTTCCAGGTCACCGTCGAGTTGAGCGTCTTTTCATCGGTGGTGATCGTGCCGTGATTTAGGTCCAGATGGCCGGCGACGAAGAGGTCCCCACCAATGCCGACACCGCCCCCAACGGTCAAGGCGCCGTTCGTGGAACCGGTCGAAGCGGTCGTGCTCAAGACGTCGACCTGGCCGTCGCCGCGCAGCTGAAAGTGGTCGGTCCCACTCCGCTCGAAAATGAGACTGGAGTTGTTTTGGTAGATCGTCCAGACCCGGTCAACGAGCGTCCCCTCCTGGAACGTGATCGAGCCGCCACTGCCGACCGTCGTGCTGACGCGCACGCCCCCGGTACCGGCCCCGATTGACCCGAGGGTCATCTCAGTGCTCCAGTTCCCGAAGACTGCGTCCGCGCCCAGCTGCAGCCGCTCGGGGGCGGTGCTGCTCAGCCAGATGGTGTTCGCTGCGACCCCGCCGGGGTTGCTGGCGACCGGCGTCAGCTCCAGGCCGGTCGGGTCGATGAGCCCGCCGACCGTGAGCTTGCCGGTGACCGTGGCATTGCCGTTGACGTAGACGTTGGCCGCGTCCCACTCCAGGATGTTGCTGCCGCCCGCATCCACGCTATCGACGCCATAGGCGAGCGCACCCCTGACCGTGCCCGAGGTGCGCCCGATGCACACGCTGGACCCGGTGGAGCCGCTCTGATCGCTGATCTTGATGCTGGGCTTGTTGCTAGATGCAGTGAAGTCGAACCGCCCGCCGAGCGAATTGGCCCGCCGCAGCCGCAGGAGGTTCTGGTCCGCGCTGCCGCCTTGGACGTTGAGCAGGAAGGTCGTGCCGCCCGCAGCACCGCTGCCGATGTTGGTCATGCCGTTGACGTTGACCGACCCAGCCACGCCCACGCCGCCGGCCACGACCAGGGCGCCGGTCGTGGCACTGGTAGAGGCGGTGGTATCTTGGACGGTGACCGTGTTGTCAGCGTTAATGACCAGGCCGGCCGCCAGAGGTCCAGCGATGTTGTTACCGTGGCCGAGGAAGATCTTGTCGGCCGTTTCTTCATAGCCGATACCGGCTACTTGAGTCGTGTCGGCGGTGTTGAAGAACTGCAAGTACGCGGCGTCGTTGGACTGGCGGACTCGCATAGGAGGTTGGCCAGCCCTCAGGATACTCAAGGCCTGAGTGCCATCGCCCCCGGTAATGGTGACGTTACCCTCGAAGTAACCCGCCCAGTTGGCAATCGCACCACTGGCCGTAGCGTAGATGCCGTAGGCAGTGGCCGAGGTGGCCGCGCCAACCGCCACGGCCTCGATGCCATAGGTCAGGGCGCCGTTGGCCGCCGCCGCGCATTCGCCCTTGGCTCGCATGCCGTAGACCGTATTGGCGGTGAACTGGTCGCTGCTGTAGCCGAAGCCGTCCACGCCGATGCGGATGTAGCCGTCCGCACCCTCGCCGTCGAGGCTCTCGGCTTGGCCGTAGACGCCGATACGGTCGCCGGGCCTACCGCTGTAGCTGCCGCTGTAGCTGCCGAGACCGGTGACGCCGATGGCGGTCTTGCCATTCGCTGGGCGGGTGGTGGCCCGTCCGAAGACGGCGCTGTAGCTGGCCCCCGTGCCGCCTGTGCCGCCCTGGGCGAAGACGGTGGGCTGGCTGGCTGAGCCGTGGCGGCTCGTCTGCATGAACGGGTTGATCGCCCAGTTATTGGCCTGGCTGTCAACGTCGGTGTTGAACTGGTGGTACTCGCCAGCGGCGGTGATCTCACTTCCAACGTTGAGGTCGCCACCAATGCCCACGCCGCCGGCCACGACCAGGGCGCCGGTGGTGGAACTGGTCGAAGCGGTCGTGCTCAGAACGTCGACCTGGCCGCTGACCAGGGCGTCGGCCTCCACCTGCAGGCGGCCGTCACGGCCCGAACCGCCGGCGCCCGCGGCCCCGGGGATCAGGATGAGGTCGCCCCCACGAGGATCTGAGCCGGCGTCCGCGCCGCCCGTCTGGCCTCGGAAGTAGGTGTCGAGGCCCGGGGTGTCGGAGGCAGCCGTGAAGCTGCCGGGGTCCGAGCCCAGCTCGACCTTCAGCGAGGTGTTGGTGTCGGTCACCGGAAGCCCGGCAGCCAGCGCGATGCTGCTGATCGAGTTTAGTCCGAGACGGGCGAGAAACGGGTTGCCGGCCATCTGTCAGCTCCTCATGGGGGCGATCGGGGTCACTTGGAGGTGAAGCCCAGCTGCCTCAGCAGGTTCAGGGTGTACTTGCTGGCCGCGAGCCGCGCTTCCTTCCGGAACCAGCCCACGCAGGACTTCATGGCCTCGCGCTCGGCCTCGGAGGCCTCGTACGTCACTTTCTCGTCCTTCCACGGCTCGAGGACCTCGGTCTGCCAGGCGCCGAACCGCTCGGCGTACTCGGCCCGCTTGCCCTCGGTGGTCGCCTCGCTGACCTTCATCCCATCGAAGGTCGGGGCCTTGTGCGAGCAGATGAGCGGCGACTCCAGCAGCATGCAGGCCTCCGTCAGCTTCTCGATGTCGTCCTTGTACCAGCCCGGCTGCTTGAGCATCTCCTTGAGGTCGTCGATCGCGCCCCGGTAGAACTGGAGGTTGTGGGTGGCGGGCTTGTCCGCCTCGGTCTTCTTGTCGGCCATGGTTCACTATCCCCGCTGGCTGAGTGTGGAAGAAGGGTCAGGTGGCCAGCGGACGTCGCTGGACCTGGCCCTCCCAGGTTCCGCCACCGCTGACGGTGGCGATGAGTCGCATGTACTGGCTGGCGCCCGTGCCGCTCACGTCCACCGACCAGACGACGGGCACGGTGCCCGCCGGGCTGCCGCCGTAGGTCGTGTAGAAGGCGTCGGACGCGTCGGCCGTCCAGCCGTCGTGGTGGGCCTCCACCGTCAGGCTGTCGCGGTTGGCGGCGGGCGCAGCATCCTGGACCTGCACGAACCACTGAACGGCGGCCACGTCATCGACCAGGACCTGGTCGATGACGGTCGCGCCGGCCGCGATCGGGCCGAAGTTGATGATCTGGGTGGTGAGGAAGTCGATGAACAGCGCACTACTGATCTTGCGATCCTCGCCCGCCTGGACGACAGCGATCAGCTCGGTGCCGTCGAGCGACGTGGCGTCAGGCAGGTTGGAAGTCGGTTCGTCGGCCATACGCCATCCTCAGCCCATCAGGTTAGCGGTCGGAGACCTCGGTGAAAGTGTCCGCGCAGACAGAATCTTCGCTCAGGTCGGGAGGAGGGACAAGCCCTTCTCCCGAAGGAAGGCCCGGGCCTTGTCCGTCATCTGGTCGACGACCTCGTCCGGCAGGAACTGGCGGACGGACTCCGGCAGCCTGGTCACCTGCTTGATCAGCCATTTGTCCACGATCTTGTCCAGCTCCTGGCTCTGGCCGATGTAGGTCACCGCGTCCTGGTTCTGCTGGAGGAAGGCTCGGCCCTCCTTCAGAAGGTAGGTCCGCAGGCTGTCCCAGTGCTCGGCCCACTGGAAGCCGTCGCCGTCCGTCGCGTCGATCAGGATGTTCGGGCTGTTGGCCAGCACCCACTCCTCGAACGCCTCGACCAGCTCGGCCTTCAGCCGCGCGAGGAACCGGGCCTTGGCCTCCTGCAGGGTCAGGTCGCTGGTGATCGGATCGAGCGGCTCGTCCCGCTCGATGCCCAGCTTCTTGCGAACCCAGCCGCTGAGGGCTACGAGCGCAATGGGGATGAGGGCCAGGAGGCCACCGACGACCGTCTGCCAGACGCCGGAGGAGCCCGCGGCCTCCTCGGCCGCGGAGATCGGAAGGATACAGAGGAAGAGCAGGATGCTGGTAAGGATGCGCATGGGTTTCTCCTGCGCATCAGGGTAGCGGAAAACCGCTCGAGGGCTAGTCCGTCTGGCTGTTGCGGCGGACGTCCTCCGTCGGGTCGATGCGGGTACGATGGGCGCCTGAGCCGCTCTCGTCGCCCTTCCGGTAGCCCCGCAGGCCCTCGACCATCTCGCCCGCCAGGTCCAGGTCCTCGCCCACATGCAGGCCGCTGCCCTCGGTCCGGATCCGGCGCGTACCGCTCCCCTCGCTGGAATCCTCCACGGCCCGCGCGTAGAGCAGGCCCCGGTCGATGTCGGACGCCGCCTCGAAGTACGCCCGAAGCACGTCGTCGAACAGCTGATGGGCCTGGCGGCTGAAGTCCTCGAGCTCGACCCGGAAGTCGTCCGAGCAGTCCCGATGGTAGAGGGGGATCGACCACTCCCAGACGTGCCGCTGGACGTAGCGCAGGTTCTCCTCGAACAGCTTGTCGTAGGGGAAGCTCAGGCCCGACATCAGCTCCAGGGGTCGGCGTGCCTGCTCCGCGACCTGCCGCCACGCGAGCTGCACCCGTCGGCAGACGTTGGCCTCGTTGCCCTGGAAGTTGTTGTTCTGAATCGAGTTGACCAGGATCCGGACGACCTCGTTGCCCAGGGCCTCCCACTGGCTCGCGATCATCAGCCTGCTGTTCTCGATCGACACGACCTTGCCCGGCTGCGTCGCGTTCATGATCACCAGCTGCCTGTTGATCGACTCGAGGGTCGCGAGCTGCGCGGCCCCCGTATCCCGGGCCATGTGTTCGGTGAGCATCAGGTGGACCTCCGTCATCTGGCCGCCGAGCGTGCCGAGCTTCTCGTTTACGGAATCGAGAACTCCGCGTGAGCGCCGGTCCTTCCGGTCCTGAAACCATAGCCAGATGCCCAGCGCCAGCACCGTGAGGATTGCGATGAGCGGGCTGGCGTCCTTCAGGACCTTCAGGGTGTCGGCGAGCATGATTCTACCTTGACTCGAGAGAGGTTCCAGTTCTCACCGTCTAGGGGGGCGGCGACCGCCGTTACCTTACTCGGGGGCCGGCGTTGCCGCAACGCTGCCCACCGCCCGGGTCACGCGCCAGCCCGCCGTCTGTAGAGGCAGCTGGCCGTATGCTCGATTATCGAGCACTACTCGTTGGGGTCGTCGCCCTCCAGCGGACTGCCCATCTTCACGAAGCGAGCATGGCAGTCGAACTCCATGAGGAATGCGGGCTCGGCGAACGTGTCGTTCGTTCCGTCCCGATAGACCCGGCCCAACAGGTGCGGGCTCTCACCGGTGTTGGTCGCCGAGGTGTCGAGCGTCGGCAGGCTTGTCAGCTCGGTGTCCCCGCCGCTGACCTCGCAGACGCAGGTGATGTACGTCCAGACGCCGTCGACCAGTGTGTTGTCCGCCGTCTGAATGTTGCCGACGCCATCCACATCCAGCCGAACGTACTTCTGGTTGAAGGTGCTTCGGATCGAGAAGTGCCCGGGACGATCCATCAGCCAGCGGGACAGGCCGCCACCCGCGATGTCCGGCCTGACCCACAGGCCGACGCTGAAGCTGTCCGGCAGGTCGATCGGGGCGGCGTACGGAATGACGCCCTCGGAGCTGCTGTCGAACCGCGCCGACTGTCCGGCGGCCGGACCGCCGTTGTTCATGAAGAACGCGTAGTCCGGCGAGTTGATGCCGACGCCCGCCAGCAGGTTGACGGGCACCCGCTGGTCGTTCCACGTGTACCCGTCCTCGTTGAAGCCGAGTGCCTGGAGCGTGGGGTTGTCGCCACCGGTCGAAGAGACGGTCCGGATCGCGCGGTAGCCTGTGTATCGTTGCTGGCTCATGGTCGCCCCCGGTCAGAAGACCGTCCAGTCGGTGGTCGCGGCGTAATAGACGTAGAGCCGGACGTCACCGTCGGCCAGGACCTGCGAAGCCCCGCCCTCGATCGTCTCGGCGCCCGCCGTGTCGACCGTGATGTTCCCGCCGCTCTTATTCCGGATGTAGACCTGGTCTCCGTCCTGAATGCCGGTGGTCCACAGACTGAGCGTGATGCTGTTGGTCGTGACGATGACCTTCTTGTTGTTCTCGCGGGCCAGAGTGCCGGTGGCCGTGACCGGCTCGATCTCGGCTCGGGTCCGGGTGAAGCCACCGACGTTCAGGTTCTCCGCGACCCCCACACCACCCGCCACGACCAGAGCGCCGGTCGCGCTGGTCGTCGAGGTCGTGGTCACCGGGATCAGGACCTCGGTGTGGTTGGCTGCTGCGCCCAGCACGATCTGGTTGGCCTTGGTCGTGAGCGCCTGATAGCCGAGGGCCACGCTGTTGGCGTGGTTGTTGACCAGGGTGCCGGCGCCCAGGGCCAGGGCATTGGCCGAGGTCGTGACCTGGGCGTCGGTGCCCAGGGCCAGGGCGTTGTCCGAGGTCAGGCCGACGCCGCCCGATCCCGTGCCGATGACGATGGAGCCGGCGGACGCCGCGGCCGCGTTGTGGCCGAGGCTGATGCTCTCGTCGCCCGGCGGCAGGGACGTCGCACTGCCGATCAGGATGGTGTTGGTGTCGGCCGGAAGGTAGCTGTCGAGGCCGGCGTTCAGGTAGATGTGGCCGGTGCCGGCGATCGGGGCGAGGTCCGTGGTGCTCGTGGTCTTGATCTGGAGGTTGTCGGCGCCGATCTGGGGGAAGACGGACGTCGCCCCGTCCTGGTAGAACTGGAACTGGTCGGTGCCCGTGTCGTACCAGAGGTCGCCGTTGACCGGGGTGTAGCCGCCAGGCGGGTCGCCCACCCGCAGGTGCTGGGCGAAGACCCCGTAGCCCAGGCCCTCGAGGTAGACGCTGGAGTTGGCGGTATCGTTCCGGGCCCTGGCCACCTCGCTGGCCCCGGCCACCAGGCTCAGGTACTCCTGGCCGACGGTCAGGTCCGAGAACAGGCCGACGCGGTTCGCCGCGTCCTTCTCCGTCCCGACGGACAGGCTGAGGTCCGCCCCGCTGCCCGTGGGGACGACCTGCAGCCCGAACTCCGCGATAAGCGCGCTGATAGCCATGGTCTACGGTCTCTCCACTACGGCATGTTGATGGCACGGGCCCGGGCGCTGTAGCCCGCGCCGTTGATCGTGACCTCGAGTGTCATGTCGCCCGCCGCGTAGCTCACGGCGATGCCGCCCGGGACGATCGGCAGGGGCTCGGTCGGAGGCAGGACCGTGGCCTGGGCGGTGCCGGCGGCCGTGACCGCCGCCTGGATGGTCACGGCCCAGTGCTTGCCGCTGCCGTCGACCAGGTCCAGGGTGTAGGTGCAGGAGCTGGCCACGGCATGCGTCAGGACGGTCGTGGCCACGGAGTCGGTCAGCGGCACCAGGCTGCTGATGAAGACGTCCTGCAGGTCGTCGATCGTCAGGTTGGAGCCCGGCTCGATCCGCTGCACGACGCCCGACCCGTCGACGAACGCCCAGTACTGGCTGCCCCCGATGTCCTCGATCCAGTAGTCGCCGGGCCCGGGGTTCGTGGGGACCGACGTCTGGACGGGCATGCCCTGGGCGCCGTCGCCCCTGGTCCAGCGGATGACGGTCGACGGCCCGTTCCGGTCCTCGGACCAGTAGGCGTCGGCATCCATCAGTGTGAGGCTGAAGCGGAGGACGCCGGTACCGGCCGGGTCGACCGTCGCCGGGATCTCGTACTGGATCCCCGCGTTCTGGTAGTTGCGGATCGGACCTGCCATGCCGCAGGTTACCACGGTCCGGTGGCCGGGGAAAGAGGGAGCGGAACGGTAACTGGAGAGAGGCGGTTCTGGAAGTGTCTATTGCCCGACGAGTCATAGCTAAAGAAAAGCGGCGGCGCCCGGCCCCCGAAGGGGCCGGGCACCTGCAGCTCAGACGAAGGGGCTCTCGGGCTGAGCTGCCCCGCATTCGGGGCAGAGGCAGCGGACGCGGAAGAGCCGCCCGACCCCCCGCCAGTGCCCCGTGCGGGGCTGGCGGGCGTCGGCCAGGGCGTCCAGATAGACGCCCGTGGCGCTGTTGGATAGTCTGACGCACATGGGTAGGTGATTTGGCCGAGCCCCGTCCGTGCCCTCGAACAGGGTTGGCTCTCTGTGGACCCACAACAGCGTGACGACCGGAGCCGCCACGAGGTCTTCCTGCCAGGCACGCGGCAGGGCTCTCAGGTCGAGGTTGACCGCGACGGCGCGGTCGTCGCTGATGAAAACGTGCATGATGTTCTCCTTCGGGTTAGAGTGAACGTCGGCTCATCAATGTATGCGACGTCCAGCCCCCGAATGAAGGAGCCCCGGCCAGGGGGTTCGCAGCCTTTTTCTTTAGCTATGACCTGCGGCTCAGGCGCCTGATCAGGAGCAGGGCACAGCCACAGACCGCCAGGCAGACCTGGGTCAGGGTCATCAGCCCCAGAACTCGCGCTGCATCAGCCGGTGCCAGGCGTTGTCCTTGGCCCGCTGGAGCTCGCCGTCCGCCAGCTTCTGCCGGTGGAGGACGGGAGCCGGCCGCAGTTCACGGACCTGCTGTCGGTCGGTGATCACGATCAGGCCGGCGAACTCCGGGACCTCGTCCAGCTCCACCAGGCCCTGCGGCGTCACGAACCAGAACTGCTTGGGTCCGCGGGGGCTGCCGTCGGCCAGCAGCTGGTGCTTGCGGGCTCCTGACGTCTCCTCCCACTTCCCCCCGATCCGGACGTAGCGACCACGGCTCCGCTTCTGGCCGTCGCGCAGGAAGTCGCTGCGGCTGGTCTTGACCTCGTACTCCCGAAAGTAGCCGCTGCCCGTCACCTCGAACAGGTCGCACTCCCACCACTTGGAAGGGGCGAACCGCGGCAGAAGGAAGCTCCGGCCCGTCCACCGGCGTCTGACCAGGAGCCGGAGGACGTCCTGCTCCCCCAGCTTCTCCATCAGACGGCCGCCTGCCGTGTCGTGTGGTACTCGGCCAGGAGCCGGCTGACCCGGGTCATCTGGGGGAGCAGCGCGTTCTTGGCCGAGGGGTCCATCCGCCCGGCCATCGCCATGACCAGGTGCCCCAGCTCCTCGAGCAGGTCCATCGGGGCCTCCACCTGCTCCGTGTCCACGTGCAGCAGGTCGTCGTGCTCCTGGAACGTGGCGGGCTGGTCCTGGGTGCCGGTCGTCAGCATGCCGGCGGCGTCCCGGACCACCGTCGAGTCCCCGTTGTGGTAGGGGTGGCCCGGCGGGATGCCCGGGACCTCGGGCGGCGGAGGCTGCTGGACGACGTCCGACGGCCGGCTGCCGTAGACGGCCTCAGGCCCCGCCTCCTCCGGCAGGGTGGGTGGCGGGCTCTGGACCGGGAGGCTGGTAGAGTCCGGCGGGTGGTGGGGGACCGCTCCGAAGGACTGCTGGACGGAGGGATGCAGCTGGAGGCTGCCGCTGGCCTCGAACCGGCCGCCGAACTGGACTAGGCCGATGGCCTTCTCCTGGTGGCCGGACTCCCGCATCACCCACCGCCCGCCCGCCTGCTCGCTGAACATGACGTTGGGCGTGGTGAACAGCCGCTGCATGCCCGCCTGGTCGATGGCGTAGGCCACGGCCCCCGGCAGCAGGGTCCGGAAGTAGGCCCAGTGTCGCTCATTCAGCATCGTCCCGCTCCTTGGGCTCGGCGTCCAACGCCGGCATGATCTGGGTGTCGCCCTGGTCGGGGTGCGACGGGCACTCGTCGACCTCCTCCGCCACCGCCACCGGCAGCAGGGGCTCGATCAGGAAGAGGCTGGCGTAGCTGCCAGCCAGGTCCGGAACCTCGTGGTCGGCATGGAACCGGATCTCGTTGTCCCGGTGCGGGACGACGGTCACCGGAATGCCCAGCAGCCGGCTCTCGCAGTCCCCGCCCAGCGCCTGGCTAATGCGCTGCAGGGCACGGGAGCTGGCCGACACACCGCGACAGGCCAGGCGCCGATCGCCCGACGCCCCGACCACCGCCCGGATGCAGGCGTGGAGTTCGGTGATCAGGCTCGCGGTGTGGTTGACGTTCGGCGCGGTATACAGACAGCGGGACACGTCACCCTCGGTTCCGGGGATCCAGGTCCCCTCGGGGGCCATCGTACCTCCGACCTCCGTCACGCCCAGCTCCAGCTCCTTCGGCCGCACCACCCGCATGCCCGGCCGGTTCTCGATCGCCGACTTCCCCAGCCGCTCCTGACCGATGTCCTCGTCGAACTGCTGGCTGAAGTCCTGGTCCACGATCCGGACCCGGCCGTCGGGCGTCTGCTCGAGCATCGGCCGCTTGCCAGCCATCAGGCTGGCACGCCGCTCGAAAGTCATCTCCTCGCCGTCCTCGCCCAGGACCGGAGGCTGGCTCCGGTCGTGGCGGGAGGCCACGTGCACGTCCGGCAGGGCGATGTTGTTCCGGTAGGCGGCCAGCGCCCGCTGGACCTGCTGCTGCTGGTGGCTGATCTCGAAGTGCAGGCCTGGCGGCTGGGCGTTGCCCCCGAACACGTCCCGCTGCATGCCATCACCGCTCATCGCGCTCCTCCTCATACGTTAGGCGACCGTAGCGGCCGTCAGGCTCCAGGCCCAGGGCCCGGCGGCGAGCCGCGAGATTCCGCTCCCACGCCGCCTCCCACTTCTTCCGGGCGGCGTCATGCCGCCGCATGACGTGGAGGGACATGGCCACCTCCCAACCGACGAACAGCACCAGGCCGATGACCGCCCCTCCGAACACCCAGGCCGCCCACA
>CAZCJL010000010.1:0-62929 GCA_964498785.1 uncultured Cytophagia bacterium | reverse complement strand
CCGACGAACAGCACCAGGCCGATGACCGCCCCTCCGAACACCCAGGCCGCCCACATCACCCAGCTACCAGGATCCGGCCGCTGTCCGAGACCTTGAACCGCCAGAACGGAAGAGCCGCCAGCCAGTCGGCCAGCGGCTCTCCCCCATCCAGGCCCTCGATCCGCAGCAGGTCCCGGTCCAGGTTCAGGGCCAGCCGGGGCACCGGGCAACTGAACAGGTCGCGGGCCTGCATCTCGTCCCGCGACCGGTAGATCCGGCACTCGCCAGGATTGGACTGCAGGTAGAGCGAGACGAGGCTCGTGCAGGTCTGGCCCTCGGGCCGGCGGAGCGCGGCCTTCGGCCAGCGGTCGTGCACCCGCAGGAAGCAGTAGCCGAGGGCCGACGACCGCTTGTCGGATATGACTGGGATCTCGTACATCGTACCTCCGTCGAAAAGTGTCCGCGCGGACAGATTCACCAGAAGTAGACGATGAGCATGCCGTACCGCGCGGCAAGCCATTCCTCGCCCATGGTACTCACCTGTTCGTCGCTCTTCTCGCAGAACTCCGCCAGCTCCTCACGGCTCATGCTGCGGAGCGGCACGTCGGAATACGGGTCCCGGTCGATGTGCAGGCCGTCGAACGTCAGGCCTCGGTCGTCGATCACCGCCCAGAGCTCCGACCAGTCGGACGGGCGGTCGAGCACCCGAATCCGACGCCCGCGGAGCGTCCCGCGACCAGGCAGGTCCCAGGCGTCCTCCCGCTCCTTGGCCTGCTGGGTGGCGTTCGCCACCTGGTCCAGCAGGTCGTTCCGTCGGAGCCAGGCCTGCACCCGGTCGGCGTCCGCCGCCAGCTCCTCGAGCAGGCTCCCGCGGCAGCTGCCGCAGCCCTTGCGACTGAGCCACCGGTCCATGGCCACGACCGTCGACCGGGGGAAGAACTGGCGGAATGACTCCTGGAGCTCCGCGCCGTTCGCGCCGCGGAGCAGGTCGATCACCCGGCTGAGGCTGACCGAGGCCATGCGCTCACCAGAACAGGACCAGCCACTTGGGCTGCCCCTCCTCTTCCCGGTCGACGACCGTCAGGCCGCGGAACGCCCGCCGGTCCTCCATCAGCTCGGTCATCAGCCGGGAGTAGGCCTCGGCCGTGGCGTCGATCAGCCGGGTCTCGCCGGTCAGCGGCCGGCCACGGGTCTGCACCTGCAGCTCGTAGTGGCCGGCGCCGAACACCTCGTCCAGCACGCCCTGCACCTTGTCCCGCTCCACACTGATCAGCCGCGCGATCTTGTTCGTGCAGTTGCAGGTCTTGGGGTTGTCCTGCCAGTCCTGCATCCACTCCCGGATCTCGGCGTACTTCGGCTCGAGGGCCGCGAGGAACGTCTCGATGAACAGGCGCTCGGCCGCGCCCGGGTTCTCGGGGTCCCGATACCGGAGGCGGGCCAGGACATGGCGGGGAGTGACGACCTGCGCCCGGTGCTCCGGCTCAGGCTTGGTGGGCGGATCAAGTTGGTCGGACATGTCTCTTACATACCTCGATCGGTGTGATTTGTCAAGATCACTCAGTTGTCTGGACCGTGAAGTCCAGCGAGCTGGCGGCGGGGGCCGTCGAATTGAGGCCCACGTCGAACACCTTCTGCTGGTAGACGCAGCTGCAGTCACCGGACGGGAACTCGCCACAGCAGCAGGCGAGGAACGGGCCGCCGCCGAACAGCGTCAGGAGGTCGATCACGTTCTGGCCGGAGGCGGCCACCGTGCCCGTAATGTTGACCGTCAGGCCCAGGTCCTCAGTGCAGGTCTTGCCGGAGGTCTGGACCGTCACGTCCACGTCGTAGTCCACGGAGAAGGCGTTGGGGTTGTCGATGGTCAGGGTCACCGCGGAGTACGCGTCGTCCGTGTCGCAGATGAACGGGCCGATGTCCGCCTGGCCCGGACTGAGAATGCTGATCGGGCCGCGGGTCGTGTTCCGATCCGGGCTGAGCGACGGCAGGCAGGATTCGCGAACCATGAACTGGAACTCGACCCAGGACAGGGGTCCGTCGAGATCATCCTGAGTGGACGACGCGCTCTTGACGGTCACGGTCTCGCCGTCCACGGCGTTCGGGCCGCCGCCGCAGCAGCCGGCCGAACTGTTCGCCCAGCGGTAGCGGCTCTCGGCGTTGCCCGCACCCGCGCCGAACGGCGTGTTGAAGTCGACGAGCGAGCCCTTGTCCGCCGAGTGGTACGTGGCGCCCGAGCCATCGTCCCGCACCGCGAGGCTCGCCCCGCAGTCCTGGTTGGGCTGGCTGTTGAAGAACCGCAGCTCCACGTCCTGGGTCATGCCGCAGGACAGGCAGCAGACCTCGATCTCCGGCAGGGTCCCGCCCACGTCCCAGTCCAGGGTTAGCGGGCTGAACTCGCTGATGAACACGCAGTCGTCCAACGGCCCGAAAGCCGTGAGCGTCGTGCCCACGCCGTCGCAGTCGAAGTATTCCATCTCGACCGTCTCGTGTCCCGGGTCGTTGATCCCGAAGAACGTCGGAAGCGGCGTGAAGAACCAGTTATAAGAGATGCAGCAGGGGTCCGAAAACCAGGCCACGTTGCAGTCGCCGTCGGGCGGCGTCAGGCCCTCGGACCCGGCCAGATAGGCGGAGATCGGGTACTCCCAGCAGTCATAGGAGCCCTCTCCGATGTCCGCTGTCGCCGCACCGTCGTTCGGGCCGAAGTCCGGGTCGGTGATCGTGCCGAGGATCGGGCCCACACCACAGTAGCCCGGACCGTCGAACGTGATGTCGCCCTGAGGCTGCCCGTCCGACGCATCCCACTCCACCTCGTACAGCGTCCCCTTCCAGTCGCAGCAGAATAGCCCATAGCTGTCTTGGAGGTCGAACTCCACCGCGCAGTCGTTGAGCGGCGATGGCTCCGAGATCCCGACCTCATTGAAGAGCTCCATGAGCCCGCAGAGCTCGGACGGGTCACCACAGCCGTCCAGCAGGCAGCTGGACGACGGGTCGCCGTCCTGACAGATGACGACCCGCGCCTCCCAATAGTAGTCAGTGCCCCAAGGATTGAAGTCGGCAGACACGCCGGCAGTCGACCCGGCGCCCGGCCATCCGATCGGCTGGGCCGGCCCGCAGTAAGGCACGATGATATCCTGCGAGCAGAACCCCGGGCACCACTGTTCGAAGCAGTCAGGGTTGGCCGCGGCAAAGTCGCCGAACCAATCGCTGCCCCACACGAAGCCATCGCTGCCCGCATAGCTGGCCGTGGCCTGAGTGCAGTTGCCGTAGGCATCGTCCTCAACATCAACGACATAGCACTCATAGCAGTTGGAGCAGAAGCAGGTCGTCGACAGCTCGATCTGGCTGCCAGCCGGGTCTTCGGTCAGCAGCCACGCGAAGATCCTGTACTCCTGACACACGCCGCCGCCGTCGACGATCGAGAAGCCGCCGGGGTCGGTGTCAGCGTTGAACGAGTAGGTCGTGCTGGTCAGGTGGCAGCGGAACTCGGTGTGGACAACGTCGAGTTCGATGGCCGCCAGGGCTGCTGCCCAATCGCCGCGCGGGTCGTTGAGCGCGTCGCACGGGCACTCGCACGCCGTGAAGAAGTCGTTGTCCGGACACTGGGCGTAAGGCACGCAGCACTCGCGGCCTCCCTCGCCGTCCTCCCGGGTGTGGATCTTGCCTACCATGCTACTGCGGCCGGCACTGGACGCAGAAGCGTCGGTTCATCCGGCGGAAGCGCGCGACGCAGGGCGTGGGCGCGCTGCTGCCGAGGTCCTGGATGTCGTTGCTGCCCTCAGCGCAGTCCGGCTCCGACGTGCAGTCGTAGCACGGGCACTCCTCGGCGTTGCCCAGGCCCTCGTTCTTCACGTAGTTCGCGACCAGCGTCAGGAACCACTCGCAGTTCTCCTCGTCCGGATGGTCCTTCTCCTCGGAGCTGCACGTCCACTGCGGCTTGACATCGCAGCAGTCCTCGGTCGTCTGATGGGCCTCGTTCCACTTCAGGATACCCGGGTGATTGAGGAACTTGTAGGCGGCGTCGCACGTCGGCTCGGTCTCGGTGATCAGGGTGATGCCCTCGTCCGCCTCGATGATCAGGTCCACGTAGCCGTAGTTATCCGGCAGGGTGATGGTGTAGGTGTCCCGCACGCAGGACGTGACGACGGTCACCGTGGTGATGTCGAAGTCCTTGATCATCGAGACCACGCCGTTGAGGACCTGGGTGACTAAGGTGATGACCGTGCCGGTGGTCGGTGAGACGAGAGTCAGCTTCAGTTCGCTGACGTCCGTCACCACGGTCACCGGTCCCGTGAAGCAGGTGGTGACAGCCGTCAGGTTCACGGTGTCGCCGGACTTGATGAACTCGATGTCCCCCTTCCACAGGCCTGTGAGGAACTCGAGGTTGGTGTCCTTGACCGCGTTCACCTCACTGATCGGGCCCCCGTCGAACTGGCCGATGGCTGTTATCAGGTCCACCTGGCCGCCGACGCACGCGGTCACGATCTGCGGCAGCTCGAAGATCTGGTCTGTGTTGCCGAGAATGAACGGGAAGCTGTTGATGCCGGGGAGTGACAGCCGGTGCACGAACTCTTCCGTGTGCTTGTCCAGCTCGTGAACCAGGCAGCTCGTGACCACATTCAGGACCTGGACGTTGGTCGCGGTCACCACGTCGATCTGCGGCCGGGTCGGCAGTCCGTCAAAAACGAAGACCTGCTCAGACCCCTGCTGAATGGCGAGAGTGACGGCTGCCTGGCCGATGGCCGTCGCCGCGGTCACCGTCTGGAGGTCGATCGGCGCACCGAACACCTGGTTGACGAGCGTCGCGGTAGCCGAGCCGACCTGCACCAGGCCGGTGACCCGACCATCCGGAATCGCCTGAACACTCAGGATGTCGTAGACCACGTTCTCGTAATCCGGGGTGATGTTCAGGACCGTGTGCTCGTTGAACTCGAGGATCGGCAACGTCTTCAGGACCGGGCACACCGTCTGCCAGGCCTGGACCGCCGTCACCAACGTGACTGTCGCCCCGCCTCCCTCGCTGCCGCCCCCCAGGTTGGTGATGTGGGTGATCACGTAGACCGTGACCTCGGCGCCCCCATCGCAGACCACGATGTCCGTGCTGAACCAGTCGAGGTTGGCGCCGCCTCCAGGGATGAACACCTCGCCGGTAAGCGCGCTGACGCTGGTCAGGGCCGTGCACGAGCCGTACACCGGGTCGCCCACGTAGTAGCCGTCAGAGGCGGCGCCCCAGATCGTCTGGTTATAGTTCTCGTTGAGCGTCTGAACAACGTTCTTGGTCTCGAACAGATCACCCTCGGGCCCCCAAGCCCGGAAGCCCGTCCCCGTCAGAACGTCGAACCCCTCTCCGTCCAGCAGGTTGACGAACGTGATGGTCTGCCGATCGACCTGAGTGACCAGGTCCCCGCCGCCCGGAGGGGCCAGAGGCAGGGTGAGGATCGCGACTTCCGCGTCGGTCACCAGGTCCCGCACCTGGGTGGCGATGACCGGAATGAACTTGGCGGCAACCTGACCGTCGACGTAGGTGATGCGCTGCGTGCCGTTCGGCTGCGTGACGGTGAACGTGCCGGGCAGGCACTGGGTGACGACCGTCAGGACGTCGGGCTCGCCCACCGCATCGTAGTACTGGATGTCCTCATAGTAGTTGCTCTCGAACTCCGGCAGCAGGGGGTATAGCCACTCGATGGCCGGGTCGTTGAGCAGGCGTATGGTCGCCCCATCGTTGTCGAAGACCGCGCAGGTCGTGACCAGGTTGATCGAGCTGGTATAGGCGGTGACCGAGGTCAGGGGAGTGAGCGGAGGACCCCACACGAGCCCGGTTAGGACGTCTGCATCACCCTCCTGCCCGTCCGTCACGACCTGCGTGACGGACGGGTAGAGGGTCGCGATCGCGCTCTGCTCGGCGATCGCGCAGTCCGTCACCACGTACTGGGTACCGGTGAACGGAATGGGGAAGGTGACCGTTATCTGCTGCGCGAAACCCGGAAGCGAGAGCTGGCCGGTGAAGACAGCAGTCGGGAAGGTCACGACCTCCGTCACCAGGTCCGCGAGCAGCTCGATCGGGCCGGCCACACAGCTGACGACAGCGCTGATCTCGACGGTCTGGGTGGTAGTCGGGATGAAGATGCTGGTCGTGGTCACGATCCACGGCTCGAAGAAGCTGACGGGACACGAGCGCTGAACCGGCTTGATGATGTCCTCGGCCACGATGCAGTCGACGTCGTCCGGCCGCAGTTCGTCGGCCGGCGACGAGCAGTAGGTGCCGCACGGGTTGACGATGTACTTGCAGGGCTGGCCCTCGTAGCCCGGCATGTCGCCGTTCCACTCCGCGCTCACTTCCACCGGCGGCCCGGCCGTGCCGATGATCAGGGCGGACGGAGGGCTATCCGGACAGCAGTCAGTGTCCTCCTTCAGGACGGCGGGGAACGTGGCGTCCTCGTAGCTGTAGGACCCGACGGTGTCCGTGTTGTACTCGATCAGGGCGTCAATCGAGTAGACCTCGAGCGGCATGGTGCTGGCGAAGATGTCCATCGCCACCATCCAGACCTTCGCGTCGGCCTGGCCCCCGCACGTCTTGCAGGCCGTGAGGCTGAAGGTGTGCGTGCACTTGAGATCGAACGGCCCCAGCTCGTTGTTCACGACGAACCCGGCCTTCGAGCCCTCGAAGTCGCCGCACTGGGCGTCCGGGTTGCACATGTCGCAGAAGATCGACTGGTCGGGCTGGGCCGCGGCCTCGTCGGCCGGAGTGTCGCCCTGCTCGCCTTGGCCGGGGTCGGGCTGGGCCTCGCCCCCGCCCTCTTCGCCCTCCGCAGCCGGACACGCTCCTTCCTCGCTGTCCTTGTAATAGCCGACGGCGCCCGCGCTGATCGTCACCTGCTCGCTGTCGCTGCCGTCGATGGCCACCGGGCCAGTCAGCTTCACGACCATCAGCCGGCCGACGACCGTCACGATGTCGAAGCCCACCTTGCTCTTGTCCAGCAGGACGATCGGCTGGTTCCAGACGATCAGGCCCTCGGACAGGGACATGGGGCTGACGCCCGCCCAGACGATGAACGGCCGCTCGCCGTCAGCCGCGCCCGCACCCTGCAGCAGGCCGTCGGCATTCGAGAAGTCGATCGACGGGCCGGCGGCCACCGATCCGTCGACCAGCACCTTGACGCCGGGCTGGGAACCGTTGGATGTCCGGATGTAGGCGTTGCCCTCAACGTCAGTTACATCACCCCGGCCGCTCCCGCCGGTGTTCGAGGTCTTCCAGTCTCCACCCTGACTGTCCGTGATGTAGCCATCGGTCTGGGCCATAGCCGAAAGCTACCTCGTTCAGGGCACCGCTGCAAGAGCCGCCTCGAAGGCGGCACGGTCGAACTCGACCCTCTTCAGCGTGTTGTGGCGGAACGTAACCAGGACCCGGGACGTGTCCTCGGGCTTCGGCCAGAACATGTCGACCTTCGTCAGGTCGTAGGCCGGGCCCGGGTAGCCCTCAGGGTACCAGATGTCGAGATTGGTGACCTGCGCCATCATTCGCCCCCGGACATCCGAGACACGCCAGACGTCGTCTCGCGCGCCCGCCGCTCAGCCTCGAGCGCCGAACGGCGCAACGCCCCCAGGTTGCGGTCACCGTTCCTCAAAGTATCCCATTTTGGGACACGAGAGGTTTGCAACCGGCACCGTAGGGTCCGGTAAGGAATCGAGTGAGGATATTCCGTGATGCCTGCACATCTGCATTTGCCTCATAGCCACAACTAAGGCACCGGAACAATTCACCGTTTCGATTCCCCCTATCGACATGGCCGCAGGATGAACAGGTCTGGCTGGTTTTGTAGGGACTTACGCTGCGGAAGCTAGCACGGCTATCTTCACACTTACGCTGCAAAGTCACAAACCAGTACCGGACATTCCATCTGCCGATAGAGCGGCGAACACTTTTCACCAATCGCCGTTTGGTATTCTTCGTAATGTTCTTCAAGTTCTCTACTACGACCAGCGAGGCTTTACCAGCCACCTCTTTGGCCACCTCATCCATACGTTGGCGTAAAGCACGCACGGCACTCTTCTGACCTTTACTGCCATGCTTACAGCGTTTGATCCGTTCGATACCGGCCTTGATGTCCGTGCCCAGTTGTTCGCCAGTAGAGAGACTGGCCAAGGCGTTGATACCTGTATCGACACCAACACAACGGTCTGGTTCCTGCTTCGGTCCCGTTTCGATCTCAAAGCAAAACTGCACCGAATCCCGTGTAATAATATAGGATTCTTGCCTGCGCCCTCTGGTAGCCAGATCATTGAAGTGCTTGTGCCGTTTGATCGGCAAGTCGAGGATGATGCCGTTACCAATAGACGCCAAGTGCAGCCAGCAATCGAATGAACTGTCCTTGGCAACGTCCAAACGGGCGATGGTGCTGCTGACACACATGCGCTGACCACGATGTGTGGGCTTTACTGCCTTATCGCCCCACCGCTCTTTAGCCGCCTTCACCATGCCAATGGCCTCACGGGCAGCAACTTTACGCAGCCTTGCCGTGAACCAGCTATCAACCGAATCAACAACAGGCTTTAGCAACTTGCCTTTGGCAGGGCACTCAAGCCAGAACTGGTCGATGAAGCCGTTGACCACTCGACCATACTCAGTGAGCACGATGTCCAGTTTTGACAGCTTGGACGCTGTCGTGAACTTGAGTGAGCACTTACTACTTCTGCTGATCTTCATGTTCACGATCCAGAATACGGCGAACGAACTCAGCAATGCTGATGCCCTTCTTCTCTGCCTCGGCCTTGAGCCATTGATGGAGGTAGGGAGGTATCATCAAAGGCAGTCGTTTCATGCTCATGGCGCAAAGCTAACACAGGGTGTGTGCCGTGTCAACCCACAACCCACAGTATAGAAAGGCACAGAATACCATGTTTCAATCACCTGTTGACTACCCCTGGTAGATGCCCGGCGGGATCGGCGCCAGATCGAAGTTCTGGCCGGCGACCAGCGGCAGCCGGTTGAAGTCGAGGTTGGTGTGGGCGTAGGCCGCGGGCAGCCGGACAAGGTACACCCAGATCTTGTCCGGGTGGGCGTCGTTGTAGTCGTCGATGATCTGCTGCCAGCTCTTCTTCCAGCGGGTGCGGAAGGCCCGCTTCGGGTTGGTGGCGTAGTCCGCCGGCCGCAGCCTATCGGCCATGTTCCCGTTGGTCATGGGGATGGTCAGGCCGGTGTCCGGGTCCTGCGGCATGGTGGCGAGGACCGCCGGCAGGTTGTCGATGACGATCACCCGGTACTTCTTCACGCTCAGGCTGACCCTGTGCGCTGCAGCCGTGCCCGGGTGCTGAATCATTTGCAATCCGCTCATGCCACCGCCGATGCGTTGTGCAGGGCCAGGATGTCCGGGCCGGTCAGCCGGGTGTCCCAGCAGAGGAAGGATACCCAGCCGTCGAACGCCTGGGCGAGGTCAGGCCGGTTGCCGCACTGGGCATGGCTGACGTTGACATAGGGGAGGGTGGGAGTGGCCGCGGTCCCCAGACTCACGCCGTTCACCCAGAGCTCGGTGCCCGCGCCGTCCCAGGCCAGGGCCATGGTCAGCAGCTGGCCTGGCTGGTAGGTGCCGGCGCCGGCGTTCGCGCTGACGACGGACGTCGTGGCTCCGGCCCCCTCGTGGCTGGACCGGGCGTTGAGCAGGCCGATCGAGGTGTTGCGCTGGAGGAGGAAGTCGGCACTCGGCGTCTCAGCCTGCATCAGGGTGTTCGAGGCGTTGCCCACGGTGTAGGACTCGTCCCAGTTGTAGGGAACGGCCAGTCCGAACCACGTTCCGGCGACGTCCGTCGGGTAGGCCGACATGTCCAGGACCAGGTCGTCAGCGATCCGGCTGACGGCGACCCCGACCGTCCGGATGTAGGACGTGGCGTAGAAGCTGCGCTCGACCTGGGCACCCCACACGTCGAGCGCGCCGGCCGCCGGGAGGCCGGCGCCGTCGTACTGCTCCCAGGACTGGGTGCTGGCACCTGGAGCGCCGGGCGTGAAGCGGGCCCACACCCGGTACCAGCCCGCGGCGTTCACCGGCTCGATGCCGCCCGCCTGCCAGCTGCCGAGGGTCGTGGTCTGGTTCACCAGGTCGAAGACCGCGTACCCGACCGACGGGTGCTGGAGCGCCACCTGCTCGATGGCCGAGCCCGGGACGAGCTTGGCGAAGAGGCTGAAGGTGTGCGGGAACCCGGCGTCCAGCGGGGTGCTGTTGGTCGTGACGCTGTTGGCGCCGGCCGACGTCAGGCGCTGGGCGGTCAGGCCGCCGATCGGGTCGGCGGCCGGCGCCGATGTCAGGCCGGTGAGCGTGAACCCGGCGAAGGTCTCGGAGGTCGTGAGGTAGTTGGTGGCGTCCCGCTCGACGAGGTCCGCACGGAACGGCGTGCCGCCGACCACCATGTACCGCTGACGGCGGATGTTGTTGCCGACGAAGGCCATGGCCCGGGGGTCGAAGGCGACGCTGGCCCGCGCCATCTGCGACGAGAGCTCGTTGAGCAGATAGGCGTCGTCCAGGATGGGGGCCACGGGGTCCGGCACGACCGTCGCCAGGTAGGCGGCCTCCCAGTCCGCGGTCAGGAACCGGACGGGGCTGTTCGGCTGACCGCTGAACCGGACGAAGGTGTAGGTCAGGTCGTTCGGGTCGTTCCACCAGCAGACCGCCTCCCGGACGTTGTAGGAGGGGCCGTCCGGCGGGCTGGGCTGGAGGAAGTTGTCGGCGAACGCCATCTCAGCGGTCCTTGGAACTCTGCATGTTGGTCTCGAAGTCCGCGAGGTCCGGCAGCAGCGTGTTCTTCTGCGGGCTGTCGAACCTGACGGGCGTCGGCTCGACCGTACTCCAGGTCACGACCCGGTCCAGGTTGTAGTAGACGCTGCCGTCCGGCGACCACCACGGGTAACTGGTCCCGATCTGGAACTCGAACTCCGCCTTGTCGACCTCGACCTGCTCGTTCACCGGAATCCCGCCGTCGTCCTCCGCCGACATGCTGCTGACCCAGATCAGGAGCCGAGTGCTGTCGGTGGGGTGCGGCCCCCACATGTCGATCATCGTCCCGTTGTAGACCGTCGCCCCGACCTGGAACTGCGGCCCGAACCCGGAGATCGCCGGATCGCCGGGCAGCGACGGGTCGTTGAGCCGGCTGCTGAACCAGGCTCCGAGGAAGCTGGTCGCCGAGAAGCTGAGGACGGAATGCGGGTTGCCGAAGAACCTGACCAGCGCCTGGCCGTCGACGATCGTGTAGCTGATCACCCACCGCAGGTCGAAGGCCCGGCGCGGGTAGCCGTCCGGGTACCAGACGTGCGGGCTTTCGATGTTCGGGACCAGCGACCAGTTGATGTTGCCGCCGAGGTCCGTGGCGCCAGACAGGATCTGTCCCATCACCCCGCCCGAGGCGTCGGAGTTCTGCAGGTTGCCGTTGTCGATCTGCGCGAGGATCGCGGCGTTGACGAACCACGGACTGGCGGACACCGCGTCCACGTTGTTCGCCAGCCACCGCCCGACGTTCCACGTGGCGCCGGCCGCGATCGTGAAGTCGCCGCCGGTGATCTGGAAGATGGCCGCGTTCATCACGGACGAGGCGCCCGCGTCCAGGGCGGTCCCAGCGACCAGCTGCTGGTAGTTGTCGACCGTCAGGACAGCGGACGCCGCCATCCGCACCTGGCCCGCGGTGTTCAGGAGGTCGGTGTTGATGTTCGAGGTTCCGGCGAACTCCACCCACTCGGTCTGGGTCTCGAGGATCACCACGTCGCCCTGGCTGAAGGTGCTGCCGTCGACGCCGTCGAACCGGATGACCTGGGAGGCGGGCTCCGTGTCCAGCAGGGACAGGTTCAGGTCGTTGCCCGCGGAGCCCGGGGCCTCCGTCGCCTCGCTCCGGAGCGTGGTCCCGATCACGAGCTCCGCGTCCACCGCGTCATCGCCGTTGATCGTCAGGACGACGGTCTCGGCCGTCGCCTGCACGATCTCCAGGATCTCGATCGTCTTGACCGAGGTGCCCAGGGCGTCGCCGAAGTCGACGGTCACCGTCTCGCCGATCGCCAGCTGCTGGAGGACGGTGTACGTCGGGTTGCTGCCGGAGATCGGGCCGAGGGCCAGCCACATGGGCACGCCGTAGTTGAGGATGGGCGTGGTGAACTCGACCCGGTTCGCGACGCCACCCAGGAAGTGGCGGAGCTGGAAGGTGCCGGCGCTCTGGGCGGACGTGCAGACGATCAGGTCGCCGAAGCCCCGGGTCTTGACGCCGGGCGTGCCCGGGGCGTCCCACTTGAGCCCGATGCCCTGCAGCGACCCGTCGCCCACGCCGGTCTCGGCGATGTACGTCCTCCGGTGCTCGTGAGTGGACGCCGGGTCGAAGAACAGGGTGCGGCCAGGCAGCTTGTGGATGTCGAAGGAGCTGCCGCTGACGTCCAGCAGGTCGCCGCTGAACACGTCGAACAGGCCGTCAACCGGCGAGGTGTCCAGGAACAGCGTACCGACGCCCGCGAACCGCCAGCTGAAGTCACCGCTGAAGTCCATGGTGCCGCCGGGCGCGGAGTCCCGCACCTCGAGCGCGCAGAACTGGAGGTCGGTCGAGTAGTCCCCGGTGTACTGGCGGACGCCGGCCGTCAGCAGGTCCAAGACGTATCGCGGCGTGCCCGCCCCGTCCGCCGGAACCACCACCTCGTTTCGGGCCGGGCCGCTGACCGTGGCGCTCGACACCTCGTAGACCAGCAGGCCCTGTCGGATGATGACGTCCTCGAACAGGACCTCCTCGTCCAACCGGGTCTCGCCAGCCGTCCGGAAGGACTGAAGGTCGAGGCCCAGGCCGCCGTCCGTCACGGCATTCGCCAGCCGGGTGCTGACCGAGCCCGTGACCAGGAGGTCGCCGATGGCGGTCGCCGGTCCCCGGACCTCGACCAGGTCGCCGTCGCCGGCCGCCGTGATCGTGCCCTGCAGGCGCAGGGTGCCCGTCGTGTCGATGACGGTCGTCGTGCCCACCGGCTGACCACTGACGTCGATCGTCTGCCAGATGGTCAGGTCGCCGGAGGACGTGAGGTCCAGCGGCTGCTGATGGCCGCCCGAGTGGTTCCACTGGTCGACGTCCATCCGGCTGCCGCCGCCCAGCACCAGCTGGTCCTGGACGGCCGAGTCGAACTCCAGACTGTAGGCCGGGACGTAGGTGGTGGAGGTGGCGACGGACGCCGCGCCGCCCCCAGCCGTGTCGTCGAAGATCAGGGTGTCGGCGTAGATCTGGTTCTGGTAGCCGAGCCCCGCCAGCCACAGGCTGCCGTAGTCCGGGCCGCGGAAGGCCAGATCGCTGGCCCACGCCTCGTCAATCAGGGTGTTGATCGCGGTGTTCGCCGCGCTCGAGTCGCCGTCGTGATACTTCAGGCTGCGGTTGCTGCCTGCCACCAGGTCGTAGGCGCCGGTCACCGTGATCTGCTTGTCGAGGTCCGGGTTGTAGTCCCAGGCCGCGAGCTGACCGTCCAGGTACAGGTACAGGACGCCGGCCGCGAAGAACGCGCCGACGTCGTGCATGGCGCCCGAGCTGCAGGCTACCGAGACGAAGACCGTGTCCGCGCCATCCCAGACCCCGGCCCGCAGGCTGCCGTCGGTCTCCAGATACACGACCATCCCGCCTTCGGCCGCGTCACCCCGGCCGAAAAGCAGGCGGCGCAGAGTGTCGTCCGGCTTCTGGAACCAGCAGCTGAAGGCCGACTGGTCGAAGTCGTCGAACAGCTGGCTGTCCTGGATGATGTAGCTGCCGGGGTCCTGGGGGACGATGGACGAGCCGGCCTTGGCGATGAGCGGGCCGTCGGTCGTGAAGTTGCCGACCAGGCTCCCGTCCAGGCCGTTGAGCGAGAGGTCGGTCGCCGTCCCGTCGTCGAACGTCCAGTACCAGGAGCGGTCGTCGGCGTCGATCTGGTCCAGGACCTGGCCCTGGTAGGCGATGAGCTGCTGCTCGGGGTTCAGCAGGGCCTTGAAGTTCGTCTGGTTGAAGTTGATCTGGGGGATGGCCTGGCCGGCCAGCCGTGTCCAGTTGCTGTCGTCGTTCGAGCCCTCGAGCCACCAGTCGGCCGGCTGCTCGTCCTCCGTCGAGGAGAACCAGACCCGCACCAGCCGGACCGGCGTCTGGCTGCCTATGTCCAGCTTCACCCAGCTGCCGCCGGCGCTGGTCCCCGAATCCCAGCCGGTGCCCGTCGGGTCGCCGTCGAACACCTGCCAGGCGTCGACGTTGTTCGAGCTGGCCGAGGCGACCTGCGGGGCTGGAGTCGTGTTGTCGGACATCACCGACCAGATGCTGGTGTCGGCCACCAGGTTCCAGAGGTCGATCTGGTTGACGATGAAGTTGCCGCCGGCCGTGCCACCGTCCGTGACCAGGCGGTAGTACCGGTAGCCGTCGCGGGCCGGGACCGTGTCGTCGGTCGGGACTGGGGTTACGACGATCGTGCCGGCGGCGTCCTGGGCGTAGTTCGCCCGATTGGACAGCTCGCCGTCGCCGCTGAGATTGTGCCAGTAGAGGTTGCGGCGAGTCCGCTCGAGCAGGCGTTCGCCCCCGTCCTCGAGCAGGTGGAGGTCGCCGTTCTCCAGTAGCTTGCGGCTCTGGTTGACCATCGTCCGTCCTTCTCCCGAGCCCGCATCCTACCGCGGGTCATAGCTAAAGGAAAGGCCGTGGGGGCGGCCGAGGCCGCCCCCACGAGATTCTGTCCGCGCGGACACTGTTCAGTGTCGAATGTCACTTCCCGGAGCCGTTGGCTCCGCGTCGCTTGGGAAACCAGTCGGGGTGGGCCTTGCGGAGGTTCACGATCCTCACGCTCACCGCACCCGGCTGAAGCCCCAGTTCCTCAGCCATCTCCTTCACGGTCAGGCCGTTGTCCCACAGCCGACGCCATGGCTCGTACCGCACGACGTGCTCCCGTCTCCGGCGCTCGTCACGCTCCTTCCTCTTCAGCTCCCTCTCCCGGGCCCTCTCTGCCCGCCTCAGGAGCTGCAGGTCCCGGCCGCTCGGGCTGCCGATCCTCTCCCCGATCTGCCTCACCCGCTCGCGGGAGATGCCATACCGAGTGGCCAGCTCCCCATGTGGGCGACCAGCCAGCAGTTCTGCTTCGAGTTCGGTCAGCTCGTTGGCCGTCAGCTTGGCGGATGGGTGGCTGCTCCCGCGCAAGGTGTAGGAATCGCGGCCGCGGATCGCCACCTTCTTCTCGTCCAGGATCCTCCGAACCCGGCTGTAGCTCTCGCCCGTCCGTTCGCAAATCCGGTTGATCGGCCACCCCTGTCCCAGGTACAGGTCGACGATCTTCTCCGCCATTCCAGGCTGTTCGAGCTGCAGTCGGTCCATCGACGTCGTTCCAGGGCAGCGGCGGAAGCGGGGGTGTCGGCCAGCCCTTGTCCCTGATCTCCTTGAGCTTCAGCAGGAGCTCCTGCTGGTTTTCGGCCACGATGTTCGCGTGCTTGGCCTCCAGGCCCCGTCGGAGCTTGGAGAGCCAACCACGTCGAAAACCGCGCTTACGGTACTCGACAGTCGGGAGATCTGCAAGTTGCTTCTCTACGCGGGCCAGACGGGCCCCCAGATAGCCGATGAAGCTGTCGTAGAACGAGGCGACCGCCTTCTCCGGCGTCTCCTCGGTCTGACGGGCGTGGGTCACACCAGGGTAACGGGCGGTCACCAGGTAGGTGCTGCCCCGCTTACGCATGTACCAGTAGCCCAGGAGCCGACGGCGTGAACCGTAGATCGGTAGCCGTAGCGAATCAAGATCCCCCGTCGGCGGCTCCTCGTCTGCCATTGCCGTCTCCTCGCCGCTCCATGCTCGCTCCCGTGTCGATTTTGGGTCGACCGGTAGGCCGTGCAACGGCCCGACGCTAGATCGGGTGGCTGACGTCCGCGTCGAAGTCGCTCGGCACGTAGCTGTGCGTGAGCAAGTAGTTCAGGGCCGTCGCGCCCAGCTGGATCGCATCCTTGGTCATGGACCGGAAAGCGCGGCCGGCCGGCAGCGGATGGTGGCTCTTCTCGAAGGCCGCAGTGGCGAAGTCGCCCGACAGCTTGGCGAAGAGGGCGGACCAGAACATGGGGTCCGCCGGGTTGTCCATCTTCTGCTGCCGCTCGACCTCGGCCATCAGCCGTTGAAAGACCATCCGCTCCCTCTCCGAGCAGCGAAAGACGACGCTCACGACTCGATCTCGTAAGGCTGGACGCCGTCCGGGACGATCGGCGCCATGTGGATCGCCAGCCGCTCCTCAAGCACCGCCTCCCCGCCCTGCGGGTCCTCGTCGAAGATGCCCGACTCCACGAGCTGCTCCTCGATCGCCTCCTTCGTCCCCAGGCCGTCGGGGACCCGGACGAAGTACGTCTGCCGGGTCGTCTGGACGAGATCGACCCGAACCGTGCGGCTCACCCGTCCCCCGAGCTCTGGACGACGCTCGCGTCGAACGCGGCGACCGAGGCCTCCATCGACTGGTCCGCGCAGCAGCGGACCGACAGCTGGTCGGCCGCGTAGTTCACGTTCCGGCTGGCCAGGCCCTTGAAGGCGGCCTGGGTGCCGGCGCCGCTGCCCGCGACCTGGGCGATGTTCGACCGCAGGAAGCCCATGGACTGGGCCTGGTCCCAGGCGCCGGCGTGCTGGCCGATGTAGACGATGTCCCAGCCCCAGTGCTCCTGCTGGTGCCGGATCTTCTCCCGGACCTGGTCGGCGGTGTACTCGCACGACTGGTTCTCGTAGCCGTCGGTCATCACCACCAGCTGGACGAGACCCGGCTTCTCGTCCTCCGGCAGCCCGTCGAACTCCCGGCCCGCGTCGTCGATCGTCTGGCCGACGGCATCCAGCAGGGCGGTCGTGCCCCCGCAGTTGAAGACGCCGTCCGTCAGCTGCGGGACGTCGGCGATCGGGATCGCCTTGTGCAGGACCTGCTGGGTGCCCAGGCTGCTGAACAGCATGGTGGTCACCCGCCGCTCCTTGCCATCACCGGCCTCGCGGAGCCGGCGGATGTACTCGTTGTAGCCGCCGATCGTGTCGGACTTCAGAGCGGCCATGGATCCCGACCGGTCCACGACCAGCAGGATGTGCATGAGGTTGGCATTCGCCATTACGACTTCTCCCTGTGAGATCAGTATCTCATTTCGGCACGGAACGCAAGAACCGTACCTAGCTGCCGGAGCTCCGCTCCTCGTGCAGCTTCTTCAGCGCCGCACGCAGCTCGTCCTCCGACTGAAGGTTCTCGCCTGCTGCACCGGGCACTTCTGATTTTCGCTCACGTGAGCTCCTTGGGGTGGGGGCACCCCGCCGTCAGGCGGGGGCCAGGAACATGTCGCCGGCGAACGACCAGGCGTCACGCTTGAGCGTGGAGCCGCGGCCGCTGACGGCAGAGTTGAACCGCGTACGGTTGTTGCGCGCGTAGATCTCGTGGTCGACGTACTCGACCGCCGCCTGGAAGGCGGTGAAGGCGGTGTCCTGGGTGTCCAGGCCCTTGTTGGTCGGGCTGTCCCAGATCTTGGAGAGGGCCTGTCGACGGTCCCGCTCCTTGTTCTCGCGCATGGTCCGCGACCGCTGCGACTCGTCCTCCTTGCACGGGAGGCGGAAGATCTCCTCCCAATACTCGGCGGCCTCGGTGTCCGTGACGCTGACGTTAGCCAGCTGCTCGAACACCTGCCTCGTCTGCTCGTGGCAGGCGGCGGCGATCGCGTAGCTCTTGACGATCGAGTCGAGAGCCTGGTCCAGACCACCGCTGTGCATGACGCTGAAGCCCTGGGCGAGGCGGGGCATGGACCACTGGCCCTCCTGCTCCTCCGCCTCCTCGGTGCTGACCAGGCGCTGCTTGTCGCCTCGAGCCCCGCCGGTGGCCGCGGTCTCGGTGTTCTGGCAGACGACGCGTACGAGCGTCGGCATCAGGGTCAGGGCCAGGGAGTTGCCGTGGCCGTTGCGGATCAGCCAGAAGAACTCGGTCAGGTCGTTGCCCAGCTCGATCTTCAGGTCAGGCAGCTTGGCCTGGCACCAGGCGGTCTGCCCGGTGGGGCCCAGCAGGCCTGCGGTCTCCCAGACCAGCGGGCTGTCGGTGGCCGAGGCCAGCCGACGCATGAGCTGCACAAGCTCGCTGTTCTGGAAGACGCGGTAGTTGTCGCTGACGACCGCCAGGCTCTGGTCGGTGTCGCCGCGGACCAGCAGCTTGTGGCCGCTGATCTGGGTGGTTTCGAGGGCGCCGCCGGCCGGGTCGAGCTTGCCGCGGTAGATCGGCTCCTCCGTGACCTGCCAGTCCATGCCCGCCAGGCGCAGGATGTCCTCGTCGGACATCTGCTCCTGGACGACCAGACCCTGGCCATGCCACATCGACTCGCGGTACGAGACGACGTTGGCCTGGCCAGTCTCCTGGTTGACGTTGAGATTCGCGACCATGTCGCTGCTCCTCAGGTGTTGCCGGACTCGTCCGGCGCGATGCGTGTGCGGATCTCCCGCATGAAGTCGGTCGTGAGACCCGGGTCGTCGACCGCAGCACTGCCATGGACCTTCAGCACCATCCGGTAGGCCAGGTACGTCAGCACGCCGCCGGCCAGGGAGGCTCGCCTGCTCAGCACGGAACAGTCGAACCTATAGGTGCGCGGATTCTGACAGCGCGGCGGGTAGTATCGCAGGTGCAGGCGACTCAGCTTCACGGGCACGATGCAGGAGCCGCACTCCCAGTTCGTCACCGCAGGCTCCAAGTCCGACCAGGAAACGCCCCATTCAGCCACGCGTGTCGACCGGCGGGTCATCCGCCGAATCTCCTGTCGAATGGCGTCCATCGACCACACTTCCTCCAGTCCATGACGAAACACGGACATCAGGAGGTTCCTGGCCAGCCCGTCGGCCCTGACTGCCTGCCAGAGCTCTGGCGATTCGATGGGCAGCCCGCGGAAACTGTCACGGTCCCGGTAGACTCGGCTGTACTCGCGGTAGTCCAGCAGGACCTGCCGGGTCGTGCCGCGTTCGGCGTCCGGCTCCAGAAGGAGGCGGTGAAGCCTCTCCAGCAGCCGGCGCACCACTTGTCCGACCCCCGCGCTCGGGGGTGGGACCTCGCGGCCGTCAGTGAACGCGGCCCAGGCTCCGAGGAACTCGCCCGCGTTCTCGTAGTCAGATCGCTGAGGTGGTCGGGTCATGATAGTGGTCACTCCCTTCCTCCTAGTGGGTGAGTTGCTGGAACCGGGCGGCCATCGGAGGGCAGCTCAGACTCCGAAGGATGCGTTGTGCAACGCGGTAAGCGAAGTACTCGCTGAGCGTGATCGGCGGGTCGATCTCCCGGAGCGGGAGAACGTAATTGATCCATCGCCTGATCGGCTCGAACAGCGGCATACGTACCAGCTGTTCGTCCCCATCAACGCGTGACGCGTATTCCCAGTCGTCCGACAAGGCCTTTGGGCGAATGCAGCTCAGGCAGAGCTCGGACGGGGCGCGGAAGTAGTCGTCGTCGTCCAGGAACCGGCTGAACGTCTCCGTATAATCCGAGGCATAGAAGCGAGCCCAGTAAGCGCCGCTCGTCTCCGGCCACGTCTCGTACAGCATGACGATCTGCGACCCAGCCTCGAACAGGCCGCCGCGCCAGAAGTAGTGGCGGACGTTCGGCAGGTAGGTGTCGAACCAGTTCGCGATGTCCTGCCGAAAGCAAGCAAGTTCATCACTGGACAGGGGAGTGGGTTCATCACTCGGCTCGCCGCACCATGTCCAGCACAGGTCCTCGAGCGTCTGAACGACGCTCTCAAACGGCATCTCGGGTCGCAGTTGAAGGTGCTCCGGCACCTCCGGCGCCTGTCCGGCGTTGAACCGCCGGAAGTTCCGCACGAAGTCCACGTTCGTCTCGTAGATCTCCCGCACGGGCATGATCTGAGTCGCCAAGGCGATCTCCTTAACGAAGAAGGCCAGGCCTACGCCGGCCTGGCCTTCTTCGTGCTCCTGCATGGAATCGGCTGCGGAGGCGGCAGCCCGTAGGAGAAAACCGCTGCGCGTGCGCGGCGGGCGTTCCATGCCTCGCCCTTTGTCCGGGCGATCCTACGGGCTGTCCGCTCCTCGGCCACCATCCGACTGTTAGTCGTCGAGTCTCGGGAGCTGGGATGTGTCGATAAGAGCCGTACGCCCGGTCCAGGCCCGGACGTCGTCCCAGCTCGTCTTGTGGGCTACGGCCCGTACCGGCCACTCCTTGCCGTCGAAGTAGATCAGGGCTTCAACCTGCTCCTCGACCTTCAGCCGCTTCTCGGCTTGCTCGATCCGCTCGTTGAACTGCGCCTCGACCCGCTCCAGCTGGAGCTCGTCGTTCGCCCGAACGTCCGCCTCCTCTTCGGCGGAGATCAGCTTCAGCCGATCGAGCATCTCGGCGCGGACCCGCGCCAAGACCGCATCCCGCTCCTGACGCAGGCGACGCAGCTTGTCGTGCAGGTCCCTCACCCACTGCTGGATGTCGAAGGAGACGGCGGCCGCGAACTGCGGGAACGCCATCCGCTGGCCGTCTCGAACATCCTCAGCCACAATCCACATGGCTCACTCCTCCAAGTATCGTTCCACGCAGCTCCGCAGCCAGTCGGCCTGCTTAGCGCTGATCGTCGCACGTTCCTTCTTCTCGACCTGCCGGGTCAGCGAGTCGATGAACTCGAGGTCCTTCTCGCTGATCCGGACCTCCGACGAATCCAGGTCACAGAGCTGCTCGAGCTGATCGCGCATGGCCAAGGTGACCGGGATCCTATTCTTGTTGCCGAGTGTCGGCATGGCTCTTCCTTTGTGTCCGCGCGGACAGAATCAGGCCAGCTGGTTCAGCCGGTCATCGGTGTGGCCGGCGTTGAAGACGATCGGGGGCTCGTGCAGATCCTCCCACTCATCGCCCCGCTCGACCGCCCGCCAGAGGCGGCGGAGCATGGTAGCGACGACATGCGCCGCGCCAACCTCGACCAGCTGCGTGCGGTGAGGATGCTTCTCCTCGACCAGGAGAAGGTAGGGGAAGGTCGTCAGGTAGGACGGCTCGCCCTCGTGCTCCTGGTCGAACAGGCCGGCGGCGATCGTGTCGAACGTCACCTCGAGATCCCAGCCGGTCTTTCGGACCAGCCCCTGCCAGCCGTGGAGCTTGGGCACGGACTTGACGGCGAGGACGGCTTTGGGCCTGGGCGACGAGCTGTGAGGCAGACAGCCAGCGATCAGCTGCGGCGTGGCCGACAGCTGGAGGCGCTTGTTCGCGTCCTCCTCTTCCTTCGGAGCCCACGACGCGTCGGCCGGAATCATCAGCCTGCTGTCCTCGAGCTTCATGAGCGTGGCAACCCACGGCTGGCTTCGCGCGGACTCCGCCTGGAGCACCACTCGATCCCACTCATGCTTCAGGATGACGGGCAGCGTCTCGCGGGCTGCGGCGGCGCTGTAGTCCTTGCCGGAGCGCCGGGGGAAGTCGAGGATCGCGACCTGGGTCAGAACCCGGGCCGGGTCGAAGACTGCCCAGGACAGGACGTCGCGCATCAGCGACTCAGTGGTCTGGGGCTCGTCCTCCACCTTGCGCTGCAGGTACATGAGGCTCCAGAGGGGCGCGCCGAGCGTCAGGAACTGCTTCAGCATCCTGAACGTCACCGGCGGGATGTTCTTGAAGTTCATCGTCGTCTCCGACGGGTAGTGGGTTGTCATCGAGCTCTATGACCGTGTCGACTCCATCGAGTCGCGCCCGCTGTTCGCGGACCAGGCCCAAGAGCTCCAGAATCGGGACGTGGTAGCCCCAAGGTTCCCAGGCGTCGATCGCCTCTTCGTAGTTCAGGCGCTCCTGGCGGATGCGCTGGGCGATGTCCGGATACTTCTCCAGCATCTCGAGTTCGGCCGCATGCAGCTCCCCGATCGCCAGGTCGGCGTGGTCCGGGTAACCCATGCACGCTTCGCCCATCAGGGTCTCGGCGTAGGCCAGGTGCTTGCGCGTGCAGTTCAGACAGTGGGGAATCATCGGTCGTCCTCCCTGAGTGCATGATGCTGCCCGTAGGCCGCTCGTACAGCGCCGAACAACGCCCGTCGGCGCTCCCGGTCCTCCTTCGTCAGGCGGGGGCTGCCCCGCGGCCCGACGACCGGGCACTCGCGGACCGGCCGCCCGAGGTCCGACCACCAGCGCACAGCCTGGCGGGGCGAGAAGCCCCCGGCCCGCAGCAGGGTGACGACCCGCGTCGGCAGGATCTTGTGCCGCTCGGCCAGCCGGTGGACCAGCGAGTCCCTGCCCTGCGACCGAGCCAGCGCCGGATGCCGATGATCGACATACAGCACGGACCCGGTCAGCAGCAGGTCACGGGCGTCATCGACCACCCGATCGACCAGCGGCACCCCGCTCGACTTCACTTGGCTCCCGGAGGGTCGACCGCGGGCAGCGGCGTGATCTCCGGCATCACGGGGTCCGGCTCGGCACTGGCCGCCTGCACCAGCCAGAGGAACGGCTGGGCGTTGATCGCGTCCAGGCACTCGCGAAGGGCGTACGCCTCCTGGAGCGTCAGGCCGCTGAAGAGCGCCAAGAGCTGGAGCTTGGTCTTCTTCTCCACGGCTACCGCGTGGTCCTCATTGCCGTAGGCGCGGAGGTTGAGCCTGACGCCGGTCGACGTGTCGCCCTCCAACAGCGCCTCGATCGTGTGACTGTGGCTGCGGGCGGCGTACGTCGCGCTGGCCTCAACCAGCCTCGTCGTCACCCCGTCCGTCGGCGTCTTCGAGGTCGTCTCCGTCCTCTCGGCTTCCTTGGTCATCAGTCGCTTCTTCTCCGCCGGTTTCCGCCGGCGCCGGGGACAGCTCGTCCAATTCCTTCTGCAGCCAGAGCATCATCGCCTGCACGGCCTCGAGCACAGTGGTCTCGGGCATGGCCTCACGCATGCGGCTGAGCTCGGCGCTCATGTCGGGCATCGCCAGCCGGAGCTGGTCCAACGCCTCCTTCATCGCCTCCCCGTCGCCATCCGCGCCCTCCGGCGGGATGAGCGGGGACAGGCGCTCGAGCGCATGCCTGACGAGCTGCCGACGGCCGGCCCGCTCGTCCTGCACGAAGAGCGTGTGAGCCTCCTGCTCCCGACGCACGTCATCAGAGTCGAGGGTCGCTCGGAAGAACTCAAGGCAGACGGCAGCCAGCTGCTGCACCTCGACATTCTCCAGATCCGGCCCGTGCTCCGGGTGAGCGTCGAACTGGCTCTCGAATACCCGGTCCAGCCGCGGCAGACGGGCACGCGCCAGACGAAGGGTGACCTCGCGGAACCCGTCCTCCAGCCCGTCCTTCATCGGTTGGTCGTCGCCGGCCTTGGCGTAGTCGAAGAGGAACTGCTCGAAGGCCTCCATCTCGTCGACGATCTTCGCCCGCTCGCGGTCGGTGACCTCGGCCGTCGTGCCCTCCTCGACACCCATCTCCTCGAGCTCGTGCTTCTCCACCTTGAACGGCGGAGCCCACGGCAGGACCAGGGCCATGCCCCACTGCCGGACCCACAGGCTCTGCGAGCCTTCGGTGCCGATGAAGTGGGTGTCGTCGTCGTAGCCGATCGGCTGGTACGGGCGGTTGCCGGCCTTGGCAAAGACCGCGCGGATTCCGCCGTCGACGAAGAAGCCGGTGTGGTCCCAGAACAGGACGTCGTTCGACCGGCTGACGGCCATCGCGCCCTGCGCGTAACGCCCGACGAACGCACAGAGCAGCCAGCGTATCAGGTTGAGCTGGTCGTCGTCCTTCAGCATGCGCCAGGCCCGGAGCATCTTGCCCCAGCCCGTCGCACCGCCCGCGCCAACCGCGCCGGCCTTGGTCGTCGCCTGCTCGAAGGCGTTCGCCACGTGGTTGGCCATCTCGTCGGTCACCACGAGCTTCGGGTCCTGGACCACGGCCTCGAGCTGAGTCAGCCAGTTGAACAGCTGGTTGCGGGCGGCCCGGGCGTGCGGCTTGTGCTGGTCGGGGATCGAGGCGAAGGCCTTCTGGGCCTCCTCCGCAATCTGCTCCTCGAGCCGGCTGTTGATGTTCGGACGCTCAGCGTCCTGCTCGTCATGCTCGCTCATTCGGGTTCTCCTCCGTGCCGCCGATGAAGTGCGGCCGGGGCTTGGCCGGGCTGATTCGACCCGGGCGCACCGGCTCGGCTGTGTGCAGGTACAGGCCGGCGACCGGGTTGGACAGACGGGCTGCCACCCCCCGGTAGTCCAGAATCGGACCCGGCGCGTTACCAAACGTCAGGTAGAACATGTCGCTCAGCGTCATGTCCACGCAATAATGATCGAAGGGGCCGAAGCCGAGGAAGGCCTCGCGCAGCGCATGGTGCAAAGCACGCCCTTCGTCGAACTCGCCGGTGAACGCCTCGGCCACTGTGTGGGCCAGGTGCACCGTCAACACCGCCTTGACCACTACGGGTCGATAGCCGGTGCCGGAGACCACGACGTGCATGGCGCTCCTTTCACAGGTCGAGGGACTTGGCCATCTCCTCGGCCTTGTCCCGTCCGATCAGGGTGACTGCCACCCTCGTGAAATCGACCTCCTCCTGGAGGGCTTGTCGGTCGAGCTTCTCGACCTGGACCTTGCGGGCTCGCATCACAGCCTCGAGATGGCGTGGATCGAACTGATCCGCGTCCTCTTCGAGAGCTTCGCGGATGCGGGTATGCAGGCAGCGGGGCATCAACTATCCTGGTATCTTTCAAGGTAGAGTCTGGTCAGCTTCCCCACCGACTCTTCGGGGTGGGCAGAGATCACCTGCTCTACGCGTTCGGGGTCAGCGCTGTGACCGAGAGCCTCGAGAGCACTCGTCAGGTCGCGGGCGCGTGACGATTCCGGCGCGGAGAGCGAAGTCAAGTTGGTCTGTTCGACGTACCTGCGTGCTTCGTCACGCAGGGCGTTCACGATGTTCTCGGAGCCCTTCTTGCCGAGCCCCTTGACCGCCTTCTGCAGATCGGCCGGCCGGCCATCAACTATGGCCTGGACCACGCGTTTCAGACCCGCGAAGTGAATGGCTGAGGCGGCTGTCGTCGGTCCGATGCCGTTGACGGTCGCCAGGGACCGCGCCCACACCACCTCATCCCGCGTCTGGAAGCCGAAGAGCTTCTGAGAGTTGTCGCCGGCACTGACCACGTGCCAGATCCAGAGCCCGACACTGCCCTCCGTCTGGAACGCACCCTGGGTGATCACCTCGTACGCCACACCGCCCCGGGTGAGGGCCACCACCACCGCAGGATGCTCGGCGATGACCTCGCCCTCGAGATATGCGATAGGTCCGCTCATCAAACCTCCAGCCTGGTCATCTCAAAGCGGCCGAGGGCCGTGATCTCGCGACCGTTGGCCTGCTTGGCGATCAGGCCGCCGCGCAGCAGCCACGGCTCGTAGACCTCCTCGATCGTCGCACTGGTCTCGTCCAGGGCCGCGGACAGGGTCTTGACGCCGACCGGCCTATCCTGCTTCCGCAGGAAGTCGAGGTACCGCCACTCCTGGCGGTCGAAGGGGCCGACATAGCCCAGGCGGTCGAGCGTCTCCTGAATCAGGGCCTCGCCGATCATCGCCGTGTCCATGCACCCGGGTTCGTCCTTCTGGCCGAAGTACGAGTCGATGCACGCCTCGAGCAGGTTCACCGCTCGGCGAGCCACACCGTGGGCCGGGCCCAGGAGGAGCTCGGTGGGCTTCGGGTCGACGATCGCGTTGCGGGCGTCGGCATGCCACCAGATGATCTTGGACATCGCCCCGTCGTCATACGGCTCCAGGGTGTGGACGTGCCGGAATCGCGAACGCAGCGGCCCGTCCAGCAGGCCTTGGCGGGTGGTCGCCCCGATCACCGTGAACTCGGGTATCTCGACCTCGATCACGTTCGCCTGGTCACCGTCGCCGATGCGGACGGAGAGCCTTCGGTCCTCCATCGCGGTCAGCAGGTGCTCACGGGCTGCGGGGATCAGGGCGTGGAGCTCGTCGAGAAAGAGGATCTCGTGCTCCTTGACCGTCGACAGGACCTTGGTCAGGTCCTGAGCCTTCTCGATCGCCGCGCAGTTCACCGCGCGGCAGGCGCACTCGAGCTCCGCCGGCAGCACGGCCATGGCCAGGGTCGTCTTGCCGAGACCGGCCGGGCCGGCGAACAGCATGTGGGCGAGGGGCGCCTGCTGGCGGATCGCCGAACGGACTGCCACCTCCAGGTTGCGGACGACTTCCGGCTGGCCGTTGAAGTCGTCGAAGCTAAGCGGCCGGATGCTCATCAGCCACCTCTTCCAGAATCAGGAGGGTTTCATCCCGGTCCCCCGGCTCCTGATCATAGTCGCAGAAGAAGTGGGCCGGCTTGTCGTCGGGAATGATGCCGCAGTCGACCAGGCAGTCGATCAGCGGCTTGGCTCCCCCGACCAGGTTCGCGTGGTCGTACTCGCGCTTCGGCGGGCAGTAGCGGCGGACAAGCCGCCACCTCGAGTAGCCGAAGCGCCGGCCGACCAGAGTCCTCCCGATCGTCGAGACACGGGAGATCCAGTCCTTCTTGTCCTTGTGGTGCCGGGACCAGTGCGCGTAGGACGTCTGGTTCTGGCTGAGGACCTGCCGGTCGAAGCGCAGCTCCACCGGCAGGGTCAGGGGCGCCGTGGGCTGTGCCTGGGGCTGGGCAGCAAGCCGGCCTGAGGACTGCTGCTTGCAGCAGGCACGGATCAGGCCGACGAGCTTGTCCAGCGTGGGGGCTGTGTGCTCCCTCCCGCAGGAGGGGCACTTCGACTTCAGCGGTTCACGGACCTTTCGAGCATCTTCCATGTGCCTGCCAGGGAGTAGATTGTCATCACCAGCGATGGGACGTCTACCTCTCCGATCTCGCGCATGGTATTGATGTCGAACTGTCGGACCGTCCGGTCCTCCGGTCCCGGCAGGATCAGGCGGTCGCCGTTGACGATCGCGACCGTGTCTCCCGCCTGAAGCTGCTCGTCGGTCCGCTCGCGGAGGACGTTCAGCGCGCACAGGATGACTGGCCACGCCTGTCCTCCCCTCTGCATGAGCACGGCGACCGTCGCAAGGACCAGGTCGCGGTGCGTGGGTTGGTCGGGATTCCGGGCGGTGTTCTGAAGGGTACCGCGGAACTCCATCTCCATGTCCGTCAGGTTCAGGTCCATCAGGACCTTGAGGACAGGATCTGGTGTGAAGGTGGGCTGATTCACCGCTCACCTCCTCGAGGTCAGATGGGCCTCGTGAGCTTGAAGTCCTGCTCGTAGGCCACGACCGGCGAACTGCGGTCAGCCTCATTCTCGAAGACCGGACGCGGGCCGCCCTTGATCTCCATGCCGTAGCCGGCTGCGTTCTCGCGGATCCAGCTGTTCATCAGGTCGTCCTTGATCTGGGCGTTCCGGATGTAGTGCAGGACCCTCGTGCACTCGGACTGCTTCTTGTCCGGCACCTCGATGCGGACCGTGATCATGAAGCTGGCCTGCTCGAAGGACTGGGGCGCGATGACCTTGAACTTGAACTGGGTCCCGACGCCGGGGGTGGTTTCCGCCATGGTGGCTCCTTGTGACTGTTTCGTATCTTCAGGCCCTCATCTTGCAAGAACCTAGTGTCGATGTCAATCGCCGTCCAGCAGCTTGTAGCCCTGTGGCAGGCGCCAGAGATCGCGTTCCATGGACTCCAGGACCGTGACCTTGGTCTGTCCGACCGAGCCCTCCAGCGTGATGACCGGGACCTCTCGGCAGGTCAGCTGTGCCTGGATGTGCCGCAGAACCTCGTCGATCTCAGCCACCCGCTGCGACTTGTAGGCCTCGAGATGGTTGACGATGTTGATGCCGTAGTGCCAGTCGAACTCGGCGAAGGTCAGGAGACCGCGCGGGGCCTCCGCGAATCGGACGTTGGCGTTGGTCACGATCACCCGATGGCAGTAGCAGCTGTCGATCTGAGCCTCGTAGACCACCTCGAAGTCCGTGAGCTTCCAGCGGTTGTCGCCATTGAGGATCGACGCCCACTTCAGGACGTGCGCGCAGTAGGCTCGCCACACACTTTCCGACCGGCTGCGCCCAGCCTGGTACGCTGCCTGCAGCCGCTTCTTGTCAGCGAGATCCCAGCCCTGGGCCAGGTCGCCGATGAATATCTCGTCACCCGGCTGGCTCATTGCCAGGTGGGCGAGGAGCTCAAAGGGCAGCTCGTCGGCCGGGAGGAGGAACGGCGGGTTACCCGTCCTCTCCAGCACCTTCCCCTTCAGGATCAAATGACCCACTCGTTCCCTTTCGTTTCGCGGCACCCGGCGGGTCACGCTTCTTCGGCGTCTGGCCGTAGGTCAGACGGAAGCGCGCCTCCTCCAGGTAGTGCATCCGCGAATGCTTGAGTCGATTCAGGATACCCAACGTATCCTCCATCACGTAGCTCAGCCGAGCGATCTCGTCGGCCAGCCACTCGTCGCTCGCGCCGGCCGGGGTGTCCCGCAGGCAGTTCTCGAGCTGGAACCTGGCCGTCGAGACGGCCACGTGCCTGTATCGTCGTGCGCGGTGCAGGATGCGAAGCGTCAGCCGAATGTCGGCCTGAACCCGCTCGAGCTCCGGGCGGAGATCAGATGGCGCTCGCGGCACGTACTCGATCAGGCCCCTGTCGCCCTCGAAGTACACCCGCACCTTCTTCGGAGCTTTGCGCTTCGCCATCTACCACCTCTGCTCTTTGACGTTCAGGCGGTGGCTCAGGCGACGGCCGCCGATGGACATCTCGACCACCGACAGCTCTGCGAACTGTGCTGCGCGACCGCGGACGACGGCCAGCACCTCCTCTGATCTGATGAGGTTGGAGACGGCCTCCAGCCCATCGGCGTCCGTGTCGTAGTCGAAGACCCGCGGGCGGGCACCCTCGGCCACGGCGAAAGCGAAGTACCGCTCGTAGGTCCGCTGGTCGCCCAGCTTGAGCGGTCCAACGCCCCCGAAGCTCACGGACTTCGGGCTGCCGCCCAACGCCCGCGTCAGTCGGAGCCGCGGTGTCACGACTGGGTGACCTCGCGCACGCCGAGCACCGGGGTAGCGAGATGCAGGCCCGGAGGCCGGACCATCGCCACCTGTCGGCCCTGCGTGAGATTCACGGGCAGGAGGAATACCACCTCATGCCCGACGCGCTCGTCACCCTCGGCGAACGGATCAGCGATCCGCGTCAGTCGCGAGCCCAGCGACCACTCCTCGTCCTTGCCGCGAAAGCGGAAGGTCTCGATGAAGTCGACAAAGGCCTGACCCATGCCCCGGTCGATGCCCTGCACCAGGTGGAACCACGGCTGGTCGCTGACATCGACATTCGTCAGCAGGGACACGGGGCTCGGGGTCTTGTAGGTCGTCACCCGGACTTCGGCGCAGAGCTGCGACTCGAAAAGGGCGAAGAGACTTCGGTCCAGGCCCACCATGCAGTAGGCAAGGGCCGGGAAGAACCAGCGCTTCTCAGGATCCAGGCGCTTGGGGGAGGGGCTGAGCTCCTCCCGCTTTGCAGGCCGCAGGTCGCTCAGGTCCTGGTGACCACGGGGCACCGAATGCTCACGTGACAGGATCTGGTTGGCTTCCCTGGCCTCCACCGGATTTGTGATCTGCGCCGGGGTCTTGAACAGGTCGTCCATGTGTACGCTCCCGGTTCGGCACCGCAACGCACTCGTCGACTCGGCGCCTGCACTCAGAACAGTAATGCTGCTCATCGTATACGCAAGAATACTCTGCAGCGCGAGCGTCCGACATCTGCCAGGTGTCGACGTCGAACCTGCTACGCCGCTTGTGGATGGTCTGGTTCCACTTCTTCATCGGACTGTCGACCATCCACTCCTCGAAGTCCAGCTCGTCACCCCGGCCCACCTTCAGCAGTCCCCAGAGACGGAACCCGACAAAACACTTCGGCTCGTGCTCGTAGACCATGCGCCGGTTGAACCCGACGCGATAGGCGAGGAACGCGAGGAAGTTCTCGGGCACCCGCTTCACCAAGCGGTGGCCAGCCGGATGGCCGGCGAGGCAGTAGAGGGTCAGGGCCTGGCCCTCGGGCCGGTCCCGCCACTCGCACTCCTCCACCTCGTAGATCTCCATCGGCACCCACTCGTCGCGGATCGGGCGCTCAAAGAGATGGAGGACACCGGCGCGGAGCTCCTCCTGGCGGGCAACAATCTGCCGCGCCAGGAGGTCGCACCACTTGTCGTCCAGCTGTCGGCCCTCGTACTGCATGAGGGTCTGGAACAGGTGATCGGCGTCGATCCGAGGATCGTTCAGCGCCATATGCACGTTGGACGTGATCCGGCGGCAAAGCGATCCGTCCAGCACCGACTGCTCGAAACGCGCGAACATCCGGACGAAGTCCGAGTGCAGCGCGTCGAGCTTCGGCAGCCTGATCGGCGGCGGCCGGGTCATGTCACTCGGGCGGCGGGGTGTTCGCGGCGTCCAGCTCGCTCTGGATGCTGGACAGCAGCTCCTGCAGCGGCTCGAGCAGCGCCTGGCCCACGGCCTTCAGCGCCTGCAGCCGCTGCTGGTAGTTGGCCGACGCCCGATCGGAATCGAAGCCGATCTGCGCGGACTCCCGCAGGACGATGAAGGCGTTGGGCACACCGGCGTTCGCCCTGGTCAGCGCCTTCTCGATGTCGTTCAGCACCTTGAGCGGGGCGGACACCGTCCGCTCGCGCTGTGGGGCACCGGTCGCCGGGACGTTGGCCGGGCGCTCGACAGCCGGCGCGGCGGCCGGCTCCTCGGCCTGTGCCTCGTCCGGCGGGTCCTCGGCAGGCTCGGCAGCCTCGGCCGGAGCCTCAGCCTGTTCCTGGCCACCTTCGACCACGGCGCCGGTCGGAGCGTCAGGCGGAGGGTCGCCCTCCTCCCGTGCCGCACGGTTCGCGTCGGCCGCCTCCTTCGAGGCGTCGGCGATCCGCTGCTGGGTCTTGGCGTTGACCAGATCCTGCAGGGCGCGGGTACTGATCATCCGCCCGTCCTCGAGCATCGACGCCTCGACCTCCTGACGGAGGGGTGCCTTGACCGCGAACAGGACCTTGGCGTGGCTGACGGTGAAGCCCATGCCGGCCAGGGTCTCGAGCTTCGCCTTGTCCGGGAACTCGTCGTGCAGGTTCTTCGCCCAGTACAGGAACCGGGTGGGGTCGCGGATGTCCTCCAGGACGCCGCGGCCCTTGAGATCGGTCGCCAGCTTCTCGACGGTGGCCTCACCGTACCTGTTGCCGTCGGCCAGGCCCTGGACGAACTCGCTGAAGTGCTGGCCGATGAGATAGTACCGCTGAAGGTTCTGGTTCTCGATGGCCTTGCACTGGTCGACGATCCGTTCGACCAGCGCAGTGTACCTCCGGTCGGAGGTGGGTGCGGGTGTCGCACCCCTGGCGGCTCTCGCCATATCAGTCTCCCAGGGTGTCGTGCAGCCCTCGCATGATGACGTCGAGCGGCGTGACATAGAAGGGGTTCATACCCGGCGGGCGTACCTTGAGGAAATTATCCACTGGCTCCCAGCTGCAGGCAACGAATCGGCCGCGTGCGTAGCACTTGAAGATCACCCCCAAGCTCTCGAAGCGGCTCTTGTCCCAGCTCTCGCGAACGTGCCGGTAGTACATCTCGACGACCGGGTCCTTCATCTTGGGCCGGTCGACGAGCAGGTTCAGCAGGTCGTAACTGAAGATGCGATCGGAGAGCAGCATCCAGTTCAGCCAACCCTGGTCGTTGAACCAGTTCCAGCCGAACGCCTCCTCCAACTCGCACTCCCAGCCCCGTACCTGACCGGCGGTCGCACCGATCTTCCGCAGGACGAGCTTGAGCGTGGACCGCTCGAAGCTCTCCTTCTTGTCGTCATCCGACTGGGCGCCGAATGCGGCCGCGACCTCAGCCTGGTCGCTCACTTCTTGGCCTTCTTCTCGGCCAGCGCACCGGCCTTGAAGTCGATCGCCACGTCCTGGACGGACGGGTAGTTGGCGACTCCCAGGAAGTCCGCGACCTTCCGCCTGACCTCCTCGTTCTCCTCGATCGCCCGGCCGAAGGCATGCTGGCTGACGTTCTCCAGCCCCAGCGCCTTGCAGCTGATCGACTGCTGGTTCTTCTGGGTGAACATCAGGGCCTCGTTCAGCCGTTCGACGTCCTGCTTGAACATCTTGGGTTTGAACTTGGCGTTGTACTTCATGTTGTAGAGCAGTCCGCCCAGCGCCCCGTACCAGTCGAACCACATGACCTGGCGCGGAGCCGCGATCTTCTCGCAGTAGACGTACTGCCACATGACCGGAACGCACAGGCTGCGGTCCCCCGGACCGACGCAGGTCCGGGCGGTCCGCATCCAGATGTCGTAGCCCTCGACCGTGCCGGGGAAGGAAGCGGAATCGTGGCTGGCGTAGCGGAAGGCTGACGACCGGCTGAGCCGGATGTGAGTCGAGCAGTGGAACTGCGCGGCCGACGCACCCTTCTCCTTCACGGACGGGCCGTAGCCGTTGTCGTCCGCGATCACCTCCTTCATGTGCTGGACCCAGGACACGACGGCCGTCGTCCCCAGAAGGTTCAGCGCCTCGAGGTAGTTGGTGACGGACGCCGCGTCCACCGGGTAGCCCCGGCCGGCGGCGCTACCCTCCTTCCGCAGCTGACGGTCGGCGTCCTCGTTCTTGCGGCCGGTGAGACTGTCGATCGTCCCGAAGAACGGCACGCGCTCTCCCACCTTCCGCGGGTTGACCTTCGTCCGATTGAACTCGATGAAGGTCGTGAGCTCCTTCTGCCACTCCTCAACCGAGCTGCAGACCTTGAGCACGCGACTCCGCCGGTCGGCGACGCCGTTCCACCAGGACATGGCGTCGACCGTGGTGTTCGGATCGCCCTGGCCGAGCTTGTTCTCGTTGTCCAGGTGCATGTGGACGCCGCCCTGCTGGATGAACCAGTTGCCGATCTCGATCTCGAGCGTCGACTTGTACGACTTCTCGCCGCCCGAGATGCCGAGGTACCGCTGGCAGGGGATGATGTTGCAGCCGCCGATCCCCCAGCTGAACGCCAGGCTCGGGATGACCACACCCCACATCGACTCGGCCTTGTCCCCCTGCTGCCAGGCTTCGGCGGACGTGCTGTTCTTCGCGAGCTCGGTCATCAGGTCGGAGACGAGATCGCCCGGGCTAGGATTCTGAGGCATGTGCCACTCCTAGAAAGTGTCCGCGCGGACACTCGGCACGAGCATCCGCGCGGATCTGGGTTCAGTCGTTGTCGAGCTGCGACTCGAAGTGCCGGGCCAGCGCCTCGGCGTCCTCCGGGCCGCTGGCCGTCGAGCCGGCGGACCCGGCGTCGGACGGCGGGCGGTAGTCCACGTCGTCCGGGCCGCCGGCCTCGCCCGGCTCCAGGGTGCTGTCGTCCTCGTCCGCGCCCTCGATGTCCGTCGACAGGCTGTCGTCGATCTCCAGCTCGAGCTGCATCTCGCCCTGCGCCCCGCGCGGGGCCTCCTGGGTCCGGCGCTCCTCGACCGGCGGCCGCTCGTAGCCGACGGCGTGCTGGCTGGGCTGGGACGGCGGCGGGGCCTCGCCCAGCGCGTCGGCCACCTCACGCGGGCCGAACACGTACTCGACGATGTCCCGGCCGTAGCAGCTGCAGAGCCGCTGGAAGTGGGTCTGGTTGTCGTGGAAGACCTTGGCGTCCTGCCATGGGGTCCACAGCTTGCGGCAGCGGTCCTCGGACAGCGGGATCTTGTCGCCGAGCTCGCACTCGTACATGATGATGCCGGAGCCCCGCTGGGCCTTCGGCACCAGGTGGATCGCCCGGCCATTCTCCGGGCTGAAGACGTCGACCCCCTTGTCCCAGGCAGCGGACAGCGTCTCGTTCATGGCCTGGACGGCCGAGACGCTGAGGAACATGCACTGGCGGCCGAGGGGCTTCTCCAGGCGCTTGTCGTTGAACTGCAGCAGGACGGCCTGGCACAGCACCATCTCCCGCACCTGCTCGAGGGGCGCGGGAACGTCCTTCTTCCGCTCGAACAGCGCGTCGACCCGGTCGACGAGGTCCGAGGGGATCTCCTTGGCCTTCTGGCGGCCGCGGAGCCGGATGAACATCGTCGACCACGGCAGCTCATCCTCGTCGAGCGACGGCCGGTCGGAGGGCTTGGCGAAGGCGGTGAACCGCGCGTCCTTGCCCTGGTTGATGATCACGTTCTCGACGTCCAGCGCCGAGAAGTCGTAGCCCGACGCCGTCTTGTTGACGACCATCGGAAGGATGCTCCCGTCCTCGTGCACCTGGGGGATGGGACGGAAGATCGTCACCCCCTTCTTGGTGCTCGGGCGACGTGCCTGCAGAAGGTCTTCCTTCAGACACTTCTGGCAGTAGTTCTTGGATTCCCCCGACTTCTGGTTGCGGGGGACGACGCGTCCGATGACGGCCATTTGGTACTCCTAAGAGTTGTTGTGCGATCGGTGATGGTCGGTGATGATCTTTCGATCCGAGTGACCCGTGGTGATCCTGGGTAGATCCTTGGTGATCGCGAGTGCCTGGCTAGCATAGCGCCGGACCGCCCGGCGCCAGTGTGTATTTTCTAGGCAGCTAAACCTATCTCCTCAAAGAACTTATCGAGCTCACCCGGCTTGTCCGGATTGTAGCCGTGATCCGACCAGCGGCTCGGCAGGATCTCGATGTCCAGGCGGAGGTAGCGCTCAGTTCCGGGGAACTTGTTCAGGGTCGACATGCACATGGTGATGAGCTTCACCGCAGCCCGCACATGCTCGATCTTGACCTCAAACAGGAAGGCGTCGTGCACCGGCAGCAGGACACGCATGTCCATCTGCCGGCCGCGCTCCGTGCGCTTGAGGAAACGGTAGAGCATGACCCCGGCCTGCGACAGCAGGTCGGCGACCGTGCCCTGAATCGGGGAGTTCTTAGCCTCGCGTCGGACCGAAGCCTGATCCCACTCGTTCATCAGGCTCGCGCCCTGAAAGTAGCGCCGGCGGCCGAAGGCGTTCGGAATGAACTCGTGCTCGACAGCGAACTGAGCATTCGACTCGATCCACTGCCAGGCGACGGGGAATCGCGCGGCCAGCGAGTCGATGATCTGCTGGGTGTCGTCCGAGGTGACCGGGTCGTCGACCACCTTGTTGATCTCGATCGCCAGGGCCGCAGGCCCGCGTCCGTACATGACCAGTTGTGTTACCGCACCGGCTTTTTATCCGATGCTTCTACGCCTTCATGGTTGGATCATACGCGTAGCTCAGCATATCTTTTCACCTCTCAGTGAGGTGCCCCGGCCTCGTGCCAGCATTATAGTCTCCTTACGGAGGATCAGCTGGTATGCGTTGCCCCTGACTGGCATTTTACTGCTCAGCCTTCGGTTCGGGTTATCTGTCTCCAGACTTTCCCGCTTTATTCCGGGGTTTCAATTCGGCTGGTAAACTTACCGTTCGCGTCTCGAACCACACCGTGCTCCACCAGCTGATGACAACGGTAAATCTTGGTTGCAACCGAAGTTCACGGATTTCGCCGCGACTCTTAGGGCGCCATACTTGGCCTTGATGTTCTCGGTCCAAGCATCGTACGGCTCTGGGTTACCCGCCTCCAGAGCCGCGATGGCATCTGTTAGAGATGCTCCTCCCTCTGGTAGCTGGAAGGCGAGCGCCGCGATCTCCGAGTGCAGGTCCCGGCCCATCTCCACGACCTTGATCAACTCGGCATCGCCCGAGCAGTAGGCCCAGGTCCAGATCTCGGCCGCCTTGAAGTCGGCCTCGATCAGGCAGTAGCCGGGCCGGGCGATGAAGATCGAGGCGTACTTCGGGACGTTGATCTGGTCCTTCGGCAGGATCCGGTCTTCGCCCGTGTAGTCGTCGGCGCACCGCTTCTTGTAGTCCTTGACCGGAATCCCGAAGTAGTAGTCGACCAGGGCCTCGAAGGCCGCAGCCTCCTGCTTCTTGGGCTTGGTCTGGAGGTTGGCCTTGGAGCTGGTGTAGCGACCGGTCTGCGTGAGCTGGCTGAGCCGGGTTCGGACCGTGCCGTCCCGCCAGATGTTGTTGTGGAAGCCCCTCCCGTCCTCCGGCACGCCGAACTCGTTGACGACCTGCGGTGACAGGTAGTCGCCGAGGAACTTGCCGATCACCGACAGGTGCTTCAGCCAGCGCAGGACCTGCAGGTCGGGGTTCTGGTGATAGAGCAGCTCGAGGACCGCGGCCTTGGTCGAGGGGCTGTTCATCTTCTCAGCCTCGCGAGCCACCACCTCGTCCCAGGACCGCGGGTACTTGTCGGTCGTCATCAGCGGTCGCAGGTCCAGGCCCGTGACGCCCTCCGGCAGCCAATGCCGACTACCGTCGGCCCAGACATGCACCTTCTTGTCCCGGTAGACCCACCGGTGGAAGAGGAGGCTCGCCATCTGGTCATGGGACCGCGGGTTGAAGTCCGGCCAGTTGATCTCGGCCCGGACCCTCGCCAGCAGGTCGTCGTAGACCGGCTTGTAGGCGTCGTGCAGCGCCATCCGCTGCTCTTCATCCACCAGCAGGCCCTGCCGCTCGATGTCCAGCAGGGCGAGGGACGTCGGCGCCACGTGGTTGTGGTAGAACCGCCAGAGGTGCGGCTCCTTGAGCAGCTCCTGCTCAATGCAGTCGTCGACCTGGTAGGTGATGTCGGCGTCCCGCATGGCGTAAGGCACGAGGATCGGGAGCGGGATGTCGCGGTAGCCGAACCGCAGCCGCTTCTGCCTGCAGTTCGCGTCCAGCCACTCCTCGAGCTCCCGCCAGTAGGCGCCGATCTCCGGCCGGTACTTGCGAACGAGATGGTCCAGGCCCTGGTCCTCATCGCCGTACAGGAGGTGATGCTTGAGCATCGTGTCTTCGCCGTCCTCGATCCGATCGTCGATCGGGTAGCCGGCGCGGGCCATCTGCTCGAAGTCCGCCCGCAGATGCTGGCCGCAGATCTTCCACCGACGCTCAAGCAACAGCTCCTGCACCGCGGCCAGGATCCGGTTCTCGGCGGCCGGCGTGTGCATCGGCAGCCCGGTCTTCCACCGGACGCCGTCCACCATCACGTCGTAGTCCTTGCCCTCGACGCCCAGCGCCCGCTTCTCCTGCCGCCGGCACCAGTCGTGGTACTTGCGGCGTGCCGGCTCGCCCAGCGCCTGGTCCTTGGCGATCTTGCTGCGAATGAGCTGCGGCTTCTTGTAGCCGGAGAGCTCGAGACTGTCGAGCCACTCATCGAACCCCGGAAGGTCCAGGACCGGCGCCGGCATCGGCCGCTGGTCTCGCAGCTGGATGAAGGCCGCCTTGCCCGGCGCCCAGCTCAGCTGCAGGGACAGGAGGTAGGTGTGCTCCTCCCGTGCCAGGCTGTTGCCGTACTCCGTGTCGAACGCGATCTTCGTCGTGCCGGACGCCCGGATCTCCGCGCACAGCGCCTCGACCTCCGCGGCCGTCGTCAGATGCCGGTAGTCGGTCTGGGCCTGCGCGGGCGCCGCCGCCTGGTTGGCGACGCGCACCGCCCGCCGCAGCTCGTGGCGAAAGACGCTGATGTTCGCGTGACCGCCAAGGAACGCCAGGTGGCTGACCGTCGGAATCACCTTGTACGTCTCGCCGTCCTGCTCGTAGTCCAGGACGTCGCCCCGAATCGAGTCGAGCTTCGCACTGCGGCCGTAGAGGGCCTTCACGCTGTCCGCGCCGCACGCGATGATCACCCGTGGGTCGACCTGGCGGATGTCCTCCTGCAGGAATCGAAGCCCGTCCTTCCGGTGCCGGTCGCCGTACTTCCGCACGGCCCTCGGCAGCTGGAAGCGGTTGACGTAGGTCACCACGACCTCGCTCAGGTCGATGCCGGCCTTCCGCAGTTCGTCGCGCATCAGCCGGCCAGCGTCGTCGTCCGGCGTGCAGCCGAGATGACGATCGAAGTCCGACTCCCGGGGGTAGGGGACGATCACCAGGTACTGGGCTCTCCGCCACCCAAGGCGCCTGCGGTCCTGCTCGAGCCGCTCCTCCTTCAGGAAGGAACGCCGCTCCTCGTCGCCGAGCCACGTGCATGGCATGTGCCATGGGTTGCCGTCGATCTTCGCCTCCGGCAACACCATCCCCCGATTGCAGACCCGGGCGACGAACTCCTGCTCGTCGGTGTCCGGGTAGTGCTCGCGCCAGAACTTCTCGTGCTCAGGAGCGAGCGGGGCGAGGCCCACCGAATCGGGCATTCCGCTCCTCCTCCAGCCACTCGAAGAACTGATCGAACTCGAAGCAGTCCAGCTCCCGAACCCGATCCCGGAGATCCAGCTCGCGGTTGCGGTACGCGCTGGACTGGCCTTCGTCCACGCCTCCCTCGTAGCCCTTCTGGCTCGCTATGATGCAGGCGTGCTGCATCGCAGCGCGGATCGCGTCCCGGCACACGGCGTCCGGCGTCGACAAGTCGATCCGCTGCATGCCCTCGGTGACCGCGGCGGTGATCTGATTTCTCACAGCAATTCCTCCACTATCTGGTGCATGCGCTTCGGACCGAGGTCCGCCGCGTCCGGCACTTTGATGTCGAGCTCGTCGTGCACGTCGTTGTTGTGCCGACGCGCGAGCTCCATGACGTCCTCCGGCCACCTGATCAGTCGGATGTCGGAGATGAACTGGGCCAGGGTGTCGCGAAGCTCGTGAACCGCGATCTCACCCCTTCCACCCTTGCGGTTGTTCGGGCAGAAGGTGTCGGGGTCCGTGGCCAGGATCACGCTCTTCCACCGCTCCGAGAACTCCTCGGCCCGAATGCTGTTCAGGCCCTTGCCAAACATCGCAATGCCCGTCGGCCCGCAGGTGATGGCGTTGGTGATCCCCTCGCAGAGGACCGGCGTCTGATGAGGCAGCACCCGGTACCCGTTGTAGAAGACCTTGATGAAGCCAGGCGGCAGGAACCACTTGGACTTCGATCTGCGCGTCGCCCGGCCCTGCCAGGCCACGGTCCCCTTCTCCGTGACGATCGGGAAGATGATCCGACCCTGGGCCGACGGGAACATGTCGTCGTGCTCCTCGGCGTACCGCAGGTCGTAGCCCTGCGCCACGTACTGGATGAAGCCATCGTCCCAACCGTACTTGTCCCGAAGAAACTGCCAGGCCAGATGGTCGTGGTCCAGCTCCAGCAGCGGAACGCAGCCCTCGGGCAGGGGGATCGCCCCGCGGAACTGTGTCCGCGCGGACACTTTCTGCAGGGCCTTGGGGTCAACGTCCAGCAGGCCCAGGTGGGCGTCCTCGACGTCCTGGGCGATCGGCTCCCAGAACTCGCGACGCCGAACGTCGCAGTCCTCGTTGTAGCAGTTGGCCAGGGCCGTCACCCGCCGCTTGGACAGGGGCGGGTTCGTCAGCCACAGGTAACTGATCGACAGGCGGAAGCGCTCGTCCCCGCACAGCGGGCAACAGACGTTGTAGCTCTCGCCTCGCTCGGTCACGCGCCTCGTCAACCGGTCTTCGACCCGGCGGACGTTCTCGTTGAAGACGCGGACCTCCCCATACCGGTGCTGGAGCACCGCGTAAAGGTGTGGGTTCAGTACCATGTCAACGCCTCTCTGTGGGCATCCTTCCCTCGGGCCCGGTGCGTCGCGGTGCGATGCGCTTGCCCTTGATCTCCCACTTCGACGACATGTCGTAGAAGGAAGCCAGCTCGCCCCGAAGCTGCATGATGCACTTCTCCGGCGGCTCGTCGTTGCGGGACTTGGGCACCTGCATGATCTGGTAGCCCTGGTTCGGTTCCCGCGGGTTCAGCACGAACACGTACTTGAAGGGCTCGGTGAACTGCTTGCACTCAGCCCCGCAGTAGACGGTGTGGCTGGCGAACGGGCCCTTCCGCTCGTCGGCCGGCGACATCTGGTGGGACACCGCCAGGATCGAGTTGTGGCGCGCGGCCTGGTTCGACAGGCCGTAGGCCAGGTTCAGCAGCTCCTCGCGCTTGGACAGGCCGCCACGCGCCTCGCGGGCCGCGGCGATGATACCCGCCCAGTCGACATAGACGTACGTCGGCTTCTTGCCCTTGGACCGCAGCAGCTGAATCTCGCCGTCCGTCACCTCCAGGGCGTCGGGCACCGCGTTCTTCGCCACCAGGTCCAGCACGTGCAGGTACTCCGAGACGTGGGCCATCTTCCGGCCGGCCGTCTTGCTGTCGATCCGGGCGTCGCGCACCGCGTAGATCACCTTGTCCACGAACTTCGGCGGCGGGGCCGCTTCGATCAGCGTCCAGTCCAGCCCCAGAGCGCAGCCGAAGATCTTGCACCGCATCTGGAGCGACATGCCCTCCTCGGCCAGGACCAGCAGGGCGTGCCTGCCGACCAGGGCCTGGCTGACAGCCATCTGAATACCCAGAGTCGTTTTACCATGCCCTTGCGGGGCGATGATGCCGAGCGCCGACCCGAGCGCCGGGCCCGCCCCCTTGCCGAAGCGGACGTCCAGCCACGGGAGTTGGGTCGACACCCGCTCGCCGGCCTCCTCGATCTCGAGGTCCAGGATGTGGTTGGTCGAGAGACCGCCGTGCATGACGGACTGCCGGGACTCCACCTCCAGGATGTTGTCCCGCAGCACGCTCAGCGCACCGGTCTCCTTGTACTCGTGGATCGCTTCGTCGACCGCGGTCTTGAACACGCAGCTCTCGACGATGTGCTGGAGCACCTTCCGGGCCAGAGGCTCGGAGTTCTCCGTCGTCAGGTCGATCAGCGCCAGGAACCGCTTGGACTGGGCGATGACCTTCTGCCGCTTGCTCTCGCTGTTGAAGTACCGGGTCAGGTACCGCTCGAGCTCGACCAGGAAGACCGCGCCGTCCGGGGCCAGCCCGTGTTCCTGCGCGTAGGACTTGATGATCGAGAAGACGATTCCCTGAACCGGGGTGCCGCCGACCCGCTGGTCCGTGAAGTGTCGGGGCTCGATCATCTCCACCGCGAGGTCGCGGATGGTCGGTGACCGAACCATCTGGGCGAGCAGCAGGTCATAATGCTCCTCGCCAAAGGGGGTGTCAGGCATTCAGGAACTCCGCCAAGTTTCCGAAAACTTCCCGCGCTGCGGGCGTGGCGGCGAGCTCCAACCTAGCTGCCTCTCTGTGCCGATCGACCAGGTCGTCGTACCCGTGATGGTGGCCTACGACCGCGATGAAGAGAGGCGATAGCTGGGCAGTGTCATCCTCCAGCACTTGGCGCGGACCGTAGATCCTGCCACGCTGCATAAAGATCTGCAACATACTTTTGTAGAGTTTAGTGGCCAAAGCATTTGCGACGAACGAGGGCGGCAGCATGTCCCTGAAGGTCGCGCTGGCGATGGCCGACGGCCAGAAAGTGCCGACCAGACTCATCCCCTCGAGCTGCTCTCTGACGAACTGCTCCGGTGGTATGTCGCGGGCCCGACAGATCTCGGCCGCCCGGTAGAAGTGCGGTAGGGCCTTATGGCCCACATGCACGCGGCCTGGTGTGTATTGGGGCCGCATCTCCTTGAACAGCTGGAGAATACGGTCGCCCAGTTGCACGAGCTCGGGATCCGGCACGTGCCGTAGCCCCTTCGGGTCGATGATCACATCGAGCGACGAAACGGTCAGATCACCTCGACGTGCCATCCGTGCTTCTTGTAGCAGGAGCGCCGCTTGTAGGCCCGGCGCTTCAGGTTCTCGCTGAACTCGTCCATGAAGTCAACGAGCAGCCCGTACTCCTTGCCCGACTGGTTCGGCAGCCGGGAGAGGCGACCAGGGATCTGGGTGGCGTCGGTGCCCGACGCCAGACCGTCGATCCGGACGAGGATCGCCAGGTCGTTGAAGTTCACGCCCTGTCGCCAGATCTTCGTCACGATCACCCGCTTCAGTTCGTTCATGGCGAACGCCCGGCGGGCCTCCTGCCGCATGGCGTCGGTGCACGGCGGCTCGTCACCCGGCCAGATCCCGTCCTTCTTCAGCTTCTGCACGCGCTTCGGCTCGGGCTCGCCGGTGACCAGCGTGTACTCGGGCAGGCGCTGCTTGAGCGCGCAGACATGCTCGAGGACCGCGCCCATGATCAGGATCTGGGCCTCGGGCCCGAACTCCTTCTCCAGCTCGCGGACGACGTGCGTGATCAGGTCGTTGCGCTGGTCGTTCCGCCAGATCCCGACGCGGTTCACGTAGGTCTGGTCGGAGAGGCCGGAGAGCGACGGCCCGTTCCGCACCCGGTGCATTCGGACGCGCAGCGGGACGACGTTCCCGCCGTCCACCGCCTCGCCGTACTCGACCCGGGCGATGACCGGGCCGAAGAGGGCCGTGGAGAACTCGTCCGCCCCGTCGTCCCGCTCGTGGCTCGCGCTGAACCCGATGAGCCGGGCGCGATGGAACTTGTTGAACTTCTTCACGTAGTTCGCCGAGCACATCGCGTGGCTCTCGTCGGCCAGGATCAGGTTCACGTCCTTGCTCAGCTTGTGCAGGGACTGGGCGGTGCAGACCGTCAGCCTGTTGGGCTTGCACCGGCCCTTGCCGACGATCCCCACGCGGTGCGGGCCCATCTCCCGGCAGAGGGTGTCGTAGGTCTCGAGCATGACGTCGCCGAACGGCACGGTCAGCACGATCTCCGCCTGCGGCCAGACCCTGGTCAGCTGCTGTGCGAGATACGTCTTTCCCCAGCCCACGGGACAGTCGATCAGGCCACGCCGGTAGGCCAGGATCCGGGTGAAGACGCTCTTCTGGCGCGTGCGCCAGGTCACGTGCTTCACCTGGCTGATGTCCGGTGGGCCCAGGCCGTCGTCCACCAGCTCGCTGACCTGGACCTTGATCCCGCGATCACGCAGCTCCTGGGCGATGATGTGGGCATAGCCGCTGTACGTGCAGAAGAGCCGGCCACCGTCCTTGGCGTCCGCATACCACCACATCGGGTGCTTCACCGGCCGGCTCTCGCGTCCGCAGAACCGGCCGTCATCGTCAAAGACCTGCTGCTGCGTCATCTGGGTGACGGTGCACCGGTCCTCAAACAGCTCGCCGTAGGCACCGGGCGACAAGGTCAGCGCCCGGCCCACGACGTTCAGGATAGCGTCCATCGCTTCCTCTCACTTACTCTAGCGCTTGGCGTGCAGCTCCATCGCCAGCCAGTTGCAGACGACGTCCCTCTCCACCAGGTGCCGCTGGCCACGAAGCCACAGGCTGTACTGCTGGACCTGAAGGGCCGCCGCAAGGCTGGCGAGGTGGATCGTCATCTTGCTCGTGCAGGAGACGGGCATCGCCTGCTCCGGCTCGAACAGCGTCCCGGCATAGTAGTCCCACGACAGCTCGTCGCAACAACTCACGAGACGCATGATCTCGCCTGCGACCCGCACGTCGAACAGCGCCCCGCGGTCCCGAAGCACCGGGTGCCAGGCCTCGTACAGCGTCTGCCGGACCGCGATCGAGTCGACGCAGAAGAAGATCGCGTCGACGTCATCCATGCCCTCCTCCTGCTGGATCGGGAAGCGCCGGGCCTGGAACGTCCAGTCGAAGAACTGGGTAGGCGTCCAGTGGAGGGCGAGGTCCGCGTGCAGCGCCTCGACCTTCGCCGTTCCCACGGACTCGGGCGACCAGCCCTGGGGACCGAGGTTCACGTCCTCGACCGTGTCGTGGTCGAAGACCGTCACCCTGCGCTGGCCGGCCGACGCCAGCTGCAGGCACAGCTGACGGCCGACGGCCCCGCACCCGGCGACCGCCACGTGCTTGTTCTGCAGGCCTTCCCAGTTCAGGAGGGCGGCGCCCCGGCTGTGGGTGTCAGGCGCGGTTGTCTGCATCGATCTTCTCCGCTCATCAGCATCTCGTTCACCTCCTCGAGCGTGGCCTGGGCCGACTCGAGGATCCGCCGACGATCAGCCGACTCCGAGATGCCGGGCATCGGCCGGTCGCCGCTCTTCATGTCCTCGAGCATGCCCTCGAGCTCATGGTCGAAGGCGTCGGGGTCGTGGTCGTAGTCGGCCAGCTCCTCGTACACCCATTGGAACACGCTGTGGTAGCCACCGCTCTTGGCGCCCTGCCGCAGCGGCTCGACCAGCTTCTCGTACAGGTTCTGGTCGAACACGTCGTGCGCCCACTCGTCCTCGATCGTCGCCTCCTCGATACAGCCCCGCAGCTGCTCGAAGATGTCGAGGATCTGGTCCTTCACCTCCCGGAAGTCCGGATTGACCGGTCGGTCGGGAACCGGCGGCCACTGGGAACTGGCGGGCTTCGGGCGACGTCCCGCGCCGAACCGGCCGATGGGGATCGCGTCCGCCGATCCGCCGGCGATCACGTCCTCCATCCACTCCATCTCCTCCGGCGTCAGCCAGATGAGCGTGTTGTCCGCCCGGACCCACGGCATGAGCTCGGTGATCCGCTCGCCGTGCGTGTCGCGCTGCATGGTGAACGACGGACTGCGCTGATCCACGCTGTGGTGCTGGGCATTGCTCAGGAGGATCTCGAGCTTCGCGACCTCAACCAGGTTGTCGGTGTCCGCGTCGAGCGGGGCGCTGACCTCGAACAGCTGGCGCGCGGTCAGGCCTCGGGGCCAGCGCTTCCCGATCCGGCTCATGAGCTTCGGCTCGAGCGGCAGGTCGACGTTGAACAGGAGCCAGGAGTACCGGCCGAAGGGCTTCTGACCGGGCCTCGCAGTCTCCCCGCAGGGCGTGACGCCGATCTTCGCGAGCTCCTTGAGGAGCCGCGAGTCCTTGCGGGTCGTCGTGTCGGGCGGCAAGCTCCAGAGCTGCTGCCGGTCGCGTTGGTCGAGCGGATGCAGGAGGTCCTGCGGCCGCAGTCGGATCATGGGTCGAGAACCGTCCGACGGGCGGCCGTTGACCTTGGTGAACTCCTGGCCCTTCCGACGGGCCGGCGGACTGCGCAAGTGACTCAAGGCCCGGTCGACCGCCGTCTCCTGGTCGGGGACCGTCGCCGTCCACCGCCCCTCCCAATCCTCGAAGATCAGATCGTCATGGACCGGGTCCGAGAACCTGCTGAGCGGGGGCTCGGTGTAGTAGTCGCGCATGACGCACGGGATACCGGCCGGCACGTAAGACTGGATGTCGACCTCACGCAGCTTCTGACCGACGTCAGCCAGCCACGCAGCGTGATCGGAGGCCGGGAACGGCTGGTCCCAGGCCACGGCGATCGGGATCTGGTGAGCCGTCCGCAGGCCACCGGCGTTCCGGGCGAGGCGGGCGTACATCGACCCGTCGGACGCGAGGATCGCCATGACCGCCCAACTGCACTTCGAGGCCCAGCGGCTCTCGAAAGTCTCTTCGTCCGTCGCGCTGGGCGACGGGCTGAAACCGGGGTGCGTGTGGAACCAGACCCGCGAGCACTGCACCGGGTGCAGCTTGTGCTTGCCCTCGGGGTCGCACAGCTCGTCGAGCAGGTTGTTGAACGGGAGGTCGTCGAACTTCGTGCAGACGCCCGACACCTCCTGGTGCGGCACGACCAGGTCGGTGATGATCAGCGGCTCCTCGCGGGAGAGGCCGATGCCCATCGCCCCGATCTCGGTCGGTACGCAGTGGCACAGGTACTGGAGCTTGGCCCAGGCGTAGGGCGTCAGCTGCAGTTCCGTGACGTCGGGCTTCCGGGCCCGGATCGGCGCCACGGGAGTCACCGGCAGCTCGACCTGCCGGCGACCGCTGGCGGTATGGGGGACGACGACCTCAGTAGTGGGCGCCGTCGCCCGCACCGCCGTCGTCGCGCCGGCCTTCGTCGATGTCCTGGTCGAAGTCTTCGTCGAGGTCTTCGTCGGGGTCTTCGGCTTGGTAGGGGCCTTGGCCTTCCTGGACCTGGACTTCTTCGGCGTCTTGCCGTTCGTCGGCTGGAAGTTCGGCATCGCGTGCCTCTCTGTGTGGTGCAGTGCGCCCGTACTGGGTCGCGATCATATCATCGTGCATCTCGACCGCCTCAGGCGGCAGGCTGCGCTTGATCCGGAGCCAATCGAGCCCCGCGAGCTCGTTCCACAGCCGAACCTTCTCGGCCAGGAACTGGTCTTCGTGCCGACCACGGCACCGGTTGAGGCTCCGCATCTCCAGAGTCCGGAGCGTGCGGGCCACGGCCAGCGCGTCGGCCACCGACACCCCGCGCGCCGCGAGACCGACGGTCTCGACATACGGCCGGGTGAAGTCAGAGATCGCCACCTGATGGAAGAACACGAGGTACGCGTCGAGGTAGGCGATGTCCTCGCGGATCGGCTTCGAGAACCGGATGAGCTCCGGGTCGCAGGTCGGACAGCAGGTGTGGCGCCCCAGGTAGTCTTGATGGCGGTCGGTATCCAGGCAGCTCGCGCCGCACTCGCACTGGACGATCGTCCGGACCTCAGGCGGAACCCGAGTGACGTTCCGCCAGGGGACGGGCCGTAGCCGGCGGCTGATCGGTACCCAGGCCGACTGGTCGTAGGCCTCCGGGTTCACCGGATCGCGGATCTTGACCTCCCACATCTCGTCCTCGCCGTCCATCGGACGACAGCACTCGGTGCACAGCTGAATGCCGGCGTCGAAGTCGACGCGGTTCTCCGTGCCCTCGTGCTCGGTCTGGCAGTTCCAGCAGCGGTAGACGCCGTTCATGCCGGCCGACCGAGCCGCAGCCAGATCGTCGCGACAGAAGACGCAGGCCACACGGCGCAAGCCGGTTTCCATGCCCAGGACGGACCGCGGACCGCGCGTGCCGCAGTTCGGGCAAATGGTCGCCTGCTGCCGAGAGTAGTACTGGCCCCGGAACTCCATGGCGCAGCCGCGGTGAAGCTGGGCGCCGGTGGTCGCGCAGGTCACGACATCGTCATCACCGTCCATCGCCCACCCACCGCAGGCCGGGCACCGATGGCCCTCGAGCCAGCCGTCGATCCGGGCGAAGGGATTCTCGCTGCCGTAGGTCATCAGCCAGCTCTTGAGGACCTGGAACATGTCGCAGATCCGCCCGTGGAACATGGCCATGGACACCGCCTCCTCGGCATCCCCCAGGCAGACGCTGCCGTTACCCGAGACATGCGGGTGGAAGTAATCACCGTCGACATGATAGACAGGATCATCTGCCCAGACCCGAAGCATGTTCAGGTCCATGCACAGCGCATCCGGCTTGCTACAGGCCAGGCGCTCGAGACTCGCCATGCACTGCCCGTCCAGCATCAGGGTGATGCTGAATCCGCCCAGTGGCACGTCCGGGTACTCGCCCTGCGGGTCGTGGATCCAGACGTCGTCGATCCAGACGACAATCCGGTCGTCCTGCAGCTCTACCCCGCCGAACTGCGAGCTGGAGGCCAGCTGCAGGATCTCGGTGAAGATCGTCTGCCGCAGTTCACCGACCGGACCCTCGCCGACGTCCGGCGGCACATAGCCGAACTCCTGCGCGATGGCCTGACTACCCTCGTGTCCGCCCCCCGCGTCCAACGCCACGGACAGGTAGCTGTCCGTGTGGCGCAGCGCTTCGATCACCGACCGCACGTTCCGCTGGTAAGTATGCAGATCGGTGGTGGAGAGCGGCACGCTCGACCAGCGCTCGAACCGCGCGCACAGCACGTCGAACATCGGGCCCAGCGTGCAGTTCAGTGACCGGGACCGCAGACCCCGAAGGTCGGTCAGCACCCGGCTGCAGACCCCGGCGTCCGGCGGTGAATAGCGTCGGACCAGCGCCCGCGCGCACCTGTCGGCCAGAGTGGCGGCGATGCTCGCCGTCCCCTCGGAGACCTGGCTGTTCTCGGCCACACGTCCGTTGTGCCGGTCGAGAATCGCTCTGAGATCGTCCCGCATGATGGGGCGTTCCCTCCGTGAAAACCCCCCGTCGGCGGACCGACGGGGGGCCTGTTGTTCAGACCAGTAGGCCTTGGGTCAGCAGCCGCCCTCGGGCGACTCGGGGCTGGTGGTGATCTTGTCGCCGTCCTCCAGCGGGGTGTCGGCGGAGGCCCGCTCGCCGTTGACCGAGACCGTGCGGTCGCGGGTGTCGCCCACGACGTCGCGGACGGTCGCGCCGGCCGGCAGCTCCTCGTACTCGGCGCGGCCGTCGCCCTCGTAGTCGATGACCAGGACATTGATCCGGCCGACGCCGCCGACGCGGACATCCGTGCCCCGCTCGACCTCGATGGTGGTGTCCGGCTGGTCGTTGTTGTTGTTGTTGTTGTCGCTCATGGTGAGTCGCTTCCTGAAGTGAGAGTGATGGAATGATCGAAAAAGCCCATCAGTGACTCTTCATGAGTCACGATGAGGATCTGCCGTCCGGTCGCCCCGGCCAGCTCCTTCAGGCGAAGGAGCAACCGCTGCAGGTGGACGATGTTGTTCTTGTCCAGGTGGTTGGTCGGCTCGTCGAGAACCAGCAGCCCCACCTGACGGGCGAAGGTGTCGGCCATGCCCACGCGGTAGGACGTCGCACCCACGACCTCCTCACCGCCGGAGAGTCGGTCGGCGGGGATCGGATACCCCTCCTCCTTCTCGGCGATGAACTCCAGCTGTTCATCATCCAGCCAGAGCCGGAACGGAGCCTCCCACGCGTGCAGGTAGGAGGCCATCCGTTCGTTCAGGAGCCGGGCGTAGGCTCCCATGATCAGCGACGGGAGGGCGGAAGTGTGGAGCGCCTCACGAGCCCGGCGACAGACGACGGTCCACCGCCGCTGTCGGGCCTCCAGCTGCTCCCGCTCGAGCAACCGCCCGAGCTGAGCCCGGTATTCCCGGGCCCTGATCTCCGCCGACGTCAGCTCTTCCACCAGCCGGCGTCGAGCCTCTTCACGGGCCTCGAGAAGGGAGACCTGACGCCGGGCGTCGGCCTCCGTCTCCTCGTCGATCTCCTCGCCGCCTTCGACGGATAGGGCGGCCAGGGCCTCGCGGGCGCGTGCCGCCCGGTCCCCGGCCTGCGTGGCCGCCTGGTCATGCAGCTGAACCTGTGTGCTCAGCTCCTGGACGCGCAGCAGGACGCGGTCGAAGAGCTCGACCTTCGTCTGGAGTGCACGCTCGTCCACCGGCTCGGGCTCGTCCCCGACGTCCGGCATCTGATCTCGGAGGGCCTGGGCCCGCGCGCTCAGCGCGTCCCACCGCTTCGCCTCCTCATTGAGTTCCTTCCACTCAGCAGCCAGCCGATCGTGCTCAGCACTCAGCTTCTCGATCGACTTGCTGATCGCGACCCTCGCCGCTTTCTCGATTCCCTCGAGCTTGGTCCGGGTCTCCGCCATCTGAGCCTCGAGCTCGGCCCGCAGCCGCGCGTTGGCCAGCTCGCGATCCCGCTTAGCCTCAGCGTACTGCGCCTGCAGGTCCGCGAGCGAGGACTCGTTCTGCTGAACCAGCCACTCGGGCGCGTCCTGGCCGCAGGTCGGGCAGACGCCCTGGTCCAACTCGACCTTGTGGACGCGCGCCCGGTCCAGCTGCCGTCGGAGCGCCTCCTCGTCCGGCGTCGGCGCGTCCTTGAAGTTCAGCCACCGCTGCTCGACGGCCGCCGCCTCCTTCCGGAGTTCGGCCTCGCCCGGAGCCTCGGGCCTCGGGGCCTTGCCCTCCAACTGCTGAGTTCGAGTCTGGAGAGTCGCCTGAATCTTGGCCCCGCGCTCGTAGATTTCATCCATCCGACTGCGGTCCGGGGGCGGTGTACGGCCAAGGTCCTGCTCGATGGCCCGTAGCTCCTCCAGGAGCCGCTTTGCCTGCTCCCAGGCCCTCTGGTCGGCCCGGTACCGCAAAAGGCTCTCACGGGCGCTCTCGGCCGCCTGACGGCCGCTCTCGGCCGTGTTCCTCGCAGCCTCGTGCTCCGCCTGGGCCCGCTCGAGGTCGGCGAGTGCCGTCTTCAGCTGACTGGCAGCCTCCCGTGCCTCGCGCTCCGCCTGCTGGATGGCGGCGGACGTCCGCCGGCGCTCGTCGGCCCGCTGAACGAGGACCCGAGCCGGAAGCAGATCCCGGATCTCGGTGTCCAGCTCCGAGAGCCGGTCGCGCAGGGCCAGCTCCTCAGCCTCAGCGTTCTCCAGGGAGCCGCGGGTCGAGGTGATCTGCTCCTCCAGGCCGACGGTCAGCTGCTGATCTGAGATCTCGTCGCCCAGGGCCTCCCACGCCTTCTGGGCGCGGGCCAGCCCGACCGTCCGCTGAATCTCGCGCAGGCGAACGCCCCGCTGATCGGAGAAAACAGCCTCGATCCGCTTCTGGGGGATGAAGACGTTGTCCAGCAACGCCTGCATCGTCGTGCCGAGGATCAGCTCGAGCTGCTCGTTGATCTCGGCTGCCTTGGTGTACTCGGCCCGGGGCGTGACCAGTTTCTGTCCGGGCTTCCGCCCGAGATACCGCTCGACGGTGTAGCTCCCGTCGCCGTGGTGGAAGTCCAGGGAGATCGCCCCCCTGGACTCGCCCCACGTGACGTTGTCCGCTCGACCGCCGGGCTGGCGCGACTCATTCACGATCGCGATCGTGATGGCATCCAGGACCGTGGACTTGCCACAGCCGTTGGAGCCGACGATGCCGTTGATGCCGGGGCCGAACTCGATGTCCAGTTCCCGGTGCGGACCGATGTTCCTGAGTCGCAGACGGCCCAGGCGCACGGGCTAGTTGCCCTTGGCCTTGGTGGCGAGGAGGATCGTGTCGCCCTCGACGACGCCCGTGCCGAGGTCGGCCGGTTCGCCGTTCAGCTTGATCTCCATGTTGGTGGTGTCGAGGCCGGCCAGCTCGATGACCTGACCGACCGTCGCGTCGTCCGGGACGTCGTAGCTGTCGATGCCGGAGGTGACGAGTCCGCAGCGTACCTGCATGGTATGCTCCTGATGCTGGTGAATGATGATGAGGAATGCCAAGGTCAGCGAAGCGCAAATCGGGGCGTGTGCCCCATGACCACCGGCGGGTTGATGCAGAGCAGCAGTTCGGTATCCGGTGCCTGAACGTCGTCGTTCTCGTACCAGTTGAACCACCTGATCATCGCCCACACGGCGTGGGCCTGAATCAGTGCGGCGGTCGGGCCGATGCTGACCCGGCTGCCGCAGAGGGAGGTCGTCGCCTCGTCGTCCGAGTAGAGCGTGCGCTCCCAGAACTCGAACTCGGCGGGCGAGGTCGGGTTGACGGTGTAGACCCGAGCCTCGTACTTGTCCATCCGGGTCTCGATCAACACGTCCACCCAGGGCTTCAGTTTGATCGCGCCATCCCAGATCTCGCGCCGGCTGGCCATGGTGTCGGTCAGCAGGAACACGACGCCCTGCAGACTGGTCTCGGCCGTCACCCGCTCGTTGTGCGCGATGCACTCCAGGCCGGTGTCCGCGAAGATCCGGTCCTCGAGCGCCTCGACCTTGGTCCGGCCGACGTCGCGGACGCCGAACAGCTGGTTCGCGATGTTGTGCTCCTCGACCCGGTCGAAGTCCCAGAGGTGCAGGCACTGCACTCCGAGCTTGGCCAACTCCATCGCTATGCGGCTGCCGGTCGCCCCGCAACCCACGACATGCACCTCACGGTGCCCGAAGGCCGCCGGGCTGAAGACCGACATGTGGCGAAGGGGGTCGACGAGGTTCGCCATGTCACGCCCCCCAGCGGCCGCCGCGGCCGCCACGCCCGCCCTTCGGGCTGGCGCCGACGATCGGAGCACGGACGGAGCTCACGCGGGAGGGGCCGAGGCGGCCGACCCGCTCCTTGATCAGGCTGCCCCAGCGGTCCTTGACCTCGGCCAGCGGCTCGTGCTGAACCTGCCACGGGACGTCCTTGATGACCTTCCAGGTCTTCGAGCACCGGTAGTAGACCGTGAACTCGATCAGGCCTGCCTTGTTGGCGATGCCCCGGACGTAGGCCGCGTTGCGCTCCCCGCCCATCCGGCAGAAGTCCGCCATCTGCTTGTCGTCCTGGCCGCTGGGGCTCACGCCCATCGTGTGGTGCGAGTGCATCCAGCAGGTCAGGTGATTAAAGCGGTACTCCTCGGACTTCGGGTCGATGCCCCGGGCATCGTCCTCGTTCAGCAGCTGCATGCCAACGTCCATCAGGCCGCTGGCCGTGAGCTCGGTGGTCGCCGAGTGGCACTCCTGGGTCGGGAGCACGACCTCGGACAGGATGAAGTCGCCCTTCTCCGTCTCGTTGCAGACGCAGAGCCAGCCGACCTCCATGTCGACCATCTGCACTATGTGCCACATGTCGATGGAGCACTGCTGCGTGATGATGATCGTGGGAATGCCGTAGAACGTCGTATCGAACGAGTCCGTCGGCGGTGATAAGAACAGCATTAGACCTCCGCCGTCGCTGTGGTCTGGTCGGCCGTCGAGGCCGCCGCGTCGGCCAGAGCCGCGCGTCGTTCCTCTTCAGTCTGGTTCCGCTCAGCCTCGATCTGGTCCTTGGTCCGGTGTACCGGCCACTTGTCGATGTGCTTACCTGCCGGATCGGCCACGTTCACGTCCCGCAGGAAGTGAAGGCACATGTGGATGGCCGCCGCCCACTCGAACTTCGCGATGAGCGGCGGGATCGCAGAGTCCATGTTGCCGAGGCAGGCCTTGCCCGTCGGGAAGACGTGCGGCGCCTGCATGTTCGGCTCCAGGCCGTTGATCTGGTGCGTCTGGTTGCGGAAGCGGACCTGAGCCCGCTCGCCGTCGATCACGATACTGATCTCGCCGATCTCATGCTCGTGCCCGGTACGCGGGTCGATGCAGAAGATCATCCGGGTCTCGACCATCAGCATCTCGCCGCGCCAGGAGACCGACTTCAAACTCGGCATCTCAGCCAGCTTGTCGAACTCCAGGCCCAGACGACGGCGCATGTCACTGACGTACTGGTCGAAGTGCCGCAGCTGACCGTCGGTCTGCCGGTACTCGCGCAGGGCGCTCGCCAGCTCCTTCTGGTGCTCCTCGATCTTCGACTCGAGCTCACTGACCCGGCTCGTGAGCTTCCGCTTCTCGACGTTCGCCCGGCCCATGCACTTCTCGACATAGTTCAGACGCACCGCCTCGTGAGACGGAAGGCCGCCGGGGCTGCGGATCTGCTCGGCGATCGTCTTGCAGATATGCCGGAAGATGTCGTCCCGCAGATCGCTGTCGGTGTGCGGGGCGTGTGTCGGGTCGAGGTAGATGTAGGCGTTGCGATCCTTGATCGCGCCGATCTCCACCCCCTCGCGGCTGTAGAACGGAGTACCGTCCATCCACAGGCCGACGGCCGTCCGGTCGGTCAGATGCTGGGCGTAGCTCAGGCCCCACAGCTCCTGCGGCAGATCGTACTGCCCGTGCTCCGGGGACGAATGCAGGTGCAGGATCAGGCCCCGGCCCGCGTCACCCGGCGGCCGGACGAACGGCTGCGGGTTATGGAAGACGTTGACGTCCCCGACAACCGGCACCAATTCCTGCTCGATGATCTCCTTGAACCTGGCCCGCTGTTCGGGGCTCCGGTTCCAGGCGAGGAAGCGGACGAGCTTGATCGTCCGGGGGTCGGCGTCGGGCCGAGCCCGCGAGCCATCGGGGTTGGCGATGGCCACGAACGAACTCCGCTCGTCGAGATGGTCGAGCGGGACCACCTGCACGTTGTACGTGAAGTCGCGCAGGCGCTCCACCCCGCTCGCAGGGATCACCCAGCACACCAGCTTCTCGTCCGGGGCGGCCGGATCGAAGGACAGCTCGTGCTCGCCGATGATCTCGATGCCGGCTTCCGTCAGCCGCTCTCGGCTGATGTTCGCCTGCATCACGTAATAGGCATGGGCTGCCATCAATGCTCCTCAGCCAGGGCCTCCTGGCGCCGTCGGCGGATGACATCCAGGACGGACTCGCCCTCCCGGATCAGCTCGAGCACGAACGAGAACGCCTCCTCGTCGGTCTCCGGGTCGATCAGCGTCCCGAGCAGCTGCTCGATGTTGATCAGGCTGTCGGCGTCGACCGCCTCTTCCAGCACGTCCTCGATCTCCATCTCGCTGACGGCCGTATAGCCCTCGCGGACGATGATCGCGGTATCCTGCTCGGCCTCCAGCCGCATGCACTCGGACTGGACGTCCGGCGTGTGCTTGAGCCAGGCGACCGGCGGAAAGTGTCCGCGCGGACACTCTCTCAGCCATCGCTCGACCTCGGCGATCTGGTCGTTGGCCGTGAGCCGGAACTCACGCATCGACCGGACCGGCAGTTCCTCGCGGTACCAGGTCAGATCCTCGTTCACGACCAGGCAGTGGTGGGACTCGAGCTCCCGCAGGTTGCGGGGGTGCGTCGAGCAGGTGTAGGCCGCCTCCTGGCCCTCGCGGACCGAGCTCTGCAGCTGCGCGTGCAGGTCGCCCAGCACGATCAGCTTGACGTCCTCCGGCACCCACTCGAGGTCCGCGTTCCACGCGTCCTCGAACCGCAGGTGCTGCTTCACCGCCTGGTGCATGACCAGGACGTCGGGCCGGCGCCGGTTGTGCATCGACCCGATCTTCTCCTGAATCCGCTCGCGGGTGTCGTAGTCCAGGCCCTGGCAGCAGACGCCGCCGATCGAGACCGGCCCGCCCGGGAGGTCGGGGCTCGCGTACATGTCCAGCCACTTCGGGTGGTGGTGCAGGGCGCTGACCAGCGGGACGTCCTCCCGTCGCTTGTCGTGATTGCCCTGGATGAAGTAGACGTCGACGCACTCCTCCTGGCAGCGGTCCATCTGCTGCCGGAAGAAGAGGATGATCGGGGTCGACGGGTTGACGTGATCGAACACGTCACCGGCCAGCACCAGTGGCAGGTGCAGCTCGATCGCCAGGTCGACGACCGCCTTGAAGGCGGCCTCGGCGTCCCCGGTGATCTTGTGGCGGGCCTTCCAGATCAGTGAATCCAGATGGGCGTCGCCACAGACGATGAAAGCGGGCTCAGGCATCACTTACTCTAATCCGTTCCAACGGTAACGTTGGGGTCCGAATACGGCGTAAGTTGCCGTGTGTGGGCGAGAAGGAAAATCCCTCTCGCCCCATTATAGTCGCGGTCCAGGTTACTGGCGTCGCCCAGCACCCCGAGCAGCGCCTGCAGGATCGGGGCGATGCCCTTGACCAGCTCCTCGAGCTCGCCCAGCAGCTGCTGGCGGAGCGCGTCGCACTCCTCGCCCTCGTAGTTGCCGTTGTCCACGTCGTACCGCAGACTCACGAGCACCGTTCGCAGGTGCTCGATGGTCGCGTGCAGCGATCCACTGTCGCTGCACGCGCTGAGCTGGCTGAGGCTCGATTCGACCTCCTCCGCCAGCTCCTCGAACTTCTTGGTCATTACCTACCTTGTTTCCAGTCCAGGTAGCACCGATAGGCGTCGCCGAACCACCGGACCGCCCGGTAGTAGAGGCGCCTCCGGAACCACGAAACTCCCCGAGCCCTCATACCCCACAGGAACATGCGGTCCCCGGCCAGGCCCTGGTCGATGTCGGACAGGCGCAGCGCGCCCATCACCCAGTCGTGCATGTAGGCCGCCTCGCAGCCCGAACCATGCCGCTTCCCGACCAGCCACTGCAGGCCGTTCGGGATGCTGTATCCGTCCGACGGCCAGCCCTTCGGCACGACCACGAACCCGTTGGAGTCCAGCAGCTGACGCTGGGCCTCCACCCCGTTCTCGTCCTTCACACTGACGAAGGTCGTCGTCCGCTGGAACCCGAGATCAAAGAGCTCGGGGAACGGGTCGAAGATCAGGTCGTCCGCCAGGTGGCGGTGCTTGCCTTCCGACTCCACGGTGCCTGGAAGCGTGATGAACTGAGCCATTTTCCGACCCTCCTGGAAGCATGTTCCAGGAGGGTCGGTGCAGCTCAACCGTCCGACGGGCTAGAGCCGGCGCCCGCAGCCCACGCACCGCTTCTTGAGCTTGGAGTCGAGACCGATCGGGGTGCCGCAGTGCAGGCAGTTGTCCCGGTAGCCGGTGGCCCCGCAGTCCCGGCAATTCTCGTCCATGCCCTCGGGGCCCAGGTAGCCGGAGCCCCGGCATTCCGGGCAGGTGCCGACACCCAGGACGAGCGTCGGGCCCTTGGAGGCCGACTTGTAGCTGGAGGGCGCGGGGTCCTGCTGGCGGTGGTAGTCGCCGAACTCGCTGTTGACGTTGGTCGACAGCATGCTGACCAGCTTGTCGACCTTCGTCTGGAGCTTCACCAGGTCCTGCATGTCGCTCTCGTCGACCGGCCGCCGGCGGATCATGGTGTCGGTCCGCATCTGGGCCAGGGTGTCGATCATGGCGTGGCAGGCCAGCTGGACCGGGGTCCAGGGATCGGCCAGGAAGGACGGGTCGTCGTAGATCCGGTGGGTCCGCATCCGGGGCGCGGCGCCCAGGCTGGGGCGGGTGGGCGGCGGCGGCCCGGCCTCGAGCTCGTCGCACGTGCACTTCTGGCACCGGCAGTCGGGGGCGTGCTCCATGCCGTCGTGGCTCGAGTTGCAGACGTAGGCCTCCTTCGGCTTCTGGGGCAGGCCCTGGTCGTCCAGGGGAGCCGGCTTCTGGACCTCGGGCGGCTCGGCCTCGAGGATCTTCTTCTGCTGCTCGCGGGTCAGCTTCAGGGGCGGCACGCCCTCGCCCCGGGCGAAGGCCTCGCAGGTCTTCTTCGAGGGCAGGGCCCGGGCCCCCTTGTCCCCGTACTTCGGCAGGACGGGCTCCGGCTTCCGGGGCTCGGCCACCTTGTCCTCCTTGTCCTCCTTGGCCGTGCGACGGGCCGCAGGCTTCCGGGTAGTCGGCTTCTTGGCCGGGGTCTTCGCAGCCGGCTTCTTGGCCGCAGGAGCGGCCTTCGGGGTGGATCTCGTCGCCATGGACGTCTCCTCAGGTTTAGAGTCGTTATCGACTCGGGTTTTGCTTCCCCGGACATTTGACGAGAGCCCTTACGGGAGGTCTTTCCCCTAACGAGCGCAGCGAGAGAAGGGGAAAGCCTACGAAGTCTCTCCCCAAATGTCCGGGGAGTACCTCGCAACCGGTTGCGACACGCCTGAAAAGTGTCGTCCTCTCTCGTAGAATGTCCGCGTTTCAAGCGCGTATGGTGGTTAGTAGCAGAATTACGTCGTGCCCTATCTCGTAGAATGTCCGGGGACGTCCTGCGTGGAAGCACTTTCTCTCTCGTAGAATGTCCGGGATTTGGAGACGTAGGCCCAACTTCTGCCTGTGGGCCATTCCGATCTGAATCTCCGGACATACCTCTCGAAAATCCCGTGCTGCCTGTAGTCCCACGGGTGCCTGAGGTGGCTGAGCCACGCTCCTGGCAAGTCATCGACCGTCTGACGGTTGATGATGCCAACCAGCTCCTGGCCCTGGTAGACGTGTGCCTGGTCAGGCCCCAGACCCTCGATCGTACCCAGATCCCTGACCTGCCGCTCAGCCATGAACAGCCCGAGCAGCTGGTAGGAAAGCTCTCCGTGGAACTCGGGATCCGACCGCTGCTCCTCGTAGGTCAGGACCGGCGCCTGGGCCTCGACGTTCAGCGTGTAGGCCAGGAGCCGGTAGGCGTCGCTCTTGCGGGCCTTGAACCGACGGACGAGCAGCGGGTGGAGCTCCTCGTCCCATTTCACCCACCACGTCTCCCTGAGGTACGGGCAGGGCCACGACCCGCAGAGCCGGAGAGCGGTGAGGATGTCTGCCTGGCGTCGGTGCCAGCATGTCGGGCAGAACGGCTGGTAGCAGTATTGGCGACCGGGCTGCTCGAGGTGCATGAAGCGCAGCCCGAGGCACGGCCGGCCGTTCAGCCTGTTGAACTCGTTCTGCCAGGAGGTCAGGAGCCCATAGAGCCGGTCCCACTCGAAGGGGCCCTCGCTCTCCGCCGGGTAGAACCGGCGTCGGTACCACGCGAGCAGGCCCACGGGGTCACGGACCTCCGGTCGTTGATCATCCACGACGGTCCTCCATCAAGAAAAGAGGGCTGGGTCTCGCCCAGCCCCTCTGGACCCTGGTCAGCTGATCGTCGGCGTCTAGCGATCTCGTAGCCAAAGGTAGAAGTGCACGACCCCGACGAAAGCATACGCCGCGGGTACATAGACTACAATTATGGCCAGAAGCGCGGGCACGACCTTCGCCACAAAGCGGCCGGCCGCACCCACTACTGCTACGATCAGCATCAGGACACCAAGGGTCAAGAGCACGGAAAAGACCGCATTGAGAGCGGTCAGGTAGTTCGGGCGCCGCGGGCGCGCCCCGGGTCGTCGGGCGGACATGCCAAGTCCTTTGCCCCGGGAAGGTGGCTGCCCGGCGGTTGCCGGGGTGCTCACCGGGCAGCTTCAGGTCTCAGCCCTGAAGATTGTGTCCGCGCGGACAGATTTCAGGCGGCCGCGCGGCTAGTAGGGAGCGTAGATCGAGAGTACGTCCACTAAGCTCATGTCATGGTCGTTGTTGTGAAAAGCGGTGATGAGGATATGGTGATCGGGCTATGGCCCAGCTAGCACTTCCGCCCGGCACCTCCCTCCAGCGGCGCCCGCAGAACGACCGTCAGGTCCAGCAGCTGATTCAGCGGTTCATGCCCACGCTGCAAGAGGGGGGCTCCGTCGCCCCGCTCCTGCCGTTCATCTTCAATCTGCGCTCCCAGCCCTACTCGCTGAACTGGTCGCACTTCATGTTCGAGCCGTTCTTCAAGATGAAGAACGTGGCCCGCCGCATGATGCTGATGTGCGGGCGTCAGGTGTCAAAATCGACCTCCCAGGCCGCGTCGCAGATCCTGCGGGCGCGGATCCAGCCCGACTACAACATCCTGACGGTCATGCCGCTCTACGAGCAGGTGCGCAAGTTCAGCCACAACTACGTGCGGCCGTTCATCGTCGCGTCCCCCATCCGCCACAAGCTGGTCGGGGACCTGAAGACGGACAGCGTCCTGCAGCGGTCGCTGGGCAACCGGTCGACGCTCTACTACTCCTACAGCTCGGGCGACCCGTCGCGCGTCCGCGGCATCCCGGCCGACGAGATCGACTGCCTGGCGGCCGGCACTCCCGTGACCATGGCCGACGGCAGCACGCGCCAGGTAGAATATCTGCAAGCCGGTGATCAGATCTTGAGCTGCAGTGAGCGTGGAATAACCTCTAACGAGGTATCGCGCGTCGTGATGCAAGGTGTGCGGCCTGTATGGCGCCTCTCCCTGGCGTCCGGCGATACCCTGGAGGTGTCAGACCATGAAATCATCGCGACTGAGTCAGGCTGGTGTTGTGTCGCTGACCTCATCGCAGCAGCAGCTGATCCTGGGCACATTGCTAGGCGACGGGAACATGTCCAAAACCGGTCTACGTCCGCGCTACCGGGCAGCTCAGGGGGAGCCTCAACGCGAGTATCTGACGGCGAAGTACCAGGCTCTCAGGGAGCTGGTACGCACGCCACCCAAACAGCTCGTGAACCGAGGTCACGGGTCCACCACCTGGGCCTTCACCACTCTGACGACCGAGCTGTTCGAGCCGATCTGGGCGCTGTGCTACCCGGGCGGGAAGAAGCGGGTAACGGCAGCGTGGCTGGAACAGCTGACCCTGGAGGGGCTGGCCTGGGCCTGGATGGACGACGGCCACTGCGGTCGGACACACGGGGTGCTGAACACGCAGGGCTTCTCGCACGAGGAGAACCAGCTGATAGCGTCCTGGTTGACCTCGATGGGGTTCGACGCTTCAGTGTCGAGCGAGCGGGGAAAGTATTGGTCTGTACGGCTGTCCCTCGCCGGACTACGGAGGCTGGCCGAGCAGCTGAGTCCGTACGTCGTCGACTCGATGCGCTACAAGATCCAGCCCACTCCAGCCCCTCCGACGCTGACCTGTCCGAGCTGTGGGACGGAGTTCCAGGCCAAGAACAACCAGGTCGGTGGGGTGAACGCTGTCTGCGGCTCCCCCGACTGCTTACGCTGGCAGGGGCGTCAGCGCAACCAGCGGCACATGGCACGGTCCGAGAACCGCGAGACGAAGAACTCGCGCACGCGGGAGCGCTACCAGCAGAACCTCGAGGCCGAACGCGCTCGAGGTCGGGAGAAGCAGCGACGCGTTCGCAGCGACCCGGAGCGGCACGCGAAGCAGTTGGCGTATCGCAGGGAGTGGCGGAAGCGCCGCTCCGAGCAGCTGAAGTCACAGGTATCGAGTACATAGGCGAGAAGCCCGTCTACGACGTGTGTCTGCGAGAAAACCACACGCTGTTCGCTGCTAATGTCCTGGTGCGCAACTGCGACGAGATGCAGGACATGGACGTCAGCGACCTGCCGGTCATCGAACAGTGCATGGGCGCCTCGCGCTACAAGATCGTTCGCTACACCGGCACGCCCAAGACCTTCGACAACACGGCCCACCTCCTGTGGGAGGACTCGAGCCAGGCCCACTGGTACATCCCCTGCCTGAATTGCAGGCACGAGAACCGGTGCGTGGCCGGGGCGAAGGGCGACGAGGGCGACCTCCTGAACATGCTGGGCGACCTGACCCTGGTCTGTGCGAAGTGCGGGAAGCCGGTCGACTCCCGCATCGGGTTCTGGGTCCACGACTACCCCGAGCGCCAGCTGACGTTCGCCGGGTACCACGTCCCGCAGCCCATCCTGCCCATGCACTACGAGAGCCCGCCCGCCTGGACGGTGCTCAAGGAGATTCAGCGGGACAAGCCGGCCTACATCTTCTTCAACGAGGTCCTGGGCGAGTCCTACGATATCGGCGCCAAGATCATCACCAAGCAGCAGGTGGAGGACGCGTGCGTCTGCCCGCCGCTCCAGCCTGGCAGCCTGCGGTTCGAGGCCTCGCGCTATCCGATGACGGCGCTCGGCATCGACTGGGGCGGCCGGGGCAAGGAGAAGCCGACGGACTCCGACGACTTCATCTCGAACACGGCCATGGCCCTGGCCGGCATCACGGCCGACGGCTGCATCGACATCCGGTGGCTGCACAAGGTGCCCTACACCATCGACAGCTCGCACGAGCCGGAGATGGCGGTGAACGTCGCGGCCGAGGCCCAGTGCGACTGGGTGGCGCTGGACTACGGGGGCCAGGGGAACGTGCAGGAGAACGCGATGCGGGCCCTTGGCTGGCCCCGTGAACTGACCTGCCCCTTCACCTACTGCGTGGCGTCGCCCCGCCGACCGATCGTCTTCTACGAGAAGCCGGCGCACGGCGGCGTGCGCTCCAGCTACTCCCTGGACAAGCCCCGCTCGATCCTCCTGCTCTGCGAGCTGATCAAGCGGGGCGTCGTCCGGTTGCCTGCCCACCAGCCGTGGCTCGAGGATCACCTGCGGGACTTCCTCCACATCTACGAAGAGGTGACGGAGAACCCCCGCGGCAGCCCGACTCGGCTGGTGAAGCGCTCCGCCCGTCGGACGGACGACATCGTCCACGCGATCAACTTCGCGTGCATGGCCCTGTTCCACCGGGCCAACGCCTGGCCGAAGATGGCCGAGGCCTTCATCGACCGCAACTAGCTGCAGTCCGCTCCTCAGCCAGGCTGCCGTCAGACATGGTCCGCCAGCCGCAACTCGTAGTCCCTCACCTTCCTGATCACGTCGAGCAGGCGTTGGGCTTCGCGGGGGTCCAGGTGACCGCCGCTGAACTTCATCAGGCTGCCGATCGACGGTACCGGGTGGCGAGGAGGATCTCGTTGCCCTCCCCGCAGTAGAAGCACGCGGTCAGGGCCACGTGCGATCGTTCACTCATCACATTCCTCTTCGTCCTCGATCGTCTCCAGTCGCTCCGACTCGGTGAGCCGGGGCCGTATGACCAACGCACGAAAATCGCACTCACCGCCCTCGTCGTGCGTGCAACGAGGGCGGCGTGCGTTCCGAGCGTTGTGGCACTGACCGTGGAGCTTGTATTTGCAGTCCATGGCCAGATTTTACCGAGCTCAGTCCCGGTAGAAATGCGAACTCTGCTTCCCCGTCTCCCGGAGCTGGTGGTAGTAGACCAGCAGCCGGGTGATCTCGGCCGCCCGGGCCTGGAGCGACCACTGCAGCCGGTAGGCGGGCGTGCCCTCCGGCAGCAGGCGGTGATCGGAGCGGTAGACCCGCTTCTCGGCCTTCTGCTCCTCGGCCTTCTCCTTGATCGCGGCCTTGGTCTGGTGGATCAGCTCCTTGACCGGAGTCTCGATCGCTTCCTGTGTTTCGGTCATGATGTTCCTCGCGGTGGGTTCGGTCACGGAGGACCCCGAGGCAGCTATGGCCAGTTCATTTGGTCACGCCCAGCAGCCAGCTCTCGACGGTCTGCGGACACCCCCAGCAGTGCGCGGGGACCCGGTTGCAGAGCAGCACGGTCAGCGCGCAGAGGCACTGCCGGTGCTGGCGGTCGGCGTGGGTCACCGCCGCCCTCAGGTCGTTGGACAGGAGGGCGTTGAGGAAGTGCCCGCCGGCCTGGCGGAGCTCGACGTAGGCCTGGATCGCGTGGAGCGTGTGCTCCGGGATCTCGCGGTACTCCTCGGGGATGTCGCCGAAGTTGATCTCCAGCGTGTACCCGGTGCGGGGCTTGGTCGGGGGGCCCATGTCACCCATGATTCTTCTGCTTTCTAATTTGTGAGCGTATGTGAGCACGCTCTCGGTTTAGTTCCTGCTTCGACCCGGCATGGTTTCGTTCTGCTCTTACGAGCAGAGCCAGCGCCTTCCGGTTCTTCACCATCAGATGTGGCAGTCGACGTTGACCAGCCAGGTCTCGTCCGGCAGGTCGCGGAAGAACTGCTCCTTCTCTCGCGCGTGCTTGATCCGGTCCTCCAGCGTGTCGCTGGAGCAACCCCACCAGCCCATCTCGCCAGGAGCCTTCCATTCGCCGTCGGTGGTGAGCAGGGCGTAGCTGGAGATCAGCGGATAGTTCCACTTGAACTCGGTCCACCACTGCTCGGCGGTGCCCGGGCACTTCTTGAAGATCTGGACGTAGGGCGTCGCTTCCCTGAAGAAGAACCGGATGATCTCATCGACACCGCCGATGATCAGGTCTTCCGGGGTGTGCACGAACTCGCTCGAGAAGAGGAAGTTCGGCCGACCCGCCGTCTTGGCTTCGGCGGCCTGCTTCTCCACAGCGTCCGCATGCTTGAGCATGGCTGTCTGCAGGCTGCCTGCGGCGATGTAGTCCTGGACGTGTTGCCAGTACGGGCTGTCCTCGGTGACCTCCCCGCTCCGCTCCCGGTCGCAAAGCCCGACATGTTCGGCCAGAGTCTCGACGCTGAAATTCATCCACTCCGACTTGTCCTCGTCTTCCGGGTCCTGGAACCTGAAGTTGTGCGGGCAGCCTTGATTCCAGAACGCCCGATAGACGCGGTAATGGAGCAAAGCCTGCTCCTCGGCCTTGGCCTCCATGGCCTCCCAGTCGAGCTGGTCCTTACGGACGATGTCGACATCCCGCGTGGAGTAGGTCTTGAGGCTCTCGCCCTTCTCCATGGCGATCAGCTCGCCCACGCCGGGCTCCCCGATGCCGTTCTCCAACCGCAGGCTTTCGCCCCGGATCTTGAACATCCCGCGCCACCTGCCGCCGATCGAATACCAGTCCCAATAGGACCTGGGGTTGCTG